>NZ_FNOU01000005.1 GCF_900107125.1 Eubacterium barkeri
CCCAGCAGTCGCTTGTTGCCAATCGCCTTTGGCTCTTGGACAAGCGTTGCATGGGTGCTATATCCCAAATCAAAGATTTGGATAGCACCGCAAGGCGCTGACGAACAAAGGGAAAGTTCTCATTCGTCAGTGCGCAAAACCTTCGGTTTTGATAGGGTTTAAGGCCGGTTAGCCTTCTTGATTTGATGAAAATCGAAACCGCCAGCCCGCAGGGGCAGCCAGGGTTCTCGTATTTTTATCATCACCCTTCCCTGGGTTTGTCGACAGTCTGAAGCTTCCTTAAAGGAAGCGCTGGTCCCTGCTCGTCATCCGGCGGCAAAGCCGTGGGAAAATCAACAGGAATACGACAGTCGATACGCAGCAGGATACCACATCCGAAATAGGCTCGGCGTAGAAGGCTGAACGGACCCCCCAGGTTATGGGCAGGGCCACCACACACAGAACATAGGTTCCTTTTCGGATAAAAGCCAGGGAAAAGGCCGTCCATACCCGCCCCAAAGCGGTCAGTCCATCCACCAGCACATACTGGAAGGTCAAGGGAATCACCGCCAGGGTAAAGACACCCATGGCCCAAATGGCCAGACCCTGAATTTCCACATCCGGGGTAAAGGCCCGGGCAAAGAGGGGCGCCACCCACCGGGTGACAAAAAACATCCCTGTGGTCAATATGAGACCAAAGGTCAAAATTACTTTAAGCGCCTGTCGAATCCGCCCCACTGCCCGTCCCCCATAATTATAGCTTAAAACAGCCTGGGTTCCGCTGGTTAAGCCCCCCAAAGGACCCGTAATCAAAAAGAAATAGCTCTGGGCAATGGTCACTGCGGAAATAAAGACATCCCCCTGGGCCCCACCATAATGCTGGAGACTGGCATTCATCACAATAAGGATTACGCTGTCCGAAGCCCAGATGAAAAATGTCGGCAGGCCAATGGTAACAATCTGCCGCCAAATCCGAAAATCGTAACCCCCAAAGGTGATCCGGACCGGCATCATCTTAGAGCGCAAAACCCCTATGGCAAAGAGACAGGAGAGCATTTGTGCGATAACCGTCGCCCAGGCCGCCCCCGCCACGCCCCAGCCCAATCCGATGATAAAAACCGCATCCAGCACAATATTGGTCACCGCCCCGATGAGCACTGTCACCATCCCCACCAAGGCAAAGCCCTGGCAGGTAATAAAATAATTCAGGCCAACCGCCATCAACGCAAAAAACGACCCCAGGGTGTAGATCGTCAAATAGGTATCGGCATAGCCAAAAGTTGACGGACTCGCTCCGAAGCTCCGAATCAAAAAACCCTTTGAGCACAAAAAAATAACGGTCAACAGCAGGGACACCACCGCCAGCATCACGGTGCTGTTAGCCAATAGCCGTCGAGCCTCTGCCGTCTCCTTGGCGCCCATCCGCATGGCCATGAGAATCGACCCTCCCAAGCCAATGAGAATCCCAAAGGAGGACAACAGGGTAACGATGGGGCCGCATACGCCCACCCCAGCCAGGGCCATTCCCCCAATCTCCGGAATATTTCCAATGAACATCCGATCGATGATACTGTAAAGCACATTCACCATCTGGGCCACCATTGCCGGAATCGCCAGGCGTGCCACCAAACCAATAATGGGGTCCCGCCCCAAATCATTACTTGCCTTCATTTCTTGTCATCCTTCCCGATGATAATAGCCGACGGCTATCATAACACAGATAAAGATTCCTTGGCAAGGAAAGTCTTGAGAATTGATGGATATTTTCAGTTCCTCTATTCCAAAAGGGTATCCTGGTCCAAAAGCGTTATAACAAGGATATCCCCTGCCGCTAATACCGTGCTCCCCTTGGGAATGATGATCCGATCCTCCCGCTGGACCATAATAACCAGACGCCGCTTCTCCATGGACAGCTCGGACAGGGGTTTGCCCACCATCTTATCCCCAGGCTCCAGCTTCCTTTCTTCAAAACGGACACCTTCAAGATCCTCTGTTGTTTTCGCACAAAGGATAATGCGGTCATCGACCTTTAGAATCGTACTCCCGGTGGGAATGATAAACTCCGGCCCCCGTTGAATAAGGGCGATAATGGTACAGGGGGGCATTTGGATGTGATTCAGGGTACAGCCGCACCAGGGATGATCTGCCCGGAGAATAGAGCCTAAAAATTTGACTGGAGTCGTCTCACTATAATCCGAGAAGGTCTTCATGACATCCTCCTTCGCATCGATCATATCCAGATGACGGGCGATCCAGGGCAGAAGCGTCCCCTGGAACAAAATGGACCCCAGCACGACGAGGAAGACCATGTGAAACAAATCAGAAGCCGGGTCCACTGCCAGCATAGCCATGGTCATAAAGACCATGGAGGATGCCCCCCGGAGGCCCGCCCAGGAGACCAACATACACTGCCGCAGTGGTGCTCGGAAGGGGGCCATTAAGGCAAAGACCATTGCCGGTCTGGCCGCCAGGGTAATGAAGAGGCCGATGCATAATGCCGGGATAAAAACCTCTGGCAGTCGGGATGGAAAGGCCAGAAGCCCCAAGGCAAAGAACACGGCCATCTGCATCAGATCTGTGACCCCATCAAAGAAATGGACTAAAGCCCGCTTATCCACAAAATCCACATTGCCCAGGCCGATGCCCAAAAGGTAAACCGAGAGATACCCATTGCCACCAAACCGAGTTGGAAGGGCATAAGCCAGAATGGTAATAGCTACCACCAGGGCCATGGTAAATCCCGACGGCAGGTGCACCCGCTTTAATAACCATCCGGCACCACGGGCAAAGAGGAATCCAGCCAAACCCCCGATACATAATTGGGACGCCAATAACCCAAGGATCTGGGTGGTCCCCCCGGTTCCCAAAATCACCCCGATGCAAGACACGGTCAGCATGTAGGCAATGGGGTCATTGCTCCCACTTTCCACTTCCAAGAGCGATGCCGTATGATATTTGAGGTTGAGGCGCTTCATCCGTAAAATGGAAAAGACGGAAGCCGCATCTGTTGCCGAAAGCACTGCCCCAGCCAGCCATCCCTCACCCCAGGAAAAGCCCAGGACGCCATGGCAAAACCAGGCTGTCAGCCCTGCTGTGACCACCACCCCAAGGGTGGAAAGAAGGGTAGCTTGCCCCACAATGGACCGAGCCTCCGCCAGCCGGGTCCCGAATCCGCCGTAAAAGATAATGAAGATCAACGCCACAGAGCACACCTGCTCCGTCAGGGCATAATTGTCAAAATCAATCCGCAAAATTCCATCAGTTCCAAAGGCCATCCCCAGGAAGATAAAAGCCAGCAGCACCGGAATCCCCATCCGGTCAGATAGCTTGTACAGGGCCAAACAGCATAGAATCGCTACTGCAATGAGTAGGAGATAATCGGTCATGGGTACGCCTTCTTTCTTTTAATCTGGGGGAAGAAGTAAACATTCGTTCCGCTTCGCTTCTGGTGGCATCGTGTGAGGATTAAAAAAAACAAGACGCTCTTCTCCTCTGGAGTGAACGTCTTCGTTTCGATTAAAGTGTGAACCGGCCAACAACACTTTTTGTGGCTGGTGCTTTGTAAAAAGAAGGGCTTGTGGTGACAGTGCCCGTTCCCAGGATGACTTTCTCTGGGTTAATGCACACTAAGTCCTGCCATTTCTCTTTCCCCACCAGGGTCATGCCGGCATCCGCCGCTTCGGGGTAAAGGGTATAGCCCTCGGCTTGGTGGGCATCGCTGCCTAACAGCTGGACCATATCATGGCGTAGCATTACCTCCAGAGTCCTCTGAGTAGCACCTCCGTAGTAGCCGATGAGGCTTAGGTAATTGGACTGAATCAGGGTCCCTGCCGCCATGAATTCCAAAAGCACATTGGGGTCCTCCTGGACGAAATCATAACGCTCAGGGTGGGCCAGGATGGTTTTCCTCCCGGACGCCCTTAGCTTCCCCATGAAATTCTGAATCCCCAGGGCAGTCCCTCCCTGCCGTCCGGTTTCCACCAGATAATAGGGACTATCCCCCAGGGTTTTAAAGGCACCGGTGCCAATTCGGCCAACCAGCTCGTAGTCGTAAAAAAGCTCACTGCCCAGGTAAAGGGTAATGGGAATACCCGCCTCATCCAGGGCCCGCTCTAAATGGGCCAGGCGTACCTGGTTCTCCCGAACCGTGGCGGTGTAATCCTGATACACCATATAATGGGGGGTTAACACCACGCCGGTATAGCCTACCCGGGCTGCCTCCGCCAACATGGCCAGACTGTCCTCAAGGCACTCCGCCCCATCATCCACCCCGTATAAAACGTGATTGTGCATATCGATCATCCCATCCACCTCCATGGTTTTATTATACGGTAATTTTTTGTTTTTTGCAATATTTTCATTCAATGATTCCCTTACTCAGACAAATGGCCAGGTTCAGCTTCTTCGCCCCGGCTGTCTCAAAACGCACCGTCGCCGTCTCCCCCTCCAGAGCAATAATCTCCCCAGGACCAAATCCCCCATGGGTAATGACGGTTCCAACTCCCCAGTTGGCAGGGACCGCAGCCTTAGGCATCACCTCCGGCCGGATATTGGCAGTCCCCATGCCCAAGCCCCTTTTGACCGGCGCTTTGTCCCCTGTGATGGATTTTTCCGCCACCTTCGCCACCGGCCGCCGGCCTAAATAATGTTCGACAAAACGGGATACTGGGCGGGCGGGGTTGTATCGTCCCTTATGCCCAACGGAAATAAACTCCAATTCTCCCTTTGCCCGAGTCACCCCCACATAAAACAAGCGAATTTCTTCATTCATCAGACGTTCCCCCTCCTCGGTGGGCTCCAAGGCCGCCCGACTGGGGAACTCGCCATCCACGGCATCAATGATGAAGACCTTCTCGAATTCCAGTCCCTTACTGGAATGAATGGTAGACAGCAGCACGCCTCTGCCTTTAGACTCCGTCTCTCCCCTGAGGATTGCAGCCAAATCCTCCAGACGCCTCCGAAAGCCGTCCCGGGTATCCTCCCGCTTAGAAAGAGTCTTTAGGATCTCCATTTTCTGGGTGAGCTGCTCCTCCCGACACCCCGTTTCTACCCGATACGCCAGGTACTCCCCGTAGCCCAGCTGGTGCTCAATATAATCCACTACTCGGGTCATGGGCAGGGTCTTCAGCCGCTGAAACCCCGCCTCCTGGTCCTGAACCCGCTCCACCAGCCACTCAGGAATCCCTGGTATGGTGTACAGGGCGTGGAATGCCGTCTCCCCAGGCTTTTTCCGTCTGAGGGCCTGCATCATGTTCTCCTTTGAGATACTGCAATTCATTTTATAGTAACTCTTTTCAAAGAGCTCCCCATCCCCGGGGTCTTCGGCCAAAGCCAGGAAGTCCAAGATATCCCGAACCACAAAATGGCTGAAAAACAGCGGATTATGCTCCTTTAGACGATAGGGTATCCCCTGGCGTTCGAACAAATCCACCAGGGGGATGGCGGATTCATTGTTCCGATACAACACCGCCGTTTCCTTTCCTTCCTTTTGAACCGAATTCAACAGGAAAAGATACTGATCCTCCAGGGTTTTAACATATTCCTGAACCGCAGGGACTCCCAGGGCATTGGGGGTGGTCATCTTTTTGGGGTATCGCTCCTGGTTGAGGGTAATGAAGCGGTTAGCTGATGCCACCAGGGCTCCGGTACTTCGATAGTTCGTCTCCATAAGCATTACCTTTCCCTGGGGATAATGGGTCTCAAAATCCAATAATCCCTTGGGATAGGCGCCTCGAAAACCGTAAATACTCTGATCCTCATCCCCCACCATAAACAGGTTGCCCCACCGGGCCACCAGGAGATGGATCAGCTCAAACTGGATTTTGGAGGTATCCTGGGCCTCGTCCACATTGATGTAGCGATAGCGCTCTGTAAAATGGGCCAGAAGAGCAGGGTATTTTTTAAGGAGCAGCCAGGCATAACGCAGCATATCATCAAAGTCCATCAAATGAGCCCTTCGCTTGTACTGCTCATAGGCAGTGTATATCCGGGGAAAATCCAAATCCCCCACCTTAAAAGCAGCGATTTCCGCCTCATTTAACATCAGATTCTTGGTATAGGTAATCGCCGCAAGGATGTCCGCAATATCGTTATCCGAGGGATAGCTTTGAAACACCTGCCGAAAGAGCTCCCGAATAACCGCCCCCACATCCTGGAGCACATCAAAAGCCCGGCGACCGGTCTGTCTTTCATAGGTCCGGATGACGGAGAGGGCAAAACTATGGATCGTTGAGAACCGCGGTGCCGCCCCTTCACCCCCCAGAATACTCCGGTAACGTCGTCCCAGATCCCTTGCCCCGGCCCGGGAAAAAGTCAGAGTGAGGATCTGATCCTCAGAAATCCCCAGTTCCCGAATCATATACCCCAGCCGACAGATGATGACCGTCGTCTTTCCACTTCCTGGCACCGCCAGAAGCAAGGTCGCCCCCTGGATTCGCGCCATGGCCTCCCGCTGCTGGGCATTCAGGGTGATGGCATACCGCTCCAAATATTGTGTGAGATCCATGGGTTCTCCTTCCTTCCCCTTCATAAAAAAACACCCGCATCGACGGGTGCTTTTTAACCGTTAAATTATTCTGCCTTGGGGCAGCCATAGTAAACCATATCGAGAACCGAACCCATTTCTTCCCGGGTGGGCTTAACCGGATTGGTCACTGTACATACATCCTTCATGGCTTTATCGATAATGATGTCTCGATTGGCTAAGAAATCCGATTCCTCTACACCCTTATCCCGAAGGGTCAGGGGAATACTCATATCAATGGAAAGCTTGAAGATCATACGTACCAGCGTAGCCGCAGCCGTAGTCCCCGCATCACGATGCATCCCCATGGCGTGGAGAAGCCGGGTGTACAGATATTCTGCCCGTTGATCCCCACCATTAAAAGCAACCACATAAGGCATAGTAATGGCGTTAGCCAGACCGTGGGGCATGTGCCACTGGGCACCAATGGCATGGGCAATACTGTGGGTAATTCCCAGACCACCACTATTGAAGGCAATCCCTGCCATACAGGAGGCAATTTGCATACTCGCCTTGGCTTCCAGATTACCACCGTTGGTATAGCATTCATAGAGGCTCTTAAAGACAAGCTCTGCGGCCTTGGCGGAATAGCACCGGGAGAAAGGATTATTATCCGTAGAAACATAGGACTCAATGGCATGGGTCAGGACATCCATCCCCGTAGCTGCCGTGGCCCCGGCCGGAACACTTTCAATGAGTTTAGGTTCTAAGATGGCTGCATCCGGCATCATCAAAATATCCGTCAACGGAATCTTGGTATTGTTCTTTTTATCCGTAATAACCGCGTACTCAGTCACTTCAGAGCCCGTCCCTGCGGTGGTCGGCATGGCAATAAAGTAGGGCTTCTTAATATAATCTTCTTCAAAAAAGATTTTCTTGAAATTATAGCAATAGTAAATAATCGCTTTCGCAGAGTCGATGGCAGAGCCACCACCCAGCGCGATTAAAGCATCCGGCTTTTCCATGAGGATATGGGTCAAGCCCTTCTCGACGATTTCCGTGGAGGGGTCCGGCTCAACTTCATCGAAAACATGATATTTAATCCCGTGGGCATCCAACACATCCGTCAGCATTTTAAGCAGGCCAAACTTGACCATTCCTTCATCTGTTACAATACAAACCTGTTTAAAATCATGATTGCCAATTTCTTCAATGGCACCAATGCCGTAAAAGATTGCGGGTTTCACCTGGAAAAAGCGAACCTCATCCATTTTGCTCATGCTGTCCTCCTCGATTTTCTCTATGATTTCACAGTGATTCATTTTTACAACGATTTAATGTTTAGATTTGATGATATTATAACGCATTTGCACAAAAAGTTCAGGTGATGACAATAATTTAATGGAACTCAGCTAGTTTATACCTGTCAATATTTCAGTTCCCTCACAAAAGATACGCCACCGCATTCCCTCCACTGAGTCCCATAATGAGCACCATCGCTCCCACAAGCATCCAATCCGCCTGGCGGGTGGTCAGCCGCCCATTGAGGCGCCGTCCCAGTTCACTCCCCAGAATCCCAAAGGTCACCATTCCCAGGAGAATGGGAATATAAAAATCTGTCACACTTCCCCGAATCAATGAATACCCCGTGCTTGCCGCCTGGCTGAACAAAATAATGTACAAGCTATTCTGGGTCGCCGTCTTTGTCGCCATTGAAAAAAAATAGCATAATACCGCCACATTAAAGGGGCCACCGCCAATACCCAGAAACGCTCCAAACACCCCTAACACAAAGCCGATCATAAGGGTTATCCCCCTGGACTTAATCTGCTTAGGGGGGATTTTCGCCCGACGAAGAGTATAAATCAAGGTTGCTCCCGTTGCAAGAAAAAGTAACACCCCCTGGATACCACCAGCCGTATTAGGATCTTCAAAGAAAGTGGCGACCATCCGATAAAGCTGCTTTCCTGCCAATCCCCCAATGGCAGCACTCAAAGCCAGCAGTGTCCCTATCCTTAAATCAATGATAGATTCTCCTTTTATCAGAGTCCGCCCCACACTCCACAGAGTCATCCCCACCACGGTTACCCCTGACAGAAAATTGACCGTGGCCACAGGCATAAGCTGGGAAGCATCCAATACCGGCTTAATAATAACCCCGCCTCCCATACCGCAGATGGTTCCGATAAGACAGGAAAAAAGTGCAATACCATAAAATACAACGACCATTGTGTTCTTCACTCTCCTAATTTATTCGATGAACTTAGGATAGCATGGTCGTCAAAGGACTTAGTCACGCTTCGTTCATTTTTTAGAAGAGCTGCCCAGACAGCTTTCAGAGCGCAGATAAAGTGGTGAAGCACGGTCAGGGATTGTAAACCCATATTGACAAGCATCCCTAAAATGCTATAATAAATATAAAGACAGGCGCACTACTGGCTACGGCTGCGGTGCCCCGGAATTTAACTGTTTTTGAAAACCGCTAAATCTTATCAGGGACTAGCGGTTTTCTCTATTTTCGAAGTATTCTCGATACGCTTTTTCTTCTGCCCTGGTCAGCTTTGTCGCGGCATGAAGCCACCACAAAAGCAAACCACAGCAACTAAAATAGCCGATTATAAACCGAATCATAGGCGTCCTCCTGTCTAGGGGGACTTATCCGCTACCGCAACCAGTAGGCCAGGCAGTACGCCTGTAAACACAGTATATCATAATTATTACAAATAAAAAATGCCAAACCTTTTGGTTTGACACGATTTTCTAAATGGTGGGCCATCAGGGACTCGAACCCTGGACACCCTGATTAAGAGTCAGGTGCTCTAGCCAACTGAGCTAATGGCCCATTTATTGACCGCTCATTTGCGGTACTTATATAGTATAGACGAGTGATATAAAAAAAGCAAGTACTTTTTTATTTTTTTATTGATACTTTCTTAAAATTTTTCACTCAACCATACCTTTCCCCTTTTCATTAAGAATCCCCTTCTATAATTTAAAAGCAACAGGTACCATCACAGAAAAATTCCATGGTCCCGGAAAGGATGGTTATTATGAAGAAAACGAGCAGGTGATGCCATCCATCAATTTTCTACACCCCTATAAAAAGGCACTGCATGGTCGGCAGTGCCTTTTTGCATTCCAACGATTATTCGACAACCTCTAAAATAGGATTAATGACTTCCTGGGTGAGGACATTGATAAAGCCCATATCGGTAATGGCATAGGTTGGCAGTGCTGCCAAGCAAATGAAGGATAAAAACATAAAGGGAATGGCAATGGGACATCCCAAATCGTGAATGGCAGCATTGAGTTTTTTCTTTTCTGCTGCCAGTGCTTCCCCAGAAAGATCGGACAGAAGCCCACAAATGGGATAAGCCACCTCGGCCACCACCTGGCCATCTACCACGACACATTGTCCCCCACCGATATCAATGAGGTGGTTGACAGCCACGGACATATCCTCGAAATTAGTCCCCAGAACAATGACATTGTGATTATCATGGCCCACTGATGAAGCAATGGCACCTGCCTGCATATGGAAACCACCCATAAAGGCCTTCCCCACATTGCCATTTTTGCCATAACGTTCAACCTGGGCAATATATAATACATCCTGGGCTACATCACAGGTGATGGCGCCATCCACCACATCCAGCACCACTTCCCGACCTTCGGTAATGGGAATCCATGGCAGGGTATCCATTACTTGAACCTTCACCTTTTTTGCCCCCTCTGGCGCTTTCATTTTAAAGCTATCCGGGGTAATGGGGTGTTTCAGAGTCGTCGTATTTAACAGACACGGCTGATGGTCAGCCACAGGATAATGGATGAGCATTTTCCCCTGATCTAAAATCGGTGTTCCCCCGGCAATGACGCTGAGGACCTTGAAATTCTCGGGTCCTGTGGTGATGTTCACATCGGCCCGACGTCCAGGGGCTAAACCACCAATTTCATCATCCAAATGGAAGGCCCGGGCGGCATTGAGGGAGACCATGGTGATGGCCGTTGCAAAATCCACCCCTGCATCCAGAGCGACCCGTACGGCATCGTCCAAATGGCCCCGTTCCACAGCATCTACTGTGTGGAGATCATCGGTGACGATGCTCACCCGGGAGGTATCCAATCCCAACTCTAAAATTGGCGTGATGCAGTCCTTCAGGCCCCGGGCAGCAGAGCCTTCACGAATCATCAGATGGCAACCGTTTCTCAGACGAAGGAGGGCATCCTCGGCCCCCAGGGCTTCGTGGTCCGTGGTTACCCCTGCCGCCAGGCAAGCATTCATAGCGGGCCCCTTCATATCCGGTAAATGGCCCTGGCAGGTTTTTCCAGGCAGTCCCTTCGCCATATCCATGGATGCTAAGAGGTCCGGGAAACCGGCCAATACGTAGGGTCCGACGATTTCTGAGAGACCGACGGCATCCTTACGTTCCAGGGCCTTTTTAATGATATCGTAATCGAATCGTCCCCCACTGGTTTCCAGATTGGGTGAAAAGGGGACGTGGGAAGGCACCACAAAATAGAGTTTAAGGGCGGTTTCTGCTGCTTCATCCAAAACAGCCTCAATACCCTCGATTCCCGCGACAACGCCAATTTCGTGGAGGTCTGTCATCACCACGGTAGTCCCGTGTTTTAATACCAGTTCCGCAAAGGAACGAATGGCCAGGCTGGTGCTTTCCGGATGGATATGCCCATCGATGAAACCTGGAGTAATATACTGTCCCCCGGCATCGATAACCACAGTCCCTTCACCGATGCAATAATCAACATCACCCACGGCAGCAATGGTATCGCCACTGATGGCGACACCGCCATCATAAATTTCATGGGAATACACATTGACCAATTTGCCATTTTTTACAACGATATCTGCAGGTGCTTGTCCCCCTGCTACTGCCAACAATTGTGTGTTCAATTTCTACCTCCTAATACTCAATACGATAATCAGCTATCTTACAACGGGATAGCGATCCGGCAATACGATTCCGGCCCGAGCATAAATGGCTTCCGCCCGCTCCTGGGCCTCCTTCAGGATGGCTTCTTCATCCAGGGTCAGGATAACCCGATCCTTCATCAGCCACCGCCCATCACACATGGTACTTTCAATATTACTGGAATGCATGGCCGTTACCAGAGCGGCAACGGGATCATTCACGGGCATCATGGAAGGTCCATGGGGATTAACAATGATGAGGTCGGCCTTTTTTCCCACTTCAATACTGCCGTAAAGGTCATCATCCAACAGAGCCCGTGCCCCATTTTTAGTGGCCATCTGAAGGATATCCTCCGAGGGCACCACCGTGGAATCCAGCCGCCAGCCTTTATGAATTAAAGATGTCAGCCACATTTCATCCACCATGTCCATCCGATTACTAGAGGAGGCGCCATCGGTTCCGATGGAGACACAGACCCCTTTAGTAAGCATTTGGGGAATCTTGGCAAAGCCTAAAACCCGCATGGCCGAGGCGGGGTTGTGGGAAACTTTTACGTCATAGGCTTTGAACCAATCGATTTCTTCATTGGTTAGCCACACGGTGTGGACCGCCAGCAGGTTTTTATCCAGCACCCCCAGCTTTTTAAGATGGGTTACCGTGGGTTCCCCATAGACGGCCTGGGTATATTCGATTTCGGATTTCGCCTCCGCAACGTGCATATGAACCCCAACACCGTAGTGATCCGCCAGCTCCTTGGTTCGGACGATGAGGTCGTCGGTGTTATTAAAGATGGTCCGTAGGCCAAACCATACCTGAACCCGACCATCGGCGGTGTTGTGGTATTTTTTCAAATCCTCAACCTGCTGCTCCAGCTCTTCGTCGGCAGTCCGTTGCCAAATTTCCGGAAGACCCTCGCCACAGTCCATAACGGATTTCGCCAGCTTGGCCCGGAGCCCGGACTGGGCCACCGCCCTGGCCATCCCAGAGACAAATTGCCCCCCAGGCTCTGCAAAGCTGGTCACCCCACAGCGGATTTGCTCCAGGCAGCACATCAGGGTGGAGACGTAGGAGTCCTCCTCGGTCATATTGCTTTCAAAGGGCCACATGCGCTTATGCAGCCAGGTCATAAAATCCACATCATCCCCGACGCCCCGGCTAATCTGCTGGGAGGTATGGACATGGGTATTCACCAGCCCTGGAAGGACATATTTCCCCTGGAGATCAAAGACCTCCGCCCCCATAGTTATCGTGGCAGGATCCACCTTGCCCACCGCCTGAATACGGTCTCCGTTAATCAGGATATCCCCCCGCTCATAAACCTGATTTTGATCATTCATGGTCAGGATCATGGCATTTTTCAAATAAATCTGTTTTACCATGTTGCTTTTCATTACCTCCTTTTTATGCTTTCTTTCATTATACTGCACCCTTCTCCCACTTACCAATAAAATCACAAATTAGAATCGTCCTATATAAAAACACCCCAGATGCGTGGGTTTCACTTCTGGGGTGCTCAGATTCTATGGGCTTAAACCTTTAAATCCACTTCGGATTTATCGATAAGGTCAGCATTGTCTTTTAAAATTGGAGTGACTTCCTCTTCGATGAAATCTTCCACCTGTTGGGGTGCCCGGCCGATATAGAGGCTGGGATCCAAAATGGCGGCGACATCTGTCTCAGTGATCCCAAAGGTGCCGTCAGCGACGATGCGTTCCATAAGGTCATTGGGCTTACCTTCCACCTTGACGGTGGCCCCGGCTTCCATGGAGAGGACCCGAATTTTTTCATGGAGGTCCTGACGGTCTCCACCGCGCTTCACCCCTTCCATGATAATGTTTTCAGTGGCCATAAAGGGCAGCTCGTTTAAGATATGCTGGCGGATAACCTTGGGATAGACCACCAGGCCACCTGCCACATTATTGGCGATTCCGATAATGGCATCCACGGCCAGGAAGGCTTCTGGTACCGCGATGCGCTTGTTGGCGGAATCATCCAGGGTCCGTTCAAACCATTGGGTGGCCTGGGTGATGGCAGGATTGAGGGAATCCACGATGACATAGCGGGCCAGGGAGCAGATGCGTTCTGAGCGCATGGGGTTCCGCTTGTAGGCCATGGCCGAGGAACCAATTTGTGTCTTTTCAAAGGGCTCTTCCACTTCCTTTAAGTGCTGAAGAAGCCGAATATCTGTGGCAAATTTGCTCAAGCTCTGGGCGATGCCAGACAGCACAGCCAGCACCTGGGCGTCAAATTTACGGGGATAGGTTTGCCCTGTAACAGCGTAGGTTTTTTTGTAGCCCATCTTCTTGGCCACTAAGGCATCAATCTGCTTTACCTTGGCCTGGTCGTTTTCGAAGAGATCCATAAAGCTGGCCTGGGTGCCAGTGGTTCCCTTGGCCCCACGAAGACGCACACTACCAATCAGGTGGCACAGGTCTTCGTAATCCATGAGCAAGTCCTGAATCCATAGCGTCGCCCGTTTCCCAACAGTTGTCAGCTGGGCAGGCTGGAAGTGGGTAAAGCCCAGGGTGGGCAGATCCTTGTATTCCATGGCAAAATCTGTCAGCTTGGCAATGAGGTTGACCAGAATCCCCTTCACATGAATCAGTCCTTCGGTATAAGTAATAATGTCCGTATTATCCCCCACATAGGCGCTGGTGGCCCCCAGGTGGATGATTCCCTTGGCCCCCGGGCATTGGGCACCGTAGGTATGGACATGGGCCATGACATCATGGCGAAGGATTTTTTCTTCCTTGGCCGCCATATCATAGTCAATATCGTAAATCTTAGCCCGAAGCTCTTCGATCTGTGCATCGGTAATGGGTAACCCCAGTTCTTGTTCCGCTTCTGCCAGGGCGACCCAGAGCTTGCGCCAGGTGGAAAATTTATTATCTGCGGAAAAAATCCGACTGATTTCCTTGGAGGCATACCGTTCAATAAGGGGGCTTTCGTAATACTCTTTCATCGTATCTCCTATCTTCGTCCTTCTAAAAAGTGTTCAATCCGGTCGAAGCCTTCCTGGATCTCTTCAAGGCTGGTGGCAAAGGAAAACCGTATGTAGTTCTCCACACCAAAGGCTTCTCCGGGAATGGTCACGACCTTTTCATTCTCTAATAGCTGTGCCGCAAAATCGTAAGCCGAGGCTATTTTGTATTTATTATCCCCGATTATGGCAGAGATGTCCACAAAAATGTAGAAGGTGCTCAGGGGGTAAATATAGCGAAATTCCGGGATGGCGTTCATTCTCGCCATCATCGCTCGACGGCGCACATCAAAAACAGCAACAATTTCTGATACCTTATCCCCCTTTTCGGTAAGGGCTGTGATCCCTGCGTACTGGGTGATGGTAGAGGGATGAGAAATGAGATGACCCTGGATTTTCTTCATCCCCTCGATCAGAGTCCGGGGCCCCGCGGCATAGCCCAGACGCCAACCGGTCATGGCAAAGGTTTTGGAAAAACCATTAACCACTAGGGTATGGGCCTTGATCGCCTCTCCCAGGGAAGCGATGCTCACCACCTTAGCTTCATCGTAGACGAAGGCCTCGTAAATTTCATCGGAAATCACCCAGATATCCGCCTCTACAATGACCTTGGCCAGCTCTGCAAGTTCCCCCTCGGTATAAAACACCCCAGTGGGATTTAAGGGGGTATTGAGCATAAGGGCCGTTGTTTTATCTGTAATCGCAGCCTTTAACTGCTCCGGCGTCATTTTAAAATCAGCCCCGGGATCGGTGTCCACCACCACCGGAACACCCCCAGCCAGCTTAACCATTTCCGTATAACTGACCCAATAGGGTCTGGGGATAATGACTTCATCCCCAGGGTCCAGCATGGCCTGGAGGCCCACGGATAGGCTTACCTTAGCCCCGCTCCCCACGATAATGTCATCCGGGGTATATTCCAGCCCATTTTCAACACGAAGCTTTTCTGCAATGGCCTGGCGCAAGGCATACACCCCGGCCACGGCATCGTATTTGGTGTATCCGGCATCGATGGCCGCCTTGGCCCCGGAGCAAATATAGTCCGGAGTGATGAAATCCGGCTCCCCGGTACCAAAGCGCACCACCGATTCTCCAGCCGCTGTAAAGACCGCTGCCTGCTCTGCCAGCTTCAGGGTCAGGGAAGGGATACAGGTTTCTAATTTTTGTGATAATTTCATGCTACTCTCCGTAAACCACGTAAATCCGCTCAACGCTCCGGGCTCGTCCTGTCCCTTCATCCACATCGGCCAGGATACCATTAATCTGCCAGGGATGGTCCTTTTCCGCCACGAAGCGTTCCGGGCGCTTAGTTCGCATATTGCCGATGATAATATCCTTCTCCACTCCAATGACCCCATTTAATGCCCCGGTCATCCCCAGATCGGTAATATAGGCGGTTCCCCCAGGGAGGACCCGGGCATCGGCGGTTTGGACGTGGGTATGGGTTCCCACCACCACCGAAGCCTTACCGTCCAGGTAATACCCAAAAGCTATTTTTTCAGAGGTGGCTTCGGCGTGGAAATCCACTAAGAGAATGTCCACTGCTTCCCGATTGGCCTCGTAAATTTTATCAAAGGTAGCAAAGGGACAGCACCCCATTTCCGGCATAAAAATTTGACCGGAGAGGTTGAGGATGCCAATGCGGACTGCCCCATGGTGAAAGATGGCGAAACCTTGTCCCGGACAGGGCTCGGGGTAGTTGGCCGGACGGACGATTTGGGGATAGGCGTCGATATAATGGACGGTTTCCTTCTGGTTCCACACGTGGTTTCCCATGGTGATGGCATCCACGGGAAGGGCCAGCAGCTCCGCCGCATTTTTTTCGGTCATGCCGTTTCCTCCCGAAGCATTTTCCCCATTGATAACGGTAAAATCCACCTGATGGGCTGTGATAATCTCCCTCAGATGCTCTTTAAGGACGCTTCGGCCCGGCCGGCTGAAGACATCCCCGATCATTAGTATTTTCATGATGACTCCTTGTTATTAAAAAAGGAAGGGGCTTCCCCTTCCTTCTTTTTTTGAAATCTATACTTTCCTTGCCTCATTACCGCAGGCCACTCGCTTACGCTCGTAGACCGGCCTGCTCCCGATTCCGTTTCACGGAATCGGATTCGGCGTCACTTAGCGTACTCTACAGCCCGCGTTTCCCGGATCAAATTGACTTTGATATTTCCGGGGTATTCCATTTCCGCTTCGATTTTTTTGGCGACATCCTTGGAGAGCATCAACATGCCATCGTCATCGACGGCATCAGGTTTCACCATGATACGAACCTCACGGCCAGCCTGGATGGCAAAGGATTTTTCCACCCCATCGAAGGAGTTGGCAATTTTTTCAAGCTCTTCCAGACGTTGGACGTAGGAGACTAAGGTCTCTCTGCGGGCACCAGGACGAGCCGCCGAAATGGCATCCGCTGCCTGGACCAGTACGGCTTCAATGGTAGTTGCTTCCACATCCCCGTGGTGGGCTTCCACCGCATGGATGACATTCTTGTTTTCCTTATGCTTCTTCAGCACATTTACACCGATTTCCACATGGTTCCCTTCGACTTCGTGGTCGATGGCTTTCCCAATATCGTGGAGGAGTCCGGCACGTTTGGCAATTTTTACATTAGCTTCCAACTCTGCCGCCATGAGGCCCGCCAAATGGGCTACCTCAATGGAGTGTTTGAGCACATTCTGGCCATAGCTGGTCCGGTATTTCAGTCGCCCTAACAGCTTCACAATTTCCGGATGGACATTGTGAATCCCGGTATCAAAGCAAGCTTGCTCGCCCACTTCCTTAATCTGTACTTCCATTTCCTTCTGGCTCTTGTTAACGATTTCTTCAATCCTTGCCGGATGGATTCGCCCATCAATGATGAGCTTTTCCAAAGACATCCGGGCAATTTCCCGGCGGATTGGGTCGAAACCCGATAAGATAACGGCTTCCGGGGTATCGTCAATAATCAGATCGATGCCCGTCAGGGTTTCCAGGGTCCGAATGTTTCGCCCTTCCCGACCGATAATCCGTCCCTTCATTTCATCATTGGGCAGATTCACTACGCTGATGGTGTTTTCTGCCACATGGTCTGCGGCACAGCGTTGAATGGACTGAGCCACTAATTCCCGGGCTTTTTTATCCGCCCCGGCCTTAGCTTCCGTTTCAATCTGGCGCACCATCATAGCGGCTTCTGTTCGGGTTTCCTTTTCCACCTCTTCCAAAACCATTTCCTTGGCTTCTTCTGCAGTGAGTCCAGAAATCTTCTGAAGCTCCTGGAGTTTTTCATCCAGCATGCCGTCCAGCTTTTCATGCTTACGGTCCAATTCCTTGTTCCGTTTTTCCAATTTCTCCATGGAACGTTCCAGATTTTGGTTCTTACGGTCCAGGTTTTCTTCTTTTTGGACCAACCGATTTTCCATTTTCTGGAGCTCATTCCGCCGCTCCCGATTATCCTTCTCGATGGATTCCTTCAGGGTGATGGCTTCTTCTTTGGCATTGAACAACAATTCCTTTTTCTGAGCCTCACCATCTCGAATCGCATCATTTACGATGCGTTTTGCTTCTTCTTCCGCACTGCGCGTTTTTCCTTCGGCAATATTTTTTCGGATGACATATCCGATGCCAAGTCCAACGACGACTGCGATCATTGAGCAGATTATTAATGTAATGATTGGTTTCACCTCCTATTATGTGATTTCCATTTTTCAAATTAGTGTTACTAAGCTATTGTATCCTTTTTTGAAAATGTTGTCAATAAAGAGCGTTTTCACAATCCGCTTTTTTAACGACTTTTATACATAAATAATCTTGACGGATTTATTGAGGGATTCCAGCAAATCAATCAGCTCTTTGGTAATGCGCCACTTGGAGCTGAGGGCATCTGGGAAATCCGGATTTTGATGGGCTGGATTAATGGAATTCCCAAGGACAAAATCAATATGGGTGCAGTGATTCACCAGCAAATCCGCTAAAATATCCGCACCGCCATTTCCTTTAAAGGCCTTATGTCCCTGGCGTTTTTCAATATACTCCCGGATAATCCGAACGGTTTCCTGGATGGTAATCACGCCTTCGGTTACCAGGTCAATGGACTTCATATGACCCACCGGAGGAACGGACCGGGACATGGTGGACAAATCGATGTCAATCTCCTCTCCGTATTCCCGGGAAAGGATGTTACTGGCGGTTCCGCCGCAAACCACTTTTTTTCCCTTGGCTTCATCAAAGATATCCTTGATGAGATAATCCTTGGTCCGATCCAGTGGCGGTCCGGAAAAGAGGGTGACGTATTGATGCTCTTCTGCCCGCATCACCACCACCGTGGTATCATCCCCGGGCTTATGGGCATAGAGCTCATCACAGGTCTCAATCATCTTCATGGAGATATCCTTGCAGGTCACCATGTTCTCATCGTAGGTCCGGGCCAGGAAATAATCGGCGGCGTCCTCCCACTGCCAGCCAAAGTTCATCAAGGCGCCAACGCCGGCGTAGATCACGCCATCACTAAAGAAAGCCATGGTATCCCCAACCTGAATATCCATGGTGGTTTCAAAAACCTTTTTTCCCTGAAAATCCATGGTTTTTCGTGGCAAATCAATGATTTCCCCATCCCGGACATAAACGATTGGCGGGTTATCAAACTCAACAATATACATTTCCTGACGACGCCAAAAAACCTGGACAATGGTAAAGGTGGAGTAAGCCAACTTACGCACCTGGCACACCGGCAGAGTGGCCTCCAAAGTTTCCAGTACATCTGGAAGGGGCATTTTTTCTTCCAGCATCGTCGCGGTGATCGTGGAGGTCATGGTGGCCAGGATATTAGCCTTTACCCCACTGCCCAGCCCATCTGCCAGCACGACGATGACGCTCTCGTCATTAAACCGGATTTCCACGTTATCCCCGCAGAGCTCCTGGCTATACTTATTGATCCGATCATGGGCAATATCCATAAACAGGGGCATCAGTCCTCACCTGCCTCTGTGGTTACAATTTTTTGAAGCTTCGTCAGCGTCACCTTAGTTTCCGCTGTTGTTTCCCCCAAAAGGCCGGCAATTTCGTGAGCTACCCGCATCTGCTTATCAATGACCTTCTGGGCCATTTCCAGGGTTTCCACCTGCATCTGTCTAAAGGTATTTTCCTTCTTGATTTCCTGGGAAATATCCACAAAAATACCCATATACATATCTTGCTCAGGGATGTAGGTTAAAATCTCCATGAAATGGATTCCCCCCTGGAAATAATATCCCCGTCCACTGTAGGTGTTCCCTTCCACATTTTTAAGCTTGGTAAAGGGATTATAATCAAAAATCTGGGTAAAATCCTGACCCATAACATCGTTTTTAGAGACAGCAAAAATTTGCTCAGCCGCCGAGTTGAATTCCAGGATCCGATAATCCCGATCCAGTACGGCAATGGCATTGGGCGTAGTGGCAATAATCAGATTGGACACCGCCTCGTTCCGGTTCCGCATGTAGGGCAGGCACATATCGATTTCCGCCATTCCCCGATAGACCGCCGCCGCCTTTTCCCGGCAGCTGTCGTAACCACAGGTACCACAGTTCAGCTCATCACTGGACTGATATTTCCCAGTTTTATGAAGAATTTCCACAATAGCTTCCTCTGGGATACCGGAGAAAATATCCATGGGTTGGGGTGTGTACTCCCTTTGGGGTGCCTGAGCCACAGCATCGGCATCAAAGGCATCGCGATCCACATTCTCCACATAGCGACGGACCCGCTCCATCCGTTCGTACTGCACCAGGGGGCTGTGGGTGTTTCCTGGTCCATTGACGCACCCCTCCAGACAGGCATTCATTTCAATCCAATAGGATTCCTCCAATTGATCGATATTATCAAGGAAATCCCGGCAATTTTTCAGGCCATCAATTTTGATCACCCGTCTTGGACCTGCCACATCGGACACGCTACTTTTTGCCACGCCGCCAGCCAGGGGGTAAAAACGCGCCACATTGCAGGCCTGGGAGTCCAAGGGCACCTCGGGCATTTGGCGGATATCGTAACCTGCCTCTGTCAGCCAAAGATCCAACTCGTCAAAGGTCATCACCCCATCGATACAAGTGTTCTGTGACTGTTCCTGAACCTCCAGTTTTTTTGAGATGCAAGGTCCTACAAAAACCACCCGGGCATCGGGATATTTTTCCTTAAGCAGGGCGCCATGGGCCATCATCGGTGAAACCACCCCGCTGAGATAGGGGACCAGCTGAGGATAGTATTTTTCTACCATAATATCCACCGTCGGGCAGGAAGTGGTAATGACGTGGCGCTTGGAGCCGTCGTAATCCACCCGATAATTCTTAGAAACTGCCTCCGCACCAATGGCTGTTTCCTCCACTGCGGTAAAGCCCAGTGCCTTCAAGGCACCCACCACCCGCAGGGGTTCTGCCACGTTAAAGCTCCCGGGAAAGCTTGGCGCCAGGCTGACCACCACCGGTCCGCCGGTAAGCCACTCCTTAATTTGGTCCACATCACTGGCCACCTGCTTGGCATTCTGGGGACAGACCTTAAAGCAATTACCGCACCCAATGCACAAATCCTCTACGATTTGGGCCTGATGCTCTACAATCCGAATGGACTTTACCGGGCAGGATCGGATGCATTTGTAGCAGTTTTTACAATTCGCCTTATTAAAATTAATAACACCCATCAGTCCGTCCCCATGATTTCGTCCAAAACGGCTTCAACCTCATCGATCTTGACATTATAAATGGTATCCCCATACTTGACGGCAACGCCATCACTACAGGTGTCCATGCAAAAGGACCCCACTAACTCGATTTCATCCTCCAGGCCCCGGACCGCCACAATTTCCTTGAATTTCTCCACAACGTCGTAAGAACCACGAACATGGCAGGCCGATCCAATGCAAATTTTAATTTCTTTCATATCTTATCTCCTTCAAAATCAAGACAAAGCAAGTAGGCTGGGCGGTAGCGTCAGCGTTTAGTCAGTGCGGCGTGCTGGACATATCTTTCACTCCGTCTGCCTGCAGATTCGGACAGGGTGTGTTACCGAAACCGCTGCGCGCTTTCGAACACATGCCTGTCCGCCCTGATACAGACTTGAGTGAAAGATATGTCCATCCCCCCTTCGTTTTGCTATTACCGCCGCTACAAATAACGGTTTCCCGTTTGTCCCACAAAACCCAGGCTGTCCGTAGATTGTATACCAGGCACTGCGACCTTGAGGCGAACAGGCGCAGCCTGTACGACGAGCGGGAGCATGACTGTTATACAATCTGCGAACAGCCGTCCCATTTCTACAAACCAAATGGACAAACCACCCATATTTTAAGTTTCCCTACTATCAGACTTCAACCATTAGTCCCAGCAGGTTCACCAGCCACGAGCACCTTGGGCACGGGGATTGCTCCGGCAATAAAGGCCCCGACGCACATGGGAACGATGGCTGCCACCGGGAAGCAGATCATTAACAGCATCACCACCGCAAAGGGCTTACGCATCACCGCCCCGCACAGTCCCGCGGTGACCACTGCGACACAGAATACTGCATCCAATCCCGGGAACAGGGCCGCTACCCCATATCCCACACAGACCCCGGAAAAGATGACCGGGAAGATATTTCCGCCCCGCCATCCCGAGCTGATGCAGAAATGGATCATAAACAGCTTGGCCAGCCCCGTGGCAAAGAGCATCCACACCGGAAAGGCCGTCCACTGTGACATCAACACCGTCATTTGGGATTCCCCAGCCCACATGGTATAGGGTAAAACCATCCCCACACCACCAAGAACCAGTCCACCGACGGTGCCCAGAATAATTTTTCGACTTTTTAAGGGACCTGTCAGCCACTCCGTCACCCGTCCAAAACCATAGTACAGCATGCCGCACAGGGTCCCCAAAAGCCCCAGGGGAATCATGGCAATCCACTCCCTTTCGGTGATGGTAATGGACTCAAAATGTCCCAGGCCCATACCGCCCCCCAGCACATGGGACAGGATGGAATAAACCCCAAATCCCGACAAAATCGCCACAAAGTATAACAGGATTTTTGAACGCTTGGGAATGGTCCGTTCCCCGGCACCATCCTCCATTTCGTTGGCAAATCCAAAGAGAGGGGCCCTGAAAATTACCCCAAGGGTGGCGGCGATCCCCATTTGGGTGAGCTCTTCCACCTCAGAATAGGTGGATCTGAATTTATCGGAAAGCCAATAGCACAGCCCGGCAATCACTCCGGTCAAGCCCGCTTCAGGCCCCAGGCTCCCACCAAAAATCAGAGGAACCAAGGCACAAAGAGCAATAATGGGCAAACGATTATAGGGAATGCGATGGCCCTTCTTAATCTCCCCCATGACCTGGGAAAGCTCCTCAGGGCATGGTCCCCATTTCCACTGGAGGATTCCCACCAAAATCCCTCCAATACCGCAAATAACCAGGGAATACCATGCCGGTAGTGCCATCGTCCCGGGAATCCATTCCCACAATAGCGTAATCCCCAAATCCATGACCCAGAGTAAAAACCAGACCACCCCACCAATAATGGCCCCCAGCACCGCAATGAACAGTCCAAGTACAATATTCTTTTTGATTTCCTGATGCATCATCTTTCCTCTTCTTTTTCTTTTAGATACAGTACGATTATACCCCACTATACCTATTTCTAAAAGAGGCATCAAAAAAAACGAGGGGATTTTCATCGTTATTTCTACGAAACTCCCTTCGTTTTTTTAATTACACACAGTTCCACAGGGTTTCATTCGGCCCGTCCATCTCGGTCTCTAAAAAATGGCAGGAATACCCAAAATCCTGGCAATAAGCCGCAATGGAGGATTCTCTGGGGCAATACCAGATGGTCGAACGATTGGTCAACCATTCCCCCATTTCCGGGACATGGCTGAATCGGATCTCCTTAAGTCGGTTACAGCCGTGAAAGGCCCATTCATCAATGGTCTGAATATTTTCAGGAATGGATAGTGTCTCTAAATAACGACAGCGAAAGAAAGCCTTAAACCCCACAACCTTCAAACAATCGTTCCACCGGATACGCGTAATGGAAATCCCCAGGAAAGATTCCTCCTCAATGGTTTTAAGGCTCCTGGGCAATTTCAGCTCTCCCGTTAATCCCTTACACCGATAAAAGGCCCGGGTTCCAATGGTCTCAATGCTATCGGGTAGATTAATCTCCTGGAGTCCCTCACAATTAAAGAACACATCCTTCCCAATACGACAGACGGGACCCGCCATGACGACCCTTCTCAGGCGCTTGCAATTTCGAAATAATCGGTCCGAAAGGTCGATAATCCCAGGTGGCAGGGTGATTTCCTCCAGAGAGGTACACCCATCAAAGGCCCCCACGCCTATAGACACCAGGGTATCCGGCAAGACAATCCGCCGCAGTGCCGTACAATTTTTAAAAGCACCATCCCCAATAACCCTTACTCCCTCACAAATTTTAATCTCCCGCAAATTCGTGAAATTTTTAAAACACTCGCTATCAATTATGGTGATTTCAGTGCTTTTAAGAATTGTCAGGCGCTGATGCCGTTTAAATCGCTTGGCCCGCGTCTGACCTAACCTTTTTCCTTCCATACTCTTTCCTTCCTTGATTTGTAGCAGAAGAGCAAGCCCTCTGCCAGAATTTTGCCAATTTACAGAAGTGGTCACTTCTGTTAGCTTACGCACAAAAAAACAGCCCTCCACCAATGGCAAAGAACCGTTATTGCATAAAGCAAAAAAAGCAAACCAATCCCGTTTCCACATGACACAGGTGAAAGATTCTACGAGATTTCAAATTTTCTGACTTATTACGCCCCTCGTCAATTCGGGACTTACAGTTGCAGTGGAGCAGTTGAGTTTTTCACTCATTCCTCTACATCTCGCAATCACTATTTTATTATCTTCATTCTACTCATTCCGGGGGCTTCTGTCAAGGGCGAACCCCGGCAATACAAAAGAAATCACCACAGCGGACAAGGTCCTCCGTCACACACATTGACAAGCCCAATGAACAGCTCGATTTTCAGCGTCACTCAGCCTTTTACATTGTTTTCATTTTTTTCAATTTTTAAAAAAACCTTGCACAATCCCCTGATATTGCCTATACTTAAAACAAATGAATAGTCAACGTGTTTCAGGTGCCCGAAAGGGAGAATAGGGAACCGGGTTAAAATCCCGGGCGAACCCATCACTGTAAGCGGTATTGCCAGAGAAGATGTCACTGTCATCAACAAATCGATGATGGGAAGGCCTCTGGCGAGTTATTCCGTAAGCCAGGAGACCTGCCTGATGAACCACGATGCATGGGCGACGGTAAAGTCCATAGCAGATTCAACAGGATCTGTTATGGACTTTACCGTTTTTTTGTTCAGACAGACCACTACGCTAAAGGAGATTTGATTATGACATTACTGGAACAAGCAAGAGCCGGTATCATCACCGACGAAATGAAAGCCGTTGCCGATAAGGAAGGGATTTCCCCGGAATTTGTTCGCCAAGGCGTTGCGGATGGCACCATTGTCATCCTCCACAGCTCCCGGCCCAACATCACCCCCGTGGGGGTTGGCCGTGGCATGACCACCAAGGTATCTGCCAGTGTGGGGATGTACGAAGACACCGACACCATCGAGGGTGAAATGGCCAAGATTGAGGCCGCCATTGCCGCCAAGGCAGATACCATCATGGACCTTTCCGTCCGGGGGCCCATTGAAGAAATGCGGGAGAAGGTTCTCTCCACCGTGGATCGTCCGGTGGGGACGCTGCCCATGTACGAAACCCTGGCCGAAACCGCAAAAAAATACGGCACAGCCCTGGATATGACCCCCGAGGATATGTTTGAAATGATTGAACGCCAAGCCGCCCAGGGTGTCAGTTTCCTGGCCATGCACCCGGCCACCACCCTTCAAATCATTCACCGGGCCAAGGAAGAAGGACGGATCGATCCCCTGGTGAGCTATGGCGGCAGCCACTTAATCGGCTGGATGATTCATAATAACACCGAAAACCCCATGTACACCGATTTCGACCGTATTGTGGAAATCTGCCACAAATACGATGTGGTGCTCTCCTTTGCCGATGGCATGCGTCCCGGTGCCGTGGCGGACTCCTTAGATGCAGCCCAGGTGGAAGAGTTGGTCTTGATCGGTACCCTGGTGCGCCGGGCCCGGGAAGCTGGGGTCCAGGTCATGGTCAAAGGACCCGGCCACGTCGCCCTGGATGAAATTGCCTGTACGGTTCAGCTTGAAAAGAAGCTTTGCCACGGTGCTCCTTACTTCGTCTTTGGCTGCCTGCCCACGGATGCCGCCGCGGGCTTCGACCACATCACCTCTGCCATCGGTGGTGCTGCCGCGGCTTACGCCGGTGCCGATTTCCTCTGTTACGTCACCCCCGCAGAACACATTGGTATGCCCAGTGTGGATGATGTCTACCAGGGTGTCATGGCTTCCCGCATCGCCGCCCATGCAGGGGATGTGGCCAAGCGCCTGCCCTCGGCACTGGCATGGGATAAAGAAATGTCCGTGGCCCGCCGGGAAATGAACTTCCCCCGCCAGTTTGAGCTGTCCATCGATCCTGAAACTGCCGAGCGGATGTGGCGGGAACGCAGTACCTCCTTCACCTCAGAATGTACCATGTGTGGGAAATACTGCGCCATGCGGATTGTTGAAAAGTATTTAAGAGCAGAAGCATAGAGGAGAAACCACAATGACAACACAATTATTACAAGCCCGTGCTGGTAAAATTACGGAAGAAATGGAAAAGGTTGCTTTAATGGAAGGGGTCACTCCGGAATTTGTCCGGGAGGGTGTGTCCAAGGGACACATCGTCATCCCTAAAAACCGTTATCGGGATCGGGAAAAAATCTGTGGCATCGGTCACGGTATGGATGTCAAGGTTAATGGCCTCATGGGAACCTCCTCGGACCGTAATGATATGGAAATGGAAGCCCGAAAGCTCAGAATGTTAGAAGAATGCGGCGCCCATGCCTTCATGGATCTGTCCACTGGCGACGATATCGACGCCATGCGTAAGCAGTCCCTGGCGGTTTCCAACATCGCCGCTGGCTGTGTGCCCATTTACCAGGCCAGCGTTGAAGCCATCGAACGCAATGGTGCTATGGTGGATATGACCGCCGATGATCTCTTTGCCGTGGTGGAAAAGCAATGTCAGGAAGGGATGGACTTTATGGCCGTCCACTCTGCCCTGAATTGGCAGGTGTTAAATGCACTGAAGAAAACGGGCCGGGTCACGGATGTGGTCAGCCGTGGGGGCTCCTTCCTCACCGCCTGGATGTTCCACAATGAAAAGGAAAATCCCCTTTATGAACAATTCGATCGGCTCCTTGAAATCCTTAAGGCCACTGACACCGTGCTCTCCATTGGGGATGCCATCCGCCCTGGCTGTAATGCCGACTCCCTGGATGCTGCCCAGATGACAGGTCTCATGGTCCAGGGCGAGCTGACCAAACGGGCATTAGAAGCAGGGGTTCAGGTCATGATTGAAGGTCCAGGCCATGTGCCGCTGAACCAGATCCGCACCACCATGCAAATGCAGAAACGCCTGTGCTACGGTGTTCCCTTCTACATCCTGGGCTTCCTGGCTACCGATATCGCCCCAGGTTATGACAACATCACCGGTGCCATCGGCGGCGCCTTTGCCGGTATGTACGGTGCCGACTTCCTGTGTTACCTCACCCCAGCCGAACATCTGGGCCTGCCCAACGAAGAGGATGTCAAAATGGGGGTTCGCTCTACCAAAATCGCCGCCGACTGCGCCAATATGCTCCGTCGGGGCGGCAAAAGCTGGGAACGCTCTCTGGCCATGTCCAAGGCCCGGGTAGCCCGGGACACCGAAGCCCAGATTGCCAACAGCCTGGAACCGGAAATCGTCCGTGCTAAAATGGCCGCCGAACCCCACAGCGACCACTGTGCCGCCTGCCAGGGTGCCAAGTGCCCGGCAGATGTCGCCGCAGAATTTTTCGGCATAAACTAAGCCATGGGGGAAATCCATGGGTAATGCTTGTTGAAAGCTTGCTTTCATAAAAGCATTGCACATGGATTTACCATACGGCGCAGCCGCGAACGAGCGCAGGGCGAAAGCCCGGAGCGAGTGAGGCATGGCGCACTGAATTCAAAATCGGAGAAACCACTATGTCAACTCTAACTTTAGATTATATCCTCGATCACACCCAGCCCTCAGACCCAGAGTGGGAAGCTAAAGCCGCTGCCCATGTGGAAGAGCTGGCCATTCCCCCCTGGAGCCTGGGCCAGGTCCTGACCCTCGGGGTCAAGCTGGCCGGTATCCAGCGCACCATCCACCCCAATGTCGATAAGAAAGTCATCCTCACCATGGCCGCCGACCACGGCGTAGCCGAAGAAGGCGTCTCTGCCTTTCCCCAGGAAGTCACCATGGAAATGGTCAAGAACATCGTCGCTGGAGGTGCTGGTGTCAACATCCTCGGTAAAGCCAGCGGGGCGGAGGTCCGTCTCGTTGACATGGGGGTCATTCCCGATATGCCCGATTTAGTGGCCTCTGGTGCCGTTATCGACTGTAAAATTGCCCACGGCACTAATAATATGCGTAAGGGCCCGGCGATGACCCGGGAGCAGGCCATCGCCGCTCTGGAAGCCGGGGCACGGGTCGCCGATGATCTCATTCATAAGGAAGGGGTTCAGCTCCTAGGCACCGGTGATTTAGGTATCGGGAATACCACGCCCAGTGCGGCTATACTGGCTGTTATGGGGGAATATCCTGTTACCGCTGTTACCGGGCGGGGCACCGGTGTCGATAATGCTGGCCTTCTGAACAAAATACAGGTCATCAAGGATGCCATCCGCATCAACGATCCGAACCCGGCTGACGCTCTGGATGTCCTGATGAAAATTGGTGGGTACGACATCGCCGGCATCGCTGGAATGATTTTAGGAGCCGCGGTTAACCAGACCCCCGTGGTGGTGGATGGTTTCATTTCCACTGCCGGGGCCCTTATCGCCAAGGGACTTTGCCCAAGTGCCGCCGACTACATGATCGCCTCCCACCAATCCCAGGAGCCTGGGCATCAAATGATGTGGCAAACGCTTATGATGCGTCCCCTCTTAAATCTTGACTTCCGCCTGGGCGAAGGAACCGGAGCCGCCGTGGCCATGCATCTGGTGGAGTGCGCCGCCCGGTGTATGAACGATATGCTCACCTTTGAAGAGGCCTCAGTCACCAATGGCCTGGCTTAAGTACGATCCCAATGCAAGCGGCGGCCAGTATCTCGAGGATCTGGCCACCGCCTACTGGTATTCCGATACCCTATTTACCGCCCTGAATCTAGGGCTTTTTGACTTTTTAGACCGCAGCCCCAATGCAACCACGGCGGACATGGCTGAGAGCCTGAATTTGGACGAAGGCGCCCTCCTTCGATTCTTAAAGCTCCTAAAATCCCTGGATTTGGTGGATCGCTATGAAGGAACCTGGTACAATACCCAGCTATCCTCAGATTATCTGGTTGTCGGCCGTCCCCTGTACCAGGGGGGCAATATCCGCTGGCGGGAAGAACTCCAGGGGGATTGGTCCACCCTCAGGGATGTCCTGGCCGCCGGGACCCGGACCCATTTTCCAACCGCCACGGTTTCTGAGTCGGAAATGGAAGCCCGGCGTCTGGATTACCTCAAAGCCATGGACGCCGTCATCAGCCTGAAAATACCGGAGATCCTGCCCCTTTTGGGCGAAGCCATCCCTCCAAATGCCCGAATCCTGGATGTGGGGGCTGGCAGCGGCGGATTTACCACCAGTCTCCTGGCGGCCTATCCCCAGGCCCAGGCCACCCTCATGGATATCCGACAGATTCTCCCCCACACCCGTACCCTGGTAGAGACTTATCCTCCGGATATATCCCGGCGTATTCGTTATGTGGACCAGAATATTTTAGAGGATCCCTGGCAGGAGGCTGCCCACTACGATCTCATCATCCTCTCCAATATTGTCCATGCCTACAGCGAGGCTGAAATGGCCCTGGTCCTGAAGAATGCCGCAGCCCATCTGGCGGAGGACGGACTGATGCTCCTCCACGATTTCTATACCGACCACTGGGAAATCAAATCCCGGCTGTCCGACATCAACATGCTGGTGAACACCTACAACGGCCGGGCCTACGACAGCACCTGGGTCACCCAGGCCCTGAAGGGCCTGGGGTTAGCCACCACCGGCCTTACACCCCTGGATTCCGACACCAGCATCGTCTTTGCCTCAGCCTCCCGCCAAACCCTGGATGCCCTGTCTCTGGACCCCGTGGCTCAGCTCATTCCAGTTATTCGCGCCCTGGGTTTTACTGAGGCCATTCCCTTTGTACCAAGGGATGTGGTAGTGACGGACTTTGCCCAAAACAAATGCCGTTTTGGATGCAATTCCTACGATAAAAAACACTGCAGCCGGAACCATGAGCTAAGCCCCGGGGAAACCCAGAGCCTCATAAACACCTACACCCGGGCCTTACTCTTAAAGGGAGAGCCCCCTACCGGGGATTTCCAACAGCAATGCCTGGCGGCGGAAGCCGCCGCTTTTAAGGCTGGGTATTACAAGGCCTTTATTTACTGGGCTGGCCCCTGCAGCATCTGCCCCAATTGTGATTTATCGGAGCCTTGTACCAACCACAAGCACAGCCGGCCATCCATGGAGGGCTCCGGCATCGATGTTTTTGCCACCGTCTCAGCGGTGGGTGAGACCTTAAAAACCCTGAAGGAAAAGGGCGAAGTCATCAAATACTATGCACTGCTCCTTTTAGAGTAGAAAGAGGTAAGCATGAAAAAGAAAAAAATATTGCTCATCCAGGCTATTTCCATGGAGGGAATGGACATTGAACGGGTTTATCCCATTGGTATCGTCACCCTGGGCTCCATCATTGAAAGAAGCGGCTACTACGCCGTCTCCATCTTTGATATGAACATGGCCATGGACCCCTACGGTGATTTAATCCGCACCATTCGGGAGGAAGAGCCGGATATCCTGGGGATATCCCTACGGAATTTAGACCCCCTGGGAAACCGCACCACCTCCCTCCTGGTCCCCTTCGCCATCACCTTGGACCTGATTGCCGAAGCGGCACCAGCGCTGCCACTCATGGCTGGCGGCACCGCCTTCTCCCTCTTTCCGGAACGGCTCATGGCGGAATTCCCCCAGATTACCTGTGGTATTGTCGGAGAGGCAGAGGAAAACATCCTCGCCCTGCTGGATCATCTGGACAATCCGCCAGCCTTACCCGGCATTATTTGTCGGCAAAATGGGCAGATCCATCTGACCCCACCCACCGGCACCTTCGATATGGCCGAATATCAAATGCCCAACCGGGATTTGCTGGATCCCCGGGAATACCTGAAGGTCAACAAATATGTGGAAAGCGTTGGGGTTGAGACTAAACGCGGCTGCTGCTTTTCCTGTGGCTATTGCTCCTATCCCATCCTCCAGGGCCATTGCATGCGGTGCCGGGATCCCAAAGACGTGGTGGACGAAATTGAATTTCTTCAGAAGAAATACGGTGTGGAACGCATCCACCTCACAGACTCCATCGTCAATTTCCCCGTGAACCATCTGGATGCCATTTGTGAGGAAATCCTGGCCCGAAATCTAAAAATCAAATGGAGTGGCTTCTTCCGGGAGGATCTCTTCACCCTGGAAAATGCCCGATTGTACGCCGCCTCGGGGTGTGAGTGCTTTTCCCTCTCCCCGGACGGCCTGTGTCAAAAGCATCTGGATATGTTAGACAAACACTTAACGGTGGAACAGATTTTAGATACCGCCCGTATTCTCTCCCAGGTGGGCATTACTACAGTGTATCACTTCTTAGTCAATGTCCCTGGAGAAGATGCCCAAACCATCGCTGAATCCAAGGCCCTCATCGATGCCATCTACGACATTCACCGGGATTCCAAAAGCATCGGAACCATCGTCTTAAACCTCATTCGCATCATGCCCAGGACCAAGGTGGAACGCCTGGCCCGGGAAAGCGGGGAAATTGACGATGATACCGACCTGCTTTACCCCGTGTACTACGATCCCGCTGCCCACCGCACCCTACGCTACGAATTGGAAATCTATCATCAACGGCAAAATGTACAGATGTGGTCCGGTATTGAATGATTCGAAAGGAAAAAGAAAATGCGCATCTTATTATTAGAACCTCCCCGTAAGCCTTCACCAGACCGGCAGAACGATATCGCCAATACTACCCTGGCCTCCTGCCTAAACTCCGGCTATCTGGCATCCACCCTGCTGGCCGCCGGCCACTGCGTCGATTTAGTGGAAGGTTACATGGAAAACCTCAGCTACGCGGCCATCGAAAAAGAAGTCGCCGCCTTCCAGCCCCAGCTTCTGGGCATCCATCTGGTGTACAATTGGGAGGACAATCACACCCTCTACGCCTTTATCACCCGGCTGAAGGCCGACTATGGCATCCAGCACATCACCATCTACGGCTATTACCCCACCTTCGCCTATCCGGAAATCTTCCACCGCTGCCCAGCGGTGGATACCGCCATGCTGGGGGAAAATGAAATCACCATCACCCGGTTGGTGGATTCCCTGGATGATTTCACCGGGATCCAGGGCCTGGCTTATCCCAAGGGGGATGGCACCTTTGCCGCCAGCTTCGGGCAAACCATCACCGAGCTTGACCGCCTGCCCTTCCCCATCCGTAAGGCCACCAGCTACCCCGGGGGTGAGGTCAATATCTTTGGGAGCCGGGGCTGCTACAACGATTGTACCTTCTGCTATATCAACCCTTATTACGGCAATCAGGGGGGCTGTGCCAAATGGCGGGGGCGCTCACCGGAAAACATCATTGCGGAAATCGACCAGATTATTGCCCAGACCGACCACCGGTATTTCTACTTTACGGATCCCAATTTCTACGGCCCGGGCAAAGTGGGCCGGGATCGGGTCCTGAAGCTGGCCACACTCCTTAAGGAACGGCCCATTACCTTCGGCATCGAAGCCCGGGCCAACGATATTGACCAAGAAACCACCGCCGCCTTGGTGGAAGCTGGCTTAAAGGACATCCTGGTGGGTCTGGAATCCGGACGGGATGAAACCCTGGCCCGACTCAATAAGCATACCACCGTCAGCGATAATGAACGGGCCCTGGCCATCCTCCGGGAAAATGGCATCCAGCCCAATGTAGGCTTCATCATGTTTGAGCCAGACTCCACCTTTGAGGACCTCCGGGCTAATCTGGCCTTTCTCCAGCGCAACCAGCTCCTGGAGCGTTTGGAAATCTCGGTCAATGTCCTTTATCACCATCAGATTATTCTGGCCGGGAGCAGCAGCTACCAGGACCTCAAGGCAGCGGGACGGCTGAATATCTCCGACCACTCCGTCTACGAGGCCGATACAGACTACCTCCACCCTGAGGTGGCCGCCTTGGCTGCCCTCATGCGGGGAATCACCAACCATATCTTTGATTATATGGCTGACACCTGGCAGCAATCGGCTATCAAGGACCCGGAGATGGTAGCCCGCTACGCCGCCATCAACACCATCCTGGTGGATGCCTTTGAGGATGCCTTGGCCCATCCGAAAAGCTTGGTCCAGAGGGATGTGCTTCTTTCACAGGCCTGCAATCAGATTGACAACATTACAGTATCGTAAAAATAGTAATCCTCAGTGCTGCAATGACGAAGCCCATGGTTAAAAGCTCTGTAACGGGCATGGCTAACCACAGGGCGTTGGCACCAAAGAGCGCCGGCAGTACATAAATCAGGATGCCACTGACGACGATACCCCTAGCCGATGCAATCATTAAAGAAAGCCCCGGATGCATGACAGACTGGAAATAGTAGGTTGAGCACACATTAATGGGCAGGAGCAGGAAGGACAGGCCATACATCCGCAGGATGCCCGGCGCAATCTGTAATATCTCCGGGGAAGCCTTCATAAAGATATGGATAAACCCATTGGGAAAAATAAAAATACACGCCGTCCAAAGCACCCCAAAGCAAAATGCTGTCATAATCATATAGCGCAGCGTGGCTTTAACCCGCTGGCCCTGACCCGCGCCAAAATTCGTTGCTAAAAGCGGCTGACCCGCCTGCCCAACACTGTAGGCGCAGCACTGGACGATGGTGCTGATATTGACGATAACCCCATAGATAGACAAGGCGTTGGTTCCTGAATAATTCATAATCTGGCGGTTGAATAAAATGGTCAAGACCCCCATAGCCACATCGATAATGAAGGTGGAAAAGCCAATGCGCAGGATTTTTCCAACCTTTTCCCATCCCCGGATGGGGCGGCACAGGCCCAGAGTATTCTGCTTCGATTTAAAATGGGTCAGCATGACAAGCAGTGAAGCCACCGCCCCTACTGCCGTGGCCAGACCTGCCCCTTTAATCCCCATATCCAGGATAAACACACAAAAATAATCTCCAAAGATGTTTAACACCCCGCCAATTAAAACCGCCGCCGTCGCCAGGCCCGGTACCTGGTCATTCCTTAAAAAGGCAGCCAGCATCTGGTTGAGTAAAAACGCCGGCACCACGTATTTAACGGGAGCCAGATATGCCTTTGCCAAGGGCAGCAGGATTTCTTCCGCACCGAAAAACCCCAGCATTTCCGTATCAAAAAAACCAATGGCCAGCCATGCCACAGCCGCTAAAATAGCTGTTAAGATCAGGGCCGCGGTAAAGTATTGGTTCTGCTCCCCGCGTGCCCCCTGGCCCTTTGCCTAGGCCAATAACACCGAGCCGCCAATGCCGGTGAGCAGCCCCAGGCTGTAAATAATATTCCATACTGGTGCCACCACGGCCAGTGCGGCAGTCCCCACCGGCCCCTGATACTGCCCCACCATGGCCATGTCCACAATGCCATAAATCGAGCTGATTAAAGCGCTGCCAAAAGCGGCCCCCAAATATTTAAAATAGGTTGGTCTGATTCGATCTCGTAATAAATCCATCGTCTTCCTTTCCATAAAAAAAAGCTGGATAAGGAGACAGACATTTCAGCCTGCCACCTTATCCAGCTCACCATTTCCAACGAATGGCTCACCCTCCGAGTGAACAAATGCATTATACATAAGGCGGAGGTGAAAGTCAACGGGAATTTGGCGCTATGGCACTAAACCCGATTTTTCTAATCCTCCGAAGGACTTTTCAAAACGCGCCTTGGTCATTTATGCTTTTTCTGGTATTTTCCGTTCTGTCATTTTATACACCGCCTTATTCCTTTCTCTTTTCACGTGTATCTCTTCCCAGGTTTCGTTCAATACTTTTTGATTCCCCTGTAATCCGCTGCTCAGAAGCGCATCACTGCCTTTCCAGAAATGGAGCGTTTTTTCTATTGTGTCCGTTCAATAAATCCATTCAATGCTTCATTCTATTGTTCCCGTGTGAGCAGTTTTCGGAAATCTGATACGACCGGATCTTTGGTATAAAGGCAAAAGAGATTCCATGCAATGTCACACAATTGCTTCGTGGACAATTCACGATATCCCCCGGCGATGTTATCCTTCTGAACCGTCTCTGGCACCGCATTGAGAACATATGTCTCCATAATACGCATTTGTGCGGCGTCTATTACTTTCATAAAAATGTCTTCTTTATTCTTAAAATGTCGATATAAGGCGATTTCTCGAACGGATACCTCCTCCTCATACCCTTCCTGGCAAAAAGGCCCCCACTCTGCATCCTGTGGGGGCCTCTTTCATTTGCTTTTTTAATTTCTACTTTTCTCTTTTCCTAAAGGCGCTGCTTATTGGGCCTTCCGCCTTGCCAGGAGGAGACAGCCTGCCAGGCCGGCCAGAAGCAGAGGCATTGCCAGGGCGAGATCATCACCCGCCACGCCAGTCTTAACGCTGTTACCTTCCGTCGTTCCCGTAGTCGTGGTCGTATTGCCGGAACCGCTTCCTGGTGTCACTGCTTCTGTTTTTTTCGCCAGAACGACGAAATCTGAGAAGCTCCGGGTGCTGAAGGTCAGGGTCTTGGCTGTGGTATCGTAGACGGCATCCAGCAGCTCGATGCTGCCATCGGCCTTCACGTGGGCCACCTTTACGGCATCTGTCTGGTAGCCGTCCAGATCCACGGACAGCACCAACCGGATGGCACCTTCTACTGGGGTACCTTCCATGCTGATATTCACGCCCATGACGCTGATATAACCAGCGTGTCCAGCTTCCGCCGCATGGGATTCTGCCTTGGCCATGCTCGTTTCGGATTTGGGGGATGTGAGAACGATCCGGGTATCCACGGGAAGGGCTTTCCCCTGGTCATCGGTGGCCACCACCGCTACCCCTTCGTGACTGGGCTGGTGGTTGTTTTGGGCCAAATCCTGTTCAGCGGTGTTGACAGCTGAGACGCCTTCTTTGACAAGGGCTTTGGCCCCGTCACTTAAAGCGGCATAGCCATCATTGACGGCTTTTACGGCCGCTTCAACGCCACCATCATTGGCTGCTATTTTTTCATGGGCCTTGTCAATGAGGCTCTGGACGGCCTGGGCCGCAGCCGCGTCCTCTTCTGCGGTCAGCTGGGCATCGGTCTTAATGGCGGCGATGGTATTCTTCGCAGCGGCCAGAGCCTGAGCGATGCCATCCGCATCCTTGGCCTGGTCGATGGCCTGATTGCCACGTTCGATGGCTTTGTCGATTTCTGCCTGCTGGGCCGTGCGGTAATCCGCCTTGTTGACGGTACTGGCTAAGTCAGCCTTTGCCGTTTCCTTTTGTTTTTCAAGGGCTGCCGCAGCGGCCAGCTCAGCCATTTTAGCTTCATCATCCGTCAGATGCTTTAACACATCTGCGGATACCAGGGCTTTCTGTTCCGGGGTTAACCCGTCGTAGGCTTTCCTGGCATCCTGCATCGGAACCAGATAGGCCAGGGTTAATTCCTCTGCCGTCGGCAGGCCGTTAATGCGGTCTGTGACTTTTTGCGCAGCAGCGACATCCGCATTGAGCGCGGTGATTTTCGCTTCAGCATCGGTGAGCCGTTGGAGGGCATCGGCGGTAATCTGCGCCTTGTTTTCATCGGAAAGGGCATCGTAGGCCTTGCGGACCAATGCGATTTGGGCACTGTCCTCTAAGGTCACATCTGCCGGTGCCTTCAAGCTGTCGAGCATACTCTGAACTTCTTCTAATGCCGCTTCTTCCGGGGTGATCAGCGTGATGTAGGTCATGGAGGCTTCTTTTTCCCCTTCCTGCACGATGATCCGCAGGGTGTGATGCAGCGGGGTGCTTTCATAGGTCCGGGTGGTTCCCCGATTCCCGTTGATATAGACGTTGGCACCCTCTGGGGCATCCACGGTGACATCGAAGTCGCCATCCACGGCGGCGCGATAGCTCGTGGTCCCTTCCTTTAAAGCTAAGGCCGTACCATCCACGGTGATGCCCGTAGGTGCCGCCGTTTGACCAACGGCTTCCTCTGCTTTATTCTGGGTGGTGTAGATTGAGGTGATTTCTGTTGATTTTTCGCCGATGGCACCCGCATAAATATTGGATGCTGTCCCGACTTTGATATACTTGACATTATCCACGGAGACGGGCTTGCCTTCGGCATCCACGGCCCAATCCAGATCGAACATGCCGTCTTTACTGTTGCCACTGCCTAAATAGGGGTTGGTGGCTTCCCCCTTAACCGTATTGTTCACATGGGTATCCACATAGCCAAAATCAGGATAAGCGGCGGAATCAGTGCCGTAGGAATCCTTGGCGTTGGCCACCAGGTGAAGGCCAGAGACGGTCATGCTGTTTTCTTCACCGGCTGCAAAGGTATGCAGCGGGTAGTTGGCCGCCAATGGATAGGTGTAGTTGGTGCCGCTGGTGCCATCACTGGCGGTCCAGGCTGAGGCCCCGCTTCCGGTTTTCGTATAGGTCATGCTGTAGTTCCAGTCGGCTTCATCATCGTAATGGCTTGAGCCGGCCAGGTAATACCAGTTCACCCCGTCGGAAGAGACCTGAACCCAGCCGGGCTCAGCCGCACCGGCGGTTTCTCCGAAGCAGTTGCCAAAGGCGATAAAGTCGATGCCATTGGGGTTTTTGGGGTCATTGGTGATGGGGGTGTCGAATTCATAGGTGATGGACCCGCCAAAATTCCCCAAGCTTTTCAAGCTCCCGCCATACTGCAGGGTTTTTTCCGGCAGCATGCCAAAGGTGCTGATATTGGTGTACTGGGAGCCCAGGCACAGGTAGTCGATGACGCGGCTGGGCTGGACGCCTTCTTCCCCCTTGGCGGTGTAGGCGAATCGGTAGCTGTACTGGACATTGCTTTTTTCATCAAACAGCACGATGGTCGCCGCCGTACCGCTTACAGCACTCGGCGTATCCATGGCCAGGGTATAGGTCGTTTCGGAAGCCCCGGTTTCCCCGGTGAGTTTATTGGCATCCTTCTTTTGATTCTGATAAACCTCATAGCCATTAGGGACAGTGAAATTCATCGTCACGGACTGGATTCCCCGGTTGATTAAAATATTGGGGGCAAAGTCCGAAGAAACGAAGCCTTTTCCAAAGAACTGGGCCCCTTCGGACAGCTTGGCCGAGGTGATTTTCATAGTGCCGGCATCTGCGGCAACCTGAAGGATGGTGATCTTGTAGGTGCTTTCTGCCCCGTCGCTCCAGGGATCCTGGGTGCCGCTTTCCAGACGGTCCGCCCATACCTTGGAGGAAATGACTTCATAGACAAGGGCTGTGCCTGATGGCTTGACCCCATAGTTCTGGACATCCGGCATTTTTGAGGATACATCTGCGGTCAGCTCTGTGGGGGCTCCCCCATCGACGCTGACCCGGACGTGTTCGAAGGCATCGCCGAAGGTCGGGGCCAGGGCCAGGACCTTGGTACCCTCAAAGGCGTAGGTGGTGTATTCATAGACGCTGCTGCTCCAGCCTGTCGCTGTGCCCACCACGCCCTCGGGACTTTTAAACAGCGTACCTTCGGGCTTTCCCTTGTAGGTGGGATACGTTTGTGCCGCACTGCCGTCCGGCTGGACCATCATCTTGGTGATGGTTTTCGTTGCCGAATAGGGACGGCTGATATTAAACACATAAGTGGTGGTATTGGTGGCATCAGCCTTTTCGGTCAGGACGATTTTAATGGTATTGTCCCCCGGGAACAGGGCGTAGTTCAGGGTGTTGGATACACCCTGGTTGATCCCGCAGGAGGTCTCCTGACGGGTGGAATCCTTGTAGTATGCCTTCGCGCTGTATTTCTCCCCATCGTATGTCGGAGTGAACATGAAGGATGCTAGACTGACATTAGTGCTTGTCAAATGATAGTCCAACTGGGTCGAACGGAATCCGGAATTATTGGAGGTCCATCCGAAGCTGCTGTAAGAAGTCAGAGTGAGGTTATCCATGTAGGGCACCCCTTCTCCGGCGACCTCCAGGGCAATGACGCCCTTGACCGCGCTGAGGAGGGTTGATGCTGAGGATTTGGCGGTGATGAGCACCGGACCATCCTTGATGCCGGTGACTACGCCGTTTTCATCCACGGTGGCCACGGATTCGTCGCTGGAGCTCCAAGTGAAGGTTTCATTGGCATCCACGCCCTTGGCCTGGAGGGCCAGGGTATTGGGTGTTGCGCCCTTCTTCAGCTGGAAGTATTTGGAATCACTGCCATCCTTTCGGGTGACACGGACCCCGGTGACCTTGACCGTCATCGTATCGGTATTGGCTTCATCCTGGGCATAGGCGACCTTGATGGTGGTCTCTCCAGGGCTATTGGGCGTAATGGTGAGGTTTTGACCCGTGACTGTCACGGTGGCAATCTCCGGATTTGCGCTGCTGACCACCAGCTGGTTATTGTACCAATTATTGGCCAGCTTCACCGTCGTGGTTTTCACACTGGTGTCCTGAGAAAGGGGCGCCTCTACAGCATCACTGCCGATGTTGATCTTTCCTGGAATCACATGGAAATAAACCGATGAGCGTGCGCCATCGACACTGGTAGCCTGGACCTCGAAAGTTCCTTCTGCTGTGGCAAATTTATCCTTATTCAACCTCAGCAGGCCATTGTCGTCGATGCTGCCCACTGAATCGTTATTGATGCTCCAGGTGACCTTCTGCTGGGACCCAGCAGGAAGAACGCTGGCCGTAAACTGGATTTGATTCTCTGGCGTACCGCCCATGATGTAATCAAAGCGGCCGTTGCTGGTTTCGTAGACGCCCTGCCCCGATGCCGGCGTAATGGTCGCCTGGGCAATCTGCCGTGAAAGGACAATTAAGGTATGGGTTGGGGAGGATTCTTTGCCGTCACTGGCCTGAAACACATAGGTCTGGGTCGCTGGGCTGGTTTCTCCAATCTCCACCCGTTGTGAAGGATTGGTTCCTTCCATCTGGACCGGTGCACCACCATCGATGCTCACGGTGTAGATCAGGGCATCCCCATCCGGATCTTCAAAAAACTTAGACGGATAGAAATATTTATAGCTGGTCCCACCAGCATACCAGGTATAGCTCTGTGTTTCGATGGCTTCGACACCCTCTTTTAATGTCGGGGATGCGTTGCCGGTATTGGTGACCGTCACCACATATTGGGGGGAATCCGCCTTGCCATCGTTGGCGATGAAGGTAAAAGTTTCCTTGTCCTGCACGGTCGTCGTGTAAGCGGCATCGGCGGCCACGGCTTCTGCATCGCCGACGCTCACCGTGTAGGTCAGGGCATCCCCGTCCGAATCCGTGAAGATCTTGGATAAGTCGATACTATATTTCCCAGTTTTATTGACGCTGGCATGATCCGGCGTGGTCACGCCCTCTGCCAGTACCGGTGCGTTGTTTTTCATCTTGACGGTGAGGGTGTATTCCACCCCTGGGCTCTCATTGCTATTCATGCTGGGCCAGGACGGGTCCCCACATTTAACGGAAATCACCGTACCATCCTGAACAGGGATGGCGGCCGTCCGTTTGTACTCGGTGCCGGCCACAGATGCACGGACCTGGTAGTTTTTATTGGCCGCCGTTGGTGTGACGGTCACGGCCTTCGTGCCATTTTCCACCGTCAGGGTATAGCTCTTGGTCGCTGGATCAAAGGCCGGACTCAACACCCCGGCATCCGTCTTAAGGGCCTTGAGGGTTTTATCATTATTTCCCCAGGTGCCGCCCAGGTCTTCCCCGTAATTGCAGGTATACATAATGGCGATGTCATCCCCGGCTTCCAGGGTCCCGGCTTTCACCGTGAAGGCGCCAAAGCCTTCATTGGTGAACCAATCATTGAGGGTCCCCATCCATCCGGACATACCGCCTCCCGCAAAGGCAGAGAGGCCATTGATTTCAGAAATATAGTTGCTCTCTGCACCGGTCTGGGAGTATTTTCCTCTGGACAGCGCCTCTAAAACAGCAGACATCATGGTGCTGTCCTGATTGATTGGCACCCACTCATCCACGAGGGTCCCCTCCCACGGTGCGCCATCGGCCTTTGAATAGGTGGTGTTGGATACGGTGACATGAACTTGGCTATCCTGGGATTCCACCGCCATGGCGGACAATGGTACCATTCCCATCACCAACGCTACCATCAACAACAGCATTACAAGATTTTTTAATCTTTTCATCCGATTATTCTCCTCTTCGTATTATTATTTATATCAACTGGCCCTACCAGATCCTATTCTCATTCATTTTTAAAATAAAAAAACTCCGGTAAAAACCGGAGCAGGCTCAGCATATCCGATCATCAGCAAAATCCAACCATTCTCTGTTGGATATTCACTCATGTTAGGTTCCAGACGGCCGAATAACCGGTCGGTCCACTGGATTCTGTTCTGGATTCGCACCAGATTACCTTCGGATGAGAGTAACTTTATTCGATTAAAAAAGCCACCAGGGCAGGTGGCGGCAACAAAAAAACAACGTTCCCACACGACCCTGTCAAAACCTGTTCCTGACTTTCACAGTAGCGGTGGAGCTGTCGACCAGAGGCCTTCTTCCAGATTGTCTTGACTTAAAATTATCTTAACATCTTTTCAAATACATTGCAAGATGATTCTAATTAAAATGATTTTTATCCGCTTCTTTTTACAACACCACCCAGCTATGTTAAACTGATTAACAACAAATCCGCATTCAAGAGGAGAATACCATCATGAGATACATCGAAAGTCCTTCAACCGATCCCACCTGGAACCTCGCCCTGGAGGAATATGTTTTTGACCATTTACCCAAGGACGAGGATTACTTCATGCTCTGGCAAAATGACAACACCGTTGTCATCGGTAAATACCAGAACACGGATGCAGAAATCGATGCCGAGGCTGTGGCTGAGCAAAAGGTCACCGTCGTACGGCGCCTTTCTGGTGGAGGTGCGGTTTTTCACGATATGGGCAACCTGAATTTCACCTTCATTACCGATGCCGATACCGTGTCTGATTTTGACTTTCTCCACTTTACAAAGCCCGTCCTGGGAACCCTGGCCCGCTTTGGCATCACTGCCGAATTCAATGGCCGCAATGATCTGACCATCAATGGTTATAAATTTTCAGGAAATGCCCAGTACACCCGGGATGGTCGGGTCATGCATCACGGGACCCTGCTTTTTTCCTCGGATCTCTCCCGGGTACAAAGCATCCTAGCCTTTAAGCCGGAAAAGTACAAGCAGAAGGGCGTTAAATCCGTCCGCTCCCGGGTGGGTAATATTTCCGATGCCCTGACTGCCCCCCTATCCCTGGATGAATTTAAAACCGCCCTTCTCGAAGAGGTCTTTTCTGAGGGTGATGTCCAGACCTACACCCTCACAGATTCTGATCGGAGGAGCATTGCCGCCATCCAGGCCGGCCGTTACGCCACCTGGGAATGGAATTACGGTGCTTCCCCCGGATACAATGCCACCCGGTCCAAACAATTTGACTTTGGTGGCATCACCCTTTACCTGAATCTGGTGGATGGCATCATCCGCGATGTCCATATTTGCGGCGATTTCTTTGGGGATGGCGTGGATACCCTGTACCGCCTGCTTATGGACTTACCCCTGGATAAAAAAATCCTCGAAAGCCACCTCACCGACGATGCCCTAAGGGGTACCATCAATGGGCTGACTTCCAAGGATTTGCTCACGCTGTTATTTGATTAAGAGTGCCCCTGTTTTTTTAATCCTTATGCACCAATTCAATTTCCTCCCCTGGGCGTAAAATCAATCGCCCCTCTGCGTGGAAGGATTCTGCCACCGACAGGTCGAAGAGGCGCTGACTATCGGCCGGGGCCACATGGATGGGAATGGAGTGATTGGCTCTGATGATGGCGGCGCACTCCGACGCCTCTTCGGGATTCATATTGTACACCCCATCGATGCACAGCAGGGCATAATCGATGTTTTCCTTGGACAATACAGCCTCCATACAGTCGGTCCGGGAGGTATCCCCGGAGCCATAAACCTTCACCCCATCAATGACCATCACATAGCCCACACAGGCATCCCGGTCGTGCTTTAAATTATAAGCAGGAACTGCCCGCAGGATAAAATCGCCGTAGGTTTTTTTCAGGTATTGTCCCTCTTCAATCATATCCGCTGCCCGGAGAATGATACCATCGGCCTTCATTCTCACTAAATTCAAATTGGTATGATCGTAATGCTCGTGGGTGATGAGCACGAAGTCTGCGGGCAGCTCATAGCCATCCCCCGCATAGGGATCGACGTAAATCACCCGGCCATCCGCCGACTGGAGCCGGTAACTGCCATGTCCCTGGTACAAAAGCTTCGCCATTGATAGGCCCTCCTCATTTCTTGAATAATCATTTATAGTGATTATACCCTAAAAGGCCTAAAAAATCATGAATGAGATGTAAATTGTATTTGAAGATACCCCTCCCGGTAAATGGCCCCGGTGATTTCCCGATTCTTAAGCTGATCCGGTAAAAGGATACGGCGATGCTGGTTCTTCACCCGGAGGACCACCTCGTCCCCTTGCTGGGTCAGATCCAGGGCGTCCTTATCCATAAATGGAATGTCCACCAAAAGCACTGGACCCTTACTCCCTTTTTTAATCTGGTACAGCGTCCCCTGATAGAAGCAATCCATGGGATCGGCCGACCCGTAAAGCTCAGCTGCGGCCTGCGCCAAAATTTCCAGCCCCTTCAACTCCACGGGCATGAGGCCAAGGGTGAAAACTGCCATCGGGGCAAAGCTCTCCATGACGGACTCCAGGGCCTGGGTCTGGGTTTCCTGCCATTTTCCAAAGTAACCCGACAGCGCTTCCCCGGGGAAAAGACGATTGACAATCACCGCATCGGCATTGTAGCCATAAAGATGGAGAAAGGAAAAATTTCGCTTTGCCTCAGCAATGACAATGCTCTCCGGAGTGGTTACAATCCGTATACTGGTGACCTCATGGTCGGTGAGGAGGCGGCGCAGGGCCTTTAACCGCTGATTTAACACTTCAAACTCATCAAAAATATTATCCTCGGGCATGGGAAGCTTCAGGGTCCGCTCCATGGTTGGGCCAAGTACCTTCAGCGCCTTGCGCTTAATGGGCAGTACCTTCTCAATAACCTCTCCCAGGGCTTCGGGATATTTAAGGAGTGACAGGGTTTCTCCCGTAGGTGCACAGTCCACCACTAGCACATCGTAGGCCCCTTCCTCATAATAATCCTGAATCCGCATAAGGGCTGCCAATTCTGTAAAGCCCGGGAAAGCCAACAGCTCCTCTGCCTCCAGTACCTCACCGTTTTTTGCGGTTAAAAGACGCTTGAAATACGCCTTTAGACCACCCCAGGCCTCTTCGCTCTCTGCCTCTGCATCAATTTCCAGGGCCATTAGCCCTGGCACCACCTCAACCGGCGCATTGCCAATGGACACTTCAAAGCTATCCCCCAGACTATGGGCAGCATCGGTACTCAAAATCAAAACCCGTTGTCCTGCTTTTGCAAGGGAGAAGGCAGTGGCAGCAGCGATGCTGGTTTTTCCCACACCGCCCTTCCCGGTATATAATAATAGTCGCATGACGGCCTCCTATTCTTCTGAGATCTTTATTTTATGGACAGAGGTTGCTGTTTTTTCCCCTGTCCCTTCCGGCTCCAAAAGCCGATTGAGCAGGTTTCGGCCAATGGCCTGGACCTCCCCTTCAATGGTATCCACATGGGGGCGTAAATCCTCTGGGATCAATGATTTAAAGGCCGCCATCTCCATTTGCTTCGCCTCCCACAGCTTTTCAATAAATTCACACTTCATGTTGCCCCTCCTCCTGGGTTTCCTCAAAGTTAACCCGTAATACACCCTCTTTAAGGGCCGCCCCGGACACCACGGTCTTCCTGAGAACATCCGGCAGAGGGATACAGCGCTTAAAATTACCAATACGAAGAATCAAATCGTCCCGTCCCTGATGAAGATCAATGGCCCCCTTTTCCACCTGGGGTAAGGCCAGGATCAGGGTGTAGCCCCTGGGACTCTTCTCAAAGATTTCCCGATGATCCTTGGGTGGACGGGCAAAAAGATCGGCATCATCCAGGGCATCCTGGGCAATCCGTCTTAAGGCAGCCGGACCTTTGACCTCCTCCTCGTACCAGGGGACCTGACGGATGGGCAATCCCCTAAAGACCTCCCCAAGCTCCTCCTGGTACATCGCCTGAATCCGATGCCACTCCCTGAAAAAATCAGCATCCGCTGCCGCTGGCAGTACCCGATTGATCACCAGACCATCCACGGTAAAGCCATAGAGATTTAAATACATCAGGCTGCGCTTGGTTTCTGCCACTACCATTTTCTCTGGAATGGCCACCATGCGGATGGTGGTCACTTCCGAATTCTTAAACAGCTTCTGGAGGGCGCTAAGCTCTAAATATAAGGCCTGAATATCATTCATGGCTGCCTGATCCGGCAGCTCGATTTTAAAGGCATGGCGGGAAATTGGCCGCATGACCCGCACCGCCACCCGGCCCACGGGGAAGAGCTTTTCCATATACCAGCTTAACAGCTCCGGCAGCTTTAGAAGTGCCAGGGTTTCACCCGTGGGGGCACAATCCACAATAATCATCTCGTATTCCCCGGATTCGTGCAAGGTTTTCACCCGGAGAAGGGAGAACAAATCCACCATTCCCGGAAAGAGCATAAAGCTGCCTACCCCATCCTCATCCGCCCCTCTCCCTGGCAGCATATGACTGATGGTTTCGGTAAGGTGCCCGTAATGCGCCGCCATCTCATATTCCGGATCGATTTCCAAAATATCTAAACAGTCTGTCACCTGCTGGATATCCTGACCACAGGTGATTTCAAAGAGGTCCCCCAGATTATGGGCCATATCCGTACTGATGAGGAGGGTTTTCATTCCCTTTTTTGCCGCCTGGAGGGCATGGGCAGACGCAATACTGGATTTTCCAACACCCCCCTTTCCTGTAAAAATCATTATTCGACCCATTGTGTTCTCCTTTATTTCTTTTTACGAATTATTCTTCTCTCGAAGTACTTTTCTGAATAAAAGGTCCCCTTTTTAAAAGGACCTCAATCCATCTACTCAATGGTAATCCGGCGAACGGGACTCCCCTTCCTGGCTGCATCGGTTTTCCCCTCCCCGACCTGTCCCACCGCCAACAGGAATTTATCCACCAGACCAGTCATCAGCCCACGCTCCTCTTCCGACAAGGACTGGATGAAGGTGTCAAAAACCCCGGTTAGGCTGTGGAGCTGATCCTCTAAAAACGCCTTACCCTCGGGTGTCAGGGTGACGGTCACCACCCGCTTATCTGTCTCCTGGCGCATCCGCTCCGTAAAACCGCTTTTTTCCATCCGACCAATGACACCTGAGACGGTATTCAGGGGAACCCCCAAATACTCCGCAATTTCCCCCATGCTGGCCGGGGCATTTCGGTATAGGTACATCATGGCAAAGATTTCGTTCTTAGTACAGCTCATGAAAAAATTATTCCACTGCTCTGGAAAAAAGAGCAGCCGACAGCGATCGACTATGTCAAAAATAAAGTGATCCATATTCCAGGTCTCCTCGGACATCCACACCGCCTCCTTTTTATTTCTTTCCTCGAAGTAAATTCATTCTATACCCGAAGTATTTTTCTGTCAAGTCTTTTCCCCATCCTTAAGCTTTGTGTTACAATGGACCCAATGTATCGTATCAAAAGGAGAGTCCATGAAATCACATTCCACCACTGCTTTGACCCGCCCCATGGTCGTTTGCCTGCTTGCCCTGGTCTGCTGCCTTCTTTGGGGCAGCGCCTTTCCCTGTATTAAAATTGGTTATGGCCTTTTCCAGATCGCCGGGGATGACCGGGCCAGCCAAATCCTTTTTGCCGGCCTGCGCTTTACCCTGGCTGGGCTGCTGGCCATCCTCTTTGGCAGTCTTTTAAACCGCCGCCTCCTCCTCCCAAAGAAATCCTCCTGGGGGCCGATTTTGAAGCTCTGTCTCTTCCAAACCGTCATTCAATATCTTTTCTTTTATATGGGTCTGGCCGGCACTACCGGGGTCAAGGCCTCTATCATCACCGCCACCAACGTTTTTTGGGCTATTCTGATTACTTGTATTGTTTTTCACCAGGAGCGGCTAACGGTGCCTAAAATCCTTGGGTGCGTCCTGGGCTTTGCCGGGGTCATTGCCGTCAATGTATCCGGAGGGGGCCTAGGTGGTGGTTTTACGCCGACCGGGGATGGCTTTATTATGATCTCTGCCATCTCCTATGCGGTGTCCTCCGCCCTCATTGGCATCTATTCCAAAAAGGATAATCCCGTTACCTTAAGCGGCTATCAATTTGTTTTAGGCGGGCTTATCCTCACCCTGGTCGGCCTGGTCCTCGGGGGACACCTTACCCCCACCGCTCCCGGAGCCTATGGGATGCTTTTGTATCTTGGCTTTGTCTCCGCTGTGGCCTATTCACTGTGGAGCCTTCTGCTTAAGTATAATCCGGTCTCCACCGTGGCCGTTTACGGCTTTATGAACCCCATTGCCGGCGTGGTTCTCTCTGCCATCCTGTTGGGTGAGCAAAGCCAGGCCTCTGGTCCAGTGGTTATTCTGGCACTGGCTTTAGTGTGCTTGGGAATTTTTGTGGTGAATCGACCAGCTCCCCCTCATCATCATTGAGGCATCTTTAGTCGGTTTAAGTCCCGCCCTTTTTCCCCCACTTAAAAAGAGCCCGATCCTTCTGGAGTACAGAATAATGGGCCCTGACTAAGCAGTGGGTGCCACGGATTCAGACAGCTTTCCCTTCGCATTCTGCCAGAGAAGTATAGCCATAGAATTTTACCATGGTGGTCATGATGATTTCGATGATATTCTCCCGTTTGGATAGCAGATCCATGAGATTGGCCCGATAACGCAGCAGGGTTTCCATGGAGTAGGTTTTTAATTCTGCCCGGAGATAGGTTTCAAAAGAGGTGTCATCGTTCCGGTCATCCGCAGTGTAAAGCTTTCTTCCCGCCGATGCGGTTTTAGGGTATTTTTCTTCAAACACAGCCCGACATGCCGTTTGGATGGTGACAATCCCCTCAACGATCTCCAGGGTCTTGGCATCGATGGCCGGGAGCTTATCTGCAAACCGGGCATACTCCTGGGGAGCCGTGGTTTCCATCATACGGGCGTATTTCTCCGTCATGAGGTTTCTCCCCTCTGCCACGGCCTTTTTTAAATCCTGCCAATAGGCTTCCAGGGTCGGGATATCCCAGGAGGAAAACTGACTCACCCGCATCATGGTGAAGGTTTTTTTCTTGAATTGACAGTCTGCCTTCCCTCCGGCGTTGTTTACATTGTGAAACATGGGCCATTCTAAATCCAGTACTTCCTGCAGTACATTCATTGATAATCCTCCTTAACTTCGTCGCAGCGCGTCATCGGTAATCCGGCTGAGGATGGCCCCGGTGTGATGATCCAAAAAATCGGAGTCAGCCTGGGAGAGGCCCATATCCAGAAGCACCGCCCGTATGCGGTCAGAAATTTTCTCGATGACCCGAACACAGTCGTCTGCGGTATTAATCTGGCAGCGCCAACGCAGGATATCCACCCCCGTCCATTTGTCCCGTTGATCCGGGGCCAGGAAGAGGGTCCGCAGCAGGGGTTCTAAATCCGCTAACAGGGGTAAATCCCTTAACCCCCGGTGCATCCATTTGTAGTATGGGGCATACCGATGGTTAAGCAGAAAAGCAGTCTTCATGGCCGCCTGGACGAATTCAGACAGACAGATAGCCGCGGTGACGGCATCTCCCCGCTGCATACATCGGGCGTAATTGTACTGCCCGGTTTGGGACATTGTATGGATTTCTCCCGCCAGCTTTCGAAGCCACACGTCCTCGGGGTAGCCTTTGAGCAGAGCCTCCCGGATTCTTGTAAATTCGCCTTCCGGGTCTACCCACAGAATCCCGTTGGTGGCGGTGGCCAGTCGATAATCCGGGATGGCCATCCAGGCTCGATTATTAGGGGGTGCCTCCGAATACCCAATACAGCTTCGATAAAAAACGGGAATAGACCATACCCCAACACGATCGCCTCCCATGGGGCTAGGGGGTCTTTTTTTTATGTCTCCAGCCATCTGGGGCAAAGCGTTGTAAGCCGCTTCCATGGCTTTCCCATATTTTTCATAATCCCCAGGAATGAGCCAAAGACAGAATCCCCCGCCAAAATCGTGGTCCTGGGAGATGGCATCGTCATAGCCAAAGCACTCTGATCCCTCCCCGACCAATCCCACTGCAACCCGCTCCCAGCATTCTGGAAACTGACGGGCGAGGGTCTCCCTGCCACATTTTTCGTAATATTCTTGTGCTTGCTCCAGGCCAGTCATTAGATATAGGGAGTGGTACTCGATGGACAAGGTCCGCCCAGGGCTTCCAGGGCTTGTTTGCCGATTTCCCGGGCAGCGTAGACGGCTTGTCTGACGGCACCAGCATCTCCACAGACGAAGACAATGGCTTCGTTGGAGTATTTGGTTCCACCGTTATCCGGGGATGCAAAACCGATGAGCTCTACATTGGCAGCCTTCAGGGCACCATCGCTCATAAGCACACCGATGCCGGCAGGTGCTCCGACGATAATGGCAAAGGCCTTGCCAATAGGAGCCCCAAAGACCATGTTACAGGCAAAGGAGGCCCGGGCCGTATATTGGAATTCCAAGTGGCCAGCATCATTGCCATACACATCCCCAAAGGTCCGGTTTAAATCTCCAAGGGCCACTTCCACGGCACGTTTGGCATCTGAAACATCTTCGGCTCCAAAGATTAAGAGCGAGCCGTGACCGGCACCGCCCTTGGTATCCCGGGCAAATTCACAAATGACCAGCTCGGTGTTAGTGGCCTTGACGGCTTCATCGGCTGCAAAAACCTGGGGTCCAGCACCTGTACGAGCGGATAATATCCCAATCGAACGGTATTTTGGATCAATCTTCATGGCTTCATGGAGGCTGGCGTCCACATTGGCGATGACGAAGCCAATGGTATCACCAATGGCAGTTCCTACAAATTCCGTTAACCCACAGACCCCCGTCGTGGCGGCACAGGTGCCTGTTTCTTCCACTTCATCCATTTTTTTCATGACTTCCGCCATTAATTGATTCATCAAATCAGTTTTCATTCGTCGTTACCTTTCATTCTAAAAGCTTGGCAGCATTTTTTCTGGATTTCAACTTAAAAATTTCCCTATTTCCGGACAGCGGCAAAACCATCGACCTGTTCCCAGGGCAAGGTCTCCCGCCCAAAGTGGCCATAGACCGCTGTATTTTTATAAATGGGGCGTCTTAAATTCAAACCCTCGATAATATCCGACACGGCAAAGGAGCATTCCGCCTTCAGCCGTTCCAGTAATGCGCTTTCTCCTTGTGTTGCAGTTCCGAAGGTGTCACATTCGATCATCTCCGGCTCCTCCTGGCCAATAGCATATGCTAGGGATATCTCACAACGCCTTGCTAAGCCCATGGCCACAATATTCTTGGCAATGTACCGGGCCATATAGGCTCCGGAGCGATCCACCTTGGTGGGGTCTTTTCCAGAGAAGGCACCACCGCCGTGATGGGCCACGCTCCCATAGGTGTCCACCATAAGCTTCCGCCCGGTGACACCGGTATCCCCCAGGGGGCCACCGATGACGAACCGTCCCGTGGGGTTGATCTGGAATCGGGTATCCACGGTGATCAGGGATGGATCAATCACTGGCTGAATGACATGCTTCATCAGCTCCAGCTTAATTTCCATCAAATCCACACCCTCATCGTGCTGGGCAGACAGGACGATGCTTTCGATCCGCTCGGGCTGTCCCAGTCCGTCGTAGGCCATGGTGACCTGAGATTTACCATCGGGGCGCAACCAGGGCAATATACCCTTTTTCCGTACCTGCGCCAGGCGTCTTGCCAGCTGGGTGGCCAGCATATAGGGCATGGGCATATACTCCGGGGTTTCCGCAGTCGCATAGCCAATCATCATCCCCTGATCCCCTGCGCCCAGGTGCCGTTTAATCTCCTGGCTTCCCAGGTTTTCAGGGGCCTTCCAACAGCACCGCTTCTTCCCGGGAATCCAGTGGGGCAGCTCCAGGCTTTCCCCCCGGTCCACCCCCAGGGCAATATCCCCAGACTGACTGTGGATATTGGTCAAAATCAGACAGCGATTTCCATCCATCCCCACCCCTTCAGAGGTATAGCCAGTATCCTTTATGACTTCCCTAGCGATGACCACTGGGTCGATGACCGCCTGGGTTGCCGTTTCCCCGGCGATGAGGACCGTGCCCTTTGACACCATGGTCTCCACGGCAACTCTGGATTCGGGGTCTTGCCCTAGGCAGGCATCCAGAATACTGTCAGATATTTGGTCACAGAGCTTATCCGGGTGTCCTTCCGTTACTGATTCAGCGGTTATTCGCCTTTTTTCCATTATTCATCACCACTTCCTGGTATCTTCTTCTTATATTCTGAAACCGTCATGTACTCATATTTTTTAAAAATTTTGCTGAAATAGCTACTTTCGTTATAGGACAGCTTATAGGCCACATCAATCACGCTCATGCCCTGGGTACAGAACAGCCATTTGGCATACATCATATGGCAAAGGTGGATATAGTCCATTACGGAGATTCCGAGGGTCCGTTTGAATAAGCGGCTGAGATATCCCTGGCTTAAATCACAGTAGGTTTTAACCTCTTTCAGACCAATATTCTCCTCCAGATGGGCATCAATGCAGGAAAACACCTTTTCCATAACGGGGTAGTCGGTCATCGCCTTGGTCCGCAGGATCAAATCCATCATGGCATAGAGCCTGAAGGAAAGCCATTTTGCCATGGGAGGCTTTTCCCCGGTAGGCTTATTAATATAGCTGGTGGACTGACTGCACCCATAGGTCCTGATGAGCTTGGCTTCAATCTTGTAGTAATAATCAATGATTTCCTCGGCGCTGTCCCAGGATTCCTCCATAATGCTTTTCACGATGTCCGGTAACTTGTAATACATGGTTTTATAATCCCGGGTTTCCAGAATACTACAAATCTCCTCAAAGGTGGCATCACGCTGCTTATTTAAACCCCGGTATTCTTCCAGCACCCGCTTAACCACCGTAAAGGAGAGGGGCTTTAACAAATAGTCGGACACCTTTATTTTGATGGCTTCCTTGGCATAATCAAATTCATTATAGGCGGAAATCAGATAGATGGCGACGTGAGAATCCACCTTCCGTATGGCCTTTCCAGCAGCAATTCCATTCATATCGGGCATAATAACATCCATAATGATGATATCCGGATCGTATTTTTCCCGGGCTTCAATGGCTTCCAGACCGTTTCTGGCGGTGGCACAGACCATAAAGCCATCAATCATGGCAATCATCTGCTCCAGGGCGGCCACCATCAGGGCTTCGTCATCGACAACGAGTATCTTATACATCGGCGCCCTGCCACGGAAGCCGGAGAATCGTCTCTCCCCCCTGATCAAGGGGTATCTCCTCGATTTCTAAGCATTCCCCGTATTCCCGGGAGAGGCCTGCCTTCATCTCAGCTATATTTTTTTCCAGGGAGTAGCTGCTCCCCAGCTTTTTACGGGGTATTTCATCCCCGGCGTCAGCCTTGTTGCTAATATCTTTTATGGTGAAAAGGATGGATGTCCCATCCCGCTCCCCCTTTAGCCAGAGGGTACCCCCTTCCTTATGGTTGTTGATGCTGCGATCCACGGCATATTCTATAAAGGGAACAAGCATTAACGCCGGAACTGGTGCCTCCCAAATCCTTCGGGAGACGTCCAGATGGTAGGTGATGCGCTCCCCAAACCGAACGGATTGAATCCGGAGGTAGCATTCAATATTGGCAACCTCCCGCTCCACCGTCCAATAGTCGTTGCGATAAAAAAAGCTGTTGCGTAAGAATTCTGCCAAAAGGGTCACCATCTCATTGGTTTGGACAGCCCCTTCAAGAATGGACAAATTCGCCACAGAGGTCAGGCTGTTGAATAAAAAGTGCATATTCAGCCGTTCCTCCAGGGTCCCTTCCTCCTGTCCCTTCTTTTTTTTAAAATTGAGGACATCCTGTTGACTTTTTTTCAAAGCATCCTGAGCCATTTCCAAAGCAACCTCTTTCTAATCACTGTCTAACGAAGGATGAAGGCGCTCATTAAGGTACAGCGCCTGCGCCGTGCTAAATGACGGGCGGTTACTGTTCCCTCCCCGGTTCGTGTGGCCACGGAGAAGCTACAGCCCCCTGCATTTTTATAGCCAATTCCGGCGTAGGCCGGACCATTCTTTACAAAGATGGCCGTTCCCATCACCCGGGCTGCATAATTGAGATGCGCGATATTCTGAGAATGGATCACGGCAGTATGGTGGTAGCCCTGTTCGATGAAAAGGGCAGCCTCTACAGCTTCATCAAAATCCTTCACCCTTATGATGGGCACCACCGGCATGAGCATTTCATGGATGGCCAGGGGATGCTCTTTAATGGTCTCCACAATGATGAGCCGGGTTTCCCCATTTCCTTGGAGTCCTGCCGTGGCCAGTATTTCCTCCGCTGTCCGCCCGCAAAAAATCTTCTTTGGTTTTAAATCCTCATCCAAAATGGTACCCGTCAGCTTTAAAATATCTGCCATATCCTCTAAGTACAGGGCTCCGTGATACTGCATCTGAGAAATGAAGGCATCTGCCACCGCATCGACGACGACAATGGCTTCCTCGGTCACACAGAGCATATTGTTATCAAAGGAAGCGCTATTTACAATGTCCTCTGCCGCACAAAGGATATCGGCAGAGCTATCGATAATCACCGGTGGATTGGCCGGTCCTGCCCCAATAACTTTTTTATCGGCCCGCATGGCACCACTAATGGCGGTATCGGAGCCGGTAATGATGATACAGTCCACATCGGGATGGGCCATGATTTCATGACGGGCCGCCTGGGAGCTTTCCTCCAGGATTCCCACCAGATGATCGATGCCCGAAACCTTTTTAATGGCCTCATTCATCCGATCCACCACATAGGCCGATGTTTTTTGCGCCCGGCAGTGGGGGCAGTGGATCACCGCATTCCCCGCGGCCAGGGCACTGATGGTCACATTAATCAGCGTGGCAATGGGGTTATTATAGGGATGAACGGCGCACACCACGCCATAGGGTGATAATTCGTAAAGGGTCATCCCATCATCGGTGGTGTTTACCTCGGTAGGTAAATCCTCGATGCCTGGTGTTTGGCTAATGGCCAGGTGGATTTTTTCAACTTTATCCCGCACCACCCCCACTCCTGTTTCCTGAAAGGTCATTTCAGCAATTCTTATGGCTTCAGGCAGTAGTGCTAAACGTATGGTCTGTATGATTTCTTCCCGGCGGGCTAACTTCTGCCCGGCATAGGCTGTGTAGGCCTTTCGGGCCAGCTGAACCGCCTGATTCACCGGTGAATCCATAATCTATCCCTCCTCCTATACAAAAGCGGGTCCCTGAAGCTTTAAAACAGGGACCCTTCTGAGATCAAAACAGGAAGCTTTAGATAACGTGCTGGGGTGCGTTATATCCTACATAACTCCCGCCAAGCGGCCATCTTCCCCGTTTATATATATGAAATATATTAAAATATATATTTCCTGTACCGCATGATGGCCTTAGCCACCGATTTTACAACCCAGTCCATGGCTTTCAACCACTTTTTTCAAGGTGTTCATTAATTCCTTTTCTGGTGGCTTAACCCCTTCCATTTCATAGGGCCTTCCCATCATGGCGTATTTATTGGAGCCAAGGGCATGGTAGGGCAATAGATGGATCGTCTTCACACCAGTCAATGTCTTTGTAAATTCACAAATCCGGGTGATTTCCTCTGGACTGGCATTAAATCCAGGGATGGTTGGGACCCGAACGATTGTTTCTGTCATCTGGCTAATCTTCTTTGCATTGTGCAGAATGATTTCATTGCTAACCCCCGTGTACTTCATATGGGTCCCTTCATCAATGCACTTAATATCCAGTAAGGCCAAATCAACATATTTAAAAACCATCTCCAGGGCTTCTTCATTAAAGGTATAGCCAGTAGTTTCCATGGCGGTATGCCACCCTTGATACTGGCAGGCCTTAAAAACCTCCGCACTAAATTCAAATTGGGTCAAGGGCTCCCCTCCGGATAAGGTAATCCCCCCGCCGGAATTCCGGTAGGTGGGGGCATCCTTCTTAAGCTCCCGGATAACCTGTTGAATGGTCATGGGCTTCCCCTTTCGCACCAGGGCGCCTGCCGGACAGACGGCTTCACATTCCCCGCAGCCCACACACCGCTCATAATCGATAAAGGTGGGAAACTGCGGACCTAAAGCCCCATGGGGGCAGATGCCTAAGCACCTGCCGCAATGGATACATTTTTTAACGTCATACAAGGTCACCGGACGAATCTTCTGGGATTCGGGGTTGCTGCACCACAAGCAGGACAAGGGACATCCCTTTAAAAACAGGATGGTGCGAATTCCCGGACCGTCATTTAACGAAAATCGCTGTATGTTAAAGACGACTCCCTCTTTTTCATAATCGACGTTGACGTTCAAAACAGTCGACCTCCGTTTCGTCTTCTAGAATTCTTGTTCTGTACGGCTGATGATATCGTCCTGGACTTCCTTGGCTAAGACCGTCCACTGTGCGCTGTAGCCAGCCACGCGGACCACCAAATCCTTATAGTTTTCCGGGTGCTTCTGGGCATCGATTAAGGTATCCTTATCGATTACGTTAAACTGGACGTGCATCCCCTTACGCTGGAAGTAGGTCCGGACGACGGCGGCAAAGTTTTTAATCCCTTCGTCTCCAGCCACAGCGGTGGGCAGGAATTTCTGGTTGTACAGGGTCCCATTGGAGAATTTTTCATGGTCCAGCTTGGCAACGGAGCAGGCTGCTGCGGTGGGGCCATCGGTATCCATCCCCTGGCGTGGGGAAACCCCATCAGCCAAGGGCTGCTTGGCTAAACGGCCATCGGGCAGAGCGCCGACATCCTTCCCAAAGAGGACGTTAGCGGATACTGGATAGCAGCCAGCCTGGAACTGTCCGCCCCGGGGGTTCGTATATTTTTCAACTTCGTCAGAATAAATACTGGCGCAGCGTTTACCCATCATATCCACACAATCTTCATCATTCCCAAAGTGGGGGCTGTTCATGAGAAGCTGACGGATCTGAGCATAACGGCTGGTGTTACCACTGCATGCCGGCGCGGCTGCTTCCCCTAAGCCCAGGCTGGTCAGGTCAACCGAGCCACTGGCGGCCAGAACCTGGCGAACCACATCGTACACCTTTTGTTCCATGGCACTCTTATCCCCAGCGGTGCTCACGCAGCCAGGTTCTCCAGTAGCCCCAAGGGGTTCCCCGAAGTTATTTTTAAGGGCATCCTGGAGCTCTTCCAGGGTAATCTTCTTATCCAAAAAGACATTCTTTTCAATGGCGTACATGGAGTCTGCATTATCTGCCACACCAAAGGCCTGGGGTCCGGTAAAGTTATAGATGGCGCCGCCTTCCTGGACGGATTTACCCCGGGCGATACAGTCATCCACCAGGGCAGATTCAAAGGGCAGGGGACACATTTCCATATGGGCGTAGTCCACGCAATTGTCGGATTCGGCCAAATAGAAAACGAAGTATTCCATCTGCTTCTGGTAAGCGTCGAAGAAATCTTCAATGGACTTGAAGGTGGTAATATCTCCGGTTTGAGGACCAAGCTGTTTGCCATCGCACATCCCGTTGTTCAGGGTGATATCCAGAACCTTGGCGATGTTAAAGAACGCCGCGTCATGCCAACCCTCTGTCTTGTGGGGGGCTTGGGGCTCCACACAGCCGATGATGCAGTAATTCCGGGCATCCTCTAAGGACACGCCACGGTTAAGCATGGCCGGGATAATGGCTTCGTCATTGTACATGGCGGGGACACCCGTCCCTTCCCGGGCAACCTCACAGGCACGGTACAGGAATTCATCAGGAGTCCCTTCATGCCAGCGGATGGAGAAGGACGGTGCGGGCAGCTTAACATGGGAAGCCGCTTCCATACACATGTAAGAAATCTCATTGGTGGCATCCACCCCCTTGCTGTCCTGTCCGCCAACACCGATGTTCTGGAAGACGGCATAGCCTGCGAAGGCTTGGTCTGAAATATCGTCCCGGGTTTTATTAATATCATTGAATTTAATCCAGATACAGTCGATGAGTTCCTGGGCAAATTCCGGTGCGATTTCTTGATCTGCGGCATAATGGGGATACATATACTGGTCAAAACGCCCCGGTGAGATGGAGTGTCCAGAGGATTCCAGCTGCATAATCAGTTGGATAAACCAGAAAGCCTGACATGCTTCATAAAAGTTAGCGGCTGGTTTTTCCGGAACATTGGCGCAGTTCTTAGCAATCTGGAGGAGTTCAGCCTTACGGGTGGGGTTCATTTCCACCTGGGCCAGCTCCAGCGCCTTCTGGGCATAGCGATGGGCAAAATTAATGGCAGCGGTATAGGTGATAATGACTGCATCGTAGAACTCTGACTTCTTGATGTACTCCGGATCATTTCTTTCCATCCTGGCCTTGGCTTCCGCCGCTTCCCGGATGATCCCGGTAAACCCAATATCCAGTACCTTGCCGTAGTCCACACAGACATGGCCAACACCACCGTAGAAGTAGTTCCCCACCGTAAACACGCCAGCCGCCTGGCAGGCCTTGGCTTCTTCGGACATCAGGGATGCCGCGTAAGCGCTGGTGGTCCGCCCAGGCCAATATTTAAACGCCTCCGTTAATTCCAGCTTAACATCCTGGGGAATAACAAAGGGGTCACACATCCGGGTGGCCATGGTGTCAAATTCAGCGGCGACCCAGTCGTAGGAAAATTCCGGTGAAATCTGACAGGACCGTACATTTTTGGTCAGTGCCCCGACGATGAGCTCATCATCCCGGATGGCTACAGGGATATTGTTAAAGATGGCCTCACACACCTTCGCCCGGCGCATAATGGGTGATTTATCTTCATTTTCTTTATAGGCCTGGGTGACCAGGGTCGCCCGTTCTGCCTCTACCTGGGGTACGGCATCCACGATCATTTTTTTAAGTCGTTTGACCCGATCTGTCGGTTCCGAAAATCCTTTAGCTATCATAATAAGCCTCCCTAAAATTTTGAATGGTAAACCATTGACCATTGCCCGATCAAGTGATTCCTAGAACTAATTATAAAGGACTTTCCAGGAAACCGTGAACACATCCCAAACCTGAATCATGTAAAATTGAAACCTCTTCGGACCCTTCCCCCAAAAAAGAAAACGCCTCCGCAAAAATGCGGAAGCGCCGAATTCATCCTTAAAGCTGCTTCCACACGAAACTATCAAAACACGTATCTGACTTTCACAGTTGCGGTGGAGCAGTCGGCCTCATAACCAGGCCTCTTCCGTTGGACGTTTTGATTGGGTGTAGTATAACAGATTTTCGGGATGCTGGCAAGGATAGATTTTATCCCCCACCCCGGCTTTCATGGTTACTTCCTTTATTGTATAGTAAGGTTAGTCTCTAGAGAGAGGAGAGAATCTGTTGAAAAAGAGAATCTGCATTATTGTCGCACTGCTGCTTGCGGTGCTGGTGTGTGGCTGCGGGCAAAAGCCTGGAAGCACTGGAGAAACCCGTACGGTAACAGACGCCCTGGGGAGGAGCGTGGAAATACCGGTAACTGTTGAACGCATCGTTCCCTTGGGAAATACGCCTCGAATGATAACCTATTTAGGCCTGGCGGATAAGGTTGTCGCCTACGGTGGGATGGATGCCGACACGATCAGCCCCCTGACGGCCTACGCTTACGTCAACAAGGATCAATGGAAGGACCTTCCAAAGGTCGGCACCGATGCCATGGGGAATACGGATTATTACCCAGAGGAAATCATCGCGGCCAATCCTGATGTCATTTTATGTACTTATACTGAAGATATGGTGAATGACCTTTCGGAAAAAACAGGCCTTCCAGTCATTGCCGTGGGGCAAGGAACGCTCTTTGGTGAGGATTATGCCGAATCCCTCCGTATTTTAGGAGAGGTGTGTGGTGCAGAAAAGCGGGCAACGGAAGTCAATGCCTATATCAACGATACCCTTGCCGATTTAAACAAACGAACCGCAGATATTCCACAGGAGGAAAAGCCCCGGGTATTATCTGCCGCAGCCACCTTTAAAGGGGCCCACGGTATCGAGGGCGTCCGCTTAGATGATCCGGTACTGACTGCCGTTAATGCCAATAATATTGCAGCGGCAAGTGCAACGGGGAAGGCGGCGACAGTGGAGGTGGATAAGGAACAAATCCTTGCCTGGAATCCCGATGTCATCTTCTGTGATTATGGCGGCGTTGCCCTGGTAAAAAAAGATGTCCAGGCCAACCCGGATTTCTACGCCCAGCTCAAGGCCTACCAAGGCAACAAAATCTATCAATACCCCAGTTCGACCAGCTATTTCTCCAACGTCGAAATCCCACTGGCCAATGGCTACTTTGTGGGGAGCATTCTGTACCCAGAGAAATTCACCGATGTTGACCTGACAAAAAAATCCAATGAGATTTTCAAATTCTTCCTTGGGGTAGAGGACTATATGTCTGTGTTAAATGATTATGGTGCAGGTTATGGCGCCGTAGACTTTGGACAGCATTAAATGGCGATGCTTCATAAAGGAAGGGCCCAGAGCTATGAAGGCCATATCACCCGAAAACGGATGTCCCTTTTCATCATTACGCTGGCCGTCCTCGGCATTGCTGTCTTCGCCATGATGTCGGGCTCCATGAGCCTTACCTTTTCAGAAGTCATGCAGACCCTCATCGGTAAAGGGACCCCGCCGTTAAATACTGTTGTGCTGGGCATCCGGCTTCCCCGGGTGCTGGCGGCAATACTGGTGGGGGCCGCTCTGGCCCTTTCCGGCGTGGTCATGCAGTGCGTCCTCCACAACCCCTTGGCATCCGCATCCACCCTGGGTGTATCCCAAGGTGCTGCCTTTGGTGCTGCCCTGGGAATTATTGTCTTTGGCGGGGGCGTCGTCAATTCAGGATCTGCCAATGTTGCAATTGAAGTGAACAATCCTTACATCGTCACACTCTGTGCCTTTGTATTCGGTTCATTATCAACGGCCATTGTCATCCTTCTGTCCCGGGCCCGAAAAAACCTTGGGCCCGGTGGATTGGTTTTAGCCGGCGTCGCCTTGAGTTCCCTCTTTACCGGAGGGAGTACGCTGCTCCAATACTTTGCCGACGAAACCAAGCTCAGTGCTGTTGTTTTTTGGACCTTTGGTAATTTAGGCAGCGCCAACTGGAAACAGATAGTCATTCTGGCCCTGGTATTCTCCATCGCCTTCGTTTTTTTTATGCTGAACCGATGGAACTACAATGCCATGTGCAGCGGGATTGACACGGCTAAAAGCCTGGGGGTCGATACACGCACGATCATGCTCGTCAGCATGGCGATTTGTTCATTAACAGCGGCTGTCGCCGTTGCCTTCGTGGGAATCATCAGCTTTATCGGTTTAGTCGCACCACATATGATGCGACGCTTCGTAGGGGATGACTACCGCTATCTCATTCCTGGATCCGCTGCCGCAGGGGCCCTTGTCCTTTTACTTGCGGATACCTTTGGCCGTCTCATCATCGCACCGGTTATCCTGCCCGTTGGGGCCATTACCTCATTTTTAGGGGCGCCCGCCTTCCTTTTCCTTCTATTGAAAGGAGCTGGGCACCATGATTAAAATTGAAAAACTGGATTTTTCCTATGAAGGTGCCCCCCTAAAAACTCTTGAGGACATCAATTTAAAAATCGAACATGGGCATTGTACCGCGATCTTGGGAAACAATGGAGCGGGAAAAAGCACCTTGCTCAAATGCATCAATCGCATCCACCATACAACACAGGGGACGGTATCTCTCGACGGTGAAAACATCGCGCAAATGAATCGTCGCCAAATGGCACAAAAGATTGCCTATGTCCCACAGAACAGTGAGCCCACACACACCATGGTTTTTGACACCATACTCCTGGGACGCAGACCCTATATCAAATGGGATATTACCTCAAAGGATAAAGAAATCGTACAGGGGATCATCGAAGCATTCGGCCTGGAAAAATACGCTGCTCGGTATATGGATGAGCTCTCCGGGGGAGAGCGGCAGAAAGTCATTCTTGCCCGTGCCATGGCCCAAGAGCCAAAGTTTCTTTTATTGGATGAACCCACCAGCAGCTTGGACCCAAAAAATCAACACGAAATGCTGGGGATGGTGAAACGCATCGTAGATACCCAGAAAATCGGAGCGGTCATCGTCATCCATGACCTCAATCTGGCCCTGCGTTATTGTGACCGCTTTTTATTCATCAAAGATACCAAGGTCTATGCCAATGGCGGAATTGAAATCATAACACCACAAATCATAGAGGATGTTTACGCTATGGCTGTGGATATTATTGAACACAAGGGGATGAAAATCATCATACCCCTCAAGAAGTAAAGCCCCCTTAGGGGGAGAAAGAATGGAGGATCAATCAATGGATCATCAAAAAGAACTTTGGAATGTGTGCGTCGCCTTCCATGGCCACGAGTGCGGTGGCTTAACCATCGGTTATAAAGCAGCCCTATACGCCACAGACCTTCTCAAGCTGGACTTTTCAAAAGATGAAGAGGTTGTTTGTATTTCAGAAAATGATGCCTGCGGCGTCGATGCCATCCAGGTCATTTTGGGGTGCAGCATTGGAAAAGGAAATCTCCTTTTCCACATGACGGGCAAGCAAGCCTTTTCCTTTTACAATCGAGGGACTGGAGAATCCGTACGTTTGGTACTCAAGGAAAAACCAAAGGGAATGACCCGGGAAGAATCCTTCAAATATTACCAGGAACTGGAACCCGAAGCCATGTTCGACGTCAAGGAAACCACCCTCTTACTGCCAGAGCAGGCACGCATCTTTGACTCCTATGTCTGTGACTGCTGTGGTGAAACCGCTGGTGCCCATTGGGTTCGGCTTGTTGGGGAAAAAAAGCTGTGTGTCGATTGCTACACCCACTACGATCGATTTAATATTTAAAGGGTCTGTGGCTTCATCACGACGCTATTCCTAGAATAAAAGGGAGCAACACTTCTCGACAAGAATATTGCTCCCTGGCGCCGGTGCCATAATCTTGCGCTAGGCTACTAATTCAGCCCCTAATTCCTTGCAGGCTTCCAGGGCTACATTGTCTGGCTCCTCGACACAGATGACACTCTCACAGACCAGATGAATGCCCACATCTTCACAGGATTCCTCCCAGCACCGCATCCATTCGCCATCACCCCAGCCATAAGAGCCAAATAAGGCGATGGGTTTCCCGGTCAGCTTCGATTGGCAGGCTTCGAACATCGGCTCAAATTCACTTTCCTCCAAAACCTCTGCTCCCATGGCCGGACATCCAAATGCAATACCATCGAAGTCATCAATCATACCTTCATCAAATCCATCGGGAGTCAACACCACGGCCTCCGCCCCTTTTTCCACAATACCTTTGGCCACCGCGTTCGCCATCACTTCTGTGTTTCCCGTTCCACTCCAATAAACCACTGCAATTTTACTCATGTTTTTTTACCTCTTTCTGATTTAATTTGATTATTCTGCGACGACAGCGAGTTCTTCAACGCTCGCGCCCTTGGCCCATCGCGAGCAAAGGACATCGGTGCATTTCTGATAGCGACAAAAGATCTGCTTTGCTTTTTCTTCATCGCCATACACCTTCCAGCATCCAACGCATTTAAAACAGCGCTTATGCTCCATAAATCCATGGACATCCTCTGGAGGATATCCCAAAAACAGACCGATTTCATGGGGAAACTCCCCTCTGCACCGAAGCCGACTCACCAATTGGACCACGCATCGGTCCGGGTTGTCCACCGGATAGCCCCGGGCCTTGAGCAGGGATGCCGTACGGCCATCTCTAAAATCCCGCTTCAAGTGATTGGGACGGTACAGATAGAGGAGGGTCCGCCACTCCGAGAAACGAAGGGGCAGAATCCGAATCCCTTTGGGCACCAATCGTCGATTGAGCTCCCGGATATCCCCTTGAATTTCTTCCCTGGACTGATAAGGGCAGGTAAATAAGCTGCCAGTTTTCATCCCTGCCAGGGTTGGTGCCCCATTGCGTACTAAAAGCTTTTCTGTCATTGTCCTTCACCCCTTTAGTTAGAAGATGCTAACATATCATCGAACAAAATAGTTAGCTATCGCTAACTCATAATATCATATTCAATTATCCTGGACTTGTCAATCCATCTGGCCCTGTTTTTTTACATTGAAATAATTATAAAAAAATAGCCGTACAAGGCGTTTATAAATGGCCTCACGCCCACCGATTCCACCGTAGAAGGATAACAATGCCTCTTCAGTTCCAAAGTTTTCTAACAACGCTGTCTGGTTACCTTTCCATAAGTCAAGCCAATATGGAAACATCCGAAGATGAACCCCCACCACATCGTCCCGGGGAATGATCTCTGGAAAGGGATTTTCCATATCCAACATCAGCTCCAGCCCATCCAACCCCCGATCTTTATAAAAACATTGCAAATCGTGCTCCAGTACCCCTTTAAAAATAGAGGTGTTCAACCGCCATTTTTGACGAATAACAAAAACATACTGACAAATCGGAGCGCTTCGGCAATCCTCAATGCTTTGAAGTTTAATCTCCTGTAAAACACCTCTGTAGGTATGGTCCTTTTGCTTTTTATTCACAATGCCGTCCTTTGCCTCTTCCCGCAAAAAACGGCGTCCTTTCGCTGCTTTTGTCATTTTCTTAGCCTCTTTTTCCTAAAAAGCCCCGACATCATTGGCGATGATAACGGGGCTTTCGCTTCTTACGCTGTTATTTCAATACTACTTTCCTAGACGTGCTTCCGGCGGGCGATGATGATAACGGCACCGGTGGCTGCCAGGAGGACCAATGCGATGACGGTGCCCGTTACTGTGCTGGTGTCTCCGGTGATCCCGGTTTTGGTATTCCCGGTAGCTCCGATACTGCCGCTATTGCCATTATCCGTCCCCGGTGTGCCAGGCGTGGGATTCACCGGCTCCGTACTGCCCGCCTTCTGGGCTAACAGAATGAAGTCTGAGAAGCTGGATACCTTAAAGGTGACAGTCTTCTTGGCCCCATTGTAGGTTCCGGCCAGGTTTTCCAATAGCTTTCCATCTTTAATATGGGCGATCTTCACCGTCGGGTTATCGCCATAGGCGCTAAGATCTGCACTGATGGTAATGGTGATGGGTTGATCAACGGTATTTCCTTTTAAATCTTCAACATGGATGGCCAGAGGCAGCACCACATCCATGCCGGTGTTGGCTTCCTGGGCAATCGCTGCACTCCCAGTGTCTGCCGTATCAAGGACCAGCTTGTAATCCAAGGTCAGGCCATCGGCTGTGACCTTGGTCCCATCGGCCAGGGTGGGCTGATGGCGCTCGGCTTCTGCTTTTTCCACAACGGTGTTAAAGCTGTCGAGGTCTGCCTTCATTTCTGCCTGAGTGGCCGCATCGAGTTTATCAATGGCGGCACGGGCAGCGTCCACATCCGCCTGGGTTAAGCCCTTCGCCTTGGCCGTCTCCATGGCGGCTTTGGCATCCGCCATGGCCTGCTGGCGTTCTTCCTCGGTCAGCTGGGCATTGGTCTTAATGGCATCCAGGGCAGTCTTGGCATCGGTCAGGGCCTGGGTGACCCCGGCCTGATCCGCTGCGGTGTTAATGGCGTTGGTGCCTGCCGTTATGGCAGCGGTGAGCTCTGCCTGCTGGGCTTCCCGGTAATCTGCCAGTTTTTTATAGCCTGTCAGGTCTGCGATGGCGGCGGTTTTCGCATCGGCCAGCGCCTTCGCTTCCTCTGCCCTATACTGGGCATCGGTCTTTAGGGCATCCAGCTTCTGCTGGGCGTCCTTTAAGGCTGCGGCGATGTCGGTTTTATTGGCGGCGACATCAATGGCGGTGTTCCCCGCGGTGATGATTTCGGCCATTTCCTTCTGCTCCGCTGCCCGGTAATCGGCTTGATCCTTATAGCCTGCCAATGCGGTTTGGGCATCGGTCTTGGCCTGGGCCAGCTCTGCGGCGGCTTTGAGTTCCGCCATCTTCGTAACATCGGCACTCAGCTTGGTCTGATGCGCGTCATCCACCAGGGCCTTTTGGGCGGTGGTGAGGGCATCGAAGGCGGCTTTTGCTTCGGCCAGGGCGGTTTCATCGGTGAGCTGTAAATCTGCGGCTTCCGGCAAGGCATCGATTTTCGCGATGACGGCCTGTACGGCTTCATCCATTGCCGGTTGTCGACGCTGAACATCACTCAAATCATATAAGTTGACAGCCCCGGCTTTAATGCGACGATAGGCTTCGAGCGCATAGGTCGCTTGCTGGGTAGCCATTTCATTGGGCCGTTGGTCAGTCAGTAAGTATTTAAAGCCTCCAGATTCTATGCGATAACGCTCTAGACTGGTAATGGGATTCGCACCCGCTACAGTAAATCCATGGTCTGCCTTTGCTATATCCAGCTTCAATGCCGATAATGCTGTGATGATTTGAGCATCGCTATTGCTATTCCCATATCCTGCTGCGTTATCCATTGTCGTTTTAAGATAGTCCAAAGCCTTCGTAACCGCAGTTTGAACTGCCGGGTGGGCTTCATCATTGTAGGGTGCCAAAGCCGTGAGACACATTGCAGTCATATCCGGACTGCCTGAACCGGTACCCCCAAGAGTAAAGCCTCCGCCGACTTCATCCTGATACGTCAACAATGTTTCAAGCAGACGATTCCTGGACCAATTTGCCCCTTCGGGTACGATCGTCCCTTTTGCATCGAGGGCGATCAGTGCGAAAGCCACATCATTGGACCCCATGGTTGCGAGTTGATCGGAATAATTATATAATTTGTCATAAAGATTGACGCCACGGACATCAGACGCATCGTAGCCGATGGACTCCATGGCTAAAATGACCCGGGAGATATCCGTGGACTTTTTCCCAAAGGATGCTTCGGCCACTTTTCCGGAAGCGCTTTTAATGTAAGCTTGAATGTTTTCTTCTGATACCGTCACTCCAGAGCGGGCTAATGCAAAGATGTTCCATTCATTACCATAGGCGTTTTTTCCAATGGCTTCACCCGAAAGATAGCTCTGGCCGCTTTCAATACCAGCCTTGACTAACGCATCGACATCGACTTCCACAGCCTGGCCTGTCACTGTCACCGTAAAGCTCACAGGCTGCGCTCCACCGGTCGTATCCCATGGGGTTCCCGTTACTGTTACGGTTCCTTCTTTGAGCGGGGTGATGGTATGGTTTGTTTTTTTATAAGCATTCGTTGCTTCGATCCCGCTCTGGACCTGAACGATGCCTGCTTCACTATAAGTCCAATCCATACGCTGCTCAGTGCTATTGGCTGGGCTGAAAGTGATGGGCAGTGTTTTTGTCCCTTCCGAAATCACCAAATTGATTTCGCTCTGATCCACGGCTACGGCTGTCGCTTTGTTTTTATATTCAAAGCGAATTACGACATCTTTTTTCACCGCCGGATTAGCATTACTCGTGACGGTAAAATGCGCAGTGCCTGCCTTGACCGGCAAAAATCCATTTACATGCTCGACCTTGAAATAAGCGATCTCCGGATCATAGCTCGTCCATGTCACGCCACGGTTAGTCGCATTATCGGGTTTGACCTGAACATCGTATCGCTGCCCTATACCACTGTTATAGATCCCTGTGTACTCATTTCCATTGGGATTCCAATCATCAATGAAATAAGTGTCCTGCGTCGTGACTACCATATCTGTAACATTAATATACGCTGCTTCAACATCGAACTGCTTTTTAACCGCCGTATTGAGTAAACTGACAGTAATCTTCGCACTGCCTGATCCCGATAGATTAAAGGCGGTATTTTTTGTGCTCGTTCCAAAATTCACATTTGATGAATCACTGGTACAGGTAATCGCATAAAAGGGAACATCGACCAACAATTGACTATTGGCCCTGCGCCCCTTGACAACGATGGTCTTGGTCTCACTCCCCGTAAGGGCAAGTGGCGTTTTCCCCATTTCGACACCATCTACATAAGCATACAAGACGTCGATGGTGCTGGGGATGATCTTCACCTGGAAATCGACAATATGTGTTTCTTCCCCGTAAAGAGTACCTTCATCAATGACCCAACCCGTGGCAGTCCCCGTTTTATTCAACATGACTTCTCCAGTTCCCGCAAAGATATTAAAGGTACTGGTTCCACTTGTCGGATCCACTGTATTCTTCCAGTACGGGGTTGCCTGGCTACCTTCTAGTACAAAGCGGCCTTGGTCACTTTGTTCAAGAACGAACTGGCCATCCTCCCCTACTTCTTGTATCTCACCATTCTTGTACTGAAAATATACCTGAGGTGTCTGAACAGCAGATCTGGCATCGACGGTCACTACGGTTGTCCCGACGATATCGCCCGATGCTGCGGTAATCGTCGTGGTGCCCGTGTTTACACCCGTCACCCGTCCATTGGCATCGACCATGGCAATTGCCGTATCCCCACTGCGCCATTCAACCATTTGATTCGTAGCGTCTTGGGGAGATACCGTCGCCGTCAATTGAAGGGATTTCCCCATAACAAGGCTTTGATCCTGTTCATTTATGGTGATTCCAGTAACCGGAATCTTACCCTCCTCCACCGTGATGATACAGTTTGCTGTTTTACCATTCACGGTTTCTGCGGTAATCGTCGTTTTTCCCACTGCATTTGCCGTGACAATCCCCATATCGTTGACGCTGGCAACAGCTTCGTCCCCAGAGGTCCATGCAACGGTTTGATCACTCGCGTTTTCTGGAGAGACGGAAGCCACCAACGTCGTCCTGCCGCTGACCTTCAGTGTTGCTTCGGAAGGCGTCACCGTCACGCTATCTGGATCGACCACCTGCTTAAGCTCTGCAATCTTTTTTTCTGCATCGGCCATTTTTTCAGCTTTGTCCCGTTGAAATTTGATCGATTCACACGGATTAATGCCGTGTAGGCATTTCGTGCAATAATCACACCCTCTTCATCCGCTAAAGTTAAACTATCCACGCCTGGCAAAGCATCGATCAGCTCAACGACCAGTGCTTGTGTGCGGGTGTTGAGCTCCGTCAGCGCTGTTTTGAACTCCGCCTTGGAAGCATCCTTGGCAATCATTCCCGCCATAGCATCTGCTTTGGATTGAAGTGTGTCCAGGCTATTCTGTGCGCTTGAAGGATAATAGCTATAATCCTTTTTCATTTCCTGCAAACAGCTTTTGGCCGATGTGTAATCTTTTCCGCTGCTTGCACCGTACATCGCTCCGGAATCTGGATAGCTGGACGCATAGAGTTGTATGAAATCCGGGAAATCATACCACAAACCAAACCCGAGCTGTGCATCGAGCTCAGGAGTTTCCTTTCTCAATAACTTACACTGTTTTGAACCAATGGCACATCCAAAACTGTAAAATTCCCTTGCATTTTCAAAATCAGCTGAGCTGAAATCTTTTTCTTCCACTGGCAGAACTTTGGATAATTCACGCATTCTTGCCATGATGTTTTCTACACTTTTCACGATGACCTTTACAGAGGTACTTTCCCCGGCACAGCTTACCGTAATGGTTGCTTCACCCTCGGCAAGGGCCTTTATGGTATTTGTACTTCCCGGCTCATAGTGATCCGTTTTTTCAATTGTCGCTACTGCTGCGTTGCTGCTCTCCCATACTATGGGTGTATCTTGTAATGCATCAGGGCGGGTGACCACAGCCTTGAGGTCAGAATATTGAGTTTCCTCGCCATCCGTACTCAGATAAACGGTCTGAATTCTGGCATTGTCACTATCCTCCAGAAAAAGCATGGGCCGTGCTGGAGGCGCAGCTACCAAAATTGTCCCACAGGACAAGACAGCCACCCCGATTATCACTAGCCAACACAAAAGTGTCCGCCCTACGATATTGATTGATTTCATATATCTATCCATTTCCCTTCCATTCACGTTGTTTTTTTATGCTATTACTTACCTTTTTCCCTTCTCCTCGAGAAGGGGGTGTTAAGACATCTCGAGCGAAGCGGTAGGCTCATTATAAAATGAACCTACCGCTCACTGTTTCCTTTAATCTTGCTTCTGTTTCCGAACCAAAATTGCCATTCCACAGACAGCGGCAAAAATCAATATTCCTGCAAAGGCGGTATTTAAATTTCCTTCTGTGATACCCGTCGCTGTATTTTTAGTCGAGTTCGTGCCATCGGCCGCAATATTTCCGGCCCCAGCCGTATTCTCGATTGGTAATTTTTCCGCCATAACCATGAAGTCAGAGAAGCTCTTGGTGATGAAGGTCACGGTTTTGGCATTGGCATCATACTGGGCATCCAGAATCTCAACTTTACCATCTTTCAATACATGGGCCACCTTGATGGATTCGGTTTTATAACCGGTCAAATCACAGGAGATGGTGACCTGATAGCCATTTTTAGCCAATTCTGCTTTTTGATCATCCGTCATCTGATCTTCATTGATGCTGATGCCGATTCCCAGGACGAGGTCCTTCCCGGTGAGCTTAGCCTTGGCTTTTTCAATATTTTCCGTTGTCACTGTTTTGATTTCTTCCAGCGCGATGTTCAGGGGCAGCATCTTGCCGTCCTTATCACTAATGGCAGCGGCTAGCTTTTTGCCATCTTCCGTCGTGACATCCGCTGTTTTGGTGTGCTGTTTCGCACTCATCGTATTTAAAGCAGTGTCCATGGCCGATTTGGTGGCATCGGCTTTACCCTTCGCTGCTGGGCTGAGTGCATTGTAAGCGGTTATGGCTTCATTATAAGCATCCAGTGCCGTTTCAGATTTTTCATTGATGGCGCCAATGGCCTGGGACATCTTATCAATGACCGGCTTGGCTTCCGCTTCGGCCTGGAGGTCTGATATTTTAGCTTCGGCGGCCTTGAGGGTTTCCAGATTCTTCACATAGACCTTCTGGTCAGCGGTTAGCGCTTCGTAGGCGGTCCGGGCTTCTGTTACTGCCGTTTCGTTTTCCAAAGTCAGCTGGTCTGCGGCGGGCAATGCGGCGATTTGTGCATCGATTTTCGCTGCGGCTGCCTGATTTTCTTCCACCTTGTACTGGGCATCGGTCTTGATGGTATCCAGGGCGGTTTTCCCGGAAGCTAAGGTTGTTTTTACTCTTTCTTTCGCTCCGGATAAATCGTTGTTTTCAATGGTGATGGCACGGATTTGTTCGCTATAGCTTTGGATGGTCTGGTCTAATTGTGCCTGTTCTGCATCACGATAATCCGCCTTATTTTTATAATTCTTCAGTTCCTCGATGGCGGCATCCTGAGCCGTTTTTAAGTCTGCGGCTTCTTCGATGTCATACTGGGCATCGGTCTTGATGGCATCGATGGTGGTCTTGGCTGCTGCCAAAGCCGTATTGACCCCCTCTAAATCAGTGGCCTGATTGATGGCTGCTTTTCCATCAGCAATGGCATTGGCTAAGAGCGCTTTTTCAGCATCCCGGTATAAATCCGCGGATTTATAGCTTTCCAAGGTAGTACCGGCGGTTTCCTTTGCCTGTTTCAGCGCAACAAGCGCGTCGTAGGTGCTGCGGGCATCCAGAAGAGTCTGGTAATTCGTGACCTGTGCCTGTTCTTCTGCGCTCAGGGCCTTATAGCTGGCTTCGGCATTTTCAATGGCGGCCTTGCTGTCCAGGGTAATGGTGCCGAGGGCATCGATTTCCGCTTCCAGTTTACCGACGGCAGAGAAGCCAACGGCCAAAATGTTCCCGGAATCATTTTTGTAGTATAAGGTGCCGTCGGTTCCAGCGATGATGCTGCAGATGCAGTATTGTGCAAAGCCCTTGGCATCATAGAGATCCACTTTTTTAGCACTGCTTCCATCAGCTTTGGCTTCGATCATGGCGATGCCGCCAGGATTCATGTTATAGGTCGAGTAGAAATAGAGATTGCCATTACTTTCTTCATAGGCGGTGCTTAAAAGCATGGAGCACTGGGGATAGCCTACTAAATCTACGGTGTAAATACTATCCAGTGTCCCGGCGTCACAGGCGACGAATTTGCCGGCAGATCCGACACCGCCACCCATACCGAAGTAGACACGGCCCTTGTACACGACTGGCGTACTGGTGCTCTGTCCACCGATTTCCGGATAATTCTTCGATGTCAGGTTCGTGATGTTGCCCTGGGCATCCACATCCGCACGGCAGAGGTAGCCGTTTTTCGTGGTGAAATAAATCTTCCCTGCGTCATAGGTGATGGTGGATCGCTGATCGCCCATTCCTGTGAGCACCGTATCACTGATTAAATCGCCATTAATCCGATTAAGTGCCAATAGATGGCTGTCACCATTATAGCCATTGGCGCCGTCATCCGTCCCGATGATGAGGGCATCTCCGACGACCACGGAACCCGCCCAATAGAATCCACCGGCCTGGGTGTGACGCCAGGTAGCCGTTTTCGCTTCATCGGTCTTGCTGGCATCTTCATCCGATGCGCTCAGGCAGACATAGTTTGCATCCTTTGCTTCAGAATTCCAGAATCCTGTGTAGAGGTAGCCATCAGCATAGGTGATGGGAGAAAGGGCTTGTCCCTTCAGGGGATCGGTATACACCCAGAGGGATTCCAGGGTGGTGGCATTGAAAGCCTGGACGGTTCCTCCGCCCAACTGGATGAAGATCATCCCATCCGCATAAACCGGAGCACTATAGGCAAAGCTGGGGCTCTGGACCATGTTGCCCTTTGCCAGGACCGCACCGGTCTGTAAATCCAGTTTGTAGATATTCTTGTTGACTCCGGTAATGAGGGTATTGTCTACGATGATCTGAGGAGTTGGAGATGCACTCCAGCCGGTACCCAGTTTCTGGGACCAAAGCAGTGCCGCACCATCAGCGCTTTTCGGTGTCTTGGCCGTGGTAATACCATTGTTCTGGTCATTTCCCCGGAAGTTCTTCCAATCGGCACTGACGGAGGCCGGGTTGGCTGCTGCTTTTTCCAGGTTGACTGTCAGGCTGCCACCAGCTGCCGGAACATCTCCGGTTTTTGCCACATAGCCGGTCTTGGTCACCGTATAGGTATAGGTCTGGGAATCAAAGGCCCCTTCGAAGCTGCCATCACTGGAAGCTTTGAGCTCTGCGCCTTTGGCATCATAGACCTTCACTACGGCATCGCCTGGTGTGGTGGTGATGGTCAAGCGGGGCGCCTTCTTTTCCTTCACCGTAATAGTGTAGGTTTCTGCGGCGACCTTTTCACCGCCACTATATTCGCCATTATTCATAGAAGGCCAGCTGGGATCGCCATCAACGATGGTAATGATACTGCCATCTTCAACAGGGATGGCCTGGCTTCTGAGGTATTCTTTTCCTTCTGTCTGGGTTCCCAGATAGGTGTGGACCTGGAAATTCTTATTGGCGGCGGTAGGTGTGATTTTCACACTGGATACGCTTGCCCGAATGTTTAAGGTGTAGTTCTTTGTTCCGGCATCGAAGGCCGGGCTTAATGTGCCAGCATCGGTTGTGAGGGCTGAAAGGGTTTTGGTATTATTACTCCAATCCCCGCCAACATCTGTTCCGCCGGTTTTAGAATACACGACCTTAATCTGCTGGCCATCCTTTAAGGTGCCATCCGCCGGCGTATATTGATTGAGGGGGTTATTGGTAAACCAATCTTCAATGGTGGTCATCCAGCCGGCATAGTCGGCACCAACGCCTGCGCCTAAACCATTGATTTTAGAGATGTACCCACCATTTTCTTCCAGGGTATAATCGCCAAGGGCTGTCTGCACGGCGCTTAACACCGTGGAAGTAGATGTGATCTCCACATCCTTGTCCACCAGTACTCCGGTGAAAGCCGCACCCTCTGCCGCCGTTGCCTTTTGATTTTCGACGGTGACGTGGACGGTGCCGGCGGGCTTTGGTGCCTCAGGGATGGATACGCTTGCCGCTGTGTCTAATTTAGCTGTTCCCAGTGTAACCAGGATATCCCTATTACTGGTTGTTGGGTCTTTCTGGAATCCAAGGTCTCCATCGCCCAGGGTAATATCTGCCTTTGCTTTTAAGTTAAAGGTTGCGACGAGATATCCACCTTCTGATGACGCATCAATATAACGATAATTAGGCGTTTCATTCGTGGTCGTCAAAACCTGGGAATTGGTTGATTTATCTGCAATACTGAACGAGTAACCAAGGGTGCCATTGGTATCATTCTGACGGTACATATAGTCTTCATCGTCGTCAAAAATGCCAGTTTTATCGGCGCTTGAATAGTAACTTGTCGAGATATTATCTTTTAAACCGGCCCCAGCAGGTGCCAGCTTTTCAGTATTATATTTAAGCATCACCCCGACATCTGAAAATCCCGTATCTGAAATAATCAGCTTAACCGGAACGGTTTCCCCCTGGCTGTAGCTGGATTTGTCGACTTTTAAGGTCGCTTTGGAATGATCCGCAGCGAACACCGATATCCCCACGGCTGACAGCGCCATTAGGCAAATGATTAATACCGCTAAGATTCTTTTTTTCATTCTGATCTCCTTTTAATTAAATCTGTTTTCCAAAATTCGATTTTACCACTCGTAAATCGGATACATTGACAAAACCGTCAAAATCGACATCGCCATTTTGCCCTGTTTGGACCGATTGGCCAAAGTTGGATTTCACGATTCTAAGATCACTGACATTCACGTAGCCGTCTCCATCCGCATCCCCGGTGACAGCAGAGGCTTCATCTAAATGGTTAAGGTTCGCTAGTGCTGCATCCACATCGGCCTGTTTGGATTCGATATTCTTCAGCAGCGCCATGGCATCATCATACTTTTTCTGATTCTCACCATAGCTTAAAACCGAGGCTTTATCACTCATGGCATTAATTTCCGCCACTCGCCAGGTCAGGGCATCCTTATTGGCCGCCACGACAAGGGGTTCTGCTGAGCTCCAATCCTGGGGCTCGGCCAGATCCGCACCATAGCCATAAACGGTGAACTGCCAGCGCATGACGGTCCCTTCATCAACAAGGGCATCTGATGCGCTTGTATTGATAAATTTGTTATTGACTGAAATCATCCAGCCTGACATATTATAAAAATCGAATTCTCCCAGCCATCCATCATCCTGGGCATCCAGGGTTCCGCCTTTGGCCGCGATTGCCGCTTTAATATACTGGGGGCAATCTGGGATTTCGCCCACTGCTGGATCGCCATCCTTTATCTGGGCCAGATAAAAGCTGCTGTCGATGGTGCCAGTATTTTCATAATTTCCTTGGCCTAACCGATCCGTAACAATTTTCGAGACACGCGTCCCCTTAGGGACCTTAATGAGGGTAGGCTCGATGGTGTACCCTTTCCCTAAGGTGAATTTTTCGACGGTCAGACAGACCGTTACCTGATCCGCTGTCCCCTCCTCCGCAAAAGCCAACGGACTTAAGCCGCCTAAAAGCAGGAGTACCGCCAGGCCTAAGCACAGAATCCTCTTCCAATTCTTCATAAATTACCCTTCCTTCCATTATTTCTATATTTGGTTTTTTTCAAAATCATTTATTCCTCCATCAATCCATACTTCAGCTTGATCCGTTCCAGCTTCTCAATCATGGGCTGGGAGAAGATGGATAAAAAGAAGATGGTGGCGATGGCATGGACCAGGTCAAAGGGTAGACCCGTGGCCAGGTAGGATAAGACCACCGGCCAGCTCAGGGACTTGGACCACATCAAGGCGGATGCCAGATTCATGATGGGTCCAAATATGCAGAGGGCCGTTATCCCGCCAAAAATGCATAAGGGCAGCTTACTGGTACCCAGCCACCCCCGCTTAAAGCAGATACCCGCTAAAAACCCGATGATGCCGAAGGCAAACATCTGCCAGGGTGTCCAGGGCCCCTGTCCGAAAAAGAAATTGGACACGAAGCCGGTGACCGCGCCTACCAAGAAGCCAGACTCCCCGCCAAAGCAGACCCCGGCGATGATGACAAAAGCAATAATGGGTTTGAATTGGGGAAGCATGAAAAATGCGGCCCGGCCGGCCACGGCGATGGCACAGAGGGTGGCGATGACCACCAGCTCCCGGGCCTGGGGCTTCCGCCCCTCAAAGGAGACCAGGAAGGGGATCATGGTCTCAATGATAATGGCCAGGCTGACGATATAATATTTCCGGTCGCCCCCAAAGCGGATCCCCGCCCAAATGGTCAGGGGAATAGCCACCAGGATCATTGCAGCACACAGCCAGGTCCGCTTTCCGATGCGGTGGTCCTTGGGTGCAGCCACCGGCGGCCCGGCATCCACATGGGGTTTTAAATACTGGGTTCCGATGACCACGAAGATGAAGCACATAAAGACACTGGAATAGTACTTACTGCTCCCCAGGTAGGTAAAGCAGAGCCAGCTTCCGCCGGCACAGGCCAGGAGGATGGCCGACCAGACCAATAGTATTTTCTGCTTCGTCGGGCGGTTATCCCGGAGGCGCTTGCGCACCGGTGCATTCTCTACAGGGCGATGAGCTTCGGTTGTTCCCATGGTGCCTCCTTCCCTGCAGCATTTTCCTGGCACAGCGCAATGACATCCTCCGCCGTCACGGCGTTTTTAAACAGATGGCGGCTCATGCGGTTGGCCGAGGTGGTGTAAAAGCTGTTGCCCGCGAAAAATTCCCGGGGGCGGCCAGTGGTCACCAGGCTGCCGTCGAAGAACAATCCGCACCGATCGGCGAACCGGGCACAGAATTCCACATCGTGGGAAACCATGATGATGGTGACTCCCTGGGTTTTTTGCAGGTTTTTCAGGATCATCCCCAGCTCCAGCTTATAGTGGTTATCCAGCCCCTTGGTGGGTTCATCCAGAATCAAAACCTCCGGCTTCATGAGAAGGATTTTCGCCAGGGCCAGGCGCTGCTGCTCCCCGCCGCTTAAGTCATAGGGGTGCCGGGCCAGTAAATCCTCCAAATGGGTGAGCCCGATGACTTCATCCACCCGGGCATCCTTTTCATCAATGGACAGCTTTTTTTCATTGAGCATTTCATATAAATCTAGCTCCACATTCTTTTTAACGAAAAGGCTCTGGGGGTTTTGGGGCATGACCCCTAGGATCTGCTGGTAAAGTGCCACCCGGTCGTATTTTTTCAGGGGCGTCCCCTTGAGCTTGATTTTTCCACGATAGGGCTCCCGGATGCCGGAGAGCAGGGAGAGGGTGGTGGATTTTCCGGTGCCGTTGCCTCCCACCATGCAAAACATTTCCCCTGCATAGATGTCGAAGCTCAGGCCCCGGACCACATCCGGCAGGTGCCGCTCGTACTTGAACCACACCTCCTTCATGCTGATAAGCGGCTCTTTGCCCTTCTGGGGGATGGCTGATTCGGGCAGGGGGCTTTCCGCCACAGCATCGATACCGATGGGCTGATCCTTTAAATAGCCATCGATCCATCGCCGACCCTCCCGGACGGTGATGGGCCAATCCTCTAAATCATCGGCCACCCCGGCGCAGATCTGCATGGGGGCCGGCATGGCCACGAACATATCGTGGCCCATGGCTTTTAAGTGGCTGCCCACCCGCCTCGGGGTATCGCAGGCGACGATGCGCCCGCCGTCCATCACCACCGCCCGGTCAGCAGCCGGCAGGACTTCCTCCAGCCGATGCTCGGATAAAACGATGGTGGTCCCCAGGTCCCGGTTGAGCTTTTTGATGGTGCCTAAGAAGTCTGCCGCGGCGATGGGGTCCAGCTGGCTGGTGGGCTCATCCAGAATCAGGAGGCTGGGCTGAAGGGCCATGATGGAGGCCAGGTTAAGGAGCTGCTTCTGTCCCCCGGAAAGCTCGGTCACATTCCGCATAAACCAGTCCTGTATGCCAAAGTAGGAGGCCATCTCAGCCACCCGCAGGCGGATGGTCTGGTTGTCATACCCCAGGCTTTCCAGCCCAAAGGCCAGCTCATGCCAAACCTTATCGGTCACAATCTGGTTATCCGGGCTTTGGAGGACATAGCCAATCTGGGCGCTCTGGGTGCGATCATCCACCGCTGTAAGGGGTGTCCCATTGAAGATCAGCTGGCCATCCCGGTCGCCATGGGGCGTCAGGACAGTTTTGAAATGGCGCAGCAGAGTGCTCTTCCCACAGCCCGATGCCCCGCAAAGGACGATGAACTCGCCCTGGTCAATACAAAGATTGATATCATCAAGGGCCAGTTTTTCGGCTTCGGGATAACTAAAGGTCAGATGTTGGATATCGAATAATGCCATGGCTGCTCCTTACTTTCGCTGGCAGCTGCACCTTTAGTCAGCTGCTTCCATTTAATGCCCTCTGCCACATCGACAAAGACCGGCATGAGGCAGAAAACCAGATAAATCACATAAACGCTGATGGACAGAGGGGTGAAGGCCGAGTATTTAATGACCGGGTTGTAAGAGGCGTAGGCTAAGCCACCCATCACCCCACCGGTGACGATAAGGAAAAGGACCAGCATGATGCCCCCCACCCATTTGTCCCGGGTATCGAAGGTAAAAATGGAGAAGCTGGTCCGCCCCTTTAATCCATATCCCCGGGCCTTCATGGAATCGGCGGTGTCAATGGCGTTTTCCAGGGCCCAGGTCACCATGATGGACAGGATGTTAATGGCATTGCGCGCCCGCTGCCAGACATTGCCGGCACCGATATCCCGACCGATGCATTTCTGCCCCTGGGTGATGACGGACAGCTGGGCCTTGAATTTCGGCACGAAGCGCAGGACCATGGAAAGTACCAGGGAGAGCGCCGGAATCACCCGTCCGAAGAGATAGATGAATTTATCCGAGGTCATGATGGTGTTGTAGCAGGCGAACCAAACGATGACCTCGATGAACATGACGGCCATGACTATCCCGTAAACAATGGATTCCAGGGTCATGGGATTACCTGTGGGCCAGTAACCTAAGATGGTCACTCCCCCGTGGTTAAACAGGGGATTGATGAGGGCCACTAAGAACAGCATGGGCAGCATGCCCACCAGATTAAATTTCAGGGAGCGGCGGGTCCCCAGCAGAACCAGGGAATAAATCACCGCCCCCAGCAATGAGATCACTAAAAACGCCGGGTGGTTGAAAAACATGGAGAACAGCAGGACCACCGCGAAGTAAAAGAAATTGATGACCGGATGATAGGTTGAGAAGGCATCTTCCATCGTGCCACCCTAAAAGTGTTGGCCGAGGTCTGCCCCCAGGTTACAGGTATAATTCCAGGTGATGGTATCCCCTTCTTTGACCAGGTAGCGGCTGCAGCCGTAATTGGGGTACCAGCCATTGACCTCGTACATCCACCCGGAAAGCTCGCCGCAGTCGAATTCGTACAGGTTGTTGATGCCTTCAATATAGTTGGAACCGTAAATGGGAGTGTAGCTGTATTCCATCTGGATGCCCGCGTTGCGCATTTCCCGGGCCAGCACATCGTAGACCATCTCACCCGGATGATAGGCCACCTGCTTATAGGCGAAGATGGTGCCATCCTTGGGCTGATAGGGTTCCTTTTCCGGATTGAGGTAAGGATAATACTGGGCTTTCCAGATATTATCGCAGCGTACCTCCAGGGTACAGTATTTGGTGGTGCCTTCATCAATGGTGACATTGGCCGGCTCCACCGGGCCAGGCTGCCCCGAGGGGATTTTATCCAGCTGGGTATTATAGCCGTCCATGGCACCGGAATAATTGGCGTCCTCATCGATGATGTTCTGCTTCTTCGCCTGTCCCGCAGCTTTGGCTGCCGCCTTTTCTTCATCGGTCAGCACCACGGTTTCCGTTCCCAGGGTTTCCCCCTCCACCTGGGTGCTGGACACGAGGTAGAACTGTCCTTTGGCCACGGTAAGGCCAAAGTTGACCTGGGTGGTTTCAGTACTATTATCCATTTTAACGGTCCCCACCTTATTAAGGTTCGTACCGTCTAAATTGTACAGATCAATGCTCTGGCACTCCCACTTGGTGGGCAGGACCAGCCGCAGGTTATACTTTCCGGGAACCCCGGGGTTATCGGCAAAGTTGAAGCCCTGGACCTGAACGGAGCTGGTGGCCGCCTGAACCTGGGTGGCCGCATCGTTATTCAGCCCCATGGCGATATTGAAATCCATGGGGGTGGAAATATCCGCGCCATTGAAGGTCCAGACATAATTGACATTATCCACCGTCCCGGGGTAAATATCTGTATTGACCGTATTTTTCAGTTCGTCAAAGAAAGCTTTTTTAATGATTCCGCCTTCTGGATAGGCATACTGTTCCGTTTTCCCCCCGGCATTACTGACAGTGGTTACCGGATTATCGCACCCGGCAAGGATGCCGGCCATCCCGAACAGGATGAACAGCGACAACAGCACCCCAAAAATCTTTTTCTTTTTCATTTTTACATCCTCCCTCTTTTGTGCTTTGGCCACTTACGGCCTGATTCTACATTTTTAATTTTTTCCGGTGGCGGACCTCAATGGCAATCAAAAGGCCAATACTGTAAAGGACAGCCATGGTCCCCAGGCCAATGGCGAAGGGCGCCGCTCCGGCTTTTACCTTTTGTCCCAGCTCATACCAGAAGGAGGTCAAGGTATCTGTCCCTGTTTTCAGCTTCCCGGTTCCTGTAATATCGACCATGCCAATGCCGGATTGCCCTAAGGTAAGGCCGTGATCTACAATTTTACCTGATGTTCCCGTGGTTTTTGTGCTTTTGCTCGTACTGATGAAGCTTCCACTGGCGCCGGCATCGCTGCTCGCAGACGATCCGGTCCCAATGGACGAACCCCCTGAACCTCCTGGCGTCACCATGGCCTTGTTCTCTGAGACATATCCGAAAATACCGGTATCCGTCATCTCAAAGGTCACATAGCGCCGATCCACAGAGATGGTCATATTGGTGGCCTTGGCCACCACCTCATCACCAATGGTATAGCCATTGACCTTGACCCCCGCCAGCATGGATTTACTGGTTTCAGGCACCTCCATCTGAATTTTAATGGGGTCCACTGGGTGATAGGCCGTTGTTGGATCATCTGCCAAAGTATTGGTGAGGGTGATCCCATTGGCCTGGAGCAGGTTTTCCCGATTACCCAGAGTGCTTTCAATTTTCTTCACGGTCTCTTCATCCGGATTCTCCACGCTCAGTGCCACATACCAGGGCAGATCACTGTAAATGGTGAAGGTTTTGGGGTAAACCCGGCTTCCATCCACATCGGAATAGGTCTGAATCACCCGCTGGTTGATGTTCTTCACCGCCATTTGGCAATAGGCTAACTTTTGTTTTTCCGCCGTGGTCAGCAGGGTCTTGTCCAGATAGGCGGCTTCCGCCGGGGTAAGCTGTGCGATGGCCCGGCTGGCGAAGACGACCGCATCACGATCTGCCGCCTTAAAGGCTCCCGGGGAGGGTAGATTCTGAATCCGTTCCTGAATGCCGGATGGCGTCAACCCCTGGTAAATCTCGTAGGTGGCGGTTAAGGTACGGGTATGATCCACCGTCACAGATGCCGTCACCGTCGCCCGGGACGCATCTTCTGCCATTCCCACGGCAGCAAGCTCCGCGGCACTCAAGGTGCTGGCATGGACGATGACATTCCCTTCGGCATCGACCTCTGCCGTTTTTTCACTGGTGTGGTTTTCCACGCTCCAGGTGACGGCACTGATATCCGGTATCCCCGTGGAATCGATGCTGGCGGTAAGCTTGACCTTCGATTCTTTATCAGATGCGAAAACCCCTTCCTCTGCATTAAGGTACATTCCCATCACCACGGCTGGCTCGATGTCGATATCCGTCATATCAAAAATCTGGGTTTTATTTTCTGATACCCGCTGATGGCTGATCAGGGCTTCCATCCCCTGGTCCGTGGCCATGGCATCCCGGACGCCAGCGGCGGCACCGCCATTATCCCCTCCTCCCGGCTTAATGTGCATAAAGCCGGCACCATAGGGTGAATCCGCAAGGTAGTATTGGCTCAGCGCATCCACGGTGCTGACGCCGTTTTTAATAAAGCGGCTGTCGACTTCGGGGTCGATGCCATAGGCGGAAAGCGCCATGATAACCTGGGCCGTGCTTTCGGAATTATTTGTTCCGAAGGTGGCATAGCCCCCGGCGTCATCCCCCTGGGCAACCTGGACCTGGGAAAGAACATTAAAGGCACGGTCGCAGGCCGCCTTAACGGCGGGCTGATCCTGGTACGGCTCCAGGGCATAAAGGGCCATGGCCGTCATATCCGGGTCTGCTTTGGTTCCATTCAGGGTCCACCCGCCACCATCAACTTCCCGATCCAGGATATAGTCAATCATGGCCTGGCGGGTATTCTGAGTCTTGGCCTCCGGATTATCCGGTATTTTATAGGCATGGCTGTCTAAAGCGATCAGTGCCCAAATGGGACCGTTGATTCCCTGCTTTTTAACATTGTTGAAATCCGATAAGTAGCTGAGCAGATTATACCCCGCAACATTGGTAACATCCTTACCGATAGCTGTCAGACCGAGGATCACCCGGGAATACTCCGTATATTTCACCTTGTGGAGGACGCCTTTTTTATCGATCAGCGTCTGGCAGACATTATTGTAATAGGTATTGTACAGGTTCTGATTCCCTAATCCTGACCGGGCCAGAACGATGATGGACCATTCCCCGCCAGTGGTGCCTACCACAGGCGGGCTTTGTTCAAACCCCGAGAGGATGGCCGCCGCGCTGGTGTTGATCATCCGCTCTATATCATTGGTTCCGGCGCTTTCCCGCAGGGATTTAGCCTGAGCGGAAAGCTCAGCCTGTAACGCCGCATTGGATTCCGCCTCCTTTTTTTCTGTTTCTTCTGCCTTGTCCTCAGGTTCAGAGGTCGGTCCCACCGTGGGCTGAGCCACAGTGGGCTCCATGGCTTCCCCAGCGAAAAGCGCATCTTCCAGGGTACCAAAAATGGCCCTGGCCTCCTTCCCACTCAAATCCGTTTTAGAAAGAGCTGCCAGCGCTGCAGTGCAGGCTGTATCATTATTCGCAATGCTACGATCCGTCTGGGCGACAAGCTCTAAAATACGATCCACGTCGCCCGCATTTTTAGAGAGTGCCAAATCCTTTTCATCATCAAAAAGACTGTATCGGATTCGGAGGATGTCCCCATCCATTGGGCTGTACTCCCACAAACTCTCCAGACTTTTCCCATTCAGGGTCAGGGCCCAATGTCCCCCTGGGGTGTAAGCCCCACTTCCTAGGGAGCTCGCTGCTGCCATGTTGCCGGTCGTCGGTAAGGTCGCCGTGGTCAATGCCTGTATAGCTTCCGGTATGGTGACGCTGCCAGTATCTGCTCCGGAAATGGATTGGATCCCACTACCGCCCAACAACACTTCCCCCTTATTTTCCAGAGCCTTTTCAACAATGGCCGTACCATCTTCTCCTGCCTCAAACCCCACGGATGTGGGCTCCAGATAAAATCCCTGTCCCAGGCTCTGCCGCTCCACCGTTATAATGGCGGTTCCTCCGCTGCTGGCACTACTTGCCAGGACTCCGGCAATCCCGGAGGACACTAACAAGATCCCCACCAACAGAAGGCACAACACCCGTGTACTTCTCTGAAGAATTCCCTTTTTTCCTCCCCATTGGACGTCTTCCATCCCGCACTCCTCTCTCGTCTCTTTTTTTCTTTTGATCATCACAGTCTGCTTCTGTAAAACAAAAGCACCCGTCCATATCTCCCATGGACGGGTGCTTTACGTTTACGCTATGATTTTCCAATAAAACACCCATTTCCAGAAAATGGTATGGTGGTGACACAGGTCAATCTACTGACTTTACAGTTGGTTTTAACCAGTTGGGATTCCCCATCTTTCTTCCTGTGCGGCTTTATTGGATTTTTATACTATCGGAGCATTGAAAAACACTCTTAACGTTAACTGAAATTATATCTTAAGGCCCTCACTGTGTCAAGGCTCCACTAAAAAACATTCATGCATTAAAGCTCTGTATCCAAGCCCGCTTTTCGGGCTTGTTCATGCTGCCGCCGCCTTGGAATTCGATAGGTGATGCCGTTTTTCTTCAAACGGGCCCCGGTCTGGCGGAAGATAAAGGACACGCCAACATTATGGCATTGGCGATGCAGATCCAAAACCCAGTCGAAATCACAGGATCTGGCGGCATTGCCCGACTCACCACCGGCCACCACCCCTTCGATCCGGTTATCCAGCCCCAGCATGGTGATGGGTCCCAGGAGGGGTTCGCAGGCCAGAAATTTATGGGCAATGGGCAGATCTCTGAAAATCGGATAACGGAAATCATACTGTCGCTGATTTTCTATGGTACAGGCCACGGCCACATTGGGCCACCCACCTCCCCAATCAGGGGGCAGCATGTCTTTAAGGCGAACGATACGCTTCGTAATGATCATATAATCCAAATCCGGCCGGTCCGCCATCATTTGCCAGATTTCCGGACGCCAGCCATCAGCCTCCTCAATTAAAAAATCGGAGGTCATACAGACATAAACCAGGGTTCCGGAGGGCACTTTATAACGCTCCTTTCGATCCCGGGCAATGATAAGCTGAAAGCTCTTCGTTCGCTCCACACGAGTGGGGTCTTTCCCAATGGATTCATCCCGCCGAAACATATAACAATGCGCACAACCCTCCGAGTATTTATGACAGCCATGCCAGGGATTCCAAACCATCTCTTGCCTCAGTGGCCTCATGTCTGCTCCACCCTTTCTCCAGCACTGCCTTTAAAACACCCTAGGAGTGCTGCCGTAAAAACGGTGCCCCAATGAGCAGGATGACGGCAAAGACAATGATATAGCAGGTAACCGCCGTTACACCATGGGCAATGAATGCCGCGGCAATCATGAACAGGCAGCAAATGATGGAGAGACCAGGCATAACGAAACGCTTCATCCAATGCTCGCTTTTCTCCCGGATCATGACCATAATGAAAATGGGGATATACATCCCATAAATGGTGACAATGGGCAGCTCCGAGGAATCAAAGGAAAAGGCTCCGAACCAAGGCTCCGAGGCAAGTTGTGCACCGTAAAAATAAACCAGCCAAAGGCCACAGAACACCAACCCCATTACGGCCGAGTTAACCGGCATGTTTGTTTGACGGTCAACATTGGCAAGCAGCTCCGGCTTCGGCCCGCGATTACGGACAGCCAGGCTGTACATCCCCCGGGAACAGGCCATGGTCAGCCCATTGAGGGTTCCTAAGCAGGAAATGATAACAAAGACGAATAAAGCCGTGCCCCCGATGGAAGAGAATAAATTCACAAAGGCTTGCTGTGTACCCTCTGCCCCCATTTCCATCATATCGGCATTGCTGATGCCCCCGGCAATCCCCACATAATATAAAATATACACCACTGCGACGGTGATGGTCCCCAGTACCAGCGCCTTGGGTAAATTTTTCTTCGGATCCTTAAGCTCCGCATTGATACTGGTGGCGATAATCCACCCTTCGTAGGCGAAAGCTGTGGCTACCACAGCCGCCAAAAATCCACCAGAAGGGCTAATGGAGGTATCCACTACCGTGGTGAAATTAGTCATGGTCATCCCATTGGACAGGCCAACGACCAAACCCACAAGGCCCATCAACAACAGCGGAATCAATTTGATAATAGTCGTAGAAACTTGGAACTTTCCAGCCAAGATGGGGCCGAGGGTATTTAGAGCAAAGGCCGAAATCAAAAAAACTCCTGAAATCGCCATACATGCCCCTCCAGTAATATCCCATCCCAGCAATACACAGAGATACCGCGCAGATACCCAGGCAAGTACGGATGTCATTGCAGGATAATAAATCGTCGCCATGAACCAGCCCATAAAGTAGCCGTAGCGATCTCCCACAATATTCTCCGCATAATCCAGTGCCCCATTAACAAAAGAATATCGGGTCGCCAGGGTTGAGAAAGTATAGGCGCAGATGATCATGATCATCCCCCCGACACCCCAGGCCAAAATACCCAGAGGCAAATTTCCGCCAGTGGCGTTTAATACCTTCTCCGCTTTAAAAAAGACGCCGCTGCCAATAACGATACCCACTACCAGGCAAATGGCCGTCAAAAGCCCATATTTTTCTTTGAGTTTATTTTCCACAATGCTTTCCTCTCTCATCTTGAACTACAACTATTATAATGAGTAATTGCCTGAATGACAAGTCTTTAATCCCAAACTATGTGTTTTATGCTTTTTCAAGTGCCAGGGGGTCCTGGCTGATTTCCAATAAAAATAAGTAAGGATACTCTTTTTTAATATGCTGCATATGCCGCACCCAATTGATTAAAACCCCACGCATGGCCCGTTCCATATCCTCTCTCAAATGATATTGGTCCATCTCAGAAAGATTTTCAAAATCATCCCTTGCCTTCAGCTCATCCTTTAGATGAAACATGGCCCAAAGCATATCCGTAAACTCTTCATGCTCTAAAAGTGCAGGATTTGAGATAATCACCAACATGGACATATTTTTCTCTTCAAAATACGCCTTTAACCGCATCAAACAGTCCGGATGAAGACAAAAAGTAAACCGACAGTCTTTAATGGACTGAACCGCCCCTCTGAATTCTCGATCCCCCCAATCCTCCTGGATGGATAGACAGGGGTGCAGCACCTCCTTGTTGGTAACCGTAGACAACATATCCCGAAGCAGCTGCATCCCACAATCACTAAAGAAGGTACTGGCAAGCATCTGGGTTTTCTCCAGACGGTCCCTTTTTTCCCGGCTTTCCACCAACTTCCCCACCGCAATGGTCACCACGGCAATTTGGACAGGGAGAAAGGCCCAGTCCTGGAGCAAGTAAAAGAAGGTATCCCGGGAATCATGGAAAACAAAGAACTGCACTGCGTAAATAAGGGCAGAAATCCCAAATAGAATACTGATAATAATTGGCGTCGTATATTTTTTCATCATCATCCTTTTTTCCTCTGAAATCCCCGCTGAACAGCCTTTACCACCTCCGACACCAGAATAACAGAAAGTCCCAATCCAATAATTTTAAGCCACATAGTGAAGGACAGGGGAATAGTCCCATAGAAGATCCCGCCATACTGGGTGATGACCACCTGGAGCAGGAAGGTCAGGGCGAAGACCAGCAGCATCAGCCGATTGTTAAAGAAGTTTTTAAAAATACTCGTCGGCGTCAATTCTCTACTATTAAAAGCATTGAAGAGATGCATGACCACAAAGAGGGTGAACAAAATAGTGTACTGCTCCCCGGGTGTTCCCCCCAGAATATTAAAGAGTGCCTGGAGCATAAAGATAATGGACACATAGACCGCATTGGAAGTGATCCGGGTCATCATGCTGCCGTTGACGATGCTGGCATCCCGGGGGATGGGGCGCCGGCCCAGAAGATCCTCCCGAATGGGTTCAAGCCCCAGGGTAAGGGCCGGCGGACCATCCATGATGATATTAATCCACAGGAGCTGCAAAGCGGAGAAGGGTGATGCCATCCCCAATAGGATGCTGGTGAGCACGACGATGACCGACGAAAGGTTCACCGTCAGCTGAAACTGGATAAAGCGCTGGAAATTCTCAAAAATTCCCCGGCCCCATTGCACCGCCTTGACAATGGTGGAGAAGGAATCGTCCAATAAAACAATATCGCTGGCCTCCTTAGACACCTCGGTCCCCGTAATGCCCATGGCAATCCCCACGTCTGCCTTTTTAATAGCCGGGGCATCGTTAATGCCATCGCCGGTGACCGCCACCACATTACCCAGTGTCTTCAGGGCAGAAACCACCCGCATTTTCACCGTTGGGGTACTCCGGGCAATCACCCGGATCTGGGGCAGACGGGCCTTGAGTTCCTCTTCGGTTAAATCCTCCAGGCTAGCCGCTTCCACCACCTGTTCCCCAGCCTTTAAAATACCCAGTTCCTCGGCAATGGCCTGAGCCGTCAGGCTATTATCTCCCGTGAGCATTTTCAGCTCAATTCCCGCGGCCCGACACCGTGCTACAGATTCATACACATCTCCCCTCAGTGGATCGGCGATGGCCACAAAGCCATCAAAAACCATATCCGATTCAATGGAAACCCGTCTTTCCTCCAGGGCAGTGATGGGCATTTCCTGGGTTAATGGGCGATGGCAAAAGGCCAGTACCCGTTTAGCCTTGCGTTCAAAGCCCGCCATGGCGGCTTCAATCTGGGCTTTGTAATCCCCATTCATGGGCTCATTGACCCCATCCACCTCCACAAAGGCACATTGGGATAAAATTTTCTCTGGACTTCCCTTGGAATAGGCCATAAACCCCTGGTCCACTTCAATAATAGTAGTCATATTTTTCGTCTCGGAAGAGAACGGGAATACAAAGGAAACCGTGGCATCCTTCCGGATAGCATCGTAGGTTTTTCGAGGAAGGGTGGCATCGGTGCCTTCACCGCCATTGTATTTTTCATAGGCGGTAATCAGGGCACACTCTGTGGGATTCCCAATGAAGCGCACGGTCTCCCCGTCCATTTCGATGTCCGCAGTACTATTTAAAATGAAGTTCTCAATCAAATGAACATCGTTAATTTCTGAGGCCGGTATCCGGCGCTGGCAAACGCCCTCTGGCCAGTCTTCAGGGCTGACACAGGCCCGGCCACAATTATTTTTATGGGAGGCGATGACCATATCCGTCACCGTCATGCGGTTTTCCGTTAGTGTCCCGGTTTTATCCGAGCAGATCACATTGATACAGCCAATGGTTTCGCAGGCAATGAGCTTTTTCACCAGGGCATTCTGTCTCGCCATCTTGATGATGTTCAGAGACAGGGATACCGCTACAATGGTGGGGAGTCCCTCAGGGACCGCTGCAACAATCAGGACGATACTGGTGATAAAAGCCTCGGATACAGTGTCCAGATTAAAGGTGCCGCTTGATAAAAAGATAATACACTGGATGGTAAAGACGATGGCGGCTGCCGTCGCCCCCAGAATGGTAATGAGCTTACCCAGGCGGTCCAGCTTTTCCTGGAGGGGGGTCTTGCCATCCCCTTCCACTGACAGCTCCCGGGCAATGCTGCCAAATTCCGTGGCGTCTCCCACAGCGGTCACCACAGCAGTACCGCTCCCCCCGGTGACAAAGCAGCCGGAGTACAGCATGTTTACCCGTTCCGCCACCGGGGTCTTGGGATTGTCGAAAATCAGGTTTCCATCTTTTTTAACGGGGTTACTCTCTCCGGTGAGGGAGGACTCGTCCACCCGCAGCTCCTGGGTGTCCAAAAGTCTGGCATCCGCGGAAATCATATCTCCAGTGGCGATTTCCATAATATCCCCAACCACCAGCTCCTTCTGGCTGATAAGGGTAACGCCGCCCCCTCGGATGACTTTGACCTGGACGTCTTCATTAATTTTGTTCAGGGCATCAAAGGCCTTTTCTGAACGGCCTTCCATGATCACCGTCACCCCAACCGCTAAAAAAATAGCAGCAAAGATACCGATACATTCAATAAACTCGGTTTGTCCCCCGGTGAATAGACGGATGAAATTCACCCCCAGGGTGATGGCTGCGGCGGTGAGAAGCATGATGATCATGGGCTCTGTTAACGCATCCCAAATTTTCTTCCAAACCGATTTTGCCTTTGCCTTCGTAAAGGTGTTGGCGCCATTTACCGCCCGGCTCTCCGCTGCCGCCTCTGGCGTTAAGCCACTGCTGGGATCAACACCCAGTTTAGACAATACTGCTTCTGCACTCTCTCTAAATGCTTGCATTCTTCCTCCTCTTACAGTGTACACTTTTATAGTTCTGTTCCCTAACATGAAAAAAAACGAGACTTTTGGTACAAAATTGTACCAAAAGTCTCGTTACCATTCAGGTCCTAAAGCCAGGCCAATGGCCAGTCTGTTGACTTTAGTGTTTTAACTACTCCCTTTTGTCCCTCTATTGTAATTGAAGGACTTTCAGGTGTCAAGAAAAAATCCTTGTAATGCCCTAAATTCCCATTCCCATAAACATGCCAATAAAGTATGGGATGAGCCAGACCAGCCAGACGAAGAGGCTGAATTTATGGAAGGCTTCCTGTTGGTGGGCGTTGCCTTTACTCAAAGTCCAAGTGGCCCAAATGGCATGGAACAGCATCAGCGCAATAGCCAGGGCTCCGGTAACGCCATGAATAGCCAGCTCAGTGGGGCTCATCCCCCCGCCACCAGTTCTTGAAATAACCGACATCAGGGTCGTTCCGGTGGTGTCACACACCAGACCCATCCAAAAGATGACCACATGCCATTTTAATAAGCGCTTCTCCCGCCGCTCCCCAAATACACCAATGGTGTAAAAAACCAATGCCAGGGTAATGGCAATAATTGCAAAAATTAATTTCATATCCATCTCTGTTTAACCGATCCTTTCATACGTGTTCTTCTTTAGTTTAACCCTATTAGTATGACCTGTAAACTCCTGAATCTGAACTTCAATTGAGTTTAAGACTTCCCCTCACTTTACCTGTATTTAACATAACTAGTCTTTTGGTTTTAACAAAGCTTTTATACAATAAATCCATCGTAAATGATAAATAAAAGGAGAAAACATTTATTATGAAAAAAGCATTTACCCTTCTCTGTGTGACATTATTAATGGCTGTCACCCTGGCCGGCTGCGGTGGCGGATCTGCCAGTGGCGGGAGCATTACTGTCATCTCTCGTGAGGATGGCTCCGGTACCCGGGGCGCTTTCATCGAATTGTTTGGTATTGAAGAAAAAGACTCCGCCGGTAACAAAGTCGATAAAACCATCGATTCTGCGGATATCACCAATAGTACCTCTGTCATGCTGACCAGTGTCGCCGGCAACACAGACGCCATCGGCTATGTTTCTCTGGGCTCTCTCAACGATACCGTCAAAGCGGTAAAAATCGATGGGGCTGAAGCCACTGCTGCAAACATCGACAACGGGAGTTACAAAATTTCCCGTCCGTTTAACATCGTTACTAAAGAGGGTTTATCCGATGTGTCCAAGGATTTCGTGGACTACATTCTTTCTGCTGATGGCCAGGCGATCGTTGAAGAAACAGGCTATATCAAGGCCTCGACCAATGGCGCTTATGCCGGAACCAAGCCTGCCGGTAAGATTACTGTTGCGGGTTCCTCCTCTGTCACCCCTGTAATGGAGAAATTGAAAGAAGCTTACCTGAAGGTTAACCCCAACGCCGAAATCGAAGTTCAGCAAAGTGATTCCACCACGGGTGTCAATAGCACCGTCGATGGCATTTGCGATATCGGGATGGCATCCCGTGGGTTAAAGGACAGTGAAAAATCCAAGGGTGTTACGGCAACGGTTATCGCTACCGATGGGATCGCTGTTATCGTTAATAAAGATAATAGTGTGGACAATCTGACAAAAGATCAGGTCAAGGAAATCTACACCGGAACCATCACCACCTGGGATGAAGTCACTCCCGCAAACTAAAGCCCTTCCCCATTTGTATGCTCCCTCTTCGGAGGGAGCCTTCTTTGTAAATTTGATATTGGAGACATTTTATCGATGAAAGAATTGAGAGAAAATTTCATGAAGGGCGTGTTCATCGCCGCCGCCTGTGTTTCCATCCTTGCCGTTATAATGATCTGCTTGTTCCTCTTCGTCAATGGCATTCCCGCCATTGCGAAGATTGGGCTCTTCAATTTCCTTTTCGGCGAGGTCTGGAAGCCAAGCAATAACCTCTATGGTATCCTCCCCATGATTCTGGGCTCTATTTACGTCACCGCTGGAGCCATTGTCATCGGGGTCCCCATTGGTTTGTTAACTGCCATCTTCATGGCCCGCTTCTGCCCCCCGGGGCTTTACAAGATTTTAAAACCCTCCGTAGACTTACTGGCTGGTATCCCTTCTGTTGTCTACGGCTTTTTTGGACTGATGGTCTTCGTCCCTATGATCCGAGGGATTTTTGGCGGTTCTGGTACAAGTATGCTGGCTGCCTGCCTGATTCTGGGTATTATGATCCTTCCTACCATCATCAGTGTCAGTGAATCCGCACTGCGAGCGGTGCCGAACAGCTACTATGAAGGGGCTCTGGCACTGGGCGCTACCCATGAGCGTTCTGTCTTTTTTACTGTCGTGCCCGCAGCCAAATCCGGTATTTTAGCTGGAGTAATCCTTGGGGTTGGTCGGGCCATCGGAGAAACCATGGCTGTTATTATGATTGCAGGGAATCAGGCGGCAATGCCGAGGGGCCTGCTAAAAGGTGTTCGCACCCTAACGGCAAATATTGTTTTGGAGATGGGCTACGCCGCTGACCTCCATCGAGAAGCCCTGATTGCAACAGCCGTGGTGCTTTTTGTATTCATCCTGATTATTAATTTATGCTTCTCCATCTTAAAAAGGAGGACTGACGCATGACCCAATCAAGTAAAATACAGGCTAAGGTATTAAAGGGTCTGGTTTGGTTTGGTGCCATCATGACCATTGGCATCCTGGCTTTTCTGGTATTATACATTTTGATTATGGGGGTTCCTAATCTCTCTTTGGATTTATTTGCTTTTAAATATACCACCGAGAATGTTTCCCTTTTTCCAGCCCTGGTCAATACCATTATTATGATTGCCGTAACTTTAGTAATTTCTGTGCCCCTGGGCATCGGTTCGGCTATTTTCCTGGAAGAATATGCCAAACGTGGTAATATACTGGTTAAATTCGTGGCCATTACCACCGAAACCCTTTCGGGGATTCCCTCCATCGTCTACGGGATTTTCGGGATGCTGTTCTTCGTCACTACATTGGGCTGGGGTTATTCCATGTTGGCAGGCTCTTGCACCCTGGCCATCATGATCCTTCCCCTGATTATGCGTACCACCCAGGAAGCGCTGAAATCTGTGCCGGATAGCTATCGGGAAGGAAGCTTTGGCCTGGGCGCCGGACGGCTGCGGACCGTATTTCGTATTATCTTACCGGCCGCCTCTCCGGGGATCTTTGCCGGAATCGTGTTGGCCGTCGGTCGAATTGTTGGGGAAACCGCAGCGCTGATTTACACAGCAGGTACCGTGGCCCAGATCCCCCCCAACCTCATGGGCTCTGGACGGACCCTGGCCATCCATATGTATGCGCTATGGAGTGAAGGGCTAAACACCGGCCAATCCTATGCCACGGCAGTGGTGCTCCTCGTCATCGTCATCCTGCTGAATTTACTATCGGATAAAATCGCTCAAAAAATCGCCAGTGGCGGTAACTAATTGGAGAAAAATATGGATAAAATCGTAACCAAAAACCTCAATTTATTTTACGGTGATTTCCACGCTTTAAAGGATATTAACCTGGGGCTTCCGGAAAATCAAATCACCGCCTTAATCGGCCCCTCGGGCTGTGGAAAATCGACCTACTTGAAAACCCTGAACCGGATGAACGATCTGATTGAGGGCTGTAAGATCACCGGGGATATTACCCTGGATGGTGAAGATATCTATAAGGGGATGGACGTCAACCTCCTGCGTAAGCGGGTGGGTATGGTCTTTCAAAAGCCCAATCCATTCCCCATGAGTGTCTATGATAACATCGCCTACGGACCCCGGACCCACGGCATTAAAAACAAAGCCCAGCTCGATGATATTGTGGAAAAATCCCTACGAGGGGCTGCTATTTGGGGGGAACTTAAAGACCGCCTTAAGAAAAGCGCCCTGGGTTTATCCGGTGGCCAACAGCAGCGGCTTTGCATTGCCAGGGCCTTAGCCGTAGAGCCGGAGGTCCTCCTCATGGATGAACCGACCTCGGCACTTGATCCTATTTCAACGGCAAAGATTGAAGACCTTGCCATTGAACTGAAAGAAAAGTATACTATCATTATCGTTACCCACTCCATGCAGCAGGCCACTCGGATTTCAGACCGTACCGCCTTCTTCCTGCTCGGAGAGGTGATTGAGTATAACGAGACGGAGGTTCTCTTCTCCACCCCCGTTCATAAGAAAACCGAAGATTATATTACAGGGAGGTTCGGATGATGCGTAATCGATTTGATGAACAATTAGAAAAACTAAACAATGATTTAATTGCCATGGGCAGCCTGTGTGAAACGGCCATTGCCCGGGCCTGTAAGGCTCTTACTAAAAACGATGCCGCCATGGCCAAGGAAGCCATCCTTGCCGATGATGAAATCGACCAGATGGAACGGGATATCGAAGACCTCTGCCTGCGACTCCTCCTCCAGCAGCAGCCTGTTGCCAGGGATCTACGTCTGATTTCCTCTGCCCTTAAAATGATTACCGATATGGAACGCATCGGCGACCAGGCTGCGGATATTGCTGAAATCGTCAGCTCCTCTAACCTCAGCCACTATGCTGAAATTATCCCCATTCCAGAGATGGCGAAAGCGACCATTGCCATGGTAACCAATAGTATTGACGCCTATGTCAAACGGGATTTAGAAATGGCCAAAGGGGTCCTCATTGCAGATGATGTGGTAGATGCCTATTTCATCAAAATTCGGGATGACCTCATTGAGCTTATCGCAGGGAATAAAACCCTGGGAGCCCAGGCCCTGGATATTCTTATGATTGTCAAATACTTAGAACGTATTGGTGATCATGCCACTAATATTGCTGGGTGGGTGGTCTTTTCCATCACTGGCGAACATGGAGAGGTCCCCATTACCACCGAGAGGTCCTAACCATGATTTATATTGTAGAGGATGATTCCGGTATCCGCGAACTGGTCATGTATACCCTGCAAAATTCCGGCTATACGGTCTGTGGATTCGAACAAGGTGACGAACTGTTTTCTTCCTTATCTGATCCCTTTCCTGAGCTCATCCTGCTGGATATCATGCTTCCTGGTGAAGATGGTATCCAAATTCTTAAAAAATTACGACAAGACGAACGGACTAAGGCAATCCCCATTATTATGCTCACGGCAAAAAGTGCCGAGTACGATAAGGTCATCGGCTTAGACAATGGTGCCGACGACTATGTGACCAAGCCCTTTGGCATGATGGAGCTGCTCTCCCGCATTAAAGCGGTGCTTCGCAGAAGCACCCCCCATCCATCCAGCCAGATTCTCTCCTATAAAAACATCCTCATCGACGAACGGGCCCACCAAGCGACTGTAGACGGTACCCCCGTGGATCTGACACTCAAGGAATACAATCTTCTCAACCTGCTGATGCATAATATCGGCACGGTACTTACCCGAGACATGCTCCTTTCTAAAGTATGGGGCTACGATTTTGACGGTGAAACCCGTACGGTAGATGTCCATATCCGGACACTGAGACAGAAATTAGGCGAGGAGCACTCCATCATCGAAACCGTTCGTGGCGTCGGCTACCGCATAGGAGGCCACACATGAAAAAACGAATCTCCGGCAGTATCTTCTTTACTGCCCTGTTAACCTTAATCTTAACCTCAGGACTGATCATCCCGGTTTTATACAACAGCTTTGTCAGTGAAACCCGCCAGGCTTTGGAAACAGAATCGGGCTACCTGGTACAGGCTATGAAAACCCTGGATGATGTCACCTATTTAAAAAGCGTGGGCAAAGACAGCAACACCCGCCTTACCCTGATTTCTCCAGACGGCACCGTGCTCTACGACAGCAATGCCTTTGAGAGTCAAATGGAAAACCATGGCAACCGACCAGAGGTCAAAGCGGCCCTGGAAACGGGAAAGGGCTCTGACAGCCGTTTGTCTAAAACCCTGGATGAATCCACCTATTATTATGCCACTAAACTGGACAGCGGCAATATCCTTCGGCTGGCCATCACCACCCGGAGTACCCTTGGTGTCTTTGGAAGCTCGGCATCCCTCTTAGCATTCCTGCTGGTGGCTGTGATGATTGCCGCCCTTTGGGTTGGCCATTCCATCAGCAAAGCCATCCTCATGCCCATTAACCATTTGGATCTCGACCATCCCCTGGAGAATGATACTTATGAGGAACTTTCGCCCCTTTTGCTGCGGCTGGATCGCCAGCGGCAGCGAATTAATGAGCAAATGCAGGCCCTTTCAGATAAGCAGCGGGAATTCGACCAAATTACTGAAAGCATGGGGGATGGCCTGGCTATCTTCGGCAGTAACGGTCATGTTCTTTCCCTCAACCGTAGTGCCAAGGCCTTTTTTGAAGGCGGAATCTACAATGGCACTTATCTTGAGCTTTGTCGAGAAAATCCCTTTGTTAGTCTTATTGAAACAGTCCTCCAGGGCGAAAAGGCCAATATCCGCATGAAGCGAAACAGCCGCTTCTATGAACTGTCCGCCAGTCCGGTGGATGCTGGGGATGGCAGCCATGCGGCGGTTCTGTTCATTACCGATGTCACCGAACGGGAAAACATTGAAAAGATGCGCCGGGAGTTTTCTGCCAATGTATCCCACGAGCTGAAAACCCCCCTCACTTCTATTCTGGGCTATTCTGAAATTATGGAAAGTGGCCTGGCCAAGCCAGAGGATATCAATCGGTTTGCTGGTCAAATTCATTTTGAAGCCAGCCGTCTCCTCACGCTCATTCAAGATATCATCCGGCTGTCCAGCCTGGATGAATCCGATATGAGTGAAGCCTTTGAGCCCATTGATCTTTACCAGTTGTGTAAAAATGTCCGGGATAGCCTCCAAAAGAAAGCCGATAAGCACCATGTCGCCCTTACCCTTACGGGGGCCCCAGTCACCATTAATGGGATTGCACCGACCCTCTACGAGATGGTCTTTAACCTCTGCGACAATGCCATTGCCTACAATCAGGAGGGTGGCTCAGTAGAAATCCACGTTGGCATGGATTATAACCATCCCGTCATCTGGGTAAAGGATACTGGCATTGGAATCCCCGAAGAACATCTAGCCCGGATTTTCGAGCGCTTCTATCGGGTGGATAAAAGCCATTCCAAGGAAACCGGCGGAACGGGTCTGGGACTTTCCATCGTCAAACACGGTGCCATGATCCACCACGCTGAGGTTGAGGTCGACAGTACCCCAGGTGAAGGCAGTACCTTTACCATTGTCTTCACCTGATTCCTTTCCCCACATCATGGGGGTGTTATTCTAAAGAAAAAATGCCATGGCACCTTTTCGGATGCCGTGGCATTTTTCATTTCACCTTATTTGTAGCCGGAATGCTGTTTGCTCCTCTATTCTAAGTGAACTTCTGATAAATTACAAGATGTGGCATGATTTGTGGGCAGGGTTTCGACATTCCCATGAAATTTTTAATGACCAGACCGTACCATTGTGCTAAAATACAACAATAAGAATGGAAATGAAAGGAAAATAAATCATGAGTCTATTTTCTGAACGCTTGACCCAATATATTGAATCAAAGCATGTTAAAATTGCAGCCCTGTCCCGGTTTCTGGACTACGACCGTTCTACCCTTTACCGGATCATGAAGGGCACCCGGCCACCAGCTTCTCTTACACAGGTTCAGTCCATCTGCCAATTTTTGCAGCTCAATCCAGCGGAGACCACGGCTCTGATTGATGCCTATTATGCCACCCTCCATGGCGAGGTGTGTTATGCCCAGCATCAGAGTATTCTCGCCTTGATGAACTCCTTTAATCTATCGACCACGCCCCTTGACTGTCCCTGGTCCCCCAGAGTCTCCATGGTAACAGATCATTGTAAGTTTACCACGCTGGACACCCCGACGGCACTCACTGCAGCATTCTTTCGTGTCGTTTCTGAGGCCGTGCAAATCGAAGACGGTAGTCTGGAGCTCATCACCCAGCCCGACTGTATCAACTTATACAGCATCATCGATCAACTGGATGTCCATGGGGAACTCTTAATGACTCATTTACTCTGCCTGGATAATACCAATGGCGATGCCTCATCCGCGACCTACAATATTGATTGTTTGAAACAATCCCTGGCATTGTTATCCCGTCACCGGGGCTATCGGGCCTTTTGCTACTACGATGATGTCCTTGCCCATTTTAGTCCTTACAGCCTCTATCCTTGCCTTGTTCTTAGCCGCCAGGGTGCTGTTTTATTCGATGCCCAATGTACCTCTGGCTTTTTCATCCAAACCCAGGATGCCCTAAACCAGCTGCGATCCTACACCCAGCGTCTAAAGGGACACTGTATCCCCATGTACCAGCAGTGTTACGGTATTATGGAAGAAATGGCGGTTTACTCCAATATCCTCAATGAACCCTGCTGTGTCATTGAAGCGATTCCCTGCATCTTACCCTTTGTAACAGAAGATATACTGAATCGCACCATCTGCAATGCCCTTCCCCAGCGGGAGGCCCTTATTCAATTGTTTTTAGATTACACTGGCAGGCAACGGGAGAGGGTTCTTAAGACCAAATCTTTGTTAACCAGCTTCACCCCCCAGGGTTTAGATTATTTTGTAGAGACCGGCCGAACCCCGGAGATTCCTGATGATTTTTATCATCCCCTCGCCCCTGTAGATCGCCTCTATCTCTTAAAGCAGGTCCTCCTCCAGATAAAAACAGGACGTTTCCGGATCATGAAGATGGATCAAGTCCATCTTCATCTTAACCTTGTCATCACGACTATGGCGCAGCATTTGCTCATGACCTTTCATTCCAATATCCCTGGCGATCAATCCATCGTGACGGCTTATTTGGATGAGCCCCATCTCGTCCAAGCCTTTGCTTCCTTCTGGGAAAATCTGGGGGACTATCAGTGCCTTTACGATCTTCCGGAATCCGTGGCCATGGTTGAAGAACGAATTGCGCGTCTCGAATCAAATCGCCTGTAAAAGGGCACTGATCACACTACCTCAATCCCCAGAATCCGCATCAGCCCTGCCGCCTGGAAGGGATCAATCCGGGCTCCCCGCAGCTCACCCAGGGTATCGGAAACCTGGATGCCCTCGATGATGCTGCTTGTTAAGTCCAATCCCTTTAGTGGCGTTTTAAAAAATGCCGTTTGTGTAAAATTGCACGTCAAAACCTCCAGATCCTTCAGGCGGCTCTGGGTCATAAAGGCCCCGGTAAAATCCACCCCCTCCCAGTGTGCCCATCGCCACTGGGAGCCATCAAAATCTGTATACTTCATATTATTATCAGCCATCAGGATATTTTTGAAAACCCCTTGGCTAAAGCTGCTCCCCAATGCTTTACAGCCCGTCCATTCACATTGGCTAAAGTAAGCCTCTTCAAACCGGCTGCCCGAGAAATCACAATTCCGAAAGCTGACATTTTTGAAGCTGCTTTTTTTAAAGGAACAATCCAGCAGGCGACAATTTTCAAAACGTGCATTTTCAACACTTAATTCTAAAAAATCCTGTTCCGATCCCAGGACCCCTTTGATCACACAGTCCCCCAGGCATTCTTCCTGGGCAAGAACCTCATCCACACGCTTTTCAAAATCGGTCAGCATCTCCAAATCATCCCTTAGATCAACGGCTTCAATTTTTTTCATGGTCGCTCCTCCCTCTTCGTGTCCTTTATTCTACGGCTGATCCCTCCTGCCGTCAAGGAAAGCTTAATCGAAATTATGGTGGTTGACAATGGCTATGGGCTATCGTATAATGTTAGTAACCTAACAACTTTCATCGGAGGTTCACATGTTTTCCCACCCTACCGTCGGGTTTGAAGTCAAATCCCTCAGCCACCTTTTTAAGCGGCGTATGAATGCGGCCATCGCCACCTTTCCTGAGGATGGTGTTCTGCCAACCAGCACCCAGGGATACATTATCGGCTACCTTTACGCCCACCAGGACGAGGATATCTTCCAACGAGATATTGAACAGGAATGCTCGATCCGCCGTTCCACGGCCACGGGTATTTTACAGCTCATGGAAAAGAACGGCTGGATCACCCGTATCCCTGTTGAGTATGATGCGCGGCTGAAAAAAATCGTCCTCACAGAGCGCTCACGAAAGCACCATGAGCGAATCCATGCGACGATTCTTCAACTGGAGGCTTTGGCAACCCGTGGTATTCCGCCAGAAGATCTTGACTGTTTTTACCGCACCGTTGAGCGGATAAAGCACAATTTAGAGTGACCGGCCGCCCCGCGCGGTTTTTTCTTTCGCTTCATACGTTCTTCTTTACCCATATTGTTAGGACACTTACATTTTATTACGGAGGCCCATTATGATCAAAACACTTGCGGGGTGTATTCGGGAATATAAAAAAGATTCCCTGCTTGCCCCCCTCTACGTCACCCTTGAGGTTATCCTCGAGGTTATTATTCCACTCCTCATGGCCCGGCTTATCGATGCTGGCCTGAACGCTGGTAGCATGAGCGCCACCTTAACCTACGGCATTGCCATGATTATTGCGGCTATGATTTCCCTGGCCTTTGGGGCCTTATCCGGTAAATACGCCGCCAGTGGCTCAGCGGGTTTTGCCAAAAACATGCGTCATGATTTATATTATCGCGTCCAGGATTTTTCCTTTTCCAATATCGATAAATTCTCTACGGCCAGCCTGGTTACCCGGATGACCACGGATATCACCAACGTCCAAAACGCTTATATGATGATTATTCGTGTGGCGGTACGATCCCCAGTCATGCTCGTCTGTGCTCTGGCCATGAGCTTTACACTAAACGCCAAGCTCTCTTTAGTTTTTCTCTGTGCTATTCCTGTTATGGCCATTGGCTTATACCTCATCATCCGCTTTGCCCATCCGGTCTTTGAGCGGGTGTTTAAAACCTACGATAAGCTCAACAACGTGGTTCAGGAAAATCTCCGAGGTATTCGGGTGGTTAAATCCTTCGTTCGGGAGGATCATGAAATTGAAAAATTCGAAGGGATCTCCCAGAAGATATTCAAGGATTTTTCCTTGGCCGAAAAAATTCTCGCCTTCAATATGCCCCTGATGCAATGCGTCATGTACGCCTGTATGCTGGCCATCGCCTGGTTTGGTGCTAAATTCATCATCGGCGGTTCCATGACCACCGGGGATTTAACCAGTATGATTACCTATGTCATGCAGATTCTCATGAGCCTGATGATGCTGTCCATGGTCTTTGTAATGATTACCATGGCTGAGGCCTCCGCTGAGCGGATCACCGAGGTTTTAAAGGAGGAAAGCGACCTTACAAATGGCACCAACCCCATCACCACGGTTTTAAACGGCTCGGTTCGCTTTGAGGATGTCAGCTTCAGCTATGCGGCAGACCCCCATAAGCTAAGTCTTAAAAAGATTGATTTGGATATTAAAAGCGGTGAAACCATTGGCATCATCGGCGGCACCGGGAGTGCCAAATCCTCCCTGGTCCAGCTCATTCCCAGACTCTATGATGCCACCCTGGGCACCGTGAAAGTCGGAGGTATCAACGTCAAGGATTATGATATTGAGACCCTGCGCAACGCAGTGGCCATGGTTCTTCAGAAGAATGTCCTCTTCTCCGGCACCATTGCCGAAAACCTGCGCTGGGGAAATCCCCATGCCACCGATGCCCAAATTGCCGAGGCCTGTTCTTTGGCCTGTGCCGATGAATTTATTCATCGGATGCCCGATGGCTACAATACCTACATCGAGCAGGGGGGCTCCAATGTATCCGGTGGACAGAAGCAGCGGCTATGTATTGCCCGGGCCCTTCTGAAGAATCCCAGGATCTTGATTTTGGACGATTCCACCTCTGCGGTGGATACGGCAACGGATGCTAAAATCCGGGATGCCTTTAAGCGGGTTATTCCTGGCACCACCAAATTCATCATCGCCCAACGGGTCTCCTCCATAGAGGATGCCGATCGGATCATCGTTATGGATGGTGGCACCATCAGCGCCACGGGCACCCATGACGAGCTCCTCATTACCTCCCCCATTTACCGGGAGGTCTATGAATCCCAAACGAAAGGAAGTGATACCCTTGAAACTGCATAAAAAAGGTGTTGATCAGGTCGATGGCGCAACCATCCGCCGACTCATGGGCTATTTACAGGGACGTTATAAATGGCGCTTTGCTGCCGTCCTGATCCTCATTGTTTTAAGCGCCCTGGCCAGTGTGGCCGGCTCCCTTTTCATCGGTAATGTCATCGATAATTATATCACCCCCATGCTTACCCAGGCGGTGCCGAACTTCGCTCCCCTGCTCCGGGCTATTGGCGTGATGGCCGGCATCTATCTCATGGGGGTGCTGTCCACCCTGTTCTACAATCGGATCATGGTCACCATCGCCCAGAGTATCCTAAAGGACATCCGGGATGAAATGTTTAAAAGGATGCAGTGCCTGCCCATCGGCTACTTTGATACCCATTCCCATGGCGATATCATGAGTCATTATACCAATGATACAGATACCCTGCGCCAGATGATGAGCCAGAGCATCCCCCAAACCTTTAGCTCCCTCATTACCATCGTGTCCGTGTTCTTCGCCATGCTTTTCACCAGCTGGCCCCTGACTATTCTGGTCCTTGTAACCATCTATTTGATGATTATGCTGTCCGGCAAAATTGCGGGAGCCAGCAGCCGCTACTTCGTTCGACAGCAGGATTCCATCGGTGTGGTCAATGGCTATATCGAAGAAATGATGCACGGTCAAAAGGTAGTCAAAGTTTTCTGTCACGAAGAAGCCTCCAAGGCGGGCTTTGATGTCCGTAACGAGGACCTCTTTAAAAATGCAGCAGCAGCCAACACCTATGCCAATATTCTGATGCCCATTATGGCCAACTGCGGCAACCTGCAATACGTTCTGGTGGCCATTGTCGGCGCTGTACTCATGCTAAACGGCATTACCCCTCTGACTTTGGGGGGCTTGGTGGCCTTCCTCACCTTAACCAAAAACTTCTCCATGCCCGTGAGCCAGATTTCCCAACAGCTCAATGCCATCATTATGGCCCTGGCCGGAGCGAAACGAATCTTCACCCTTATGGATGAAGCCCCGGAAGAGGATGAGGGATACGTCACCTTAGTGAATGTAAGCCGCCGGGATGGCAAGTTGGTGGAAGCCAACCACCGTACGGGTCTGTGGGCCTGGAAGCATCCCCATCAAGCTGATGGCAGTGTGACTTATCACGAGCTAAAGGGTGAGGTTCGATTCTACAATGTAGATTTTGAATATGTCATCAATAAGCCAATCCTTCAGGACATTACCCTCTACGCGGAGCCGGGACAGAAGTTAGCCCTGGTCGGGGCCACTGGTGCTGGAAAAACCACCATTACCAATCTCATCAACCGATTTTATGATATCGCCGATGGAAAGATTCGTTACGATGGGATTAATATCAATAAAATTAAAAAACCAGATTTGAGACGCTCCCTGGGCATTGTCCTCCAGGACACCAACCTCTTTACTGGCACCGTCATGGAAAATATTCGCTATGGAAATCTCAATGCCAGTGACGATGAAGTCATGGCCGCAGCCCGGCTGGCCAATGCCGATGATTTTATCCGGCGCCTGCCCCAGGGCTATGAAACTCAGCTGGACAGCGAAGGGGGCAGCCTCTCCCAGGGGCAGTGCCAGCTCATCTCCATCGCCCGGGCCGCCGTGGCGGACCCCCCGGTGATGATTCTGGATGAGGCCACCTCCAGCATCGATACCCGAACGGAAGCCCTGGTCCAGGCCGGCATGGACAGCCTGATGATTGGCCGGACGGTGTTCGTCATTGCCCATCGCCTCTCCACTATTAAAAATGCCGATGCCATCATGGTCATGGAACAAGGCCGCATCATCGAGCGCGGGAACCATGACGCCTTGATGAACGAGCACGGTGAATACTACCAGCTGTATACTGGGGGGCTGGAATTGGAATAAGGAAAACCAGTGGGATGTCTAAAAGAGTCAATCCGGGATATATTCCCCCTGGATTGACTCTTTTTTAGTTTCATCTGCCGGTTGGTTTTACCTAGAGCTCCTCTGCAAAGCATACCCGTTCAACGCCCAGCCACCGGGCGCTTCCCGCAATGGTAATCCCAAAAAACAGCACCGGCACCGGTTGATCCATATAATCGACAATGGTCCCATTGCACAGTGTGCTCCCCGTGGCTAAGATCAAGTCACTGTCTCCAATAATATCGGTTTTCATCTCTTCGCCATCCTCCACCAACACCCCGTAACGGATCTGCCCAATCGTCTCTGGGTTTAAGTCTAACACCCTAACCTGGTAGCCACTGCACGCCAACATCTCAAGTAACGCCGGCTGATAGCCGACAAGGCCAATTCGCCTGGCCTCTGGGTAATGGGCCCTGAGATAAGTCTGCATCTTCCTGGCACAATATTCCGGCCCCTCCGTGCGGCAATGGACCGTACCTGCGCAATAACCAAGGGCACCCATGACTGCATTGACCGTCGCAATAAAAATCCCCCGGTTACTGGTGTTTTCAAAAATATCAAAGGCTAAAATTTCAGAAAGAGATCCCGTAAAATAAGCGGGTGCCTCCGTAAAGGCCTGTCCGCAGCATCCCCTGAATTGTGCCTCAATCATAACATCCTTTCCCGTGATAATGGGGAAATCCTGGCGCCTGGTCGTCCCAATGGCTTCCTTTGGCGTTAGTGCCCGGCACACCACCGTCACCGCCTCATCTCCGATTTCTGCCTCTGCCAGAACCGCCTTAAACGCAGTCTTTAGCTTTTGGTACAATTGTTTTTTTGTCATTTTTCTCCTCCATTCCCATCCCCAGAAAAGCCTGCACCTCTGGAGACCAATCTTCTGTATAAAGTCTATGGCTTGGAACAATGCCGCAGAGGCGACCACCCAACAGCACACCGATACGATCTGCTAAGGCCGCTGCCTCAATAAAATCATGGGTTACAAACACCACCGCACAGCCAAAGTCCTGCTTTATTTCCCGGAGCATCCTGTAGAAACCTTGTTTTGTCACAGGATCCAGTGCTGAAAAGGGCTCATCCAAAAGGAGCAGGGGCGGCCTGGTGATCAGAGCCCGGGCCAGGGCCACCCGTTGTCCTTCCCCGCCACTGAGTGTTCCCGGGTACTGCCCAAGCACGTGGGTGATGCCAAAGCGATTGGCAATTTCTTCAATCCCTTTCCGAATCTCCTTTTTCGACAGGCCCCTCATTTTAAGGCCGTAGCCGATATTTGCCTCTGCAGTAAGGTGTGGAAACAGGCTGTAGTCCTGATACAAATAACCAATATTTCGGGCGTAAAGTGGTATTTGTTGAATCTCAATCCCTCCATACCGGACTTCCCCGGAAGATGGTGTGGTGAACCCGACAATGGTCTCAAGGAGCATGGTTTTTCCTGCCCCGGTTTTCCCAATGATCGCCAAAATCTCCCCGGCATGAATCGTGAAGTGGATATCCTTCAGGCAAAAATCCCCTCGGGAGAGATTCAATCCCCGGACATCAACCAGTGGCTCCTTAGATTTCTCCATATCGTCCTCCCCATCCCTTTGATCCGGTAAGGGTGTTCGCAATCGTTAAGGAAATACCTGAGATCACCAACAGGATGAAAGCACTGGCCAGGGCCGCACCTAAATTATTTGTACTGACATTGAGATAAATACTGGCCGGTAGTGTTTCTGTCTTCATACGTGTAATGCCAACTAACATTAGCGTTGCCCCAAATTCCCCAAGAGCCCGGGACCAAACCAGAATAAAGGCTGAAATGAGCGTATTTTTACACAGGGGCAAAAGCACCGTGACAAAACACTGCCCTGGCGTTGCCCCCAAAAGCCCTGCAGCCCGCTCTAACTTAGGGTCCACACCACTAAAAGCCGTCACCACCAGCTTGATGGCAAAGGGTAAATTAACGGCCAGCTGGGCTACAACAATTCCGTTTTGATTAAACACCACCGGGAATCCCGCTTCCTTCAACGCCTTCCCCACTGGTGATGCAAAAATAATAAGGAGGCTCAGCCCTAAAACTATATATGGAAGGGACAACGTCAGCTCTAAAATAACCTCCACCACCGGACGAAGGGGAATGTGGATTCGCGTAAGGGCATAGGCTGTGGGAATGGCCAGCACAAAACAAATCAGGCTGGATACGGACGCCGTCCGAATACTCAGTCCAATGGCAAAAAGGGTCTCGGCATCAAAGAGGCATTCCCCTAAGCTAGAAGCCCCCCGAAGGGCAATGACAAGGACATTTCCCCCGATAAAAAGAATAGACAGGAGGGTTGCCACTAAACAGATTCCTGAAAATCTGAAGTTTTTCAGATGCCTCATTGCAGGACTTCGTATCCAAAGGCGTTCCAGATCCCGTGTACTGTATCACTGACCAGAAATTCACTGAAGGTATCCGCCGCCTTGTTATCCGTATTAAAATTCAAACGTGCCGCCGGAATGGTCTTGGTGTATGGGTCCAGATCGGTGGTTTCGCAGATTTCCACACTATCCACATTACAATTTTCTTTCCATACAATGGTGGCATCGGCTTCTCCTGCGGCAATAACGGTAGCCAGTTGAGGGGCTGTCGTCGTTGTCGCGACCAGCGTAACGGTATTCGCCACGCCAAAATCGACAAATGCTTTCTTAGCGATTTTACCAATGGGGGTTGATTCCGGATCCCCGATAACCGTTGTGATGCCTTCCTTCCCTAAGTCCCCAATACCGGTAATCCCCTTGGGATTGCCCTTGGCCACTGCTAAAACGGGAATATGTTTCACTAAATCCACACTGCTTTCAACGTATTGACCCACAGGTTTTACCTCTTCCCCAGAACCAGCAATAAAGAAATCCCCTTCTTTCGATTCATTAATCTGGGTCTGAATCTGCGCTGCATTGGCAAAGGTGACGTTCATCTCACAGCCGGTTTCTTCCTTGAAGGCATCCGCAATCTTTTGAAAGGGCTCTTTCATTCCTGCCCCGCAGTAAATCAGTAAGGATTGACCCGCCAACTCATTTTTTTTAGCCCTTTCACCGCTGATACACCCAGACATGCCCAAGGCCAAACATACCGCCAACATCACCACCAAAAATTTCTTTTTCATAATACAAGCCTCCCGCTTTCTATTTATCAAGTTATTTTTCAAAATAACTCGATAAATTCATTGTAACATCATAATATTTTTTTTGCAACCGCTGATATTTGTTTATCATGTTTATTCAATTTAAGTATTCCAGAGTATCATAACCACATTACACAACAGGAGGTCGCCATGGTTAAGCAGCTTTCCGGCTCTATTCGGGAATTTAAAGGGGATTCGATCCTATCGCCCCTCTTGGTCACCCTGGAGGCTATCCTCGAGGCATTGGTTCCCTTCTTTATGGCAAACCTTATTGATACCGGGCTGAATCACGGTGATATCACTGCCATTATAACCTACGGCCTGGCCATGGTACTCTCTGCCCTCATCGCTCTGCTCCTTGGCATTTTCTCAGGGCACATCGCCGCCCGGGCTGCTGCGGGCTTTGCCCATAACCTACGCCATGATTTATTCCATCACATCCAGGGTTTTTCCTTTTATACTATTAACCGCTTTACCAACGCCAGCCTCATTACCCGAATGACCACCGATGTCACCAATGTCCAAAATGCCTATATGCTCCTGATTCGGGTACTGGTCCGCTCTCCCATGGTCTTTCTGGTCTGTTTGATCCTCTGCCTTAATCTCAATTTTCAACTGGGTATCCTCTTTTTAGGTGCTTCACCGTTTATTCTTCTTGGGCTTTTGATCATCATCCGAAGGGCCTCACCCCTTTTTAATGCCGTCTATGAGAAATACGATCAGCTCAACCATCTGGTCCAGGAAAACCTCAATGCCATTGACGTCGTTAAATCTTTCGCCCAGGAAGATGCTGAAATTCACCGTTTTAAAAAAATTTCCCAGGATATAACCCATTATTTTAGCCAGGCAAAACATATCATGTCCTACAATACCCCCCTGATCCAATCCCTCATGTACCTCTGTACCATGGCTATAGCCTGGCTGGGTGCTCATCTTATTGTCGCGGGCAGTCTGAGTACAGGTGATCTGGCCAGCCTCATCATGTACACGGCTCAGATGATTACCAGCCTTACCAATATTTCTTCCGCACTGGCCATCCTCACCATCGCAGGGACTTCGGCCAATCGCATTGCGGAGGTCCTTTGCGATGACAGCCAGCTGGCAGTGGCTGACCCTCCAGCCCCTTTTACTGCTGATGGCTCCATCCGCTTTGAACACGTCAGCTTTAGCTATACCCAGGATCCTGAACACTCCAGCCTGTCGGACATTGATTTCTTTGTCAGCCCTGGTGAAGCCATCGGCATCATCGGAGAAACCGGCAGTGGAAAATCGACGCTGGCCCACCTCATCCCCCGCCTGTACGATGTCACCCAGGGGACCCTTCTGGTGGGAGGCACCGATGTACGACAGGTGGATTTAAAAGCCCTGCGGAAATCCATTGCCATTGTTCTTCAAAAAAACGTCCTCTTTTCCGGAAGCATCAAAGAAAACCTGCTCTGGGGGAATCCCCAGGCCAGCGATGACGAGATTTCAAGGGTTTGTCATCTGGCCTGTGCGGACACCTTCATCGAAGCGCTCCCCCTGGGGTACCATACCTTTCTCAAGCAAGGGGGGACCAATTTATCCGAGGGGCAGCGTCAGCGGATCTGTATTGCCCGGGCTTTCCTGGCCAAACCTAAGATTCTGATTCTGGATGATGCCACCGCTGCCCTGGACGATAATACCGATGCGGCCATCCAACAGGCCTTTCGCCGTTATCTGCCCAACACCACCAAATTCGTCATCACCCAACGCATTCGCTCCATTCAGGATGCCGACCGCATTCTTGTCCTAAAAAACGGGAAGATGGATGCCCTGGGAACCCATCGCGATCTGTTGGCCCATAATACCATTTACAGCCAAATGGCGGCCGAACAGCAAAGGAGTTGCCATGAAACAGCATAAAACCGTCTCCTTAAAGGCCCTTCGGGAAATGGACGGCCCCACCCTTCGACGACTTTTCGCTTATATCCGAAGGGCATATTGGGGCCGATTTATCGCCGTTATCCTTTTAGTCACCCTCAGTGCCATTACCAATGTGTTAAGTGCCCTCTATATCGGGGATGTCATTGACCATTACATCACCCCCCTTTTATCCCAAAGCACACCCAATTTTGGACCGCTGCTCATGGCCACAGCCGTCATTGGCGGCATTTATTTCCTAGGCGTTTTCGCAACCCTCTACAGCGGACGTTTTATGGTTAAAATTACCCAGGGTATCATGCAAACCATTCGTGATGAGCTTTTCACCCATATGGAACATTTGCCCATGGCTTATTTTGACCATCATCCCCGGGGCGACGTTATGAGCCACTACACCACCGATACCGATGCCCTCCGGGAGATGCTTTCCCAAAGTGTTGTTGATGGGCTTACCATGATCGTGACGATTATCTTCGTTTTTACATCGATGGTTTTTATCAGCATACCATTAACCCTTCTTGTCCTTGTGACACTGTTACTCATTTTCTGGCTGAACCGAATGATTGAAGGTGCCGGCAGCCACTATTTTATCAAGCAGCAAGATTCCCTGGCCGATATTGATAGTACCATTGAAGAAATGCTCCATGGAGAAATGATTATTAAGGTTTTTGGTCGGGAAGAGGCGGTAGAAAGGGATTTTGCTCAGAAAAACGACACGCTTTTTAGGCAAAGTACCCTTGCCAATACCACCGGAAATTTAATGGAACCCCTCATTGACAACGGGGTGAATATTCAGTATGCTCTGGTGGCCATGGTGGGAGGATGCCTCATACTGACGGGAATCAGCCCCCTCTCCCTGGGGGCATTGGTGTCTTTTATCGCCTTGACCCACAAATTCCTCAATCCAGTGGATGCTTTGGGTGAGCAGATGAATGCCATGGTGACTGCCATGGCTGGGGCTAAACGTATTTTTGATTTAATGGATATTCCCCTTCAGGGGACAGGTGGTGCCCCCCTTAAACAGCCCATCCAAGGGCATTTGGCGTTTAAGGATGTTTCCTTTGGCTATATCCCGGGACAGTGTGTTCTTTCCCATATCGATTTAGCAATAGAAAGTGGCCAGAAGGTAGCCATCGTCGGAACCAGTGGTTCAGGAAAAAGTACCCTTATTAAACTCCTCAACCGATTTTATCCCGTTGCTCAAGGAAGCATCAGCTGTGACGGTCAGAACCTATCCGCCCTCCAGCTCGAACCACTGCGACGCTCCATGGGAACCGTTCTCCAGGATACCCACCTTTTCTCCGGAACGGTTCGGGATAATATTCGATATGGAAACCCCAAGGCCACCCAGGCCGAGGTTGAAAATGCAGCCAGATTAGCCTGTGCCCATGATTTTATTACACGCCTTCCCCAAGGGTACGACACCCCTTTAGATCGTGCAGGATTACCCCTTTCCCTGGGACAGCGTCAGCTCCTGACCATCGCCCGGGCCCTGGCCACCCGTCCACCCCTTTTGGTTCTGGATGATGCCACCGCCAGCACTGATACCCTTACAGAAGCCCGAATCTGGGATAACTTACGCCAAAGCATGGCAAAACAGACCCTTATCCTTATTGCCAAGCGTCTGGATACAATTATGGATTCGGATATGATTTATGTGATGGATGGGGGGAAAATCGTTGAAGCGGGAAACCACGGCACACTAATGGCAAAAAAGGGCTTATATTATACCCTTTTCCTGAAAAATGGCGATTCTAATGAAAAGCCTTACACCGATTCCAGAGAGAGAATCAGTTGACCTTCTTGCCTAAATGTGCTATTATACGAACAAATAAAACATTTTTCAAACATTCTATTGGAAATTGAGAAAAGAGGATTGTGATGCTGGACGATTTTAAACAAGAGGTCTACTCCGCCAATATGCTGCTGCCAAAATACGGATTAGTCACCTTTACCTGGGGCAACGTCTCGGGTTTTGATGCAGACAGCGGACTGGTGGTCATCAAGCCCTCTGGCGTGGCCTACGATGCTTTAAAACCTGAGGATATGGTCGTTGTTGATTTAGAGGGTAAAATTGTCGATGGTAAGCTGAAGCCTTCCTCCGATACGGATACCCACCTTGAGATTTACCGAAACTTCAAGGGAATCCAGGGGGTCGTGCACACCCATTCTCCCTGGGCCACCAGCTTTGCCCAGGCCGGACGCCCCATCGTGGCCTACGGAACCACCCATGCCGATTATTTCTCAGGGAATATTCCCTGCTCCCGGGATTTAACACCAGAGGAGATCAAAGGAGATTATGAGCGCAATACGGGCTCCGTTATTATCGAAACCTTTGAAAACCTTAATCCCAGCTATATTCCAGGAGTCCTGATTAAAAGCCATGGTCCCTTTGCCTGGGGATGCGATGCCCAAAATGCAGTGCACAATGCCGTGGTTATGGAAGAGGTGGCTAAAATGGCCTACCATACCGAGATGATGATGGGAAAAGACCCCCAGCCCATGGCTGAGATTCTCCTTCAAAAGCATTTCTATCGCAAGCATGGGGACCATGCGTACTACGGACAATAAGGCCAAATAAAAGCCCTCAATCCATGCTTTACGGTGGATTGAGGGCTTTTTAAATTTCTATTCTAAAAGGGCCGCATACAACAGATTGGACCAAAACACATCTGGGACAGGCACAGTCCGGTGCAGCACAGATTCATGGCCATGGCCGAACCGCCATAACTTTGAGCCTGACGCTGATAGGCCTGGCCACCATTTTGAATCTGATCTAAAATCTGGCGGTATTCCCCATTTCCCGGTTCCATCTCCACCGCCCGGCCGGCATGTTCCATAGCGGTAATCCGGTTCCCTGTATTGTAATTGGCAATGGCGCTTAAGGCATACCATTGAGCCGTCCGATTCCTCACCTGGTTCAGAAGCTGAAGGGCCTGAACATATTGTCTGAGCTGGATTAAAAACTGGGCCATGGCCAGGGGATCCTGGGTGCCATAGCTACCGTATTCCTGATATCCGCCACCAAATCCGCCAAAGCCACCGGCGCTTTGCCCCTGGCTGTAGCCCTCTTCTGAATAATGGTATTCCCGCTGCCGCGTGACCGGATCGCCATTCTTAATCTGATCGAAGGCTTCGTTAACCGCGCTCATCTTTTGTGCAGCCACCGGATCATTGGGATTTAAGTCGGGATGATATTTTTTAGCCAGGCTTCGATAGGCCTTGGCAATCTCTTCTTCCGTGGCGTTTTCTGAAACGCCCAACACCTCATACGGGTTCTTTGTCACTCTTCTTCACCTTTTTCTTTTTTGGCCCTCTGTTCCCCACGGCTTTCTTCAGGATGTGCCGAGGCATAAGGAATCCATACCCCTGAGTATAACACATTTTTGATGATAGTGTCATTACGATTCGGAGGCAGTGCCCCATAGGCGGCGGTACAGTCTGATAACAGCATACTCAGTAGCGCCACCGGTTCCAGTTTGGTAATGGCCATTAGGGGATTGTAACGCTCTTTCTTTAAGTCTTCCTTTAAATCCATCACCGCATCCATGATGTAAATAAAGCGACCGAGAGCATCCCCAAAGCGCCGCAGCTCCGGGGCATTGGGAGAATCAGGGTCCATTACGAAGAGCTCCCCCATGATCCACCCAAAGACAGCAGCGGGTGCATCGGGGTTGGTTTCCCCAAGACGCTCCATCTCTCCCATCGCCTTAAGCCCCGCCTCAATGGACTGGCACTGTCTGTGCCAGCGGTTCGCTGCCCGGCGATAAGCCCGGCCAAAGAGCTTGGCCCCGCTCAACCCTGCGATTTTACGATCGTCCACCCAGTCATCCATACATTTATGCCAGGTGAGGGCAATATTCATATCTGCGGCGTAGGCCATGGCCGGCCCTGTGATAAAGTCATGCCTTTTAGTGGGCTTCATCACACAGCGCTCCGCTCCAATGGCGCCCTCATCCCCGGTAAGTCCATCTAAAAACAGGGCTAAAAAGGTCATATCGTAGGACAGGGTGGTCCGGCAGTAGGCACCGTGTTCCACTCCCAGGCTGTGGCAAACCCCACAATAGTATTTTTCATATCGGGCCTGGTCCTCTTCCGATAAGGCCTCCCGATTAGCAACGACGTATCCAAACATGGCTTCTCCTCATCCGACGGGTGATCCTAAAGGCTCACCTCATCCAAAATAGCTTCCAGAGTGTCACTGTATTGGGTAAGACCAGCATCGTCTTTACGCTTAAGGACCTTCCGCAAATCTTTTTCCGCATCCTTAATCCGATTCTTTTCCACCTTCTGGGTTTTATCCAGTCCCTTAAGGGTTGTAGCTGCCCGGTACAAAAGATTCTCTGCCCGGGCTTTCACCTCTGCGGCCTCCCGGATGGCATCATCCTCTGCCCGATAACGCTCCGCATCCTGGATGGCATGATCGATATCTGCATCCGATAAGCCCTTGGCATTTTCGATGGTGATCTCCTGGGCCTTACCCGTCCCTAAATCCTTGGCCGATACATTAACAATCCCATTGGCGTCAATATTAAAGGTCACCTCGATTTGGGGCACTCCCCGAGGCGCCCGCTTGATTCCCTTTAAAACAAATTTACCGAGGCTTTTATTATCCTTGGCCATTTGCCGTTCCCCCTGGAGCACGTTGATCTCCACCTTGGTCTGGAAATTTTGGGCGGTGGAGAAAACCTGACTTCTGGTAATGGGGATCGTGGTATTGCGATCAATGAGACGGCTGCATACCCCACCCATGGTTTCAATGCCCAAAGATAAGGGCGTGACGTCCAATAGCAGCAGGCCATTCACCTCACCGCCGAGGACCCCGCCCTGGATGGCGGCACCCATCGCCACACACTCATCGGGATTAATCCCCTTAAAGGGCTCCTTGCCCGTATAATCCCGAACAGCCTGCTGTACCGCCGGAATTCGGGTGGACCCGCCCACCAAAAGCACCCGGCCGATATCGGATAGGGCCAGTCCCGAATCTGAAATGGCCTGCTTAAAGGGTGTCATAGTCCGTTCCACCAAGTCCGCCGTCAATTCCTCAAAACGGGCCCGGCTGAGGGAAAGATCCATATTCTTTGGCCCACTGGCATCGGAAGTTAAAAAGGGCAGCATCACCTGGGTGGTCACGGTGCTGGATAATTCAATCTTTGCCACCTCCGCCGCTTCCTTCACCCGCTGCAGGGCAATGGGGTCCTGCTCCAGATTAATCCCCGTTTCCTCTTTAAACCTGGCAACCAACTCCTTTAGGATTCGCGCGTCAAAATCATCGCCCCCCAAACGGTTGTCCCCGGCGGTGGCCAGCACCTCGATGACCCCGTCCCCAATATTCAGGACTGAGATATCAAAGGTCCCGCCACCTAAATCGTAAACCACGACCTTTTGGTTTTGCTCCTTATCCATTCCATAGGCCAGAGCTGCCGCTGTGGGCTCATTGATAATCCGCAGAACATTGAGGCCCGCGATCTTTCCGGCATCCTTGGTGGCCTGGCGCTGGGCATCTGAGAAATAGGCGGGAACGGTGATGACAGCATCCGTAACCCGTTCCCCCAGGAAGCTTTCAGCCCCTTCCTTCAGACTACCGAGAATCATGGCCGAAATTTCCGTGGGTGTATAGCCCCGACCACCTAACTGACGCTTTTCATCCGTTCCCATTTTTCGCTTAATGGACCGTACCGTTTCCTTGGGATTTGTCAGGGCCTGACGTTTGGCAGATTCCCCCACCAGTCGTTCGCCATCCTTGGTAAAGGCGACGATGGAAGGGGTCGTCCGCCGCCCCTCCCCCGTTGGTATAATGACGGTATCGCCCCCTTCCATCACCGCCACACAGGAGTTGGTGGTTCCCAGGTCGATTCCAATAACTTTACTCATTTTTCATTGCCTCCAATAGTGTTCCATCTCATTTAATTTAATGAGCATATCAGAGGTTTTTAAACACAAGATTAACAAAATTGACTTGCAACCGCTATTTTAGCTGATTTAAAAATTACCCTGACGATCTGGCGGGTGGGTCGTCTGCAATAAAACAGCGCCACACAAAAAAGCGAGGTGCGAAACTTTCGTCTCGTACCTCGCAGGGTCACCGCCACTATTTATTTAAGGGGTGGCTCAATACCATCAATCCCGATATTTCTCCTGAAAATCCTTGACCGCATCAAAGGCGGCTCCGGATAGGCCGTGGTATACGGCCTGCCAGGTTCGGTATGCGTCTTCATAGCGAGCGACATTTTCTGGATCCGGTTCATACCGACGGGTTACCTTGACCATGTGTTCTGCGGCTTCTTCATAGTCCTGATAAACCCCAACGCCAACAGCCGCGACCATGGCGCATCCCAATGCGGTAGCTTCCTCTACCGCCACGGTTTCACAGGGGCGATTATAGATATCGGCCTGCATTTGGCACCAATAATGGGAACGGGCAACTCCACCAGTCAGCCGAACGGTATTATAATCGGGCACGTTCCCCGCCACCATCGCATCCAGCATATCCCGGATGTCGTAACAAATCCCTTCCATCACCGCACGGACCATATCGCTTCGGGTATGGGCAAAGGTCATTCCCATCAGGGTTCCCCGGGCATTGGCTTCGTAATTGGGGGTGTTGGCTCCCTGAAGATAGGGCAGAAAAAACACACCATTGGCACCTGGGGCGGATTGCTTGGCTTCTGTTGTCAGAAAATCATAGACCTCCATACCACAGCTGGATGCTGCAATATCTTCCACTTTACAAATTTCATTTTTAAACCATTTAAAGGCAGATCCAGCAGCATTGGATTGACCTTCCATCACATAGGCACCATCAGGCGTTCCTAAAACATAGCATTTTCGCAAAGGATCTCTTAATATATTCCGGGACTTTCCGGCAGTAATCCCCGCAGTTCCACCACAGGCGTATCCAATCCCTTCGGAGGTACAGCCACATCCAATACAACCGGACTGCTGGTCACCAGTCCCCATGACCAATGGCGTCCCAACCGCTAATCCGGTTTTTCCAGAAACATCCTCGGTCACATAGCCAATAATCTCCCCGGTCTTTTTCAGTGGTGCCAGCTTATCGATATCCACCCCAAAAACCTCACAAAGCTTAGGGCTATACTCAAAGTCTTCCCCATTGAGCTGCAGCCAGGGGGTATCATTAATATCGTCATAATAATCCTCTGCGCCAAAGGCCTTGGTCAACAGTCCCATCATGGTATGAATTCGAACCGCCTTTTCGTAAGCTTCAGGCTGATGCTTTTTTACCCACTGAAGTTTTCCCGATGGGTTGACACCCCCCAAGGGCATGCCGCACAAATCGTACAGATCATCCGGGGCCATTCCATGATTTTTTAACTGAGCCTCCATATCCGGCAGCATTTCTGCACTGCGCAGATCCTGCCAAATAATGATGGGGGTGGTAAAGCCTCCTTGGGCATCCCTTGTCACCATGGTGCATCGGAACATATCAAAGCTCACCGCGGCAATTTCTTCAGGATCGACGCCACTATTTCTAATGGCCTCCCGACAGGTCTCATACAAGGTTTTAATCATGGCAGGTCCATCACATTCTACCCTTCCCACGGCAGGGTAGGTCAATGGATTCATTTTCTGCCCATAACCCATGGCTGTTCCTTCAAAGTCGAAAACGACCGTTTTACTACTGGTGGTCCCACAATCCACACCAACCACATATTTCTTTTCTTTCATCATAACCCTCTCACACTTATTATTTATGAAACCCCAATTTCCTTTGTGGCAATGATGGAAACCCCCGTTCCCGCCACATTTTCCAAAACAATTTGTCCGATGCTCACCGGTGCCTGGACAGAAAGTCCCCTTAGGGCCTGGACACAATTTTTAACGTTTCCCTTGGGAATATCCGATGCTGTTTTTACCGATACCACAGGAAGGTCCCCGCCATTCACTTTAACGGTTGAGGTGACAATGCGTGTCGGGCTTATGACCTCCTTCCTGGCATATTTTTCTCCCCGGGCACAGGTATTGCCCTCCACTGCTGTCACCACACCCGCTTCAATGGTTGCTGTAATCTGACAGCCCATAGGGCAGCTAATGCACGTAATGGTCTTTTTCACAATAATGCGCCCCTTTCTACTCCCCTATTTCTAACCGGATTTCTTTGATCCCAGCCTTCTTCCCCAAATCTCCCTGGGTCAGTACAATTTCTTCCATCTCACCAGGTGCCATGATTCGGCGTTTTTTATGCTTGATTGGCACGCCATCCGCGGTGACGATGATCCTTTGATCCTTAAAGATCTGTCGCACTCTAAAGCGAATCTTCACAGAGTCCGGGGCTCTTTCCGGATCGATGGTGTTGGGCACGGTATAGCTAATCCCCGCACCACTAACCACCTGAATCTGTTTTTCAGGATTCTCCCCAGGTAATTTTCCTAAAATATACCGAGCCGCATTACGCCCTGCCTGGGCCGCTTCTTCTGATACAAAATCCACTAAATCATGGACATGAAGCACATTCCCGCAGGCAAACACGCCGGGAACATTGGTTTCAAAACATTCATCCACCAGGGGACCACTGGTCACCCCATTGAGGGTTACCCCGATTTTTTCGGATAACTCATTTTCCGGGATTAACCCAACAGATAGGAGGAGCGTGTCACAGTCATAGTCTGTTTCTGTCCCGGGGATGGGCTTCCGATCCGGCCCAACCTCAGCAATCGTAACCCCTTCAAGCCGCTCACGGCCACGGATATCCGTAACGGTATGGCTTAACTTAAGGGGAATTTCAAAATCATCCAGGCATTGAACGATGTTTCGTTTCAACCCTCCGGAATAGGGCATTAATTCTGCAACCACCTGGACATCCGCACCCTCCAGGGTCATGCGTCTGGCCATAATCAGGCCAATATCCCCGGACCCCAGAATGACCACCTTTTTCCCGGGCATCAATCCCTCCATGTTGACCAAGCGCTGGGCAGTACCCGCAGTGTAAATCCCCGCCGGGCGAGATCCAGGGATATTCAGTGCCCCCCTTGGCCGTTCCCGGCAGCCCATGGCTAAAATAATAGCATCCCCCTGGATTTCCATGAGACCCTGGGTTTTATTCATACATGTGACCACCCGGTCCCCATTAATATCCATAACCATCGTGTGCAGCATGATCTCAATTTCTAGGTCCGCCACCATATCCATATAGCGCCCAGCGTATTCCGGGCCAGTGAGCTCCTCTTTAAAGGTGTGGAGGCCAAAACCATTGTGAATGCATTGATTGAGAATTCCTCCGAGCCGATCATCCCGTTCAATAATGAGGATATCCTCTATACCCGCATCCCGGGCGGCAGATGCTGCTGCCAAACCCGCCGGGCCACCACCAATAATAATCATTTGTCTTTTTTCCATGGCGTCCCCCTATAGCTCCTTATTTTTCCCAACCAACAAAGTGGATTGCCCACCCTTCTTAGTAATCTCAGTCATGGGTATTCCCGTTTCCCGGGCAAGGATTTCCATGGTCTTCGGTGTGCAAAAGCCAGCCTGACACCGCCCCATCCCTGCACGGGTCCGCCGTTTAATGGAATCCATGGAACGTGCCCCCAGGGGACGATTAATGGCCTCCATGATTTCTCCTTCGGTCACCATTTCACAGCGGCAGATGATTTGCCCAAAGGCAGGATTCTCTTTAATTTTTTCGATCTGTTCTTCCCTTGTCAACTGATTAAAATGGGTAACACCCCGTCGTGTTGGACTGAAATTTTTCTTTTCATCCAAAGACATTCTTTTGGAAATCATCTCTGCCAACATCACCCCAATGGCTGGCGAACTTGTAAGACCCGGAGACTCAATACCGGCTGCATCAAAGAAATATGGGGAATCGGAAACCTCTTCCACAATGAATTCGTGATTGTCTTCATGGGCACGAAGTCCTGCAAAGGAGGTGATAATCTTATTCAAGGGCAAATCCAGTTTGCACAAATGGGCTGTTTCAGCCTTTTCCACCAGATGATCCAGTATGGCTGCCGTCGTACACAAATCCTCTTTATCCTCGACATCATCAGCCGTTGGCCCGACATAGAGATTACCATGGATGGTAGGTGCCGTCAGAATGCCCTTCCCCATTTTTCCTGGAAGGGGAAATACAGAAGCCTTAAAGACATCTCCCAAAGCTTTATCAAAGAGTAGATATTCACCCTTTCGCGCCGTAATATGGATTTTCTTGGAGCTCACCATATTATGGAATCGGTCAGCGTACACCCCGGCAGCATTGACAATGGCCTTTGTGTCAATGGGACCCTTATTCGTTTCGATACGGTAACCCCCATCAATGGACTGGATGGACAGGGCTTCCGTCTCAAAACGAAATGACACACCGTTGACATTGGCATTTTCCCCCATGGCAATGGCCAGGTTAAAGGGACAGATAATGCCGCCAGTGGGAGCATATAACGCCGCGACCGTTCTATCTGTAAGATTCGGCTCCATGGCTAAGACCTCATCCCGCTCTAAAATACGAACACCAGGCACACCATTGTCCTCGGCCTGGGCCAATAATACATCCAGTTTGTCACGGTCTTCTGGATCGGTACAGACCACCAGTGCCCCGTTTTGCTTTACAGGGAAGTCTAATTCCTTTGCCCGCTCCCACATCAGACGATTGCCTTCAACATTTAACTTAGCCATGAGGGTTCCCGGCTTCGCATCGAATCCCGAGTGAATAACACCACTATTTCCCTTTGATGTTCCCGAGGCGACATCATCGCCCTTTTCAATGACACAAATTGCCGCATCGTATTTTGATAATTCCCTGGCGATGCAGCATCCGGTTACACCCGCTCCAATAATGACGATGTCAACCATTTTATGACACTCCTCTCTTCAATCATTTATCGATGTAATCATTTTATATGAATTCGATTTTTAAGAACATATGGAAATTAATTTCAATAATTTATTGATTATTCTTTGGCTTTTCTGGACGCGCCAAAGGATCCACCACATCAATGGAACGCTTTCGCTCCCGCGTTATTCGCCTGTTTAACGCTCATCCAGACTTTACAACCATTCGCCTTTAATATTGCAACTATTCTCAATATGTCTATCGAAATTATTTTCAATATATCTTTTTTTCTTGAAAATCTTATAATGGAGCCATAGACAGAGACGGACATTCGGCCTAGGATTCATTTGAAAAGGAGAGAATTATGTTTATTGATCCCATTGCTGTGCAGTATCCTGAAAATCTCGAAAAAGATCATTTTGTAATTGCAACTTATTATTGTGCGACGAAGCCTGGTACCAACGCTTTAAAATTTGGTGCGGCCCTGGCCATTGAACAGACCTGCGGGACCTGGCTGAAGGTTCCTGGTGAAACGGAAGAGGTGCGCAACCGCAGTATTGGTCGGGTTGTGGGCGTCTACGAAACCCCTGCTTATCAAATCGGTATTCCAGATGATGTCACAGAGCGCCACTTCATCATCCGCATCGCCTTTCCCTGTACCAACTTCGGACCCTCCTTTGCCATGATGCTCAGCTCCGTCATTGGCAATATTTCCAGCTCCGGAAAGGTTAAACTTCTGGATTTGGAATTCCCGGAAAGCTTCCTTGGTGAATTTAAGGGGCCAAAATTCGGCGTTCAGGGGATCCGGGATCTCTTAGGCGTCCAGGATCGTCCCCTTTTAAACAATATGATTAAGCCCTGTACGGGTCTCGATCCCAAGGAAACCGCCAAGCTGGCCTATGAAGCCGCAGTTGGTGGTGTGGATATTATCAAGGATGACGAGCTGGTGGCCAATCCTCCCCATTGCCCTCTAACGGAACGGGTAAAATATGTGATGGAAGCCATCACCAAGGCCGATGCGGTAAAAGGCGAAAAAACCCTCTATTCTTTCAATATCACAGATCGTACGGAAAAACTCAAAGAAAATGCTTATAAAGCCATTGAACTGGGGGCCAACAGTCTAATGGTCAATTACAACACCATTGGTTTGGATGCTTCCCGGATGTTGGCGGAAGATCCTGAAATCAACGTGCCGATTCTGGCCCACTCTGATTATACCGGTGCGGTTTATGAATCCCCATGGTCTGGTATGAGCGCAGGCCTCATCGGTGCTACCCTACCCCGGATGGCTGGTCTGGACATGGTGATCGTCCTCACCCCCTACGGCAAATTCCCCATGCAGATGGATACCTTCATCGGAGCTGGTTACAAGATGCTCCAGCCCCTCGGCAGCATCCGTCCCGTTTTCCCCATGCCCGGCGGCGGCACCACCCAAGGCCATATTGAGGATGTCATCAAGAAATTCGGAAACGATGTAATCATCGCTGCTGGCGGCGCCATCCACGGCCATCCCATGGGGCCGGCCGCCGGAGCCCGTGCCTTCCGCCAGGGAATCGACGAAGTCCTGGCTGGAAAGACCCTGGCCCAAGCGGGTAAAATACATAAGGAATTAGGCATTGCCCTGGATGCCTGGGGGATCTACGAAGAAGCTAAAGGCGGCATCTTTGACCTAAAGGGTTGATTTTCCATCAATATTATTCCCCCTCAAATACAAAACCTCCAGAAGACAAAAATCTTCTGGAGGTTTTTGCGCGTAGCGCCCTAAATTATGTTAAAGTAAAGCCATACTAAGGTTGGAGGACAAAAATGCGTAGTGAAGTTTATAATCAATCCATTTGTCTCATGAACGAGGTCGTTTATTATTATTATTTACAGAAAAATACAATGGTTGAAATCTCTGAAAAGTTAGGCATTTCAAAGTCCACCGTTTCCCGGCTTCTAAAACGCGCAGAGGAGGAGAACGTCATTTCCTTTCAAATGGCGCCGGACCCCTTGGAATGCATCCATCTTGAACAGACGATTTCCGACCGGTTTAATTTAGATACCGTGCTGGTCACCCCTGTCAATTTAACCACCGGCCCCGTTTCTCCTGACACCATTAAAAAACAGGTTGCCTTGGAAGGTGCCCGATACCTGCAACGGATTATTACCGATGATGATATTATCGGTTTTACCTGGGGTGGCACCATGTACCACCTGATCCAATACCTCAATCCCTGCCGAAGAAAAGGGGCTAAAATCATAACCCTTCATGGCAGCATCGCCAATTGCAATCCAAAATTTGCAGTGGACACCCTTGTCAAGCGGGCCGCCATGGCATTTGGTGGTAAAAACATCTCGCTATGCCGTAATGGGCTCCTGGATGCTCAGGAGATGGCTAAACTTGTGGAAAGTGATTATTATCATCAAATCCAGCACATTTTCAGCCATATTGATATCGCCATCAGCGGCGTCGGTGCCCTGTATCCAGATATCACCACCCCTTTGGCAACCACCGATTATCTGACCCCTTCCGAACTGAAGGAACTAACGGATCAAGGTGCCTATTGTGATTTACTCCTGCGTTTTATCGACCGTAATGGCCAGGAATGTAACACCAGCATGAAGGACAGAACCTATTCCATCGACATCGAGACCTATAAAAAAATTCCCAAAAAGGTTATTGTGGCCTCAGGCCGCGAGAAGGCAAGTTCGTTACTCGCCTTAATAAATGGGAAACTTCTCAATGTACTGATTATTGATCAGATCTTAGCCAAAGCCCTCCTATCCTGGAGCAACACCGCCCTTGCATAACCCCTTATTCATCCACCTTCACCTGGCTTTGGATGATTTCTCCAGGCGACAAGGCTTTCCACCACATCATTAGCGGTTTTTATCATCCCTTGTATCTATTTTGTCAAAAAATCGTCACTTTTCACGTCTCAAATTGAATGCTTAAGGATAATCTGATATAATGCAGTCAACAAATGGTTGTACTTCATTTGTAATTTCATGAAAGGAGATTCCTATTATGTCTGATTCTACTGGTTATGCCGCATTATTTGGATTGATTATGTCCTTTGCTGTTGTTTTTATCGTTATTGGTATTGTTCTTTATGTATTTACTGCCCTTGCTCTTTATACGATGGCAAAAAACAAGGGAATCGAATACGCTTGGCTGGCTTGGATTCCGGTTGCCAATGGTTATGTCATGGGCGAAGTTATGGACGATAAGGTGGCCATTGGAAGTAGTGTTATTCCTTACGCCAAATGGATTCTGCTCTTGGGCTCCATCGTTACTGGACTGTTGGCAATGATTCCTTACATCGGATGGATTTTCTCAATCCTGTATCTTGTGTACTACTATTGTGCGGTTTATCGGCTTTACAAACTGTATAAGCCAGATAACGCAGTGCTTTATCTCGTTTTAAGCATTATCTTTGGTATTACCATGCCATTCTTCATGTTCTCCATGCGGAATAATACTCCCCAGGAATATTTGAATTAATTCGATTCATCGAAAGGAAGTGTCTTTATGGACTCTGCTTCACTTGCAGCGGCAATCCTTGCACTCGGCGCTGTTTTAGTCATTTTTGGTATCTTTGCACTCATTGCTTATATTTTCATGTCCCTGGCACTTTACGCCATGGCTAAAAACAAAGGAATTGACCACGCTTGGTTGGCTTGGATTCCCATTGTCAATAATTATCTTTTTGGTGAACTCATTGATGATGTTGTTCCCATTGCCTCCCTTAAGATTCCCTATGCAAAATGGGTCCTTCTTATTTCACCCATCGTGGTATGCCTCTTAAGCACAATCAACACCCAAAACGGGTTTGTCAGCTTCATCATTTGGTTAGTCGCCGTCATTTATGCCGTCTACACCTTCGCCGCACAATTCCGCCTGTTCAAACTTTACAAGCCAGAAAGTGCTGTTCTATTCTTAGTGCTTTCCATTATCTTCTCCTGGGTTGTCATTTTAATTCCCATCTTCATGTTCATCATGCGTAATAATACGCCGGTAGAATATTTAGAAGATTCCCAGGCCGTTTAAAGAGATAAGAAAAATCTATTCACTAACACAAAAATCCCTGTTCCATTTCTGGTTCAGGGATTTTTTCTTTTTAGACAGCAAGAAACTGGGCTTCGATAATATTACTTTTTATTCAATAAACAGAGCGCCCTCCATAACGCCAAACCACTGAAAAATAGTTATTTAAAGGGCTTTATGCTATAATAAAGTTCAAGAAAAAACAAGAAAGTAGTACAAAAACACGACCAATTGCAAAAGGAGTCTCCATGAATATCCTATCCATCGACAATCTTAAAAAATCCTATGGGGTGAAAACCCTCTTTGAAAATATCAGCTTTACCATTGAGGATGATGATAAAACCGGTGTCATCGGCATTAATGGTACCGGGAAATCCTCTATGCTGCGCATTATCGCAGGACTGGATACCCCCGATGTTGGCGACGTGACCGTCTTTGGCAGTAAGCGGGTGGAGTATCTGGCCCAAACCCCGGACTTAGATCCGGGCATTACTGTCCTTGATCAAGTTTTTCAGGCCAATACGCCAGAGACCAATTTAGTCCGGGATTATGAACATGCCACTGCTGCCCTGTCCCTAAACCCAGAGGACTCTCTCCTCCAGAAACGGGTTCTTGCCCTGGGGGATCAGCTGGATGCCCAGGGACTGTGGAATTTAGAATCCCAGATTCAGACCATCCTCACCCAGCTGGGAATTTCCGATTTTGATAAGCACATTGCCGAACTCTCTGGTGGCCAGCGCAAACGAGTGGCCATGGCCTCGGTCCTCTTAGCCCCCTGCGATCTCCTCATCCTGGACGAACCCACCAACCACCTGGACAACGAGACCATCGCCTGGCTTGAAACCTTTCTGCAAAACCGTAAGGGTGCCCTGCTCATGGTTACCCATGACCGTTATTTTCTGGACCGGGTAGTCACCAAAACCCTGGAGCTGGATAAGGGGCATCTTTATGAATACTCGGGGAATTACTCGGAATTCGTAGAAAAGAAAGCGGAGCGCTGCGCCTTTGAAAGCGCCATGGAGAAAAAGCGTCAAAATCTCTATCGACGAGAATTGGCCTGGATGCGCCGGGGAGCCCGGGCCCGGACCACCAAGCAGAAAGCCAGAATCCAACGCTTTGAAATCCTGGAACAAAGCGGTATCAACTTATCTGAAGATACCCTGGAGCTGGATGTGGCCTTCACCCGTCTGGGCCGACAGGTTGTGGAGCTTCACCACTTAACCAAAAGCTTTGCCGGGGTCCCGGTGGTTTCAGATTTTTCCGCCATCCTGGGCTCCGATGAACGCATTGGCATTGTAGGGCGTAATGGTCGGGGAAAATCCACCCTTTTAAACCTCATTGCCGGCCAGCTCACCCCCGATTCCGGCACCGTCACCCTGGGGGAAACCGTTAAACTAGGGTATTTTTCCCAGGAGTCCGAGGATATGGACATCAATCTCCGGGCCATCGAATACATTCGGGAGGGAGCCGAAATGGTGGAAACCGCCTCTGGGGACACCATTACCGCTGCCCAGATGATGGAGCGCTTCCTCTTCGATCGGTACGCCCAGTGGGTGCGTATCTCTGAAATGTCCGGGGGAGAGCGCCGACGCCTTTATCTCCTGCGCATCCTCATGGCGGCCCCCAATGTCCTCCTCCTGGACGAACCCACCAATGACCTGGATATCGACACCCTTAAGGTCTTGGAAAACTATCTGGATGGCTTTAAAGGCAGCGTCCTTACCGTTTCCCATGACCGCTATTTTCTGGACCGGGTGTGTGACACCATCTACGGCTTTGAAGCCCAGGGCAAGATCATCATCCAAACGGGTAATTACACGGACTATGCGGCCAAGCATACCGAATCTCAAAAATCCGAGCCCCCTACAGCCGCCAAAATATCAAAACCCAAGGCAGCTCCCGCTGACAAACCCCGACGTTTGACCTACAAAGAGCAGCAGGAATATGCCACCATGGATGGGGATATGGCCGCCATGGAATCCGAGATCGACGCCATCGATGCCGAGCTGGCTATTCCCACCCAGGATTATAGCCACCTCCAGGAATTAACCGAAAAAAAAGAAGCGCTGGAAGAAGCGCTTCTGGATAAGATGGAGAAAAAAGAATGGTATGATGAAATTGTGGCCGCAAGGAAAAAGCAATAAGTTTTAATTTTTTAGTCTTTATGCCCTCTTCCATGCCCGTCCAACAGCATCCGCCTGAAGCACCGCCTCCACTAAAATCTCGGGGCTGGTCGGCACCGTTTCCGCGACAATATGCTTGGTGGTACAGGCCTTCCGGGCTGCCTGCATCAGGCTATGGGTATCCTCAGACGAAAGGCCGATTTCAGCCAGGGTAATGGGAAGGCCCAGGGTGTTTGAAAAGGTCAGCACCTCTTCGATGGTTTCCCGGGGCCAATCCTCAAGCACCAGCTGACAAAGGGTACCAAAAGCGACAATTTCCCCGTGGGTGCTGTTCTGACAGCCCGGCAGGGCAGAAAAGCCTGCATTCAGGGAATGAGCCCCGGCACAGCCCGCAGACTCCACACCAATCCCCGAAAGCAGGGTATTCACTTCGATGATATTCTCCACTGCCTCGGTTAATTGCCCGGCCTCAACATCTGCCTTGGCCTGAACCCCGTCCGCCATGAGCCGGGTATAACACAGCTCCGATAATGCCATAGCCGCCAAGGGGGTCTGATAGCCATCCCCCACCCGGTTCTTCGTATTGGAATCCACGTGGGCTTTCGCTTCAAAATAAGTGGATAAGGCATCCCCCATCCCCGAAACAAACAGCCGCACCGGGGATTTCGCAATGATTTCAGAATCCACCAGTACCAAATCAGGATTACGCTTGTAATAGATGCTCCCCGCATGCTCTCCGGACTCCGTATACGTCGCCGTCAGAGCACTGGTGGGGGCATCAGTGGATACAATGGTGGGTACTGTAACGATGGCTGCTTCGATCTGAATCCCCACGTATTTGGCCGCATCCATGGCCTTTCCTCCGCCAATCCCCACAACAACATCATAGCCCTTTCCCGCAGCCAGGGCCGTGAGTCGCCCAAGCTCCACCATGCTGGTTTCTCCCCCAAATTTTTCACAGACCGCGGTGGCTCCGGCTTTCTGGTACATATTCTGAAGATCCCCGGAAACCTGATTGTAAAAGGATGGGGTGATAATTGCGAAAATTGCTTTTCCAAGGTCCCGGGTGTACGTCTCTAACTGACGCAGCACCCCTGGTCCCTGAATATACTTGGGGGGACAGGCAAAGGCCCGTATTTTTGTGTCCATTGTGGTGCGCCTCCTATCAATTGTTTTTTTATTATAATTATAGCATATTCTCTGTTATAATAGAGTTATCGAACTGTCTTTTATCCAGGAGTCCCACCTATGAATCCTCTATCTTCCCTGTCTATTATTATCTGCACCTGTTTTTGCATCGGCGCAGGACGCTTTTTCTTTTCAGAAAGACGGGACCTTTTAAATAAAATGGCTGCTGCCGTCCTTTTGAGTCTGGGATGGTGGTCTTTTTGCAATGTTTTTTTCTATGCAGCCCCCAATCCAGAAAATGCCTTTTTCTGGCATCGCTTTGCCGCCATTGGCTGGTGCGGCTTCGTTTCGCTCACGGCCTATTATTTCTATGTCCTCACCAACCCCGAGCACGCTCCCATGGCAGGGTGGAAGCGGGTATTGTTTTTTATCCCAGGCCTGCTTCTAATCCTAAAAAACCTGGTCGGACCCACCACCTCCCTGGCCCTTTCTGTTATCCCTTCAATCTCTGGTCTGGGATGGACCTATACCAACAGTCTGACATCCTTTTGGCTCTGGGCCTTTCTGGGCTATGTCCTAACTTATTTTAGTTATGCCTTTTATCTTTTATACCTCTGGGCGAGAAATGTCCACCACCGGATGAAAAAACGATTGGCCTACACCTTTATCCTTTTGGATACCCTCACCATCGCCATTGGCGTCATCACCGATGTCATTCTGCCTTTAACGGTCCCGTTATTGCCCTCTTTGGCCAGTATTGCCACTGCTTTTTTCGGCCTTGGGTATTTTGGGATCATTTATCGCTATGATCTTTTCAACATCGATTTGATTATCTCCTCAGATACGATTCTGCAAACCAGTAATAACCCTATTTTCGTCATTGATGAACAGACTGAGATTTTAAAATGTAACGATGCGGCCGGATGCCTTTTAGGTTACGATGCCCCGCTACTCCTGGGCTATCATCTTTCCCGCTTTTTTGAGAGCCCCATCGATTTAAAAGCCCTCAGTCAAAAACCTAAGGATTCTGATGTTGAAGCGGCTATTCTTTGCCCGGATCAGGGGGTTAAAAATATTTATCTCTCCGTTGCTGTCGCCAAGGACCGACACCAGGACTTCCTCTGCTACATTATCTCCTGCAAAGATGTCACCCGGCAAAAACAAGCCCAGGCCGCCCTGGCGATTCAGCAGACACGCTATAAAAAGCTGGCCCGGGAATATCAGCGGCTGGCCTATTATGATCCCCTGACCGGCCTGTATAATCGCCGACGTTTTTTCGATAAACTAAAAGGTTTTGAATCCGCCTACGCAACGAATCGATTTGATTTTGCCGTCCTTTTCATGGATTTAGACAATTTTAAGGCTGCCAATGATCACTATGGTCATCAATTCGGAGACACGCTTCTAACTGTAGGAGCCTCCAAACTCCAGGCCAACACCAAGGGAACGGACTGCCTGGCCCGTATTGGTGGTGATGAGTTCTGTCTGCTTTTACCTTTTCGAAATACCATAGAGCTTGATCATAGAATCTCGAATATCCGGGCTGCGTTTAACAAAAGCTTTCCCATGAATGGGAAGGACTATGTTTTGGGTATTTCCATCGGCTACGCCATCTATTCTCAAGCCAAGGATATTCCCCATCTGATGCAGCTTGCCGACGAAGCCATGTACCGGGATAAAGCGCGTAAGCTGCACAATCAGTCTGAATGCGGGGATTAAAAAAAGCCAGCCCATGGCTGGCTTCAGGGCGTAGACAAAGTGGTGTCACGCGGTCAGGGAGCGGATAAAAAAGATTCACCCCGGACCCCAGGCGCTGACGAACAAAGAGAGACCTCTCATTCGTCAGTGCGCAAAACCTTCGGTTTTGATCGGGTTTAAAGCAGGCTTACTTTCTTAACTTGATGAAGCCCATAATGCCAGCCCGCAGGGGCAACCGGGGTTCTCGTATTTTTATCCGCTCCCTTCCCTGGGTTTGTCGACAGTCTAAAGTCAACCCATGGCTGGCTCCAAAGCGTTGGCTGTTTACAACCGATAAGTGGGGTTGGGGAAGCCTGGGCGGAAGGCTTCCACCAAGTAATTCCCTGTCTCTAAGGCAAATTCCCCCTTGATGTCCTTTAGGGCTGCTTCCGTTTCAGTTTTAAGGATCTCAGGGTCTACCGCTGCTCGAAGGTTGATGGTCAGCTTCCCTCCGGAGATGGCCTCCCCCAGAACCTTGTCCAGATTCACCATGGACTGGATACTGGTACAGCTCAACTTGGCGCTGTCCCCTTCTCCCTCCAGGAAAAGCTTAAGATGCCCGATTTCCCCCAGGTGATCCACAACACTCTCCTTGAGACTTTGTCCCAGCGTTTGAAGGAAGCGGTTGCCATCAAAGGCGTGCCCCCCCTGTATGGTGACCTGGGCATTGAGCCAGCCCATTTCGGCCTCGGCATCGCCATAGGTTTGGTACTCCACCTCGATCTTTCTCGTGCTGGCCCCCCGGACCTCTTCCCCAGTGACCGCGGATAACCATTCCTTCAATCCCTCCCCGGTTTTTGCCGAGATTTCCAAAACCTGACCATGGGGATAATTCTCCATTAAAAAGGCCAAAAGCGTTTTTTTCCTTTCATCATCAACGGTATCAATCTTATTTAAGACGATGAAATCTGCCTCCTCCATCTGTTTTTCCATGATGTAGTAGACGCCCTCAGAAAAGGCGGTGGTATCCTTTGCCATAAACTGGGTCAACCGGTCAGGCTCCACCAGTACCGACAGTGGCAGCACCGTAATGTCCCCCGCCTTTCCGGCCTTGGAGGGCTTCATAATGGTGGACACCAAATCGGTACAGCTGCCCACAGGCTCCGCCAGCACAAAATCCTTTGTCTCCATGGCCCCAATCTTTTCTGCAAAGCCCGGATAGTTACAGCAGAAGCAGCTTCCTGTTAACTCGACCACATCCAGCGCCTGGCTCTTGGCATACTGGGTATCCACCAAAAAATCTGTTTGATCATTGGTAATAAGCCCCACGGTTTTATCCTGGGCCTTAATCCGCTCTGCTAACTGCATCATAGCGGTGGTCTTCCCCGCCCCTAAAAATCCACCAATAACCATTAACTGTGCACATTTCATAACCATACTCCTTTTTTCTTTTATCATTCCGACTTCCCGATAGGGTTAAACCTGGGCCAATTCTTCACATAGCTCCTGAATCCGATTCTGATATTCTTCTAAGGTCTCCCGCCAATTTCCCAAGCAATGGCGTCCCTCTGGGGTAATGCGGTAACGCCGCTCCCGTCCGGCGTCACTGGATTCAATTAGCCCCCGCTCCGCCATTTGCTTTAAGTAACGATAGACACCAGTGGGGTCCGGACTCTGTCCCTCAAAGATGGCATACTCCCCAATCTTCTTAATAATGGCATAACCATTAATCTCACTTTCCTGCTTTAGAATTGACAGGATAATGGGTTGAATGAAACGTTCCAGGTTTTTCCCCTGACAGGATTTACATTGCTGGATCATCATGGATTTCCTCCTGATTCATATAATATCCCTTTCTCACTATTAGACCATATCTACTATTAGACTATATCTAGATTATAGGAGGATGACCCTGCTGTGTCAAGAAAAAAATAGTGATTCCTTCCCACTTCTATAAAAAAGCGGCCCAGACCAAAAGGTCTGAGCCACTTTCATGGGGGTTGTCTCTTTATTCTCTTCTATTCTCCGAATACGGCAATATAGTCTTTTCTGAATTTTTCGATGCCCTGATCCGTCAAGGGATGCTTGAGCATGGCTTCAATGACCGAAAGGGGTACGGTACAGATATCGGCTCCCAAAGCAGCACACTCCAATACATGAACGGGGTTGCGTACACTGGCAGCGATGATTTCTGTGGTGATGCCCTGAACGGCAAAGATATCAGTGATTTTTTCAATGAGATCAATCCCCGGTGAGGCAATATCATCCAACCGTCCAAGGAAAGGGGACACGTAGGCGGCACCAGCCATCGCCGCTAAAAGAGCTTGCCCGGCAGAGAAAATAAGGGTCATATTTACCGGAATATTCTCCTCGGCTAAGGTCTTACAAGCCTTTAGCCCTTCATCAGTCATGGGGATTTTAACCACCATATTCGGATGGATTTTAGCAATTTCCCGCCCCTCTGCAATCATTCCTTCTGCATCGGTGGTGGTGGCTTTGACCTCGCCACTAATGGGTCCATCTACAATATCCGTAATCTCGGCGATCACTTCACCAAAATCCCGGCCTTCTTTTGCGATGAGGGAGGGGTTGGTGGTTACACCACAAATCACACCCATATCATTGGCCCGCCTTATATCTTCAACATTGGCAGTGTCTAAGAAAAATTTCATGCTATCATCCTCCTTGGGATTTTTAAATCCCTTATAAATTCAAAATTTCTGCAAAATTATCCTTCAGCTGTGGATACAGCTTGTCAAAAGCGGCGTAGGTGGCATCGTATTTTGCCCGCATAGCCGGGTTTGGATCATAGTTTTCAGCTCGCATCTTAATGATTTTATCACAGGCATCCTGGACATTGGGATACATTCCCGTTCCCACGGAAGCCAGGATAGCGGCCCCCAGGGCTGCGGCATTCTCGGAGTTCATATCCGGCAGGCAAACGGGCATATCGTAGATGTCTGCCATAAGCTGACGCCAGAAGCGGCTCTTGGAGCCCCCGCCGCACATCCGCATAATGGCGGGTTCGATTCCGGATTCACGCACAGCGGTCAGTACATCCCGGAGGGCATAGGTAATGCCTTCCATAACAGCCCGGGTTAAATCCCCCTTGGTGTGGGTGGCAGACAGGCCAACGAAACCAGCCCGGCACTGTAAATCAAAGTGGGGAGATTGTTCTCCGGTCAGGTATGGCATATAAATCAGGTTATTGGCACCCGCCGCTGAGGCCATGGCATCCTTATTAATCTGTTCGTATTCCATATCGTCGCTGTAGAACATATTCCGATACCATTTCAGGGAATTCCCGGCGGAGTTAACGCTGCCCATAAAATGCCAGGCATCAGGAACGGCCATACAGAAAGTGTATACCCGGGCCTTTTCATCCATCATGGGCTTATCGGCATAGGCAAAGACCGTCCCTGAGGTCCCTATGGTGGTCATGGCCCGGCCCGTTGCAACAACACCGGTCCCTACGGCACCAGCGGCGTTATCCCCGGCACCCCCGACGACGACTGTTTTTTCAGAGAGGCCCAGCAGCCCCGCGACATCCTTGGTGATGGTCCCGGTGACCTCCGGTGATTCGTAGACCTTCCCCAGCATGGATTCCTTGATGTCCAGGGCATCTAAGATAAAGGGAGACCAGCAGCGATTCCGAACGTCCAAGAGCTGCATGGCGGAAGCATCCGAAACCTCCGTGGCGTATTCCCCGGTGAGGCGATAGCGCAGATAATCCTTGGGCAGCAGGATATGGGCGGTTTTTGCGTAGATTTCCGGTTCGTTTTCCTTGACCCATTGAATCTTGGCCGCAGTGAGGCCTGGCCGAACGGGGTTACAATTGATTTCCATCATCTTGGCATCCGTCACGATCCGGCGAACGGATTCGCAGGATTCTGTGGTCCGGGCATCATTCCATAAAATCGCCCGACGCAGGGGATTCCCTGCGGCATCCAGCATAACGGCCCCCATCATCTGGCCGGACATCCCAATGCCCTTGATGGCTCCAGCGGGGACTCCGGATTCCTCAATGACATAGCGCATGGTAGCAATGGCTGCTGAATACCAATCCTCAGGGTCTTGCTCGGACCAACCATTGTGGGGCTGGTATACCGGATACTCCTGGGCCATTTGGGCAATTTCTTTCCCATTTTGATCAAACAATACGGTTTTAACGCTGCCTGTTCCTAAATCCAGTCCAATTAAATATTCCATAATATTCCTCCTCAAAATTAATGAATTTTTGTTTGCCGTAACACACCAATCCCTGACTTCCCCAAGCCATGGATATCTTACAAGGTTTACAAAGCCTCTGAGCTTCCCTTAAGCTTACTCAGAATCAACCGAAATGGTCTGGAATTCCACCCAGGGTATATCGACCTTTTCACCCTCGTTGAGGAGCTTGTCCACATGGAGGAGCAATGGGAATTCCGAAGCATCAATCTTACCGGCGGCAGCCATGGCTTTAACGGCACTGGCAGTACGGGTGGCGATGACCACGGCTTCCAGGGTTTGTCCCGCTAATTTCTCAGTGATTTCTTCCATGGACAGCCCTTCCCCAAGGTATTGACCGACACTTCGGCTCCGCCCCCCGGCTACGGTCACGTCCAGGTCTCCGGCGGCGTACATAATCATCTTATGGGTGCCTCCCACAATTTCCAAAAGATCGTCCATTTCCTTTACACTTTGCTGGAAGAGCGCAGCCTTGGAATTCACATGGGCGATACCATCATCCCCACATAAATTTTTCAGACCGATGGCCAGGGCCGTACCCAGGGCATAGCCGTTTTTCAGGGCAACAGCGGCTTCCAGGCCAACAATATCATCGGTTAAACTAATATGATAATAATCCGTCTGGAAGAGTGCCCGGATTTCCGCCAGCTTTTTAAGGTCCCGGCCGCAATAGCCCACAAAGGAGTGATCGTGGTCCGAGAGATCCCGGGCAGTACAGGGGCCGCCAATGGCATAAATTTCTAAAGTTGAATCCTCTGGCAACCGTTCTTCCCAATACTCTGGATAGACCTGAAGGGTCCCATCGGGATAATTGATCATTCCCTTGGTTACCGAAATCATGGGGACGCCCTTTGGAATAATAGGGATAATGGCTTCCAAAAACCAATCCACTCCAAAACTGGAGACACCACAGACCACCAAATCACACCCATCAAGGGCAGTCTCCACCTCATCCACCTTGTAATAATGAATGCCGTGATGGAGGGTTCGGGTTAAATTAATATGATAATCATCCTTCCGAAGGCCATCGATGACGGCATCATCCAGGGGGGACCCCACCAGTCTGACCTCATGCCCATTTTCAAACAGAGGGAAGGTCAGTGCTGAGGCCATTTGACCAGAACCAACTAAGGTAACAATGCTCATTTCACTCACTCCTTGTATTTTTTCTTTGATACGGGCATTGTACGTTGATTTTTAAACAAAGTCAATAGAATACGTGCAACTTTTCCATTATTTCGAGATTATTCTTAATTAAGATGGGAATAATTTCATTTTATAAAAATCATGGTCTTTTTTTGCACAATTTCTTCCTTGACACCCCATAATATCCCACATATAATAGAATTAAAATTTCAATGCTAAGTTTTTTTGGGAATATTCCCAAGCCAAGGAGCCCTTTATGGATCAGAAGAAAATTAATCAAATCCTTCGTATTTCAAAATTATATTATGAATTGGACTTGGGACAAGTCGAAATCGCTGCTAAGGAAGGCATCAGTAAATCCACCGTAAGCCGTTTGCTCAAAGCAGGGAAGGATATGGGACTAGTGGAGGTCCGTATCAAAGAGCCCATGCTCTCCTTCGGAGATTTAGAAGCCCAACTCCTCTCCCGGTTTCCACTGAAGCGCGTGACCATCGTTCCGGATTTCGTGAACAATCCCCAGATTCTCCTTCGAGATGTCTGTACCGCCCTGGCAGAGGACCTTCCCCGATATTTAGACGATGATTGTACCTTGGGCGTTGCCTGGGGGAGTACCCTGGAAATGCTGTCCACTCTTTTAATTCCCATTAAACGCCGGGGCATCTCTGTGATCCAGCTTTCCGGGGGCTATTCCCGGGCCATCCACGAATCCAGTGCCTTGGAAATTCTTAAAAATTTTGCTGGCAGTGTGGATGGTACCGCCTATGTTATCCCCGCCCCTGCCATGGTAGATGCTCCTTTTATCGCAGAGGCCATTAAGCAGGATTCCCAGGTGAAGCGCATCCTTAAAATGGCAGAACATTGCCAGACCGCCGTCTTTTCTGTGGGTAATTTAGCCCGACCCTCTGTTATTTATGAAATGGGATTACTCACGGATGCCCAATATCGGGATATGGAATCCAGAGGCTGTATTGGGGATGTCTGCTCCCATTTCATCAATGCCCAGGGCGATATTTTCGACCACACCCTGGACAACCGTGTGGTTGGAGCCTCCTTAGATACCATCCGGGCCATTCCCAATAAGCTGCTTTTAGCCAGCGGTGTCGTCAAGGCCCGGGTCATTTGCGCCGCACTGCGCGGCAGCCTCGTCGATAGTCTTTATATCGACGCACCCACCGCCATGGAGGTCCTCAAGCATCGTTGATTATTGATAATGATCAAATAATTATATTTAGAGAATCGTATTTTAACCCTTTTCAACCTTTTGTTTTCCTTAAGCATATGGTAATATATGAATGAATAGATGTTTTTCGATTCCTAAACCCCAAAGGAGAAGTTTTCATGAAACGATTCATTTCCCTGACACTCGCCCTCATCAGTCTGATTGTTCTGACCTCTGGCTGTGGACAAAGTGCGAAGAAAGTTGCATTAGACCCACAAAATCCGACTAAGATTACGATCTGGCATTACTACAACGGTGCCCAACAGCAAGCCTTTGCCAATGCCATCGCCGAGTTTAATGCAAGCGAAGGCGCCAAGCAGGGCATTCAAGTCAGTGAATCGACCCAGGGTACTGTTTCTGATTTAGAGAAAAGCGTTATGGATGCCGCTCAAAAGAAAGTCGGTGCCCCCCAAATGCCCAATATATTTGCCGCTTATTCTGACACTGCCTATGAACTGGATCAAATGGGGACCGTGGCCGATTTATCCCCCTATTTTACCGAAAAGGAACGCCAGGCCTATATTGATGGCTATATTGAGGAGGGCGATTTTTTCAACAACGGCAGCCTTAAGATCTTCCCGGTTGCCAAATCCACGGAAATTTTAAGCATCAACGAAACCGATTGGCAAAAATTTGCTGATGCTACCGGGGCTTCTAAAGACGATCTTAAAACCATTGAAGGGATTACCAAAACAGCAAAAGCCTACTATGAATGGACGAACGCCAAAACCCCGGATATCCCCAATGATGGCAAAGCCTTTTTTGGACGGGATGCCTTTGCCAATTATATGATCATTGGCTCTCGACAATTGGGGACAGAAATCTTCAATGCTCAAAATGGACAATGTACCTTAAATTTTGACAAGGCCGTCATGCGCAAACTTTGGGATAATTACTACCTTCCCATGGTCGCTGGATGGTTTGATGAAGAAAACCGCTTCCGCAGTGATGACATCAAAACCGGGCGCATTATCGCCTGCGTCGGCTCCTCTTCCAGCGCCAGCTTCCTCCCCAGTCAGTGCATCCTTTCTGATACCGAAAGCTACCCCATCACGATGACGTCCACCGTTGCCCCCCAGTTTGAAGGAGGCAAAGCCTACGCTGTCCAGCAGGGTGCGGGAATGGTCGTCACCGAAGCTGACGAAAAAGAGGTCTATGCCTCTGTGCAATTTCTCAAATGGTTCACACAGCCTCAGCAAAACGCAACTTTTTCTGTTGAGTCTGGTTATCTCCCCGTCACTAAAGAGGCCAGTACCGAGTCCTATCTTGCCTCCGTCATGACTGATTCCGGAACCAAAGAAAAGGTTGTGGACGCACTCAATTCAGCTGCCAAGACGACGGAGAATAATGAAATGTATACAAATAAAGCCTTTAAAAATGGTGGTGCTGCCCGAAGCATCCTTGAGCATACCCTGCCTCAAAAGGCTGAAGCCGATCGCAAAATCTTACTTGAAATGGTGTCAACGGGCACAGATTACAACACCGCATTGGCACAATTAAATACAGATGCAAATTTTGATGCCTGGTATAAGGATACCCTCAGCCAATTGGAGGCTGCTCTCACCCAAGAATAAATACTCAATGGACCATTTGTATTCCTTCAGAGGAGCGTATGGATATGACCCATCTAAAAGAAAAAAAACAAAGCCTTCGCATCCAATTGCTCATCCCCATCTGTCTCCTGCTTATTACCCAAATGGCTCTTATTTTTATCAGTATTTTCGCCAGCGGACTGCTGGGCCGCCTGGATGAATCGGCGGCTCAGGTCCTCGGCCGAACCGTTCAATCCAGACGGGATTATCTTCAATACGATATGGTGAACAAATGGCGTGAAACCGGCGATACAGTATCTCAGCTGGATGCCCTTTATGCAAATAGTGGCCAGAATGCCGCCAGTCTGTCCTCTGATGCCAACGCATATACCGATTATCTCCGTCAGGCAACCCCCATGCTCATTTCTATGATGCGAACCAATGCCGTCTCTGGGGCCTTTATCATCCTTCGAGGTGGTCCTCTTCCTGCGGATCCAGCAAAGGATAGCCTAACGGGCATCTATATCCGGGATCGGGACCCTTCTTCCGTCTATAATAGTGATAACAAGGATCTCCTTTTTGAGCGTGCTCCAGTGGATGTTGTGACACAAACCGGCATCACCACTGATTCCTATTGGACCCCTAAATTTACCCTATCTGAGGATAATGCAGACCACCGTTATTTTTATAATCCCTATCGTGCCGCTTTGGAAAACAAAGGCTTATCCGATACTGATTTAGCGTATTGGTCACCAGCTTACCACCTAAACGAAGAGGATAACGCCATCTCCATCGCCTACTCCGTCCCACTGATTGCGGATGATGGTACTTTATATGGTGTCCTTGGTGTGGAAATACTGACCGACTATCTCATAAAACAACTACCGACAGAGGAAATTACAGATAATGGCAGTGCCTATTGTCTGGCGATTCAACCAAAGGGCGACGGTCCCTACCAGGCTGTCGCGGTTAATAGCACAAATTATCAACTAACTCAGGACACCTTGAGAGAGTTTAATCTCCAGCCCAGCCGATATGAAAAATGTAGTTTTCTTACGGGACTACAAAACACATCTCAAATGGTTGCTGCAACAGGGAAGCTATCGCTTTATAACCGCAATGCACCTTTTTCTGACGAACAATGGGTTCTCATGGCCATTGAGCCAAAGACCACCCTATCCAGCCTTTCCTGGAATACGGGCCTTACCCTTGCCATTATTGTGGGCACGATTTTCATTGTCAGTATCATTGCCACCATTATCATCACAAAACGGCTAATCGCTCCAGTGTCTAAGCTTGAAAAAGAAGTACGCACCGGGATCTCTGCCGGTACCCCCGTCCCACTCACTGCCACAGGAATTAGTGAATTGGATTCCCTTGCCCAAGGTGTTGAAGCCCTCAACCGGGAAGTCATGCGGACCGCAGGAAAATTGACCCATTTACTCAAAATGTCCAGTATCAATCTGGGTGCCTTTGAATTAGATGAGGATCTTGAAAAAATTCTGTTTGTCAGTGATGATTTCTTCGATGTTTTTGGAGAAAAGAATTTATCCGCCCAGAATATGGACTATCATACCTTCCTCCATCGGCTGAATGCCTTTGAACCTTATGCCTTGCCCAAGACCATAAAGGATGCCCCACAACAAAAAGAACGGGTTTATGAAATCCCCAAAGAAGATGGTACTTTATGGATTCGAGTACAGGTGGAAATGCAAAATAACTTAATCACTGGATTTGTGGAAGATATCAGTCTTGAGTGGCGCGAACTCCGTCAAATGGAATATGAACGGAACCACGATGTTCTCACAGGTCTCATGAATCGCCGGGCTTTCTTAGAACGGTTCCATAATATTTTTACTGATGGAACCCTGGAGAAGGACAAATACGCTGCCTTGATTATGTTGGATTTAGACAACCTAAAATATGTTAATGACAGCTTTGGCCATGAAGCTGGAGACGTCTATATCCGCACAGCTGCAACACAGCTTTTAGCCGGTAGTCCAGCCGATGCCTTAGTTGCCCGGATGTCCGGGGATGAATTCATCCTATTTTTCTACAATCTGGCGGATATGGTGACCCTTCGAACAGCCGTGTCCAACCTGGAAGAAAATGTCCAGGGCCAATGCGTCATTCTACCTGAAGGTAAGGGGCACACCTTACACATGTCCGCTGGTGTCGCAATCTATCCAACGCACAGCTGCGAAGGGAATTCTCTGATCCGATATGCTGATTTTGCCATGTACCAGGGAAAGAAAGGAATCAAAGGCTGCTTTACCTACTTTGATAGCAGCATTTATGATGAGGCCCATCGGCCCTAAGCGTATAATAAAAGGACTATCCGTTCTATAAGGGATAGTCCTTTTATTTTTTTCATTAATGGCTCTGAACTACTTCCGACCAATGGCTTTTTTGGCAGCTTGTACAATAGCAGTGGTGTTCAGGTTATAGTGTTCCAATACATCCACAGCTTTACCAGATTGTCCAAACTGATCCATGATCCCGACCTTTTCCACCGGAGCCGGCAGGGTTTCAGCCAGTACTTCACACACCGCACCCGCTAAACCGCCGATGATCGAGTGTTCTTCTGCGGTAACGATGGCACCGGTTTCCTTGGCAGCAGCGACAATGGCATCCCGGTCAATGGGTTTAATACAGCCCATATTTAACACCCGGGCACTGATCCCTTCACCAGCCAGAATTCCAGCGGCTTCCACAGCCTTTTCAACCATCAAACCGATGGCGATGATGGTAACATCCGTCCCTTCTTTCAGGGTGACGGCCTTACCCAGTTCGAACTGATAATCTTCCGGCAGGATGACTTCTGTTGCCAGACGACCCAGACGTAAGTATACCGGTCCGTTCAATTCAACGGCAGCATCCATCATCCGCTTGGTTTCTACGGCATCCGCCGGGACCAGGACCGTCATATTGGGCAGGACACGCATCAGGGCAATATCTTCCACAGATTGGTGGGAACCCCCATCTTCCCCAACGGAGAGTCCCGCATGGGTACAGGCCACTTTGACATTCATCTTAGGGTAGCAGATGCTGTTCCGAATGACTTCAAAAGCACGACCTGCTCCAAAGATGGCAAAGGTACTGGCAAAGGGAACTTTCCCCGTAGTCGACAGGCCAGCAGCCATACCCATCATATCACATTCTGCAATCCCAGCATTAAAATGGCGTTCTGGAATGGCTTTTTTAAAGTCAGCGGTCTTGGTGGCGCCGGAGAGGTCGGCATCCAGGACGACGATATTTTCATTCTTTTCGCCCAATTCCACCAGGTATTTTCCGTAAGCTTCTCTCGTTGCGATTTTGCTCATATTCGATTCTCCTATCTCTAATCTCGCTTAGGCGTCTAATTCAGAAAGGGCCTGGGCGACTTCGTCCGCATTGGGTCCCTTACCATGCCAGCCCGCATTGTTTTCCATATAGGAGACACCCTTACCCTTGACGGTCTTACACACCAGCACGGTGGGCTTACCCGCCACGGTTCCAGCCTGTTCAAGTGCAGCGCGGAGCTGATCGAAGTTATTGCCATCCTCCACGACGATGACATTCCAGCCAAAGGCGGCAAATTTTTCATCAATGGGGTAGGGACTCATGACATCGGTAATGGCACCATCAATCTGGAGGTTGTTATTATCCACAAAAGCAATCAAATTATCCAGCTTATAATGGGCAGCGCTCATGGCGGCTTCCCACACCATCCCTTCCTGGAGTTCACCATCCCCTAAGAGAACATAGGTTTTCCAGTCAGCCTTGTCGAGCTTGGCTCCCAGAGCCATCCCAACGGCAGCGCCAATACCCTGACCTAAGGAACCCGTGGACATATCCACCCCGGGAATCTTCTTCATGTCCGGGTGACCCTGGAGCATGTGACCGATCTGGCGCAGGTTATCCAGTTCTTCCTTGGGGAAAAAGCCCTTGGCTGCTAAAGTCGCATAGAGGACCGGGGCAGCGTGTCCCTTGGACAGCACAAAACGATCGCGGTCTTCTTTTTTAGGATCCTTAGGATCCACATTCATTTTTTCAAAATATAACAGGGCTAAAATTTCTACGGCGGATAACGATCCACCTGGATGACCGGAGGCGGCCTTGCCAATCATTTTAACAATATCTTTGCGGATATCCTTGGCTGTTGCTTCTAATTTTCCCATAAAGTTCTCCTTCGAAAAGATTTCTATCTCAAGCCCAATACCATCATTGGGCCAGGATATCTATTTACCGGGCTAATTTAGCCCAAAATAACCAGAATTTAAAATTTCCACCTCGAGATGGGCATCCCCCATAAAGGTGTATACCCGGGGAACCCGTTTGTTCACCATACAGACCAGCTCGTAATTGATGGTCCCCAGCTTTTTCGCTAGCTCATCCACCGCGATGTTCTCCCCAAAAAGCTCAACCTCATCAAAGAGGGCCACATCTTCAAGGTCTGTAATGTCCACAGTGCATTGATCCATACAGATATTGCCCACTACCGGAGCCCGATTACCTTTAATCCAGACTTCTGCCCCTTTGCCCGACAACATCCGGGTATACCCATCAGCATAACCCACAGGAAGGGTGGCAATCACCCGATCCTCTGTGGCAATGTACTGTCGCCCATAGCCCAGGGAATCTCCGGCGTGAATGGTTTTGATATGGACAATCCGGGTTTTAAAAGTCATCACAGGCTTTAGGGGCAGGCGCTCTTTCTTGACCTCATCCGAGGGATACAGGCCGTACAGAATGATCCCTGGCCGCACACCATTAAAAATGGTCTTCTCAAAATCCATGATGGCAGCACTGTTTTCCACATCTTTTAAGGGAATGGTAATCCCCCGTTCCTTTAAACCCTTCACCACCTCGGCATAACGGGACAGCTGGAGATGGGTAAAGGTTTTATCGGCACAATCTGCCGTGGCAAAATGGGTAAACATCCCTTTAACAGTAATCCCCGGCAGTTCAGCAATCTGAGCGATGGCCTCCACCGCCTCATGCCATTGCCAGCCAATCCGGCCCATTCCCGTGTCCACCTTCACATGAACCGGGCAGACACAGCCTTCGGACACACAGTAATCGGACAGTGCTTTGGCAAACGCATGTTGGTACACCGTTGGCTCGATATCCCACTCTACCAAATCCGGTATGGTATCCTCCGCTGTAAAGCCCAGAAGCATGATACTGCTGCGATCAATACCCTTTTGACGCAGGGCAATGGCTTCATCCAAAAAGGCTACTGCAAAGGCATCAATCCCCTCATCCTGGAGGGTTTCCACCACCTCAATGCCATGACCATAGGCATCGGCTTTCACCACACCGATAATGGTTGCCCCGGGGCCCACCAGCTTCTTAATGCCGTTCAGATTATAAATCAAGTTTTCCAGATTAATCTCTGCCCAGGTTGGACGATGGGGCGGCAGTTCCAAAACCTCGCCTAAATTATCATAAATTCCCATACTTTTCCTCCTTAGCTTGCCGTTGCACTGACTAAGGCCAGCACCAACCGGCTGGCATTGGCCACCGATTCTTCAAAATGGGCATCATAGGTCGCCTCAAGGGCCTCGTCTGCATGATCGGAAATACTGCGAATAATCATAAAGGGAATCCCATTCACCCAGGCTGTCTGGGCCACGGCGGCCCCCTCCATCTCCACGCAGGCCCCGGAAAGTTCTGTGGCCAGGGCCGCTTTAAGCTCCCCTGAGGCCACCACCCGGTCTGCGGTTAATACCCGGCCAGCCAAGGCTGGAATCCCCAGCCCCGCTGCGGCCGCTTTCGCTTTAGACAATAAATCCGGGTCTGCTTCAAAGAGGCGCACCCCCATTTCAGGGATTTCCCCCAGGGCAAAGCCGGCTGGGGTAGCATCCATATCGTATTGCATGGCATCCTTAGAGAGGACAATATCCCCCACATCCAGGCCACTGGCTAAGGCCCCGGCGACCCCCAGATTGATGAGGCAATCTACCCCGTAGCAATCAATGAGGATCTGGGTGCACAGCGCAGCGTTCACCTTTCCCACGCCACATTGTACTGCGGTTACCTCTTTACCATTTATTTTTCCGGAAACAAAGGTCATCCCAGCCTTGGTAAAGGTGGTGGACACCGTCATGCTTAATACAATGCCCTCGACTTCTTCCTTCAGTGCTGCTATTATTCCAATCATTTTTCATTCTCCCTGACAAGTAGTACCACAGCTTCTGATGCAATGCCTTCCTCACGTCCGGTAAAGCCAAGCTTTTCTTCCGTGGTCGCCTTGATGTTCACCTGGTCCACCGTTGTACCCAGGGCCGCGGCTACCCGCTTTTTCATCCCCGGTATATAGGGTGCACATTTAGGTTTTTGAGCGATGATGACCGCATCTACATTGCCGATGCCATAACCGGCACCAGCCATCATGGCTGCCACATCCTCAAGAAGCTTGATACTATCCGCATCCTTATACGCTTTGTCAGTATCTGGAAAATGTTTGCCAATATCTCCCTGGCCAAGAGCGCCGAGTACCGCGTCCATAATGGCATGGGTGAGAACATCCGCATCGGAATGGCCCAAAAGGCCCATCGAATGCTCGATTTCTACTCCGCCGAGAATCAGCTTCCGTCCTTCCACCAGCTGGTGGACATCGTAGCCAATTCCAATTCGCATGGGATTCATAACCCATCCTCCGTTTCTTGGGAATCACTAATCCCGAAGCATTAGTTTCATCCTATTGTTAATTTAACCACAATCATCCTTTAAAGTATAGCCATTCTTGAACAAAATCGAAAATGGTAAACTATTACAGCAAAATATTACTGGTTTTTCCCCAATATTTTGAAGTTATTTCTTCTTTATTTTTTATTTTGTAAAAATACTTCTCAATTGCTTTTTGTTCAGCGGCTTATAAGAATTATTATAGCACTTTTTTTCACAGAGGGGTAGGGGTTCTATGGCTCACCACATCTGAGGACTGTCACATATTATTCAGGTTTGTATTTTCCATTTACATTTTTGAATATATTTGATATAATTTTATTAAAAGAATAATGAAAAGGATAATGTGGTGAGAATCCACAACATGATTGAATCGGGATGCCTTTATAGGATGTGTCCGATAATCTGAATTGATTAATTCAGGGATATCATGTTTCTATGCGATCCCGGATAACGGGATTTTTTTATTGCATAATATCTACAGCTCAATACAGTTTTTGTTTTGAAAGGGATGAGTCCATTGTGCCAAAATCAAGATTAATTACGTTTTGAAAATTTATTTACTGCCACATAGTACATTAAATACCATGATGAAACGAGAGGGTTATTATGAAAAAAACAACAATCAGTCTATTGATCGTTTTCTTAATTGCGCTACTATCTGTATGTCCCGTTTTTGCAAATGAAGAATCCACCCTTGTCAACGACCAAGAATTAATCGAAAGCGAAATCCAGTCTAGAGAGTTAAACTTATGGGATCGTCGGAGCTTCAGCTTTTCTTTTGATGCCAGCTCAAGGGCAACGATGGAGAAAGCATTGCAATCTGCCTTAATCACAGCAGCGTCGACTGGCATTGGTTCACTTGGAGGGACACCTGGTGCAATGCTTGGCGGTGGTCTCGGTGCCTTTATTACTACTTTTGCAAATGATTCTACAGACCAATACTACTCCGTTTTCGGCAACACCGGCTACGGCTCTGTTACTGTTGCTCGTTATCAAAATAAATTAAGGGCTGGAGTCTATCTTTATTCAGATGCAAACCATGCTCATTTAGTCTATCGAAATACCTATGCAACTAATAATTTCAAATAAGTGTACATCATGAAGAAAGGACTCCTCAGGTCATTCATACTGTTTACAGTAGTTGTAATTATCCAGCTAATGGCCATTATTCTTGCGAAATTAATATCTCATGATATTCGATGGCCTATATCCAATTTTAGTGCTTTTTTCAGTCCACTACGATCGGTCATTTTTCCACAGCTTACCCTGTCCACTATTTTCACATTCATTGTTATACTCGTACTACAGAGAAAAAAGTAAAGAATTATCTTTTCTCCACTAAGAACACAGGCAAAAGAGTTCTATTCTTTGTCTGTGTTCTTTTACCCGTCCTGCAGTTTGGAGCTGTGACAATCAATGTTTTAAAAGCAGCCTGTCTGAAAAAAGCATCACCTTCAGCGGCGAAACCGTCCCTTCCTATACTTCTCCAAATCCGCCTTCCACCAAAGCCACCAGGGCATCCACGGCTTCTACTTCATCGGGTCCATTCCCGGTAATTTTAATCCGTGTCCCCATGGTGAGGGTCATGCTCATAACATTAATAACGGATTTTGCATTGCCTTCCTTGGAGGGCTCCGTCATCCGGGTGATTGTCAAATCCGCCTGGTACTGGCCGGCGACCTTGGTAAATTCTGCTGCGGGACGGGCATGAAGTCCCGTGGGATTAACGACTTTCACTTCTTTTGCATACATATTTTTTCCTCCTGATTAAACAACAAGGCACGGCAGTAGGGGAACCGCCGCGCCTTTGCTTCGGCCACCCTAGGGGAGGGTAGCCATATCTGAATCTTGCGAGATCAGCAAATTAATTTGTAGTTCCTATAGGAACAATTCATCCTGGAGCTTACGCAGCTGGACAATGAGGTTATCATTATTCAGGATAACATCATCATAGGTGATCACGTCGCCTGCCTTTTTATCCACGGTGAGCTGGGTTTTCTTATCCACCAGGCCCATGGGCAGGGCATTCTGTGCATCCGCTTCCGCCGCGGCCATGAAGGTTCCGCGGATGGTGTAGCCACCGATGCCGTCTAACATTTCTCCGGCCTTCATATCCTTTTTAGCCACAGCAATGGTTTCTGCCACACGGCCAGCCCGGGGAACGATGGTGGGTTCGTGGTCGATGCAAGCCTTGGCCACGGACATGGGGGTTTCCAAGGAAGTTAAGTGATAGGGGCGATACAGGGTGTAATTGGGGCCAGGTCCCATGCTGAGGTAAGTTAATTCTGCGGCGATATCCGGCTGATCGGTGCCGATGATGACGAACACCCCCGGGGCTACGCCATTGACGTATTCAATAACGCCATAGTTATCCAGAACCCCGCCCCGACCTTCGCTCTTCAGGCTCAGGACATCATTTAATCCTTTGACATCACTTTCCGGACCATGGGCACCGGTGACATCAGGTACAAAACCCGTGGCATTGGCCATAGCAGTCATTTCCACCATGGTCTTGGTTCCATCCTTAAAGGCACAGATCATCTTGGGAGAGGCACCCTTTTCCTTCGCGATTTCCGCCACCGTATCCGGGTTGCATTCCAGGGCCAGGGCGTTGTTTTTCCCTTTCCCAACAACCTTGACATCAAAGCCTAAGCCCTTGGCATAATCGTACATTTCAATGACGGCACCGGGTTCATCCCCGGCAGAGCCCGTGTACACCACGCCGGCGTTATTGGCCAATTTCCAGAGGAGATGTCCGATACACACATCGGTTTCAACATTGAGCATACAGATATGTTTGCCGGCGTTAATGGCATCCATGGCAACCTTCGCCCCCACTTCCGGCACACCGGTGGCATCCACCGCACAATCGATGACATCACACTTTGTGGCGATTTCATTATTACTGGTGACGATGAATTTACCTTCCGCCAAGAGCTTGTTGGCTTCTTCAACGGTTTGGGCTTCAACAAAATCCACCCCTTCGGTATAGCCAGAATCCAGATAGGCCCGCTTGGCATTATCCAGGACCACATCTACAACAACCACGGGATCCATCCCCTTCATCGTCGTCATCTGTGCGGCCATTCCGCATCCCATCTGTCCAGCACCGACAATGCTGGCCTTTATGGATTTTCCCTCTGCTTCCAGTTGCTCCAACTTCACACTCATGTTAATCATGTGTCATACCTCTTTCTATCATATAATATTTATTGATGGCTTATTGAAAATGAATCTCAAAGGAATCTCCCACCTGTATCTCAGGAACGATACCACCGCCGTCCAGTTCCATCTGGCCTGGCAGCTCAACGTCAGCATGTCCTGAAAACTTCAGGGTGCAATGCCCCATACTAGCCAGGGTATGGTTGGCCTCCGCCCCTACGGCAGTTACCCTGTAGGCGCTGTTCCCCAAAATGACCTGGTCTCCCGGGGCGACATCCCGCTCCAATTCACACTTGGTGTGCAATACGGCCATTTCTGCCAAAGCCGCCGGTGCGTTATCATTAAAGACAATGATAAACCCACCTTCCTCTGCTAAATCCTGAACCAGTGGCCCGATATCCACAACATCGGTTTTGAACATCTTTAATGCTCCTTCTATTTTTTAATACAGCCCGATACTGAAGGCGAAGGCAATCAGCACCGCAATGGGGCCAGTGGCCAAACGCTCAAAGAGCACGGCGGGCACGCCAGCATCAATGGTTTCAGGTTCCGCTTCACCCAGGGATAAACCAACGGGGATAAAGTCACACCCAACCTGGGCATCGATGGCGAAGAGTGCTGGCAAGGCCAGGGAAGGATTAATGGCACCGCGGCCGATTTGTTCCCCAATGAGCACCCCAACCACCTGGGCAATGACCGCCCCGGGTCCAATAATGGGCGAAATAATGGGGATGGCACAGATAATGGAAACCACCAGCAAACCTGGCAGGGTATTTGCCAAAGGCGAAATGGTATTGGCAATCCAATCCCCCAGGCCAGACCCCTGGATAATCCCGATGAGCATGGCCACAAAAGCCATGAAGGGCAGGATATTTCGGATGACCATATCGATGGTATCCCGACCGGCCTGGAAGAATTTTGCGACAACACCACCAACGCCCTTTCCTAACCGAACCAGGAAGCTTTCCTTCTTCCCATCCTTGGCCTTTGATGCGCCATCCTTCTTTTCTTTCGTCGGTTCTGCTGCCGCTGTGTCCACCGGGGTATCTCCGGCATCTGCCAACTGGACACCCCCAGGCTTAACATCGGAAACGTAAATGTCTTCCATGATATACTTGGCCAAGGGACCACTCTGACCCACCGCCGTTAAGTTAATGGTGGGCACCCGTTTCTTGGGGTATACCCCACACCGGGCTGTTCCGCCACAATCGATGATCACACAGGCAAATTCATCGTCCGCCACACCTTTGGAGAAACCATCCACAGCCTCTGCACCGGTCAGCTCCGCTATGCGCTGTGCCAGGGGATCGATACCGCCACCCGTCACCGATACAATTTTATTTCTTTTTTCCGTGGGCTGAATAACCAGTGGTCCACCCCAGCCATTGGGTCCTTTGGTAATTTTTACTGCCTTATACATTTGCATTCGCCCCCTTCTTCATAAATCGAATGGTCAGACGTTCACACACTACCCCACGGATGAGAATGACGATAAGCCCAACAATAAAGTACCGAATGGCCAAGGGTCCTAAGTCCTTGCCCAAAGTGGTCAGGCCAGCCGCAATCCCACCGTATACAAAGTATTCACCCGCATTGGCATGGGGAAACAACCCGGTAATGGGGTGGCAGAAGGACACGGTGGCATCGTAAAATGCCGGTTTATACCGTTCGTCCAGGAAACGCCCCATAGTATAGGCCATGGGATTACACAGGAAAAACATCGACAATACCGGCAGCACCGTGTATCGTAAGAGGATGTTCTTTCCACAAATCACACCGAGCTTATCGATCTTGTCCTGTCCGACGATGGCGATAAGTGCATTCACCGCTGTGATCAAACACACCAGGGTTGGGATGATCCCCGTCACCCATCCCACAAAGGTTTCACCACCGAGCTGAAAAAGGCCGATGAAACCAGAGGCTAAATTCGCTAAAAAATCCATAATACCCTCCATAAAATATAATTTCTAAAACTGGATTATTCTGTTTCATGCATTGCAGCAAGGGGTCCTTCCAGCATAATAGATTTATTCACTGACGGCACCCGTTGTCCGGCTGTGTCTTCGGGCCAGCTTCATCGCAGCGGCATGAACATTTTCCCGATGGGCCTCGGGATCATCATCCCGGGCAATCCGCCCATCAATGGCCTCCACCGCCTGAATCAGTGCACCTTTTTTCTTACTGTACTCCTCAGGATCGTAGGGATGTTTTTTCCGACGATGCTTAAACTCTTTCTGATCCTGGGCGATTGCCAATGTTCTGAGCGCCTCCAGCCCCATGCCGTTATAATCCGACACATCCTTAAATCGGGCAAAGATGGTGACCCCTCGCATCACCTTACACGCCACCACCTGATCTGATCGGCGTTTGTAAGACAATACGATGACCTGCCCCTTCTTGGCAAGGCTGCCCTTGGTATGCCCTAACCCAACAATCCCGGTTCCCCGAAGGGCATTCATTGCGTTTTTATAGGCCCGAACCTGGATGAGCCCTAAAAACATTTGTAAAGCCATTAATCCAAAGACCACAAGAAACAAATAATTCATCATTGAACTCTGCATGGTTATTCCCCCTAAATCCAGAATATCTTACCGTTGACTTCACCCGTTGATGTTCATTTATTTGATATTTGAATTATAGTCCCTTATCTATCATTTGTCAATTTTAAATAATCGTCTTTATATCTCGTTTTCCGTTAGAACCCTTTATTTAAGCCATTTATTCATTGTTTTTTGATATCCTCCAAAATATTTGTTCTTTAGTTTTTACATAAGTGTTTTTACTTTTGTAAATTATACATGTAAATTATCTCGATTTTATAGGAATTTTAACATTTGCCAAAAATTCGATGTTTGTTTTTTAACGAACCTATTCTCTTATTCAGATGTAAAAACATTTCAAGTTATTGCATTTTTAAATCATATATGTTAAACTATTCACAAACGAATTATAAAAGGAAACCGATATGAAAAAAAATATAATTGACGATGAACGGATGATGCTTCGAGTCAGTGATCTCTATTATAATCATCGTCTCGGCCAGCAGGACATCGCCCTGAAGCTTGGCATCTCCCGTCCTACGATCTCTAAACTCCTCAAAGCTGCCCGGGATGTGGGAATTGTACAGATTACCGTCTCCGATATCAATGGACGGAAGCACTATCAAATGGAGCAGCACCTGGAGGAGAAGTTTGGCCTCAAAGAAGTTTTTATTGTTGAGAGCAAGGAAGATTCTTTGGAAACCAAGGAGTCCATCGGTGAGGCAGCAGCGACCTTTCTCTCCCGTATCATTAAGGAAGGGGATACCATCGGTGTCAGCATGGGGACAACGGTGGCCAGCATCGCCCCCCACGCCCAGGGGACCTACCATACCGGGCTTACCTTTTTACCCTTAGTTGGGGGGATCGGCACGGTGGAGAACGATCTCCATTCCAACTATATTGCCGAATCCTTAGCCAAAGCCTTTGGCGGCTATTATTTCCCCATTCACGCCCCTGCCATGGTTTCCCGGATTAAAACAAAAACCGAGCTGATGAAGGAGAACAGTATCCGCCGGGTTTTTAAAAAAGCATCCCATCTCGACATTGCCCTCGTCGGAATCGGAATTCCCAGCGCCCATTCCACCATGATTAAAACGGGTTATTTCACCCCAGAGATGCTGGCTGAACTCAAAACCCAGAATATTTGTGGGGATATCTGCATGAATTTCTACGATGAAAGCGGGGATATCGACCGCTACGAATATAACGAAAAAGTCATCGGGATTAATATTACCGCCCTGCGCCAGGTCAGCCATTCCATCGGGGTGTGCTGCGGTGCTGAAAAGGGCCAGGCCATCCACGGCGCCATCAACGGCGGCTTCATCAATGTACTGATTACCGATTATAATGCTGCCCTGGCCCTGGACAGTATCTAGATTTCCATTAAAAAAAGCACCTCTCAGGTGCTCAGAGCGTAGACAAACCAGCTAACCGAAGCAACACCACCGGTTCGCTGGTTTTGTTTTTTCCTTAAAATTGAAAAAAGCAGTAAAAAATGAGATAGGCGCAAAAGAATCCGGCTCAGCAAGTCCCCTTTTATACTTCAGGATGGCCAGCTTTTTTAAATTTAGACAGGCCAATGTCAGCCCGACCTGTATGGCAACCCGGGCTTTTCCGATGCTTTGGGTATAACGCATCCCATGATGTTCTTTGGCGGTGCCAAAGATCCGTTCGATGGTTTCTTTGCGTTTTTGGTATTGTTCTTTCCGGCCAAGGGTATGCCGGATATCCTCACAAATATCCAGGTAGTCG
>NZ_FNOU01000042.1 GCF_900107125.1 Eubacterium barkeri
GGAAAAACCAGCCGGGAAGGCATCTACGCCGGCGGGGACGCCGTCTCCGGTGCCGCCACCGTCATCCTGGCCATGGGGGCTGGGAAGGAAGCCGCTGCGGCCATTGATGCGTATTTGAAGAAATAATGAATGAAATAATGAAAACTGTGTGACCGATTCTAAACAGGTGACACAGTTTTTTTATTTCTCTGGATATTGAGTTTTACCTGCGCACTAAGCGGTAGGACCAGAGTTTATTTTGAAAATGAAATAAGGCTGCAAAGGTATTTTTAAATATCATTTATCATTAAGGGTGTAATTTGTGCTATTCGGGGAGGGTAGTAATAACAATAAATTATTATTGCTATTATTGTATCATAATAATTAAATAACCAAATCAAATGGTTAAGTCGATGGGGAAGGATGGGAGTAAAAGAATGAAAGAATCAAGAATGAGTAAGGTTCAACTTTGTTTGATTGTTTTTCTGCTAATGTTTGTTTTTGGATCTGGCGCAACGGTCATGGCAGCGCAGGAAGGCACTGTTGTTGACACCTCAGTTTCGTACAATGAGGAAAAAAACTTAGCAAAAATCCAATTTGATGTTGTGGGGGTTGATTCAAAAAAATATGAGATAAATTCCATTAAAAGTGAATCAGATCAAACCATTGTTTATGAACGCGGAGGAAATGCTGAAACCGTCAATTACGAAGTGGATAAAAACGGAGACTTTGCTTTTTTAGTTGAGTACAAAAATTGTATAAGTGGAAAGACTGAAGAATTGAGAATCGAAATTGGCATAGATGAGATTCAGGAAAAAGAACCTGAGAGTGTAATGCTAGAGCCTTCACGGGAAAATGAAGCGATTAAAGCAAACGCGGCCGTTGCTAACCCGTTTACAATTGAATTGCATGGGCAGGTGTCCACTTGGAAAACCATTGGTATTTCTAAAGAGACCACTTTGAAAACGAGGTTGACTCTAGATCCTGCAACGTTCAAGATTAAGTGTTATCTCGAAGACGTAATGATTAAAGTTCCGCTTCTTTATCATGAATATTTTGGAGACGACACTTACTACACCATCTCTGTCATTAAAAAAGGGACACCGTTGACGCAGGTGAATGAAGAGAGTAAAAAAACCAAACTGATGGAGGTGAAAGGAAGGGACACTGTTGTTCCTAGCAACTTTACGAAAATTGAAGAGTACAAATTTGCAGAAGGTGATATGATTGAAATTATCTGTCCAGAAGGTAAGTTTCGACTTGGGGATAATGAAGTAGAAAATCCGATGACTGAAATTGTTGGAACGGAAAAAGGGGACAATTCAGTTTATGAACTGACAGCGACTGGATTTAAAGAAGTTTACAACGAAAAACCGACGATTTCTGGGAATGAAACACCCTTGTACGGAAAATACAACCAAGCGACATGGGGAACCATGGCAGGACAGGAAGAAATCCTTCATCCCTTTTACTACGGGATAGAATTTAAGGATGACCGTGATTTGGCCGGGGGGTATGTTGCTGGAGGGTTCAAGATAACAAAGAAAGAAGGGAAAACAACCTTTGGCGTAACCAACGGACCAGGAAGTAACACAACACCAGGCGTTTGGGAAGCAAGTTATGATGTAACGGATGCCTGGGGACGCAAGGGCGATACTAAAACCAGACAAATCGTTCAGCTGCCCAATATTGATGAAAAAATAAGCATTGAAGAAATGGTGCCTAAAATGAATGAAGGGAAAGTGGTTCCTGGATTCGTGGATTTTTCCGGTGCAAGTATTAATACCGGCAGCAAAACGGTTACATTAGCTTCTGGCATTGTCATTAATGCTGATACGAGCAAACCGATGGTTGATGTCGTGCACAATAATGGCAAATCAACGAAATTTATCAATAAAACAGATGGGTCTTTCTCAGAAGTTCAATTGCCGGATAACAGTAAAGTTGAAGCCGATGAAATTGAAAGGGCACACATTCTAAAGGATAAAAGCATAAAGATTTTCTATAACGACAAGAAGACACAACA
>NZ_FNOU01000041.1 GCF_900107125.1 Eubacterium barkeri
TGCTGATTTCCATGCCCGGTATTATGATTTCCTATAAAACGGAATAGTGATTTCCGGAAACCGGACAGGTGATGGAAATCACCCCGGAATACTCATTTGACGTGAATGGAATTTAAATGATGATATATTTTTGTTAAAGGATATTGAATATATTGAATAAAACAGTTATTTTTAATTGTGCCTAAAAAAGATGGAAAATATATAGTAGTTAAAACGAAACCAGAGGTGAAACGAATGGCAAAGAAACCAGAAATAGTTATGAACGAATATTTTGATGCACTCGAAAAGGTAAAAGACAGAATTCTTCAAACACAACGTCAGATGATGACAACTGCAAATGTAGAACGCAATCTTCTTTACTGGAATATTGGAAATGTTATTGTTGAATATAGTCAATGGGGCAATAAATTTGTTGAAACGCTGTCTAAAGACTTGAAAATAACTTATCCAGGTACAGACGGATATTCTGTTAGAAATCTTAATTATATGAAACAGTTTGCACAACGTATAACATCCGAAGATATTTTGCATCAGGGTGGTGCAAAAATTAGTTGGCGTGCAATTAAACTTTTAATAGATAAAACGGATAGTTTGGAAGAACATATGTGGTATACTCAGCAATGTTTAGAATGCGGCTGGTCAAGTGTCGTTCTGGCACACCAAATAGAAAGCAATTTATATAAAAGGCAAGCACTTGTTGAAAAGACAACGAATTTTAAACAGCAATTGTTGGAACCATTCAGTGAGCAGGCAGAGGAAATTATTAAAGACCCATATATTTTTGATTTTGTACCAAATGCAAAAAAGTTAAAAGAAGTTGAGTTGGAAGATGAACTTGTAAATCAAATTACAAAATTATTATTAGAATTTGGTTCGGGATTTGCATTTATGGGGAGACAATATCCTATCAGAGTGGGAGAAAGAGACTTCTTTATAGACTTACTGTTTTATAATGTCAAATTGCATTGTTATTTTGTTGTAGAATTAAAAACAGTCGAATTTGAACCAGAATTTGCAGGGAAATTATCTTTCTACTTATCTGCCGTAGATGGTGAATTAAAAGCACCAAGTGATAATTCTACAATCGGATTGCTATTATGCAGGGGCAAGGATAAAGTGGTAGCAGAATATGCCTTGCAGGATGTTAATAAACCCATGGGAATTAGTGAATATAGGTTATCAAATCATATTTCGGAGGAACTACAAGATAAACTTCCATCTATTGAAGATATTGAAAAGAGAATTAATTAAAATTTTGCACCAGAGTGATGCAAAATTGATGTTAGACAAATATTTGTGGGAAAGAAGCTACATGTACGGTATTAGTAGTGTACAAATTTCACCTCCATTACAGTAGATTTGTGGGGATATGATTTGAATTTGTCCTCATGTCGAGACGGCAGTATTGATTACAAGGATTAGTGATAAATAATATGCCAGTGAAGAAAAGTGTAGATCGGAGGGGTATCATGCCTAAAAAGAAAGGTGAAATAACGATTCATAGTTCGGCAGCAGAATATCTTACTTATGTTGCAGCTGTGGGCAACAGTGCTGACAGCATCGAGATGCGGTATGAAGATGAAAACATATGGCTGACACAGAGAATGATTGCTCAGCTTTATGATGTGTCTTTGCCAACGATTAACGAGCATATTAAAAAAATATATGCTGATGGAGAACTTACCGAGGAGGCAACTATTCGGAAATTCCGAATAGTTCAAACGGAAGGTGTGAGGCAGGTTAATCGTGAAGTCACTCACTATAATCTTCAGATGATTATTGCTGTTGGCTTTAAGGTGAATAATGAACGTGCTGTCCGTTTCCGCAAATGGTCAGGTCAGATTGTAAAAGATTATACGATTCAAGGTTGGACAATGGATAAGGATCGGCTGAAAAAAGGACACATGTTCACGGATGAATACTTCGAACGCCAGCTGCAAAACATCCGTGAGATTCGTCTGTCAGAGCGTAAATTCTATCAGAAGATTACTGACCTTTATGCTACAGCTTTTGATTATGATAAAGATGCAAAGACCACCAGAATTTTCTTTCAGACCGTGCAGAATAAAATGCATTGGGCTGTTCATAGACACACGGCAGCAGAGCTGATTGTAGAACGTGCAGATGCAGATAAAGAACACATGGGATTAACAACATGGGAATCTGCACCAGCTGGAAAAATCGTAAAAGCCGATGTGTCCATTGCCAAAAATTATTTGAACGATAAAGAAATGTCCTATATGGAACGTATAGTATCTCTGTATCTTGATTACGCAGAATTGCAGGCAGAACGTCAAATTCCTATGAGTATGGAAGATTGGGCGAAGCGTCTGGATGGTTTTTTGGAGTTTAACGGAAATGAAATTCTAACGGATGCCGGGAAAATCAGTGCAGAGCAGGCAAAGCTTCATGCTGAAACAGAGTTTGAGAAATATAGAATTGTGCAGGATAGATTGTTCATGTCTGATTATGATAGATTCTTACTAGAATTAGAAGGACAGGTGAAGCCTTTAAAGTTCTTGGAGTGAATTTGCTTATTTAGAGAGGAATGATAATGAAGATAATTGAGAAGAAGATTTCTGTAAAAGAATACAATGAACTTACACAGCAAGTAGGCTGGGGACAGAGAGAGGAAAGTATTGTAGATGAAGCACTAGACAACACATTTTATTCTGTTTGCGCCTATGAAAACAACCAGTTAGTAGGGTATGGACGGTTAATCGGTGATAGAACCATTTTTCTTTATGTTCAAGATATAATGGTAATTCCATCATGCCAATACAAAGGTGTTGGTACCCAAATAATGAATGCAATTATTTGTAAAATTTTAAGTGTAAAGCAGAAAAGCCCAACACTAAGGGTGTATTTAGGTGCTTCAAAAGATAGAGAAGGTTTTTATAAACGATTCGGCTTTACCACTCGTTTACAAGCTGGACTGGGAGCAGGAATGATTTTCTTAAAGAATCATGAAATAAATGAGTGCTTATTAATCTTGAGGGATGGCCCCGATTATCAAAATAGCTTAATAAACGAGCGAATGTTGTGGGTATAGCCAATATTTGTACAATATTGATTTGACGAATTGAGTTGCGTAATAGTGGTAAACACAGATTCTAAATATGAGAGTGAAGAGGGTGAAAAAGAATATGGCAATGTACGTATTTAGAGATAAAGACAGAAAAGAAAAGCTATATGCAAAAAATGCTGCAAGTGAAAGCAGAAACACACGATTTTTCTGCCCTAATAAAAATTGTGACGCACACATGCATGTATGCGGATTAGATGGAACAGCAGTGGCATATTTCAGTGCAAACAGAAAAGGATATCGGCACATTGAGGGATGTCCTTTTGGTGCCAGTAATAGTTTCAATTCAGATGATTTTGATGAAGCATTATTTAATTTTGATAATGCATTAGATGGGTTATCAGTGCCTAGTAAAAAAGTGAACAGGAAAAGTGAACCTGATGAACATGGAACAGGTGAGACAACAAAAAGACCACCGAGAACAATTAGACAAATTTATGATATGTGCAAATCAATTGATGTTGTTGATACATATGGTGGAAAAGTTGTTGGACAAATGATAGTGGATGATAGAAGCGAATTTATGTATCCTAAAGGCGTTTTTGGAAAAAGAATAATAGAGGGAAAAGTTTCTGGGTACTTTTATAACCCTAAAACAATGGAAATAACAATTAAGGCACCGATATCAAGTGAGAAATGAGTATTCCAATTGATTAGTGCATCCTTTCCGGAAATTCAGAGCACCTGTTTCCGAAAATTCAGTGCAGGCATTTCCGATGGGAAGAGCATCTCCTATAATGGATGTAAACACAGATTCTTGTGTAAATTCATTAAGGAGGTCGATAACCATGATTGATTATCGAGAAATTCTCAGGCTTAAAAACCTGGGATTCAGCAACGTGGATGTTACAAACAGCATCCATAGTTCACGTAACAAGGTCTCTGAAGTAATAAAACTTGCTGAGGAACATGAACTGGAATGGCCAATCCCAGAGGCACTCACCAACAGGGATATTGAGAAGCTGTTCTATCCGGAGCGAGCTACCAATGAAGGCAGAAAACTTCCGGACTTTGAGTGCGTTTACCGTGAGCTCGCCAAGCCAGGCGTTACACTTTCGCTTCTGTGGGCCGAATACTGTGTGAAATGCGAACAGGAGCATATGATATTGTCAAGAATAGTTGACAAATTTCCCTCAAGGATTCAGCTGCCTTATGCAACATCCTGCAAGGACTGATAGTATTGCTGCCTTTTTATGATAGGTGGTACTCCGCCGATGGACGAGCAGATTCTCCGGTTATTCCAGTAACTCATGAAATATCTGATTATTACGGTGCGATGAAATCGCTGTTCCGGAGGACAGGAAATCAGTAGTCCGGAACAGGAAATCATCTGTGTCATGTTACATGCGAGTTTA
>NZ_FNOU01000035.1 GCF_900107125.1 Eubacterium barkeri
CCGACTACCTGGATATTTGTGAGGATATCCGGCATACCCTTGGCCGGAAAGAACAATACCAAAAACGCAAAGAAACCATCGAACGGATCTTTGGCACCGCCAAAGAACATCATGGGATGCGTTATACCCAAAGCATCGGAAAAGCCCGGGTTGCCATACAGGTCGGGCTGACATTGGCCTGTCTAAATTTAAAAAAGCTGGCCATCCTGAAGTATAAAAGGGGACTTGCTGAGCCGGATTCTTTTGCGCCTATCTCATTTTTTACTGCTTTTTTCAATTTTAAGGAAAAAACAAAACCAGCGAACCGGTGGTGTTGCTTCGGTTAGCTGGTTTGTCTACGCTCTGAGGGGGTCGCAACCTGCGACCCCCTTTTTGTCGTTTTTGGACAGTGTGTTTTGTTTTAAAGTGCAAAGCTTCCAGTAACATCCCCACCATTAATCACATAGTAGGCCATGCCTTCATCGGTGTTGATATATACGGTCATATCCGCAGCTTCATTTACCTTGCGCCCCATTTCCTTGGTCCAGATTTCCTTTACCCGGGTGATTAAATCCGCGGATTTGAATTCCTTACCATCAAATTGGACCACAACTTCGGTGACGGTTTTCTTCTTGGTGCTGGTTTTCTTAGAGGTCGGGGTTGTGGTGGCTTTGGTCGTTGCGGTAGCGGATTTAGGGGCAGCAGGTGCTTTAGCAGCTGGTGCCATGTCCTTTTTTTGGGGTGCTGCGGTTGAAGCTGTTCCGGTGGAATTCTTTGCCATTGCGCCAGCCGCCGCACTCTTTTTATTTCTTACTTGTGCCATTTGAAAAACCTCCTAAATATTTTCATTACTGAAAATTTACCATAAATGTAAAGAAATGTAAAGAAATGACAAATATTTATCGGCTTCTGGGACTGACAATCCGGTAATAGGCCCGAGCCGTCAGAGCATATACCCCGGCATAAAGCAGGGCAAAGACCGCAATAACTCCCAGGGTACACTGGACAAACAAGACCGTATCGGTCAGGCTAAAAAGCTTAAGCAGTTTGGTAATCACTGGGAAGGCAAAGGTGATATGGACACAGGCCATGGCCAGGGGGAGAAAGAACACCGTCAGCACCTGGCTGCGAATGGCCCGGCGCACCTCGGCGTGGCTCATTCCCACATTCTGCATGATGGTAAACCGCCCTTGATCGTCGTGGCCCTCAGAAATCTGCTTGTAGTAGATAATGAGCACCGTGGCCATAATGAATACCGTCCCCAGAAGCAGTCCCAGGAAGAACATTCCACCATAGGCGTAGTAGAAGGTGCGATACTGGTCCTGTCGACAGCGCACATCAAAGCTGCCAGACTCGCGGTTGATACTCAGCTGGTCACTGGATATGATAGGGGCACCACCGTGGACAGCGGTATCGGCCACCAGAGCACCCGGGGCGTTCAGTGCGGCGTTACAGGCAATCTTCTGGGCATCTGTTCCCGTTAAATCGAAGGTAATATCGTAATTGAGGGGACTGGCATCGACACCGTAGGCGGTTTGCTGTTTCTCATAAATATCCGCCATATGAGTCCGATCCGAGACCACCAAGCACAGGCATTCCAGACCGAAGGTGGTATCGTACTCTGCCTCCTTCAGGGGAAAGTCACGAAGCTGCTTCACCACCGAATACTCGGTGCCAAAGAGGGTTAGGGTATCCCCCAGGTCAAAGAGATTGCCATAGGCCAGGACCTCATTGCCGGTGATTGAGATGGCCTCGCCGGTAAGGGCGGTATAATCCGCCGCCGTCATTACTTGGGTCATGCATACATCGGCGGTGGTGGCGTACCAGGTATTCCCCGGGTGATAGTCGAAGGTATCTCCCCGGCGTACGGTACCCATGGTAAACTCATTGTAGTCGTGATAATCCTTAATCTGAAGGCCCTGATCGGCAACAATGGCTGCAATATTGTCGGATACTGTTTCGGGGTCTTCGTAGAAGGTATCCCCGTAATGGCGGATGTACAAATCCTGGGGAAAGAGGTAAGTCATGATGTTGTCCACCCCCAGATAGAGGGAGACGGTGGTGGACAGCACCACCAGGACCATGGTGGAGAGGATACAGATGTTTGCCAGGCCGATGGCGTTTTGCTTCATTCGGTAAATCATCCCGGAAACTGAGATGAAATGACTGGTCTGGTAGTAATAGTGCTTGTTCTTACGCAGCTGCTTTAAGATAAAGATACTGCCGGCGGTAAAGAGACAGTAGGTGCCGATGATGACCAGGATGACGGCGACCAGAAAGAGGTAGAGGGCATCCAGGGGTTTGTCCACGGTGAGGGAGATAGCATAACCGGTCCCCAGGCACAGAAAGCCGATAATGGCCAGGACCACCTTGGTTTTGGGTTCCCGTTCTCCGGTTTTTCCTCCCCGGAGCAGCTCCACGGGGTTGGCCAGACGGATCTGGAAAAGGTTATAGAGCAGGCCCAGGGTAAAGATTCCGAAAAAGAGCAGGGTCGTCAGGGCCAGGGCTACCGGTGAAATTTGAAAGCCCAGCTGGATATCGTAGTGGATGATCTTTAAAAGCAGCAGGAAGATAAGCTTGTTAAAGAGCAGGCCAAGCAGCAGACCCACCACAATGGAAAAGCCCCCGGTGATGAGGGTTTCCAGGGCCATTACCCCAGCAATATGCTTCTTTTCCATCCCCAGGATATTGAAGAGTCCGAATTCTTTCTTCCGTCGTTTAATGAGGAAGCTATTGGTATAGAAGAGGAAGACCACCGCAAAGATGGCGATGACCCAATTTCCAAAGCTTAAGATCATCATCATAGAAGTGCCTCCGCTCATATTCTTCAGGGTATCGTTTTGGGAGAGGGAGACGATGGTATAGAACATCATGATGGTCATGACACAGGTCAGCAGGTAGGGCAGGTATTCCTGGCGGTGTTTTTTAATGTTGGTGGCGGCCAGTTTGAGAAAGAAAGGAAACCCCTTATTATGCTTCTTCATGGGTGTGGCCTCCCCTGGAAATCATCGTGAGGGTATCGGAGATGGTGGAGAACATATCCGCCAGACTTCGGTTTCCCCGGTACAGCTGGTGGAAGACCTCCCCATCCCGGATAAAGAGAACCCGGCTGGCGTGGCTGGCGGCCTTTAGGGAGTGGGTGACCATCAGCACCGTTTGGCCACAGGCGTTGATCTCATCGAAAAGAGCCAGAAGCTCGTCTGCGGACCTTGAATCCAGGGCACCAGTGGGCTCATCCGCCAGGATAATCTGGGGATGGGTAATCAGAGCCCGGGCCACAGCGGCCCGTTGCTGCTGTCCCCCGGAAACCTCGTAGGGGAATTTTCCAAGGAGATTGTCAATGCGCAGCTGTCCGGCGATGGGGGCCAGGCGGCTTTCCATTTCGTCCACATCCCGTCCGGCCAGGACCAGGGGGAGGAGAATATTATCCTTTAAGCTAAAGGTATCCAGGAGGTTGAAATCCTGGAAGACGAAGCCCAGGTTATCCCGCCGGAAGGCAGAGATGGCCCCATCGGAAATGGTGGTGAGGTCCTTCGTCCCCAGGAGGACCTCACCGGAGGTGGGCTTGTCCAGGGCAGCTAAAATATTAAGAAGGGTAGTCTTGCCAGAGCCCGATTCCCCCATGATGGCCAGGTATTCCCCAGGCTCTACCGCAAAGGTGACATCCCGGAGGGCCTGGACCGAGGTTCCGCCAAAACGGGTGGTGTATATTTTTTTAACATGATTGACAGTAAGTAATGACATTTTGATTCCTCCAATATTAAGATAGTCCCATTATAAGCCGGTCGGGACCCTCCTGCCATGGCATTAGCTTACCATAAGGTGACAAAAGTGTCATGTTGACATAAAAAAACCCCGGCTGTTAACCGAGGTTGTGATCAATATACTTACTTTCGATCGGCCATATGGGCATAATCCCGGGGAGCCATGACACTCCTGTAGGCCGGGCGCATAATCTTATCCACATTGACCAGTTCCTCAATGCGATGGGCACTCCATCCCACGATACGGGCGATGGCGAAGATGGGAGTGTAGAGCTCCAGGGGAATGTCCAGCATACTGTACACAAAGCCGGAATAGAAGTCCACATTGGCGGAAACCCCTTTGTAAATCTTGCGGCCGCCGGAGATAACCTCGGGGGCCAGGCGTTCCACCATGGAGTACAGCGCAAAATCCTCATCCCGGCCCTTGGAACGGGCCAGCTTCTCGACGAAGCTCTTAAACACCTGGGCCCGGGGATCGGATAGGGAGTACACGGCGTGGCCCATGCCGTAAATGAGGCCCTTGCGGTCGAAGGCTTCTTTATTCAGACAGCCCTCCAGATAGTGGCGTACGGCCTCTTCATCCGTGGGGTCCGATATCGTCTGACGGAGGTCCTGCATCATTTCCACCACCTTGATATTGGCCCCGCCGTGCTTGGGCCCCTTGAGGGAGGATAAGGCCGCGGCAACGACGGAGTAGGTGTCGGAGCCGGAGGAGGTCACCACCCGGGTGGTAAAGGTGGAGTTATTCCCGCCGCCGTGTTCCATGTGCAGCACCAGGGCGATGTCCAGCACCCTGGCTTCCAAATCCGTGTACTGCTTATCCGGGCGTAGCATCAAGAGGATATTTTCCGCTGTGGAGAGATTCGGATCCGGGCGATGGATATAGAGACTGTCATCGCAGATATAATGGTTGTAGGCGTGGTAGCCATACACCGACAGCATAGGGAAGACGCTGATAAGCTTTAAGCATTGGGACAACACGTTGGATAGGGAGGGATCCCCGATATCATCATCGTAGGAGGCCAGGGTCAACACGCTCCGGGTGAGGGAATTCATTAGATCCTTACTGGGGGCTTTCATAATAACATCCCGGGTAAAATTGGTGGGGAGGCGGCGGCTTTCCACCAAAATCTGGTTAAAGCGCTTTAACTTTTCCCGGCTGGGCAGCTCGCCAAAGAGGAGCAGGTATGCCACCTCCTCAAAACCGTAACGCTTGCCCTCAAAGCCCTTGACCAGGTCGATGACATTGTACCCCCGGTACCAGAGTTTGCCGTCACAGGGAATCTTTTGCCCGTCTTTCAGGGTAAAGGCATCGATCCGGGAAACATTGGTCAGCCCTGAAAGGACTCCGTTGCCGTTTTTGTCCCGAAGGCCCCGTTTGACACCATATTCATCAAAAAGTGCCGGGGGAATATTATCCTTGGTTTGACAGATTGTGGCGTATTCCTGGGTAAATTCCTTTAAATCTTTCTTTGTTGACATGATGGTACCTCCAAATGTGTCGAATGAAAAGGGAAGCCTTGGTGAATGCCTTAATGTGGGGCGGCTTCCCCGGATGCTGAGGCATCGCGTAGGTTGTGGACGATTTTAGTGAGAACCTGGCTGACCGCCTCCCGCTCTTCAGGGGTAATTCCCTTAAAAAGCGTGGCTCTCAGGGTGGCTCGGAGAGCTTCTAAGTCTTTGAGGATTGGCTGTGCCATGGGGGTGGTGTGCAGGTGAAGATAACGTCTGTCTTCAGGATCGGTTTGAATTTCAATATAGCCGAGTTTTTTCAGATGATCCACGGACTTGGAAATGTGGGCCTTGGAAAATTGACGCCGTTCCATAATGTCCCGGGCTGTATCTGCCAGCCCGGCGTGGGCGATGCAGTAGAGGATGTCCAGCTCGACCTTTCGCAGGCCGGAGCGTTCCATCAGGGGGCCGTAAAGCTGCTCTGCCAGCCGTTTGAAGGGCTGGCCACTCATTAATACTTCAAAATCATTGGTCATCGTTTATCCTTAAATAGTTTACTAGTGAACTGTTTGGAGTATTTTATCGCTTTAGTGGAGCGCTGTCAAGGTGGGGGTGGCTGGGGTTAAGGTTTGGTTAATATAAGAGAATGGCTCGTTTAGGCATGGAAATGTTACGATTGTGTTATGACGTTTACATCAAGGGGATGGGGGGGTATAATAAAAAATAAAGAATACCATAGAGTCTATTAAAAATAAAAGGAAATATTTAGATGGGATTAAACCAAGAAACAAACAATGAAGCTTATGTACTTGGAAGGATATTTTCTGTTATAGAAGATATACAAAAAACCGCCAAGCCTAAAATAGTCTCAAACATTGCAGATCAGTGTTTTAGTACTGCCTGTATGAAACCTTTGAGTGTTTTCCCATTTATTATAAATCAATCTTCATTATGGATGAGAGAAATAGGATACAAAAAACCAGAAAAAAAAGAGATATATAAAGAAATATTAATTAACTTATACGCAAAATTAACAGGAGGAACTGAATTAACTTATCCGAAAACATTAAGAATAGAAGAGCAAGGTACTTTTCAATTTGGTTATTTTCATCAGAAAAATGAAATGGCTCAATATTTTTAGAGATAAGAGTAGGCAAGGTGAAATTTATAATGAATGATAATTTTAAGTACATTGCCCATAAACGTGAACGAAAACCAGGAATATATGAAATCCAAACCGTCAAAGAACATTTGGAGGGAACCGCTAAGTATGCAGAAGCCTTTGCGGAAAAATTTGGAGCTGGGGCATTTGGTAAGTGCTGTGGCGATTACCATGATCTTGGAAAATATAGCGAAGATTTTCAAAAGAGGATTCAGGAGAATGGGCCCAAGGTTGACCATGCGACGGCTGGGGCCAAAGAAATCCATAGCTTTCCCATTCAAATGGCCATTGCCGGGCATCATAGCGGTTTGATGGATCGTGGTATTAAGGCGAATGGACCCAATGAAAAAACCTTGTGCGGCCGGCTGAAGCGGACCATTCCGGATTATAGCGGGTATCTGTCAGAAGTAAAGATTGAGCAACCACAGAAGAAACCGTCCCTTCGAAAGACACCAGGACATCCGGCTTATTCCGGTGCATTTTTCACCCGGATGCTGTATTCCAGTTTGGTAGATGCAGATTTTTTAGATACCGAGGATTTTATGTCCGGTGGCGAAGTTATCCGCCAGGGTTTTGATGCATGGGAGTCGCTTTACAGGCGTTTGGAAGATAAAACCCAGCAGTTTTTAAAAAGCAAGCCCACCGGTATCATTAATGAAAAACGAAACGATATTTTACAGCAGTGCCTTGACATGGGAAAAAGCCAGGGCCGTGGTGCTTATACATTGACAGTGCCTACTGGTGGGGGAAAAACCATTGCATCCCTGGCCTTTGCTATGGAACAGTTAAAAGCCAATGGGATGGACCGCATTATCTATGTTATTCCCTATACCAGCATCATTGATCAAACCGTCGAGTCCTTTGAAGAAATTTTAGGGTCGAAAAATATCTTGGCTCATCACAGCAATGTAGCCTATGATGACGAAGCAGAAATTGCCGGAGGGGATATTGCCCGAAAAAAGTTGGCAACAGAAAATTGGGAGGCTCCAATTATCGTAACGACTAATGTTCAGTTCTTTGAGTCGCTCCACGGGCACCGCTCTTCATCCTGTCGAAAGCTTCATAATATTGCCAATAGCATCATTATTTTTGATGAAGCCCAGATGCTGCCCTATCGTTTTCTATTGCCGTGCTTGCAATCCATTGGAGAGCTGGTTCGCAATTACAGATGTACGGCGGTGCTGTGTACAGCAACCCAACCTTTTTTAAAACCCTATTTTCCGGAAGACATCCCTTTGCAGGAAATTTGTAGAAATACTGAAGCACTATATGAAATCTTTCGTCGGGTACGTTATGAGCAATTGGGAATGGTCACCCAGGAGGTGCTGGTCGAAAAGATTAATAACGAGAAACAGGTACTCTGCATCGTCAATACGAGACAGCAGGCCTACGACGTCTTCACAGCGTTGAAGGGGAGAGGAAATTTTCATTTATCCACATGGATGATGCCCAAACATCGAAAACAAGTATTGAAAAAAATACGAAAACGCCTGAAGGCGGGATTGCCCTGTCGCGTCGTATCCACCAGTTTGGTAGAAGCTGGAGTCGATTTGGATTTTCCCACAGTATACCGTGCCATGACAGGCTTGGATTCCATCATTCAGGCAGGTGGACGATGCAATCGTGAAGGAAAACGGCCTTTGGAGGAAAGTATTGTTTGGATTTTTGATTTAGAAGGTAAACCTGAAAAGTTGAAAGATTATCTTGCTGCGACATCTGCCGTATTACCAAAGTACGAAAAGGTGGATTCCCTGGAATGTATCGCCAATTATTTTAAAACGTTGTATGATTTAAAGGATTCTGGTCTGGATGCTAAATCGATTATAGAGAAAATGGAAGCCTTAGTCTTTGAAACTGTCAGTAAGGATTTTAAATTGATTGATGAAGAGAGTTATTCTGTTTTTATTCCGGTCAATAAAAAGGCAAAGGCACTTCTTGCCCAATTTAGAGGAGCAGGTCCAAGTAGAGGCCTTCTTCGGAAAATGAATGCCTATATGGTCAGTTTACCAAAATATCAATATGACTTATTAGATGACTATCGTCGGATTGAGAATTTGGATGGAGCGGTCTCGGTTTTAATTAATTTGGAGGATTATACCAAAGAAGCTGGAATTAAGATACCAAAGAATGATTTGGGGGAGGTGCTGTATTTTGCCTAAATTGAAAAGGGTGGCGGACACAAGGGGTCGCCACAACTTTTCAAATCAGAAATTTAAATAGTTTCAATCCACAAGAGAACTGCTTACAAGTGAAATTCCCTTGACGTAGATAGTTTAACAGAAAATAGGGAGTGATAAAAGAAGTCTAAAAATAAAGGTTAACTTAAGATAGGAAATATAATATAATCATAAATTTAAATAGAAAGGAGTGGTTCTTTGTTTGGTGTGAAAGTAGAAGTATGGGGAGATTATGCCCTCTTTAGCAGACCAGAATTAAAGGTGGAACGCTGTACCTATGAGGTGATGACGCCATCAGCAGCCAGGGGAATCATGGATTCAATTTATTGGCATCCAGGGATGTCCTGGAGGATTGATCGGATTTACGTGTTAAATCCGATCAAGTATATGAATATTCGGCGTAATGAGGTTAATAAAAAGATGTCCGCCAGTAATGTGCTAACGGCGATGCGTGGTGGGGATAAGGATTTACAGATTATTACCTCAGCCGAAATTGCCCAGCGGGCAGCCCTTGTGCTTCGAGACGTTCATTATGTGATTGAAGCCCATTTTGAGATGACGGATCAAGCCAATGGGACGGATAATCATGGTAAGTTTTCGGATATCATCCGGAGACGATTGGAAAAGGGGAGTTGTTATTCCCAGCCCTATTTAGGGTGTCGGGAATTTACTGCCTATTTTCAGCCTTGGCCCAAGGAGCATAAAATTGTGACGGCTTATGCCAGTGAAACCTTGGACTTGGGGTATATGCTCTACGATATGGATTATTCGGATCCGGAGGATATTAAACCTTTGTTTTTTCATGGCGTGTTACAAAATGGGGTTTTAGATTTAACAAATTTAGAGGTGCAACCATGATTCTTCAGGCACTTGTCGAGTACTATGAAAAGCTGGGAGAAAAAATGTCAATGCCCCTACCAGGCTATAGTGATACGGGAATTTCCTACAGCCTTAATATTAATGAAGCAGGGGAGCTACTCGGTATTTTACCCGAAAAGGTAGAGGTGCAGCGGGGAAAGAAGGTTGTAGAAGTACCCAAGAAAATGCGGGTTCCAGAACAGGTTAAGCGTTCAGGACAGACCCCACCGTCCTATTATCTTTCTGATAATGGAACTTTTATTTTGGGGATACCAAAAAAGTCTAAGAAAAAAGACGATATGGGCAGAGAACAGGAACAAATCAAATTGAACCAAAAAGCCCTTTCTTATTTTGAACGCTGTAAGATGTGCCATTTAGAGAAATTATCCGGGATTCAATCGATTCCGGCGGTAGCGGTTCGGAATTTCTTTGAGAAATGGAATCCTCAGACAGCTTCCAGTAATCCACACCTGATTCCAATCCTGGGTGAATTACCTGCGGCTAATTTGGTTTTTCGCATTGATGGGGGAATATATGCCCAGGATGATTCAGATATTGATGCAGCCTGGCGGACATCGCGAGGAGAGGAAGTGGATGAAGAGCAGATTGTACAACGATGTTTGGTAACTGGGGAGAATGAACCTATTGCACGTATCCATCCGAATATTAAAGGGGTGAGAGGCGCCCAGAGTATGGGAGCAACCCTGGTGGGCTTTAATGCAGAGGCCTTTGAATCCTATGGCAAAACCCAAAGCTACAATGCTCCAGTGGGAGAGTACGCCGCCTTTGCTTACACAACGGGTTTGAATTATTTAATCAGCAACCCCAAAACCCATATGATTATAGGGGATACCACCGTTGTCTATTGGTCAGAAACGGCTGAGGAGCAATATGCGGATATCTTTTCAGATTGTATGGAGATGCAGGAGGATGATGGGAAACAACTGGATGATATGATGAAGATGTTGCTGAAAGGCAAGCTGCCGGATTTGGAGGGGATTAATTTTAATTCCCGTTTCTTCATTCTGGGCGTATCCCCCAATGCAGCCCGGCTTTCGGTCCGGTTTTTCATGCAAAATACTTTTGGTTTCTTTCTCAAAAATATTGCAGAGCACCATGATCGCTTATCCATTGTGACACCTTCCTTTGTGCAGAATTCCAGAATGTCGACCTGGCGCCTATTGAATGAGACAGTCAATAGGAACAGTCGGGATAAGATGCCCTCACCCCAACTGGCCGGAACGTTGGCAAGAGCAATATTGATGAATACCCAGTATCCCATGGCGCTGTACAATGCGGTTGAAATAAGGGTGAAGGCAGAGCAAGGAGATCAAAAAATATCCTGGGGAAGAGCCGCTATTATTAAAGCCTTCTTCCTCAAACGGTATGAAACGATTGAAAATGAAATAAAGGAGTGTTTGACTGTGAGCTTGAATGAAGAGACCAATAATAAAGCCTATGTTTTGGGACGTCTTTTCTCTGTGTTAGAGGATATTCAAGAAAAGGCTAATCCTGGAATTAATGCGACAATACGAGATCGTTATTTTAATTCAGCATGTGCAACCCCAGCGGTGGTGTTTCCGACCTTAGTGAAACTGTCGACTAACCATTTGAAAAAAATTGGCGGAAAAAGCCGGGGGGCAGAAATCAACTTTAACAAAGCTATTCAGGCCTTAATTAACAAATTAAGCTATGATGGGGTGGCTTATCCAACGCGTTTAAATTTAGAAGAACAGGGTGCATTTCAATTGGGTTATTATCATCAAACCCAAAAACGTTATGAAAAACAAAAAAAAGAGGAGAAGAGCAATGGCTGAAGCAATTAAAAACCGTTATGATTTCGTTGTATTATTTGATGTGGAAAATGGGAACCCCAATGGTGATCCTGATGCGGGCAATATGCCACGTATTGATCCGGAAACGGGTTTAGGTATTGTGACGGATGTTTGTCTGAAGAGAAAAATACGGAATTATGTTGAAATGGTCAAGGAAGGGCAGGATGGCTTTAATATTTATATTAAAGAAAATGTCCCTTTGAATCGGAGTGATCGCAGCGCATTTGCGTATTTAGGCATTGATGAGGCTAATGTGAAGGAAGCAAAGCGAAAAGATCCAGATATCGATGTGAAGATTCGGGATTTCATGTGCAGGAATTTTTATGATATTAGAACCTTTGGCGCGGTAATGACAACCTTTGTCAAAAGTGCCTTGAATTGCGGGCAAGTACGGGGTCCGGTCCAACTTGGATTTGCCCGAAGTATTGATCCCATTGGGCAACAGGAGGTTACCATTACGCGTGTCGCCATCACGACCGAAGAGGACGCCGAAAAGAAGGGAACTGAAATGGGAAGAAAAACAATTGTTCCCTACGGACTTTATCGTGTCGAGGGATTTGTTTCTGCAAATTTAGCGCGCAAAGCAACAGGGTTCTCTGAAGAAGATTTAAATTTGTTGTGGCAGGCAATTATCAATATGTTTGAGAATGATCATTCAGCCGCCAGGGGAAAAATGGCAGTACGGGAGCTCATCGTCTTTAAGCATAGTACTGAGTTTGGAGAGTATCCATCCCATAAGCTATTTGATACGATAACGATAAAACGAAATATCGTAGAAAATGAAGTGCCCCGAAAATATGAAGATTACACGGTTGACATTAACGAGGCCGGGATTCCTGAAAGCATTGACGTTATGCGAATGATTTAAGTGGAAAAGGAATATAGAAATGGAACGAGCCGATTTATCCGAGATATTATATAATGACTTGAAAAAATTAGGAGGATGTGGGAGTATCGTAGATGTCTGTAAATATATGTGGAAACATCATGAAAAAGAGCTGCGTGCTTCTGGTGATCTGTTCTATACCTGGCAATATGATATACGCTGGGCAGCAACTAAACTGAGAAAAACAAAGGAACTGAAGGATGCGAAGGATAGTCCGCGAGGTATCTGGGAATTACAATGAAAGTTTATGAATCCCCTGGGCGTAAAAACCTGACAATACACCAGTAAAAGTAAAAGAAAGGAGGTGATGGATCATGTCCTATGCAGAGTCCGATTTCCTGATGCTATCGGGCATTCAGCACTATGCCTTTTGCCGACGGCAGTGGGCCCTCATTCACGTGGAAGAACAATGGGCGGAGAATCAGCGGACGGTGGAAGGGGATTTACTCCATAAAAAAGCCCACAGTATCCAGGCACCGGAAAAACGTCCAGGGGTGATCATCACCCGGAGCATGGCCGTCCATTCCCGGGAAATGGGGGTGAATGGGATCTGTGATATTGTGGAATTCCATCGTGATGAAGAAGGTATCCCTCTGCACCGTCACCGCGGATTATTCCGGGTCTATCCCGTGGAATATAAACGGGGAAAGCCCAAGGAGGATCACTGTGACGCCCTTCAGGTAACCGCCCAGGCTTTGTGCTTAGAGGAAATGCTGTGTTGTACCATCACCTCTGGGGCTATTTACTATGGGGAAATTCGTCATCGGGAGAGTATCCCCATCACCGAAGCGTTGCGGGAGGAAGCCAAGGGGATGTTTTTGGATATGCACCAGATGTTTAAGCGGCAGTATACGCCAAAGGCCAAGCGCACCAAAGCCTGCAATGCCTGCTCTCTGAAGGAAATCTGCCTGCCCCGGCTGGAAAAAGTGACACCGGCCAGTGTGTACATGAAGCGCCATTTGGATGAAGATTAGGAGGCCAGGATGAAAAAGCTGCTCAATACCTTGTACATTGCATCGCCTGGAAAATACTTGGCTCTGGATGGTGAGACCATCGTCATCCGGGAGGAGGATATCCCAGATCAGCATGTCCCCCTCCATAACCTGGAGGGAATCGTCAGCCTTGGATATCGTGGGGTTAGTCCTGCCTTAATGGGGGCCTGTGCCGAGCGCCATGTCGATCTTTGCTTTTTAACCCCAAATGGGCGATTTTTAGCCCGGGTGGTGGGGGGTACCTATGGGAATGTTCTCCTGAGAAAACGGCAATATGCAGTTTCCGAGGATGAGGGGGAAAGTCTGAGGGTTGCCCGGGGATTTATCATCGGAAAGGTCTATAACGGACGTTGGATACTGGAACGGGCCGTGCGAGATCATGGATTGCGGGTGGATAGCGGAGCTTTAAAGGCGGCATCGGCCACCATGAAGCAATCCTTGCCTCTGCTTTTAGAAAGCGATACCTTGGAGACCCTTCGAGGCTATGAAGGACAACTCGCCAACCGCTATTTCTCTGTGTTCGATGAACTCATTCTTCAGCAAAAGGAAGCCTTTGTATTTAATGGTCGGAACCGACGTCCACCCCTTGACAATGTGAATGCGCTCCTTTCCTTTGTGTACACTCTGTTGACACAAATGACGGCAGGTGCCCTGGAGGCCGTTGGTTTAGATCCCTACGTTGGCTTTCTTCACCAGGACCGCCCTGGGCGGGTATCTCTGGCCCTTGATCTCATTGAGGAGCTCCGGCCTGTGATGGCGGATCGCTTCGTCCTCTCCCTTATTAATAAACGGATGGTCGAAGCGTCTGGCTTTAAACGGAAGGAAAGCGGTGCGGTGGTGATGAATGATGAGACTCGAAGCCGGGTGATTGCCGAGTGGCAGAAGCGGAAGCAGGAGGTGATCACTCACCCCTATTTGCAGGAAAAAATTCAGTGGGGGATGGTGCCCTATGTTCAGGCCCTGCTCCTTGCCCGATACCTCCGGGGCGATTTGGATGATTATCCAGCCTTTTTCTGGAAGTAGGTGGCAGGATGATGGTTTTGATTACCTACGATGTCAACACACAGACCGCTGAAGGACAGAAGCGCTTGCGAAAGGTTGCAAAGGCCTGCGTGAATTATGGAATCCGAGTCCAGAACTCAGTATTTGAGTGTGTGCTGGACGGCGCTCAGTTCTGCTCCCTTAAAGCGATTCTGGAAGAAATTATCGACGATGAGCTGGACAGTGTTCGCTTTTATCACCTGGGGAATAATTATCAGAAAAAGGTGGAAGAAATGGGCAAAAATAATGCCATTCACGTGGAGGAGGTTCTTCTTTTATAAGTGCGGGTGGGATGTGCTCATAAAATCCCCGGGGGATTCGCACCGACTTTTTATATTTTTGATGATGTTTTATGTTAATTAAGGGAGTGCCTTTGGGCATTTATAAATGGATTAGGTGAAAAAGTATCTTTTATTGACAAGATTATGCAGATATACTCTTTTTTTGGTGCTTTTTCACGGTTACCCCTCGCTGAGGGGTGTGGATTGAAATTACA
>NZ_FNOU01000001.1 GCF_900107125.1 Eubacterium barkeri
CCTCGCTCATTTGTAGAATACCTATGAGGAATTGAAACTAAGCATAGGATATCCAAATATACTATAGGAGGTATATTTGTAGAATACCTATGAGGAATTGAAACTTATCTGCAGTCAAAAATGCAATGGACTGTTCAGCTATTTGTAGAATACCTATGAGGAATTGAAACAGCAGGCCATCCAGGCGGTGCGGGATGAGCTGTCCGCATTTGTAGAATACCTATGAGGAATTGAAACTCTCACTGTACGGAATTGTGACTTTTATAATGTTACATTTGTAGAATACCTATGAGGAATTGAAACCTGATAAATCGTACAGCTCTGCCGTCACCCGCTTGATTTGTAGAATACCTATGAGGAATTGAAACCGGCTGGAATTATACAGGCCTGGCTAAGCGATATGGATTTGTAGAATACCTATGAGGAATTGAAACCACTCTCCTTGAGATACACTCGGCAAATCCATCTGGATTTGTAGAATACCTATGAGGAATTGAAACTTTTGACCAGGGCCTGGTCAGGTAGATCCTCAAGCTGATTTGTAGAATACCTATGAGGAATTGAAACTGGTTAATAATAAAGTAATGGGTGAGCTCATACACGCATTTGTAGAATACCTATGAGGAATTGAAACTGCAAAATACACCACGCACTATAAAGAGGCGACTTCGAATTTGTAGAATACCTATGAGGAATTGAAACTGCAATCCATGGTAAGGATGGGGTCAGCGGTTCGAAATTTGTAGAATACTTATGAGGAATTGAAACTTCACGGATCCGAAGGAGCTGCGTCACCGTATGCAATTATTTGTAGAATACCTATGAGGAATTGAAACCCACTTCCATTTTTCCATGTGATACATAATGAACTTTATTTGTAGAATACCTATGAGGAATTGAAACTACATCCCCCTTTTTATCCTGCCCTTTAATGCCGGATTTGTAGAATACCTATGAGGAATTGAAACCTTAGTTTCGTCATCAATGAACTGTTTGTTTTCCATTTGTAGAATACCTATGAGGAATTGAAAAAAATAGGGACATTCTCTTTCAATTCAGAAGACCATTATTTGCAGAATACTTATAAGAAGTAGTGCCTAACATTCCTGAATGACGTCACGGTGTAAGAATGGGATATCGTAATCTTTGCATGAAATGGGTCAATTGCCCACCAGCCGATAATGTACGTTTTTGAATCAAAATCTCATTGAGATAGTCACGGGAGATGTCTGTATCGTTACTTCTCTATTTAAGCGCATTGTCCATGAGACAGGGGGCATGCTAAACATCAGGGTTAAAATCAAATATCTTCCACAACCCCTTTAAAGAGCAAGGGAAAACCCATGAAGTTTCTGTTAAAAAACACGCGTCCGTCACAGGAGTATGCTATAATGGAAAAAAATCATAAAATTTAAGAGGAGTAACAAAAGCGTGAAGAAAAAGGAACTAATCATTGCCGCCATTGTCCTGGTTGTAGTTTGCGTTGGTGGGGCATTTGGCTTTACAGCGCTGGGGAATAGCTTAAAGGGGGGAGATTCCGGATCTGCAGTCAGTATTGTGGGTCAGTGGACGGAAGACTCCACCGGTGTTGCCGTTACCTTTACGTCTGATGGTGTTTTTAAGATTATGGAGGGGGATGCAGCAACCTACACCCTGGATAAGGAAAACAGCACCATTACCCTAAAATATGCCCAGGCCTATGGCGGTCAGGAAACAACCATGACCTATGTGGTGACAGAGGCCAAGCTGACACTGACCAATGGCGTGACTGGTGAGGTACAGACTTATACCCGCCAAGGGGAGAATCGTTAACCACGGTGTTGGGTTGAAAAATCCCCTATAAAGTAAAAATAATTCCCTTTAACCCGTTACATGAGGGTGCTATACTGAATAAGGACAACTTTGTCCACCGAGAGGTGAATGATGTTTAAGGACTTAAATAAAGAAAGCGTCATCGTGTATATCAAAACCCAAACCACCTTATTTCCGGAACAGGCGGAATTAAAGGTGTATGAAATTGGTGAAGGTGAAGAGGATGGCGACGGCTTCATAAATTTTTTATACCGGGTGTGGGAAACCGGGGGACGTTCGGTCATCGTTAAGCAGGCCAAGACCTACTACAAGGCCTTTGGTGAGGGGGAAGGTCCCTTCGTGCCGGACCGTAATGCCCTGGAGGCGGATATTCTGCGGCTAAAATATGCCATTACACCAGAGTACATCCCCCAGATTTATTATATTGATCTGGTGAACCATATCTATATTTGTGAGGATTGCGGACATCTGAATATTCTGCGCTTTGAACTGATGAAGGGGAAATCCTTCCCGGGATTGGCGGAGCACATTGGGGCCTTTATCGCCCGGAATAATTTTTATACATCGGAAATTTATCTGGACCCCCAGACCCATAAGGAGCTGGAGGCCAAATTCATCAATCCCCATATGCGCAAGATTTTCGAGACTGGCTTATTTTTAAAGGACGAAAGCGCCTTTGAGAATCGGGACCCTCATCACAATCCCGATGCTGACCCCATTCGCCTGGCCATGGGGGATGCCCCCTGGGAAAGCATGGCCTTTCGAACGGAGATGCTGAAACTACGTCATATCCATATGAAGAAAAGTGAGTGTCTGGTCCACGGTGATCTCCATACCTCCAATATTATGGTGGGTGGCGATGAGATGAAGGTTATCGATATGGAGTACACCTATATGGGGCCATTATCTGCGGATATGGGATATCTCATGGGGAGTATATTGTACGAATATATCCGCTGGTTCTATATGCCCGATGGGCCTGGGGCCCAGTGTGAGGCCATGCGGGAATACGTCCTTAAGCTGATGCGGGGAATTCTGAATACCTATGTTGAGGTTTATACGGCCTGCTGGGATGCCGACGCCCGGGTAACCTACAAGGGCTACGATGATTATCGGGAATTTGTCCTGGCCAATTGGTTCCACGAAATGGTTGGCTTTACCGGCTGTCAGATTATCAGCCGTGTGGGAGGACTGGTGCCTCTGCCGGATTTTGATACCATTGCGGACAAACAGGATCAGTATGAAGCCTGTCGCATCGCTTTGATTTTGGCCAATTATTTTATTATGAATCGGGAAGAAGTGGCCGATATCGATGACTTTATGGCGCGTATCGTTAAAATGACAAAGCAGTCCCGGGCAGTCTTTCAGGCTGCACGGTCTTAACTTGGAGTATAAGAGAATGGGAATCGTGGATTCCCTTTTTTTGTGCAAGGAGATTCCATTTGAAGCAGACCGGGGGAATTGCGGCTGCGGGAGGAGGAAGTGGTGATGATCGAAATGGAAGGTGTGGGATTTAGAGGAATTGTTGAGTATCCCCTGATCCAAATTCCAAAGGGGAGGGCAACCTTTATCCTGGGAGAAAGCGGCAGCGGTAAGAGCACGCTTCTGCGGCTCATCAATGGAACAGCCCGGCCGACAAAGGGGGTCATTCGCCTGGATGGGGCTGACATCGCCCAGATGGATGGGGTGGCGCTGCGTCGCCGGGTACTGTTGGTGGACCAAACACCCTATCTCTTTGGCGGAAGCATTGCAGAAAATGTGGCGGCCTATTATAATTATCGTGGCCTACAGCCACCATCGCCGGAGACGATGGCGAGGTACTTGGCCCTGTGTCAGGCTCCCTACACCCTGGATCGGGATACGGGGCCTCTGTCCGGAGGAGAACGGCATCGGGTATTTCTGGCCATTTTTCTATCCTTTGAGCCGGAAATTTTGATGCTGGATGAACCGACTGCCGCTTTGGATGAAGGGACCGCTATGGCCTTGATGGATGCCATCACCACCCACCTTCGGGAACGGGGGACGACCCTTTTGGTGGTCAGCCATAACCGAAAAGTGGCGGAGGCCTACGCCGATGGGTGCATTACCCTGGAGAAGAAATTGGGGGGACACCATGGGAAATAGTGGTATCGTTCAGATTAATATCCTCCAATTTTTGCTGATTTATCTGCTCCTTCTTGTTGTCCTGGCGGTGATGAAGGGCAGTCACATCGACCAGACGAAGCTGCTTTTAATCGGAAGTATGCGAATGACGGTCCAATTGGTGCTGGCGGGGCTGATTCTAACCTATGTGCTTAAAAATCCCCATCCCCTGTTTACCGTGGCTTATATTCTGGCCATGATTATTTTTGCAACCCTTCGGGTTTATAAAAAGTGCCCCGTCCTCAACCGGGCGTTTAAGGGAATTATTTTATTGTCCATGGCCGTATCGGGAATTTCGGTTCTGGCCTTTTTTCTCTGCGGCGTGATTGGGGAGAATTTCTTTAATCCCCAATATGCCATTCCCATCTCGGGTATGCTTTTTGGCAACGCCATGACAGGGATGAATTTAGGGCTCAAGGCTTTTTTTGATGGCTTAGCAGATAATGCGCTGAGAATCCGCGTCTTAACCAATCTAGGGGTGGCCCCGAAAAAAATAGTGATGCCCTTTGTGAATAATGCCTTGGAAACGGCCCTGCTGCCGACCCTGAACAATATGGTGGGGATGGGGATTATCTCTTTGCCTGGAATGATGACAGGCCAAATTCTTTCCGGAACCTTGCCGACCACGGCAATCCTCTATCAGATTGCGGTAATCATTGCCATCTGCACGGTGGTGTGTTTGTCGGTGTTTGGGGCATTGTATTGGGGGAGCCGGACGTTGTGGGATGATAAAGGGTGTATCTCGGTTCCCTGAAAGTAAATCAGAGTATCGGGATGCTTGTTACTGTACGATTTCGCGCAGATGATGTACCGATCTATTCCAGATGATGATAGCGGCGATAAAAGTGAGGGCACCAGATAAGGTGGCGGCAAAAAACACGCCGTAAACACCCATAAACAAGGTGAGCAGCACCAGACAAATCAGAGGGAATACCATTGCCCGAAATGCCATAATCAACATTGATTCTTTTGGCTTATCCATTGCGGTTAAAAATGCACTTGTTACCATATTATACCATGTGAATAGATAAGATGGCGCAAAGAGTATTAAAGCCGCAATTGTCATGTTGGTCACTTCTTGATCGTTACTCTTTGAAAAGATACTGGCTAAAACATCTGGAAATACGAGGATTCCAACCATGCATGTCAGAGATACGACGGCTGTTGTAATGCTCGAAATCTTGAAAAATGAGAACGTTCGCTTAATTTCTTTGGCTCCCAAATTGTAGCTGACCGCAGACTGTATTGCATCCAGAATACCGTATAAAATACCAACAAGCAGCGTATCGATATACATGACAATGCCATAACTTGCCACCGCAATTACCCCGCCAAGTGTCAGTAGAAAACCGTTGATTACCGTAGCAATAAAAGAGCCGGCAATTCCACTGAAAAACTCCGAGCTGCCATTATATAAAATTCCCCAAACTTCTTTTGCGGATATTTGCGGTTTAGCAAAATGAAGGGTCATTCTCTTGGTGAAAAACGGTGTAAAAGAAAATGCCGAACCAATCATCATACTGATGACGGTGGAAATTGCTGAAAACTCAATCCCTAAGCCAAGATGCACAATAAAAAACCAGTCAAGGGCAATATTCATGACCGAAACAATCACATTAACGCACATACTGTATTTTGCTTTGCCACAGACGCGAAGAAAATTATCCATGGCAAACAGGGGCATGATAAACGGTAGCCCATAAACAAAGAAACGTGTATAGTCGTAGGTAAGCGTTCCAAGTGTGGCATCTTTAATGACGGTGTAAAGCAGTGGTTTTAGAAAAATTACACCAAGCAGTGTAAACGTAAGCCCTGTGCCGACCACCATCAGTACACTGGCGGAAAATAGGTGCTTTGCCTTTTCGATGTTTCCTTCCCCCAAGGCAGTGGACACCTTGACCGATGAACCGACTGCAATCATGTTAGGAAGTGCAAGCACAATTGTCATCATCGGCATAATAAGATTGACCGCAGCCAATGCCTGTGCGCCGATAAAACGGCCAACAAAAATACCGTCTGCCATCATATAGAGAGAGGAAAAGACCATGCTCAGAATGCTTGGAATGGTTAATTGGAAAAATATTTTCTTAATGGGAAGTATTGCAAATTGATTCTCGGTCATCACTCACTGTGAATCCTTTCGTGTAAATAACTTTGAAATTGCCTCGTGCCATACGGCCTTTGGCTCAATAGGGAGGTCATATAAAATGGCAGAATCAATGCCCACCAGCACCATATACAAAAGCTGCGCATTAACGGATACGTTGAAATCCTGTGGGAAAGCGCCGATTGCAATGCCGTTGGTTATACAGTCCCCCAAAAACTCGTTGAGCCGCTCGCTTGCGGCATCAACCATTTCTTTAAGGGCTGAAATTCTTGTGGTCTGCAAATCAATTTCCGCATACACCTTGCGAAGATCCGGATTATCAAAATAAGAGTCGATCAGCGCGTCGCCAAAAACCAGAAATTCTTTTTCAAAGGTTTGGACGTCAATGTTTGCCTGTAAGAGTAGCGGGTTTTGCAGATAATCATCTTCATAAAGCTCCGATACAAGCTTCAAAAAAATTTCCTCTTTGGATTTGAAGTAGTAATAGATGGATGCTTTTTTGATGCCAATGGCATCTGCAATCTGTCCAATGGAGGTTTTATCATAACCACGCTGTGCCACTAAAGTACACATGGTATCTATGATTTGTTTCTTTGTAGCGTTATCGTTCATAGCACATTTCTCCTTTAATGTTGACCTACCTATCGTTAGGTAGATTATAGCATGTAAAAGAATTAAGTCAACACCTACCGAGATAAAAGAAAATGATGCCACAGACCAGGTGGAGCTTAATACCAAAATATGCTATAATAAAGATAAGATTTCACAGGGAAGGAAAGGGGTACAGCCCCGGGTGAAGCGATGTCCCAGATTACAAAGAAAGCCATGGCCACCGCTCTAAAGGAGCTTTTATCAGAAAAACCCCTGGATAAAATCACGGTAGTGGATTTGGCAGAGCGCTGCGGAGTTAACCGGAAAACCTTCTATTATCATTTTAAAGATATTTACGATCTTATCGACTGGATTTTTCTGGGGGAGGTTCAGGAAGCCTTAGACGGCAAGCGTTCCTATGAAACCTGGCGCCAGGGAGCCCTCCAGGTGTTAAAATATGCGGCGGAAAATCGACAGCTGGTGATTAACGCTTACCATTCCATCAATCGTGATCAGCTCATTGATTATTTGTATAAGCTGAATTATAAGCTGGTCATGGGGGTGGTTGAGGAACAATCCGCCGGGCGAAATATTCCCCGGGAGGACCAGGAGTTCGTTGCAGATTTCTACAAGTTTGCCTTCGTCGGCCTGATTCTGGACTGGATTAAAACCGGGATGCAGGCGGACCCGGAAAAAATCATTGACAAGCTGTGGATAACCATCCATGGAAATATCGCCCGGGCCTTAGATGGTTTTGAGCGATGAAGCCTGAGTATCAAACGATAGCATTGAGATGCTGTCGTTTTTTTTGTATACAATTACCCAGTTTAACGCATATGGGGTAAAACGTTACAGTTGGAAACCTTTGTCCGTGGCAGAACCAGCCTGGGGGGTGTATTATTTCGTTAAAGAATAAACAATATCGAGGTGAGGGATATGGATGCATTTCGCGTGATCGAAGTCAAACGCAGTGTCTTTGATAACAATGACAAGCAGGCAGAGGCACTGCGACAGGATTTAAAGGATCGGGGGATCTTTTTGCTCAATCTGATGTCTTCCCCAGGGTCGGGAAAGACCACGACCCTGGGGGGGACGGTGAAGGCTCTGAAGGGGGATTTATCCCTGGGGATCATGGAGGCGGATATCGATTCTGATGTGGACGCCCGAACCATGGAGGCGATGGGGGTCAAGGTGGTCCAGCTCCACACCGGTGGGATGTGCCATCTGGATGCGGATATGACAAAGCAGGGTTTACAGGCTCTGGAGAGCGATGGCCTGGATTTGGTGGTCCTGGAAAATGTGGGGAACTTGGTATGCCCCGCGGAGTTTGACACCGGAGCGGTAAAGAATGTCATGATTCTCTCGGTGCCAGAGGGAGATGATAAACCCCTAAAGTATCCTTTGATGTTTTCTGTCTGCGATGTGGTGTTGATTAATAAAATGGATGTACTGCCCTACTTCGATTTTGATATGGAAGCCTGCACGGCAGCCATCAGAGAACGTAATCCCAGGGCAGTCATTATCCCCATCAGTGCAAAGACCGGGGAGGGGATGGATGTGTGGACCAATTGGTTAAGAGAGGAGTGTCAAAAATGGCAAAATCAGAATTGAGACCGAAGATTGTAAAGCTGGCGAAGATGGTGGGTGGTGTGGCTGGTGCCATGAATAAAATCGATGGGGATCAGCCGGAGTACTACGCTTTAGATGGGGTGGTCACCGATGAGATGGCCGATGTGGCCTTGGTGATGGGCCTTCGAAAGCCCCGGACCTTTGAGTACATTCTTAAAAAATGCAAGCGGACACCGGAGGATACCCAGAGGATTTTAGATGAGCTGACCCAGGTTGGGGTGGCCAAGGTATGGACGGATCGGAGCGATGGCAAGCCCCGGTATTTTGTGAATATCTTTGCCCCGGGGATGCTGGAGATGATGGTAAACAATCGGGAACAGCTGGCAGCCCATCCCGAAATCGGCCGGGCCTTTGAGGAGTACACCAGAAGGCGCCTGGCCCCCATGGCTGCTATGTTCCCAGAGGGAATGGCCATGATGCGCATCATCCCGGTGGAGGATGCGGTGAAGGATGATCCCGGGGTGCAGCCCTGGGAAAAACTGTCCTACTATCTGGATAAATATGACACCTTCAGCGTGTCGGACTGCTCCTGTCGCCAGTCCCGGAAGGTCATGGGAGATGGCTGTGGCCATTTGGACAAGGATATCTGCATTCAGATGGGGACTGGAGCCGAGTATTATATTAAAACCGGCCGGGGGCGCCAGATTTCCCGGGAGGAAGCCGAGGAAATTCTGAAATTTGCCGAGGATAACGGTTTAATGCACGAAATGCCAGCGACAGAAGAGCTGGGGGAATCTGCGGCCATTTGTAATTGCTGCAGCTGCTCCTGTTTCTCCATGCGCCTGGCGACCTACTTTGAAACGCCCGATGCCATCCGCTCGAATTATACGGCGGTGGTGGAGCCATTAGACTGTGTGGCCTGTGGCCAATGCGTGGAAAATTGCCCCACCAACGCGTTAAAGCTAGGGCATAGCCTGTGTGCCACCAGGCCAGTGGCGCCGAAAAAGCCGGCTCCCACCGCCAGGGATCATGCCTGGAGCGAGAAAAACTGGAATGTGGATTATCGCACCAACCGGGAGGATGTTGCCCCAGAGGGAACGGCACCCTGTAAAACGGCCTGCCCCGCCCATATCGCCGTACAGGGGTATATCAAGCTGGCAGCCCAGGGACGTTATACAGAGGCCCTGGAGCTCATTAAAAAAGAAAACCCCTTCCCGGCGGTTTGCGGCCGGATCTGTCCCCATGGCTGTGAGGATGAATGTACCCGGGGAAATATTGATGAGCCCATCGCCATCGATGAAATCAAGAAGTTCATTGCGGACCAGGAGCTGGATACCGAAAAACGCTTTGTGCCGAAGAAGCGGTATCACCTGGGAAATAAAATCGCTATTATCGGCGGGGGACCGGCGGGATTGGCCTGTGCCTATTACCTGGCCCTGGATGATTATGCGGTGACGGTTTTTGAACGGGAAGAAAAACTCGGGGGGATGTTGGCCATGGGGATTCCCGCTTTCCGCCTGGAAAAGGAAGTGCTGGATGCGGAAATCGATGTGCTGCGCCAGCTTGGGGTCCAGTTTAAAACCGGGGTCAATGTGGGTGAAGATATAACCTTGGATGATTTGAGAGCCTAGGGTTATGAAGCCTTTTACCTGGCAATCGGTGCCCAGGGTGGACGGCAGCTGGGCATCGACGGGGAGGATGCCCAGGGTGTGATGACCGGGGTGGATTTCCTGCGCCAGGTGGCCCTGGGCCAGAAGCCTGAAGTCAGCGGTAAGGTGGTGGTTATCGGCGGGGGCAATGTGGCCATCGATGTGGCCCGGACGGCCACCCGGGAATCCGTGGATTCAGTCCAGCTTTTCTGTTTGGAAAGCCGGGAGGAAATGCCGGCTTTGGATGAGGAAATCCATGAGGCCAAAGCCGATGCCGTAGCCTTTAACAATGGCTGGGGGCCGAAATCCATTCTGACCGAAGATGGGGCAGTCATCGGCGTGGAATTCATGCGATGCACCCAGGTTTTTGATGCCGAGGGGCGTTTCGCTCCCCAATACGATGAAGCCGATACCCTGACAGTGGATGCGGATACCGTGCTGGTTTCGGTGGGACAATCCATTGAATGGGGGAACCTCCTTGCAGGCAGTGCCGTGGAAACGGGACGGGGGAATACTGTAAAGGCCGATGACTTCACCTATCAAACCGCCCAGCCAGATGTCTTTGTCGGCGGGGACTGCTATACTGGCCCTCAATTCGCCATCAATGCCATTGCCGCTGGTAAGGAAGGGGCCATTTCCATCCATCGCTTTGTCCAGCCTGGTCAAAACCTGGTGTATGGGCGGGATCGCCGGGAATACCACGCCTTTGATAAGGATGGTGTGGCCATTGAAATCGGAAGCTTTGACAGCACGCCGCGCCAGCGCCCCGGGGTGGCTGAGGAAAATCGGGGGACCTTTAAGGACGATCGCCTGACTTTTACTGAGGAACAGCTCAAGGCAGAAACCGAACGCTGTCTGGGCTGTGGTGCCGTCCAGGTAGACGAGTATATGTGCGTGGGCTGCGGGATGTGCACCACCAAGTGCGCCTTCGATGCCATCCATTTGGTGCGTACCGGAGATTCCAAACCCGATGTGTATGAAAAACTTCCCATGAAGATTGCCGCCAATGCGGTGGTCCGGGGGAGTAAGATTGCTGGAAAATCTGTGGAAACCGGAGCAAAATTTGCAGAAGCCGCCATTAAGCACTTCACCCGGAAATAGCCATGCATGAGCTTGGAATATTAAATGCCATGATCCACACCATCGAGGACACCCTCGCCTCTGAGGAGGGTGTCGCCGGGGTGGCGGAAATCGTGGTAGAGGTGGGGGAGCTTTCGGGCATCGTCCCCCATTATCTGGAAGAGTGCTGGCCCGCGGCCCGATATAAGACCAGCATGGAGGAAACTAATCTGATTTTGGAAATCATCCCCGGTTTGGTAGAATGCCGGGGATGCGGCACCATCTACAATGCCGTGGCAGAGGATTTCCACTGTCCGGTTTGTCGTGAAAAGGATTCGGAGATGATTTCCGGCAATGATTTACTCATCAAGGAAATCCGGGTGATCGATACCGAGTGATTGACTGAGAAACAATAGAAAGAAGGGATTTGCGTGTTTGTTTTTTATGAAGGGGTGCCGGTGGCCCTCGTCATCCTGGTGTGGCTTTGCGTCTTTGGGGCACTCTTTGGCCTCAATGAAGTCACCCGCCGTTTTAAATGGGTGGGCTTTACCGCCTTCGTCATCCTCCCCATTATTTTAACCATCAGCTGGCTGACGGTGTTTAAGGATACGGCCTACATGGACTGGTTCCATTTAGCCAAGGTATATTCCTCCACAGCAGGCTGTATTGGTTTCTGGTGCATTCGGTTTATCAAAGGCTGGGATAAGAGCAAGATTGCCCTGTGCTTTCCGCCCCTTATTTTAGCCGTCAATATCTGTGAGGCGGTAGCCCGGGATTTTGAAATCGGCCATTATACGGTGCCGGTGATGGAGTTTATGAATAACCAGATTCAGTATTATATCGGCGGCCCCTGGAATGTGATGAATGGCATTGCCGGAATTTTAAATATCATCACCATCACCGGGTGGTTCGGAATCTGTATCCGTGCCGTGACGAAGAAAGATCACAGCCGGGATATGCTGTGGCCGGATATGCTGTGGTTTTGGATCGTGGCCTATGATTTATGGAATTTTGCGTATACCTATAATTGCCTGCCGACCCACGCCTGGTACTGTGGCCTGGCCCTGCTGCTGGCTCCGACCCTGTGTGCCTTCACCCTGGGCAAGGGGGCTTGGCTCCAGCATCGTGCCCAAACTTTGGCCATGTGGTGTATGTTTGCCCAGACTGTACCGGCATTCCAGGATGCCAGTGCCTTTATGGTGCACTCCTCCTCCAGCTATGCCATTGCAAAGGGCGCCATTGCCCAGGGGATGCTGGCACCCGATGGCTACACCGCCCTGGTAGCCCCTGGGGTTTATGAAATTGCTTCGGCGACACCGCCCACTACCGCTCTTTTCATCATGAGCCTGTTGGCTTTGCTGGCCAATATCGCTGTCTTTGCCTATATGGTCTACAAGATCATCAAGACCCGCCGCAATCCTTACCTTGGAGAGCTATACACGGATCTGCCGGCTTACAAGAAGATCAAAGCCCTGGCCCAGTAAACGGGTGGAACCACCCGAGCCTGATTGTCTGGATTTTTAAGGGAAGAATAAAGAAAGAGGGACTGCACACCGTCTGGTGTGGCAGTCCCTCTTTTCATAACTCAATCAGCCTCACGCCTTATCGACGGAGCCAAACATTTCCATTTTTTCTTTAACCAGATCGATAATCGCCTGGGTACCGGGTGCTAAAAGCTTCCGGGGGTCAAAGCCCTTACCTTCCAGGTCTTTACCGGCGTCAATGTATTTCCGGGTAGCGTCAGCAAAAACCAGCTGGCATTCGGTGTTGACATTAATTTTAGCCACACCTAAGCCAATGGCTTCCTTCACCATAGCATCAGGGATACCGGTACCGCCGTGAAGGACTAAGGGCATATCACCGGTCTGTTCCTGGATTTTAGCCAGAACGTCAAAGTTCAGGCCAGCCCAGTTTTTAGGATATTTCCCGTGAATATTGCCAATACCGGCAGCCAGCATGGTCACCCCTAAATCGGCAATTTCCTTACATTCCATGGGATCGGCAAATTCGCCAGCACCGATGACGCCATCTTCTTCACCACCAATGGAGCCGACTTCGGCTTCCAGGGAAATCCCTTTTTCAGCACACAAAGCGATGAGTTCCTTGGTCTTTTCGATGTTTTCTTCGATGGGCAGGCTGGAGCCGTCAAACATGACGGACGAGAAGCCCGCTTCGATACAGGCCTTGGCCGCTTCGTAGGAGCCGTGATCTAAGTGCAGGGCAACGGGGACGGTAATGTTTAAACCGTCAATCATAGCCTTGGTCATATCGGCCACCGTTTTAAAGCCACACATATATTTGCCGGCACCTTCTGATACACCGAGGATAATAGGGGAGTTCATTTCCTGGGCAGCGGTCAGGGCAGCCTTTGTCCATTCCAGGTTATTAATATTAATTTGAGCGACACCATAATGGCCAGCTTTGGCCTTTGTCAACATTTCTTTTGCGGATACTAACATTGAACTGATACCTCCTAAGGTTTTTGGTAAGTAAATTATAGCTTAAGGAGGGTAATAATTCAAGGAAATCATGTAAAAGTGACAATTAAGCTGAAATTTTTTCAATATTTCATGTAAATCCTTTTCTAAAGATAAGACTTGACAAACCAAAATGACAATCGGTATTATGTTATCTTTAAGGAAACAGGCGTAAAATGCCTCGTTGATATTCAGGAGGTCACTGTGAAGGAAAAAAAGAAGCATTGGAAGGATTATGTTAAGGTGGTTTTAACGAAGCTGCCGATTTTTATTTTTTGTGTTGTATTTATTAGTGGATACAGTCATTTTTATGGCACGGAAAACAGCATCGTTGGGGTTATTCTGCTCATGGGGCTGCTCATGCTGATGAAGGCGGATTTTGGATATGGGGCAAAGGCCTCCGCTATCCTTATCCCTGTGACCTTTGTGGGCATTGGCTTCTTGGCACTGCTGGCAGATCGTGGACTATGGTGGGGGCTTTTATGCCATGTAGCGGCCCTGGTCTGGGTGCTGGCATTGGTCCGGTATGATTCCGGGCACACCCTGTACCTGCCTTTCGTCATGGGGTATGTCATGTTCGTCGGGTACCCGGTGGTGGGCAGCGCTGCAGAAAGCCGGATACTCAGCCTGGTGGTGGTAGGATCGGCCATTGGCCTCATTCACTTTCTGCTGAATCGGAAGGTGCCCCGCCGCCATCGCCTTCGGGAAATGTGGAAGCCCTTCTCCCTGAAGGAAAGCTGGGCCCGTTGGGCCATTACCCTGGGGTGCACACTGACAGCGACCCTCTTTTTTGGTGTGGCCATCGGATTCCCGAAAACCATGTGGATGGGCTTGTCCGTGCTGTCCCTACTGACCCCCTTGGAGGATGAGGTGCGGAAGCGGCAATGGCTGCGCATCCCGGCAACCATCTTAGGCTGCTTGGTATTCTTTGCCCTCTTTGGCATTCTCATCCCCCCGAATTATCAATCCATGGTGGTCCTCATGGCCGGATTCATGTCCATGTTCATCAATTCCTACTTTATCAAAACCATTTATAACTCCTTCTCCGCTTTGGTCACGGCGACGCTGTTCATGCCCACGGAGGATGCCATCGGCCTGCGAATCATCGGCAATGTGGCCGGGGCCATCATCGCCGTCGCTGCCACCTATCTGTTCGCATGGATTTGGCGGCACACCGTTTCCGAGGAAGAAAGCATGGAAGCAGAGGCGTAATTCTACGCCCCATAGACAGCGGCAAACATTTTACGCTGGTATAGCTGGTGAATAAGGGTGAAGACCATCCCCTGGAGCACGGTGTAAATGCCGGTGCAAACCAGTGCTGTCGGGATGTTGGACACGGCACTGTAGGCATCAATGATGAAAACACCCACCCACAGATAAAGGATGGCGAGGCCGAAGGGGATGAGCAGGAGCTTTGCGATAAAGCGGCGGATGAGGTGCCTGAGCTCCTTTTGGGACAGGCCAATCCGGACAATTCGCCGATAGTAGGCACTCTCCTTATCCATGCTGGCATAAAGCCGGGAATAAATAAAGCTGCCCACGGCCAGTAGGAAGGCGAAGCACAGGATGCTGCCAATGTACAGGATGAGGTTTTTGCTCAGCTTATTGAGCTGGTAGCTATGGTAATTCGTCTGAAGAACCCCTTCGCCACGCTCCAGAATGGGGGTGAAGGCGTCGATTAAGGATTGACTTTCAGCATCCAGGTCCTGCCAGTTATTGATATCAAAGGCATAGGCATCCCAGGCGGCCAGATTGGGGGATAGCTGTTGGAAGGCTTCATCGGAAACCACGGTGACGCTGTCCAGATAACCCGACATGGCCAAAAGCCCGGGCTGGGTGCCAGCCAGGGATACCGTATAGCCAGAGGTCGCCAGTGCATCCTGGTAGGCTTGGGGGATACTATAATCCTTTTCGAGCATATCCCCGGCAACCATGAGGACCTGGCCGCCGGTTAGAGTGACCGTAGGATACTGAAAGAAGGCGGCAATCTGGTTGTAGCCGCTTTGGGATAATAAGACCTGGCGGTCCGGGTTAGCATCCCCTGCTTTTTGATAAAAGGTTTCCTGTACGGTGCGGTAACCGGGCTGATCCATGAGGGTCTGGGTGATGGTATCCACGTTGCCCAGGGTATCCGCCTGTTCACTCCAGGAGGTATACCAAAAGGCACAGGGCATTTCCGCCCGGGTTTGGCTGGCCACATTGCGGGTGGCGGAAACCATCAGGATGATGGACAGGAAGGAAATGGTGTAGAGCAGGGTAGTCAGGGCCATGGTTTTTAAATTCGTCCGGAAGGTATCATAAAAATTAGAGATATCAAGCATCCGGGTCCGGTTGAAGTAGCGCCCACTGGATTTGGCCAGCCGGCGCTGGATGTTAAAGACCAGGATGAGGAACAGATACGTACTGGTGTATAAGGCAACGCAGCCACAGGGCAGTAGGAGATAGCTGATCCAGCCGGTGGCATCGGGGAGGATGAGGGCGGCAATGGTCAGAAGGACGCTGATGCCGAAGGCAATGGCGATCGGCAGGGGGCGGATGGGCTTATCCCCCTGGTCCGCGCGTTTAAGCAAGGCCAGGATTTGGGAGTGGCGCAGCATCCGGGGGACCAGGATGGCAATGAATAAAAAGACACATCCCAGGGCGAGCAGGGTGATGGCAATGGCGCTGAGGGGGAAATAAAAGGGCAGGTCCAGCCCCCCAATCATCCGGGCAGCAAAGCTCAAAAATACCTTGGCCAGAATCAGGCCAAGGAGAATCCCTGTACAAAGCGCCGCGACGCTGATGATGAAATTCTCCCAGAACAGAAGGCGGTTGAGTTGTTTCTTCGAGCCCCCTAAAATGGTGATAATCCCGAATTGCTTACTCCGTCCCTGGAGGAACTGGCTCACCGAATAGGTAATGAAAATCAGGGAAAAGCAAATGGAAACCAGCTCCGCTGCCATGAGCGTTAAGCCCATGCTGCTATTCGTATCGATGACGGCCAGGGCCGGATGCTGGGACAGAATCTGGAACAGGAAGAAAATCAACACGGCAAAGACGCAGTTGAGATAATAATAAAGGTAGGCTTTGACATCCCGGAGGATGTTTTTAATGGCAAAATCAAACAGCGTCATGGGGTGTCCCTCCGAGTTGGGTCATGGCGTGTAAAATATGCTCATAAAAATGGGCGCGGACCCCATCAGAATTAATTTTCTGATAGAGGAGGCCATCCTTTATAATGTAGACCCTTTGGCAATAGCTGGCGACCGTGGCATCGTGGGTGACCATGAGGATGGTGGATTTCATCCGGGTATTGAGCATGGTGAAAATCCCCATGACATCCTTGGCGGCCTTGGAATCCAGATTGCCCGTGGGTTCATCGGCCAACAGGAGGGCCGGATTCTGGATGACGGCCCGGGCGACAGCGACACGCTGGGCCTGTCCCCCGGAGATTTCATAGGTACGTTTATCGGCCAGATGGGCGATGCCCAGCATCTTCTCGATGGTGGCGGCCCGTTTTTTCATCAGCGGAACCTTCACCCCTTCCAGGGTGAGGGGGAGTAAGATGTTTTCCTCAACGGTCAGGGTGGGGAGGAGATTGAAATCCTGGAAGATGAAGCCCAGGGTGCTCCGCCTGAACTGGGCGAGCTGGGCATCATCCATCCCATGGGGATCCTTCCCCCCAATGCGGACCTGCCCGCCAGTGGGCTGATCAATGGTTGAAATAACATTTAAAAAGGTGCTCTTGCCGCTGCCGGAGGGGCCCATGATTGCAATGAACTCCCCCTTTTCAACAGTAAGGTCGATGCCCTTTAACGCTTGTACCGGGACACTTCCGGGATAGGTCTTTTCGAGTTGCCGGATTTCTAAGACAGACATAGTGATTGCCTCCATACACAGAATTTAATTCCAGTATAGCGTTTTTCCAGAAGAATAGAAATTTGAAAAGATAACAGAAGATTACAATTCTGTCATCTTTTCAAAGGTGGTATCCGGATTTTGGAAAAGGATGGAAAAGGTGCTGCCCCTTCCGATCGTGCTCTCTACCGTGAGGCGATGGCCGAGATACGCGGCCGTCTGGCTGGCGAGATAAAGGCCGATCCCGTTGGACTCCCCGGTGGCCCGGCCATTACTGCCGCAGAAAAACAAATCGAAAATGCCAGGGAGGTCTGCCTTGGGGATACCAATCCCCGAATCGGAAACGGACAGGGTCACCTGGCCAGGGCTGGACGCCCCGTGGATACAGACTGCTTGGTCTGGGGGACTGTATTTAATGGCATTGGTGAGGAGCTGGTAAAGGATGAGCTTTAGCCACTTCCCATCGGAATACACGACAGTCCCCTCCGGAACGGTGAGCTTCGGGAAAATATGGGCGGTGATGAAGGCATCTTTTAGCTCATTAATGGTGGCCTTGCAAAGCTGTCGGAGGTCCACCGGTTCCGATTGGAAATCATTTTCAATGGCATCCAGGGAATAGAGGTCCAAAATCTGGTCAAGCTGATATTGAATCTGTCGGACCGCCGTGGAAATCGTTGAAAAATCAGCGGATTTCCCATGGGCCTCGGTGGTGAGGGCGATGACAGATAAGGGGGTTTTTAGCTGATGGACCCAACGGTACATGGCTAGCTTTTGTTGTTTCCGGGATTGGTGGTGGCGGAGGGCCTCCTGGTGTGAGAGGGCAGACAGATGCCCCAGGAGCTGGGAAACCTGACCCTCGAAATGACTATGGGGGTAGGGGAGCTGATAATGGTCCATGGTCTCCGTTTCACCGGATTGGGATAACTTAGAGATGAGCTGGTAATAGCCCCAGGTGGCATACAGGCGCCATAACAGGAAAAGGGCCAGGATTAATAGATTAAGAAAGCAGTAGTAGGTAAAATCAAGAAGTGACGCATCCAGGAGGGTCCCGTAGAGGAAAAAGACCCCCAAAGGTCCCAGGGCAAAAGGAAATAATAGCCAGAAATGGTCGCACCAAAAGAGATAAAACGGCGAGTGCCCTTTCATGGCTTTGGATCTCCCGGCACAGCCAGGCGGTAGCCAATGCCGCGGACCGCTACAATCTGAAGGACCGATGAAATCTGATCCAGACGTTTCCGGATACGGCTGATGGTAACATTCAAGGTGTTTTCTTCGACGAAGCACTCATCGTCCCAGATGGTGGACAGCAGGGACTCCCGGGTGACCACATCCGGCGCGTGGCGGAACAGGCTGTGGACGACAGCAGCTTCGGTTTTACTCAGCGATTGGATGGTATCCTGGCACTGGAGGGTCAGCCGCCCGGGATGGAAGCAGGCATCTCCAAAGCGGATTTCAGACACGTTGGGAGCGGCGTAAGCCCCATAGGCCCGGCGAAGCTGGGCCTGGATTTTAGCAATGAGGACATTAAAGGAATAAGGCTTAGTGATATAATCATCCCCGCCCTCGGAGATGGCATGAATTTGGTCCATGTCGTCACTGCGTGCAGAGGTGAAGATAATGGGGCAGGCCGTCACCTGGCGCAGCTGCTGGCACCAAAAATAGCCGTCATAGGCCGGCAGGGTAACATCTAAGAGGATAAGGTCTGGAAGAAAATCCCCGTAGGTATCGATGACCCGCTTGAAATCCTGACAGCATCGGGTGATAAAGCCATAATGCCCAAGCTGCTCTTCCAAAAGGTTTGCAATTTTTTCATCATCCTCGATGATCAATATTTTTTCATTCATGGTGGACTCCGTTAGAAAATCAATTTACCGGGATAAAAGCGTCCCGACCCGGAAGGCGGGAAAGGCGGCCATGAGTGATGATTGGGCTTCCGGTGCCGCCACGGCAAGCACACAGCTGGAGGGCCCGCCGGATTGGCAGAGATCCAGGGGGCAGTCCTTATCAAGCTGAAGGGACAACTGATGGAGTCCGGCGATGGTGCGGGCTTCATAGGCAATACCCTTGGAACCCACCGGAACCAGCTCATGCACCTGGGGGTTGGCCCATAGTTCTTTTAAATGGTCGTAGGTCGCCAGGGGTGCTTTCGTATTCGTCAGAAAGGCCATGCCCACCAAAGGGGTACCGATGCACAGCAGGATATCTCCGGCTTGGCAATGGGGTGGCGTAAAGGTGCCGGGCAGATACCCCACGGCTGCAGTTCCCACCCCAGTCATGGAAGTGGGAAAATTTTCCTCGGTGGAGCCTGTGAGGCAGTCCGGGGAAAGACCCGCCAGCTTTAGCTCGTCAGAAAAGCCCTGAATAATGGCTTCGCCAGTGGGATGCATTTCCGAGCAGATCCCATCGGCCAGAATCAAGACCTCCGCGCCAATGCACAGAAGCTCAAAGAGGACCACCCGTGCCGAAACCCGCCCGCAGTGGTAGGGGGGACATTTCAGAAAATCTTCGGACTTTTCGCCGGTGCTGCCACAGCTGTCGGCGGCCACCACCACGGTTCCCCCGGGAATGGAGGCAAGGGTTAAGTCCCGGTACTTACTGATGGTCATGGTTTTTGCGGGTAATGGCCGGCAAGGGCTGGAAGCGTGCCGGCAGGAGATTGTAGATGATCACGGCCAGCACAACATTGAGGATGGCCGCAGGGAGCAGTGCCGGAATCAGGCCAATGGCCACAGGTAAGGTAAAAACAGGGGCCACGGCCAGCAGGGCGATGGGCACATTGACAATAACCGCCACCACACAGCCCAGGCCGTAGGCAAGGATGGGGTTTAGCTTTTTAAAGAGGCAGCCCTTAATGGTGAAGTAAAAGGCGATCATGGTCACAGACATCATAATGGCTGTGATGATGTGGGCTGGCAGGGTAAAGGGGAATCCGGAAAGGGCGGCGGTGAGCAAATGGGCGATGGCAGCAATGACCGCTCCCCAGCCCCAGCCTAAAATGAGGGTGGCTAAAAAGGCCGGCAGGGCATCAAAGGCAATGGAGCCCATGATTTTAATATTGGCGCCAACAAAGGCGAGGGCAATAAAAAGGGCAGCGTAAACAAGTTTTTTAGTTTTGTCATTCATGGTGTAATAATCCTTTCAGTGCGTTAGCGTGATGTAAGATGGGTAAAATCAGGATGGTTATCCAGATCAAAGGGGGTTGCCTGGTAGACATAGTAATTCAGCCAGTTCTGGTACAGTAAATTAGCGTGCCCCCGCCAGCGGACCATTGGAGTTTGGGTGGGATCGTCATTGGGGTAATAATTGGAGGGGACCGTAATAGGCTTACCTGCAGCGATATCCCGATCGTATTCCTGCTTTAAGGTGTTGGCATCGTACTCACTGTGACCGGTCACAAAGAATTGGCGCCCCTTCATGGCCGAGGCAATGTATACCCCGGCATCCTCGGAAATAGCCTCCAGCATCAGTTCAGGCACCGCTTCAATATCCTCGGCCCGAACCTCGGAGTGTCGGGAGTGGGGAACGTAGAAGGTATCATCAAAGCCTCGGAACAGCGGACAATAATCTGGTTCAATATGATGGGGGAAGACGCCGAATAATTTTTCTTTGAGATCGTACTTCGGAACCCCATAGTGGTGGTAGAGAGCCGCCTGGGCCCCCCAGCAGATATGCCAGGTGGAGAAGACATGGGTCAGGCTCCAATCCATAATGTCCACCAGTTCATCCCAATAATCCACTTCTTCAAAGGGAAGGGATTCAATGGGCGCACCAGTGATGATCAGACCGTCGAAATACTGATTTTGTACCTCTGTCCAGGTTTTATAAAAGGTATCCAGATGGGCAAGGTCCGTGTTTTTACAGTCATGGGTCTCGGATTGCAGGAGGGTGATATCCACCTGGAGGGGAGTATTCCCAATAAGGCGCAGAAGCTGGGTCTCCGTGGCAATCTTGGTGGGCATCAGGTTCATAATAGCCACCCGCAGGGGGCGGATATCCTGGGTATCCGCCCGGCCCTTGGCCATGACGAAGATATTCTCATTTTCCAGGGTGGTAAAGGCAGGGAGGTTATCAGGTATTTTTATGGGCATCGTGTTTACCTCGTTTATTGATTTGAATTAAGAAAAGCAAGCCAAGTGGTGGGAAGCGGAAATCCGCAGTTATGCTATTGAAACAAAGGGGTGGACAGATAGCGTTCCCCCGTATCAGGCAGGAGCAGGACAATGGTTTTGCCGGCATTTTCAGGGCGGCGGGCCAGGGTGAGGGCACCCTCCAGAGCAGCCCCGGCAGAAATGCCTGAGAGCAGGCCTTCGCACTGGGCCAGCATTCGGGAGGCCCGGTAGGCGGCCTGATCGGAAACCGGGAGGATTTCATCGATAATGTTCACATCAAGGATGCTGGGGATGAAATTTGCCCCCAGACCCTGGAGGTTGTGGGGGCCTGCTGGTCCTCCAGAGAGGACCGGGGAGTTTTCCGGCTCCACTGCAAGGATGCGGATTCCCGGATTCTTTTCCTTCAGGACCTCCCCAACCCCCTGGATGGTCCCGCCGCTGCCAACGCCGGCGACAAAATAATCCATATTGCCCTGGGTGTCTGACCATAGCTCCTGGGCAGTGGTTTCATGATGGGCCGCCACATTGGCGGGGTTGTCAAATTGGCCCAGAAGAATGGCTCCCGCAATGGCATCCCGCAGCTCTTTGGCCTTGGCAATGGCGCCGCCCATGGCGGCGGTCCCGTTGGTAAGGACGATTTCTGCACCGTAGGCCATGAGGAGAGCCTTGCGCTCCGGGCTCATGGTCTCTGGCATGGTGAGAATCAGGTGGTACCCCCGGAGGGCACACACCAGGGCCAGACCGATGCCCGTATTGCCGCTGGTAGGTTCGATAATGGTGCCGCCAGGCTTTAGCAGCCCCTTGGCCTCGGCATCATCAATCATAGAGAGGGCCACCCGGTCCTTAACGCTGCCGCCGGGGTTAAAGGACTCCAGCTTAGCCAGAAGGTCCACTTTCAGGCCTTCCCCCTTTATAATATGGTTCAGGCGCAAAAGGGGTGTGTGGCCAATGAGTGTCGTTAAATCATTAATAATCATAAGTTCGGTCCCTTTCGTTCAAGCGGTATTTTTAATACCGATTATTCGGATGAATATGATATGAAATATACCACTCGGCCCTTGGATTGTCAATAAAACGGTGGTTTTTAAAGCGAAGGTTTGCGGACTATGATATGATAATAATAAGACCCACCGGGAGGAAAAAAGGATGCTAAAAGAGACCAACAGGAAATGCTTTGAGGGGATGGCCACGACACCCCAAAGTGAAAAATGGACCCAGGCGATCATGCGTGGAGAATCCCTGTACAGCCGAAAGACTGATATCCGAACACCCTTTGGGCGGGATTATACAAGAATTCTTCATTCCATGGCCTATCGCCGCCTGAAGTACAAAACCCAGGTCTTTTTCTCCCCGGAGCACGACCACGTCAGCACCCGCATCGACCATGTTCACTACGTGGCATCCATTAGCCGGATCATCACGGAATTTCTGGGGCTTAATGGAGAGCTGGCCGAGGCCATCGCCATCGGCCATGATTTAGGGCATACCCCCTTTGGCCACGATGGGGAGCGCACCATCGCCGCCATTATAAAGGAAGAGGGGATCATCCCACAGGGTGGGGATATTCCCTTTTGGCATGGCATGAACGGCCTGCGCTGTGTGGATTCCCTGGAGCTTTTAGAGGGACCGGATGCCTGCTTCCACAACCTGGACCTCACCTATGCTGTACGGGATGGCATCATTGCCCACAGTGGGGATATTATGGGACGGGCCCTGATCCCCAGGGAGGATGCCATCGAGCTGTCGGCCTTTAAGGTGCCGGGGCAGTACGAGCCCTTTACCTGGGAGGGGTGTATCATCAAGCTGGCGGATAATATCTCCTATCTCGGACGGGATATTGACGATGCGGTCATCCTGGGACGGATGGATGCAGACGCCCATGCCAAACTGACGGATATCGTCATCCGCTATGCCAAGGCCTGCGGCGAGGATGCCGCGGGGATTAACAATGCCAACATCATCCATTTACTCGTCACGGATCTGTGCTCCCACAGCTCACCAGCAGTGGGCATCCGTTTTTCCGACGAAGGCTACGCCGTCATGGATGCGGTGCTTCATCTTAATCGGGAGACCATTTACTATAACCCCATGCTCAAATCCTACAGCGAATACGGGGATACTGTTATCCGAAGGGTGTATCAGGTGTTATCTGGCTGGTGCGAGGATTATGAGGGAAACCTGGCCCATTATGCCCGCCAATACCCCCGATTAACCGCAGAATTTTCAGGCTGGCTGTCAAAATATTGGGATGGACCCAGGGGGGAGCGGTATCAAAACAAAGTGGTTTATAGGCTGAAGACAGATCCTCTGGCCTATAAGCGGGCCATTGTGGATTACATTGCCGGGATGACGGATCGTTTTTTGGAAGGGCTTTACCGGAGCTTTATTACCTTCTGAAAAAAATGAAAAATGCATTGACACTGAAAAAATACAGGTTTATAATGAAAACAACTTAAATTGTGAAGGGAACCAATGTCATGAAAATTCGTGAAATGAATACAAAGGCATATTTTGGCTTTAGCTGGGGCTATTACTATAGCGCTGGCTATTTTGCGTGCCTGCCTGCGGATTCATTTCAGAGCAATTAAAGGGGTGGTAAGGAACCGCCACCCATGATGATTGGATACTGAAGACCCGTAGGCATGATGCCTGCGGGTCTTTGTTTATTTCTAAGATGTATAATTATTCAGGAAAGCAGAGGAAAAAATACCATGATTGTCGTTATTAAACAAGGCGTACCAGAAGCTGAGGTTAAGAAGCTTGAAGAGAAAATAGAATCCCTGGGCATTAAGATCCATTACTCCAAGGGAGAAAACACCACGATTTTAGGGCTGGTGGGGGAAACCCAGATGGTGGATATGCATAAGCTGCGTTCCAACGCCATTGTGGAAAAGGTCCTGCGGGTCCAGGAGCCCTACAAGAAGGCCAATCGCGCCTTCCATCCCCAGGATACCATTGTGGATGTATCCGGTGTACCGGTGGGCGAGGGACATATCACGGCCATTGCCGGGCCCTGCTCTGTGGAAAGTGAAGGGCAGATTGTGGATATTGCCAAGGCGGTGAAGGCGGCAGGGGCCAAGATGTTAAGGGGCGGCGCCTTTAAGCCCCGGACGTCCCCCTATGCCTTCCAGGGCATGGGACCCATGGGGCTGGAGCTGCTGCTCATTGCTAAAAAAGAAACGGGGCTGCCCATTGTCACAGAAATCATGGATCTTTCCCAGATTCCTCTGTTTGAAGAAGTGGATTTGATCCAGGTAGGTGCCCGGAATATGCAGAACTTCACCCTCCTGAAGGAATTGGGGCGGCTGCAAAAGCCCATCCTCTTGAAACGAGGCCTGTCAGCGACCATGAAGGAATTTCTCATGGCGGCGGAATACATCATGGCTGGGGGAAATGAAAATGTCATCCTCTGTGAACGGGGGATTCGGACCTTTGAAACCGCCACCCGGAACACCCTGGACTTAAGCTGCATCCCCATGCTAAAACGCAAGACCCATCTCCCCATCCTCATCGATCCCAGCCACGCCACTGGTGTGAGCTGGATGGTGGAATCCATGTCCAAGGCAGCGGTGGCCGCCGGGGCAGATGGTTTGATGATTGAGGTCCATAATAATCCCGAGGAGGCCCTGTGTGATGGGGATCAGGCATTGCTCCCAGAACAATTTGGCCAGATCATGGAGGTTGTGCGGAAGTACGCCGCCATTGAGGATAAAGAAGTCTAGAGAAGAAAAGGAGAAACCGTCATGATTATCGTCTTAAAACCCCAATCACCGCCATCTGAGGTCGAACGGCTCACCCAGGCTCTTTTAGAGCTGGGGGTTCGTATCCACGATATTAAGGGAGAAGAAACCACGGTCCTGGGGCTGGTGGGGGAAACCCAGATGGTGGATATGCACAAGCTGCGTTCCAACGCCATTGTAGAAAAGGTCCTGCGGGTCCAGGAGCCCTACAAGAAGGCCAATCGCGCCTTCCATCCCCAGGATACCATTGTGGGTGTGTCCGGGGTCCCCATTGGCGAAGGCCACGTCACGGTTATCGCCGGGCCCTGCTCCGTAGAAAGTGAGGAACAGGTGGTTGACATTGCCAAGGCCATCAAAGCCTCTGGCGCCAAGATGCTAAGGGGGGGCGCCTTTAAGCCCCGGACTTCTCCCTATGCTTTCCAGGGGATGGGCCCCACAGGCCTCGGTCTGTTGCTCAAGGCCAGAGCCGTCACCGGCCTTCCCATCGTGACGGAAATCATGGATTTATCCCAGATTCCCCTCTTCGAGGAGGTGGATATGATCCAGGTGGGAGCCCGGAATATGCAGAATTTTACCCTTTTAAAGGAGCTTGGCCGTCTGCGCAAGCCTGTCCTCCTCAAACGGGGGCTATCCGCCACCATGAAGGAATTCCTCATGGCGGCGGAATACATCATGGCCGGAGGCAATGGGCAAATTGTGTTGTGTGAACGGGGGATCCGGACCTTTGAAACCGCCACCCGGAACACCCTGGATATCAGCTGTATTCCCGTGCTAAAGCGCAAGACCCACCTGCCGGTCATCATCGATCCCAGCCATGCCACGGGCCTTAACTGGGCGGTGGAATCTCTGTCCAAGGCCACCATTGCTGCCGGAGGCGATGGACTCATGATCGAGGTTCATAATAACCCAGAGGAAGCCCTGTGTGATGGGGATCAGGCCATTACCCCCCAGGCCTTTGACGGCATAATGACCACCCTGAAGAAATATGCTGAATTCGAAGGGAAGCAATTATAAAATGAAAAACCTGGCAGGAAAGAATATTGCCATCATCGGTTTGGGTCTTATGGGAGGGGCTCTGGCCATGGGACTGCGGAAGCAAGGCCCCGCCGGGATCGGTGCCTTCGACATCAATGAAGAAGTGCTGGAGACAGCCCTCCAGGATAAGGTGATCGATTGGGGAGAAAGCACCTCTGAGGGCGTGGCAGAGATGTTAAGCCGGACGGATCTGGTCATTTTCTGCTTATATCCCAAGCAAACCGTGGATTTTATCATAACCCATATGACGGATTTTAAAGAAAAGGCCGTTCTCACCGATATTACTGGGGTCAAACAGGCGTTAATCGATGCCCTGTCTCCTTGTATGCGCCCGGATTTGGACTTCATTTTAGGCCATCCCATGGCCGGAAGTGAAAAGGAAGGCTATGGCGGTGCCGACGATTCGATCTTTAAGGGGCGTAATTATATCCTCATCCCCCGGGAGAAAAACCATCCTGAGAATATCACCTGGCTAAAGGCCATTATCCGGGATTTAGGCTTTGTCAATATCGTGGAGACCACCCCGGAAATTCATGATCAAAAAATTGCCTTCACCTCCCAGCTTTGCCACGTCATCGCCTGCGCCCTCATCGATAGCGAAGAGGATCGGCATATTTCAGACTTTGAGGGAGGAAGCTTTTGTGATCTCACCCGGATTGCCATGATTAATGCCGAAATGTGGACAGAGCTTTTCATGAGCAATAAGAAAGCACTCCTGACACAAATTGAGAAATTTGAGGAAGCCCTGGATTGTATGAAAACTGAAATTGCAAATTCCGAGGATGAAGCACTGAAGCAGCGGCTCCAGGATGTCAGGAGAAAACGGGTTGCCATGGAGATTGACCGGCAAAATAAAAAAGCCCGGATGATGCTGAACTTAAAAGAAAATTAAAAAATAGCGAACTGAAATAGTTTACTGTGAAAAAATTACATTACATATGATTTTCAGTATTGACTTTTTTTACAGAAGGTCGTATACTGTACTTACATCAAGGAGATCATTCAGAGATGACACACACCCATCTTTGAAGGATTGATGTTTTAAATCATAATATTACCCCCTCTCTCCATTATAGAACCTCGAATGCATCCCCCCTTAAAGGCATTCGAGGTTCTTTTATACCCTGGAATGAACGAAAGAAAAATCGGGAAAAGAAACCTTAAGTTTCGCTGAAAAAATTACATTACATATGATTTTCAGTATTGACTTATTTTTCATGAGGTGCTATACTGTAATCACATCAAGGAAGTCAATCGATGTGACACACACCCACATTTGAAATCTTGATGAACAACCAATCATAATATTACCCCCCTCTCCATTATGAACCCTCGAATGCCTCCCCCTAAAAAGCATTTGGGGGTTCGTGTTTTCTTAAAGATTTATGAAAATAACTGCCTTAAAAGATACTGAAAAAATTACATTACAGTACATTTTCAGTTTGACAAATTTTTCATAAGAGCGTATACTATAGACACATCAAAGAAGTAAATCATAATATTACCCCTCTTTAAATAAGAAGCCTTCGTACCGTCCCCCCTAAAGGTACAAGGGCTTCTTATTTTTTATCAAAGATTATGAATGCCTTAATTTCATTCAAGAAAATATAAATTTCATGTATTTTCACTCTTGACTTTTTTTACATAAGGATGTATACTTTAGATGCATCAAGAAATACTTTTCAGCTTGTTACACACCCAAACTGAAAATTTTCAAGTGATGTTTACTCATCAGGAAGCGAGAACCTGATGGGCTATCATAATATTACCCCTCTCTCCAAGAATCCCGGCGTCTTCCCCCCAAAATGTGATGCCGGGATTCCTTTTTTTGCTTAACTTTGGGAAAACACTCTTCCCTTTTAATGTAATGAAGTGTATAATAAGCTTAAAATTATATTAAACGCAAGAGGAGTAGTGTAAATGAAGAGAAAGAGTTTGTTGATGGTTCTAATCCTGGGCCTGTTGTCCTTGGCCTTGTTCGCAGGATGCAGTAATGGCGGATCCACCAATTCAGAAAGTGCAACCAATGATGATAAAACCTTTGTGATCGGCTTGGATGATTCCTTCCCCCCCATGGGCTTTAGGGACAAAGATAACAATATCATTGGTTTCGATGTTGACTTAGCCACAGAAGCGGCAAAACGAATGGGGATGGAAATCAAGCTGCAGGTCGTCAATTGGGATACCAAGGAAATGGAACTTGAAAATGATAAGGTCGATGCGCTCTGGAATGGGCTGACCATCACCGACGAACGGAAAGCAGCCATGGACTTTACCAATCCATACCTGGAAAACGATCAGGTCGTTGTTGTCCAGAAGGGTTCAGATATTGCCAATATCGCAGCCTTAGAAGGTAAAAAGGTTGGCGTTCAGAAGGGATCATCTGCCTATGATGCCCTAATGGATAACCCTATTAATACAAAGATTGACAGCGGGAAGCCCGTGGAATTTGATGAGAATGTATCGGCACTCCAGGATTTGGCATCTGGCCGTATCCAGGCAGTGGTGGTTGACTCCGTCGTTGCCCGCTACTATATTTCCTCTGAAAATGCAGATTTCACCATCTTAAGCGATACCCTGTCACCCGAGCTGTACGGTGTAGCGGTTAAGAAAGGCAACACTGAGCTGAGGGATAAGATCCAGAAGGCCATGGATGAAATGGTTGCTGACGGCAGTGCCGCTAAAATTTCAGAAAAATGGTTTGGTGAAAATATCATTTACACCGGGACCAAGTAGTTTAGTCACAAATACGATTGGGGGCTTTGCGAAAGCAAAGCCCTTTTAGTGTTCTGGGAGGCAGCCCTCGATGAGGGCTTCTCCTTATTATCAAATAGGAGTAGGAGATTTTTATGGATTATTTGATTTCAGTGATGGGTCCCATGCTGGAAGGGGCAGGGGTTACCTTGTCCATCTTTGCCATCACCCTGGTGGCCTCCATCCCCCTGGGATTTTTCTTTACCCTCATGGCCAGGAGCCGTTTTGCACCTCTTCGGGCTTTTGCGGAGGTTTATATCTATATCCTTCGGGGAACCCCACTGCTGCTGCAGCTATTATTCGTCTACTTTGGTCTGCCGCTCATTCCGGGAATTGGTCCACTTTTAACCTTTGACCGTTTTGTGGCCGCCTGTATCGCCTTTGGCCTGAATTACGCCGCCTATTTTGCTGAAATCTTCAGAGGAGGGCTTCTGGCCATTGATAAGGGTCAGTATGAAGCCTGTAAGGTCCTGGGGCTGACCAAGGGCCAGACCCTGCGTACCGTGGTTCTCCCTCAGATGATTCGGGTGTGCCTGCCTTCTGTGAGTAATGAAACCATTACCCTCCTCAAGGACACGGCGCTGGTAACCGTCATTGGGGTTTCAGAAATTCTCCACTACGCCAAAGCGGCTGTCAATCGGGATGGGAATACCTCGGCCTTCCTGGTAGCCGCCATTATTTATCTCGTCATTAACTTCGTCATTACACTCGTGTTTAAAAAGCTTGAGAAAAAGTATTCGTTCTAGGAGCGTATTATGGAAGAAATCATAAAAGTAAGCAATTTAACCAAATGCTTTGGAGATAACCAGGTCCTGACGGATATTTCCTTCCAGGTGAATAAGGGGGATGTAGTGGCCGTTATTGGGTCCTCCGGCTCTGGAAAATCGACCCTTCTGCGCTGCCTCATTGATTTGGAGAAGGCTGACGGCGGGACCATCACCATGGAAGGACTGGATCTGGTTCGAGATGGCCAGTATCCCACTGCCCAGGAAATCCGGGGTATCATTGGTAAAATGGGGATGGTTTTCCAGCATTTCAATCTCTTTCCCCATCTGACAGTAAGACAAAACCTTGAGCTGGCACCCCGGGTGGTGGCTAAGGAGAGTGCCAGGGTTATGGATGAGCGCTGCGAACACTATTTGGGAAAGGTGGGCCTGGAGGGGAAAATTGACGCTATGCCCTCCACCTTATCCGGTGGTGAAAAGCAGCGGGTGGCCATTGCCCGGGCCCTCATGATGAACCCCGATATCCTGCTCTTTGACGAGCCCACCTCAGCCCTGGACCCAGAGCTGACCGGTGAGGTGCTGAGCGTCATGCAGGAGCTGGCAGAGGAGCATATGACCATGATTGTAGTCACCCATGAAATGGGCTTCGCCCGTCGGGTGGCCAATAAGGTACTGTTCATGGATTCCGGGATTATTCTGGAGGAAGGACCGCCAGAGGAAATCTTTGAGCACCCCAAAAATGAACGGACCAGGGAATTCCTCCAGAGCATCACCCGGAAGGAATAGACCGATGAAAGGCGAGACACCTTCGGGTGTCTTTTTTTTGAAATGAAAGCCAGGGATTTGACAAATAAATTGTGGAGTACAGAATACAATGATATAATGAAAAAAATATCTTGGAGGGTAGCGGATGATTGATTACCGAATCGAATATGAAATATCGGCGATTTTAATTCTCGTCATCCTGATGGTCTATTTCCTTGTCAAGCCCCGACGTTTTTCGAAACAGCTTAATCTTTTTATTTTCTATTGTGTAGCTGTATTTTTTATTAATATTACGGATATTGCCACCGTGGTTTTGGGGTGGCATCATGCGGTCGTTCCCCTATGGCTCCTTTATGGAACCAATGCCCTCTACCTCTGTTTAGGCTTTATGTTGCCGTGCCTTTTGGCCCATTACGTTTTTGTCGCTGTTGGAAAGAAGCGAAACCTGCCATATTTAATGTATGTGCCTGCCCTGATTGGCATCCTGAGTATTTTGATTATCAATCCCTTTACCGGTTTTTTTATGTCTTTTTCTGCGGATGGCAGCTATATCCGGGGGCCCTTCAATGCTCTGGAACTCATTGTCGGGATCATTTATTTAGGGATCAGTTTGGGGTATGTCCTGAGAAATCGTCAGAGCATTGCAAGGGAAACCTATTACACCATTCTAGCGGCAATTCTCATCAATGTCATTCTGGGTGGGATTCAGGCGTTCATGCCGGCCTATCTCCTGACGGGTTTCGGTGGCGCCCTCACCGTCGCGGTCATTTATCTTTCGGTTCAGAGCTATAATGATCAGGTCGATTCTTTGACGGGTCTACCCAGTGTGGAGGCGTTTTACCTGGACGTCTGTCGGTTGTTATATAAGAAGGACAATGATCCCCTGTGTATTATTGTCATGGATATTCAACGGTTTAGCACGATTAATATGCTTTTAGGGTGGAAGAAAGGGAATGATTTCCTGATTCGCATCGGGCAGTTGATTCAGCAAAAAATTGATTTGGAGTGGGGCACCTATGCCCGCATGGAATCCGATCATTTTGTAATCTGTGTACCGCTTCGTCGTCTGGAAGAAAACAAAGAACAGATTCTTAACAATCCCGATTTGGGAGGTAGTAAGGCTTTTCCCATTGTACTGACCTATGGTGTTTACGTCATCGATGATCCCAATCTGCCGGTGGCATTGATGTGTGATCGTGCACTTTTAGCCCTTAACACGGTTAAACAAAACTACATTGGGCGAATGGGCTGGTATACAGCGGAAATGGGCGAGCGCCAATTGGCAGAACAGAAAATTCTGACAGAGATGGCGTCAGCCTTGTCCAAGGAAGAATTTATCATCCAGCTCCAGCCTGTATTCGACATTGAAAAGAATTGCCTGGCCAGTGCCGAGGCCTTGGTGCGGTGGCATCATCCTGTGGAAGGCCTAATCCCACCCAATGACTTTATCCCCCTTTTTGAAAAAAATGGGTTTATTCGGCTGTTGGACCACTACACTTTTAATGCGAGTTGTGCCATTTTAGCGGACTGGCGGAACCGGGGATTGCCCATGGTCCCGATTTCTGTCAATCTTTCCCAGGTAAGTTTTTACAATGTTAATCTGGGAAAGGAGATGAAGGAGACCCTTACGCGGTACGATATTCCCCAGGAATTTATCCATATTGAAGTGACGGAAAGTGCTTATATGGAAGAGCCGAAAAAGATGATGGCAACCATTAAAGAACTGCAAGCCGATGGTTTTATCATTCTCCTGGATGATTTTGGCAGCGGGTACTCCTCATTAAATGTCTTAAAAGACATTCCCGTGGATATTCTTAAAATTGATTTGGAATTTCTCCGGGGATTTGAAGAAAATGACAAAGCTGAAAAAATTCTGTCAGCGGTGATCCATATGGCCCAGGCCCTGGGGCTGCCAATGGTGGTGGAGGGGATTGACTCCGAGGGACAACTTGCCTTTTTAAAATCCCGGGGGTGTGAGTTTGGCCAGGGGTATTATTATGCTAAACCCCTCTCGGTGATTGATTTCGAAGGAATGCTTCAGTTGCATCATTGTTCATATTCGCAATCGGAAGAAAGAATTCCTAAATAATGCATCGACAAAGAAAAGCTCACCGAAGAACGCAAAGAAAAAGCGGAGTACGCCAAAAAGGTTGGTCAATTAAGCATGCAGGTTGATTGGCTTAAAAAATCTGAAGAAATTTGTGACCTGACTACGAGAGTACGTTTAGTCCAAAACTTTTGACGACTAAAGAAATACCGGCTTCTATAGGAGCAAAGCTCCTAGATATTAACCGCACAAGCATTTATTACAAGGAGGCACAGCCAGTGAACAATAAACCTAATACAAATATTATCATGTACACAACAGTTGATGGCTTAACAAAAGTTGAAGCCACCTTTGACAATGATACCGTCTGGCTTTCTATAGACCAGATGGCAGAATTATTTCAGCGTGATCGTAGTGTCATCGGCAAGCACGTTCGCAATATTTTTAAAGAAGGCGAATTGTTGAAAGAATCAGTGTGGGCAAAATTTGCCCACACTGCCGCTGACGGCAAAGATTACAACGTTGATTACTATAATCTAGATGTTATTATTTCAGTGGGATATCGTGTAAAGTCTGTTCGTGGTACACAGTTCCGTATCTGGGCGACAGGTATTCTGAAAGAGTACATGAAAAAAGGTTTTGCAATGGATGACGAACGTCTCAAAGGCAACGGTGGTGGCAGCTACTGGAAAGAACTGCTCGACCGCATCAGAGATATCCGTTCTTCTGAAAAAGTGCTTTACAGACAGGTTCTTGACCTTTATGCTACTAGTGTGGATTACAATCCTCACAGTGAAGATTCCATGCGTTTCTTCAAAATTGTTCAGAACAAGCTGCACTTTGCTGCTCACGGACACACTGCCGCCGAGGTCATATACGAGAGAGCCGATGCGGAAAAGCCATTTATGGGATTGACCTCGTTTTCTGGGGAACTCCCTGCGTTGAAAGATATTTCTATTGCGAAGAACTATTTGGAAGAAAGCGAACTGCGAGTGCTGAATAACCTCGTATCTGGTTATTTTGATTTGGCTGAAATTAATGCTATTGAGCATAAACCCATGTATATGAGTGATTATGTGCAGCAGCTTGATTCCGTTTTAACTTCCGGCAACAGAAAGCTGCTCCAAAACAGCGGCACAGTCAGTCACACACAGGCGATTGTAAAAGCAAAATCTGAATACCGCAAATATCAAGAAAAAACAATTACTCCCGTAGAGCAGGCATATTTAGACAGCATCAAGGTACTTGAAAAAGAAGCAAAGAAAAATAGCAAGAAATAGGAGGTGGTTGAATTGGATGGATTACATAATCTAATGTATAAAAAATGCCCATGCTAGAGCATTTTTACTCTTGCATGGGCATTTTCTTCTGTTTCCATTTTGAAGGTGTCACTCGAAATTTACTTGTTTTCATAAATCCTTCAGTGAGCGTGCACCAGGGGTGCGCGCTCTTTTTTAGGTTTAGGGTTAGGGAATGAGTCGGATTTTTTCCAGCTCGTGGCCGTAGGTTTTAAGGAAACGACGGGCATCTTTAATATCCTTGCGGGCCTCTTCATCGGAAACCCGTAAACAACGGGTAGTGTAGAGGATGGCAAAGGTGGCAATACCGTCGACTGTCATATCCAGCTCACCGTTGCAATAGGCATTCAAACAGGCTTGATGCGCCCCCCGGTCCGATATGATCGAAGCGGCGCAGATGGTGTGTCCCAGATGGGAGAGCTCTTGTTTAAAGATGTAGTCCATCTGACCCCGAACCACTTGGTAATACTCGTCATTTTTTAAGATTTCATGGTAGAACTGCGTGATTTGAGGATCGACAAAGATATTGTGGTAATAAATATACAGCACAAAGATCTGCTTGCGAATAAACTCGGAATGCTTCATTCGCGGTGCCACGGTATCGATGGTTTGTTCGATGGCTCCATGATAATCAGAAAACAAGGTATCCACAAAATCAGCCTTGGTTGAAAAATGATAGGTCATTGACCCCAAGGTTGAACCCGCCTTATCGGCGATGGCTTGAATCGTGGTTTTATCAAACCCTTTTTCATAATATAATTCTTTTGCACAGTTTAGTATTCGGGCACGGGTCATCTTGCCCTTTCGAGTCGGACTCATGGCACTTCACTCCCTTCTTTGCATAGCGATATCATTTTTGTATATTTTATCATCATCAGGTTTAAGCGACAAGTTAAAATGAAAAAAATGGATAAAATTAAGGAAATTTTTGGAAAGCAACCTCGGTTAGTATAAAGCGTCGCTGTAAAGTCCAGGCCAGCCTTCCACAGTAATGACGCCTAAGCGCCTTAAAACTTTATAGAAAACAAACAAAAAAATTATAAAAAATTATATATTATAATGGAAGGGAGAGATAAAATGTATAGCTTGTCGTTTAGGATATAATTCATGTCGTTTGGAACAATTTTCAATTTTTTAAAAGAAGTTCATATAAAATATATTTAATAAACGGCAGAAAAAATATAAATCTGATGATTGAACCGATGATTGCGATGTGATACAGGCTGTGTTGATCGGTATTATCATTAGAGAAGAGAACAAAGGTGAAATGAATGAAGATATGTACAGATCAGCAGTGTGGAAATTGGACGACCCGGTATAAAAACCATTGTCATGCCTATAATAAGATTAAGACTAACCCCCAACAATGCGAAGCACGCATGTCCATGGAAAAAGCCAGAGCCATCAGCGCTTTGCACGAATGGGAAAGAAAGAAGCAAAAGATGGGCCTGTACATAGGTATCGGAGAGAATGACACATAAGTGCCGTTGATTCCGATACGGCGCATGACACTTCAAAGGAGTAAGCAAATTATGGATTTATTTTTTTATCCCATTGCGCGGATTATATTATACCTGGTAACCATCGGGACGATCATCGCCTTCCTGCTATCCGTCCATCACGAACGCAGGCGGATGCTGAACTGCGTCCTTTTGGTCAGTGCCCTCACATTACTATGGGAATGCGTCATCGTCATTGCGGGCTATGTTTATGCCCAGGACATTACGGGCCACGTGGTTATACCCCTTATCATTCTGGCACTGCTGTTTGCCACAGGGATGGTGATAAATGGGCTTGTGGTCATTAAAAAGGAAGGGTTCTCCATTGCACACAGCCTATCCTTGTTTCTGGGCGGTATCATCGTTCTATGCATCGCCGCCTACATGGGCTTTTTATTTTATGCGCTGCATTTGCTGGAGCACAACCATGGGGTAGACGGGATACCCAGAATAGTCGAAATGATTTTTTATACCGGTATGGCACTGGCGGCTTACCTTCCCATGATGATGATCGGGTTTTTACTGTACGCCATGCTTTATCAGAAACTACCGATCAAAAGAAAACCGGATTATATCGTCATCCTGGGGTGTGGGCTTGCGGACGATCAGGTTACTCCCCTTTTAGCCAGCCGTCTGGACCGGGGCATGGCCTTTGACCAACAAACAGGACAGCAGAGTATCTTCCTCGTTTCAGGGGGGAAGGGAGCCGATGAACCCATCTCAGAAGCCCAGGCCATGGCGAACTATCTCATGGAAAAGGGAATCCCCCAGGAACGAATCTGGAAGGAAGATCAATCTACCACCACGAAAGAGAATCTCATCTTTTCAAAAAAAATGATGGAAAAGCAGAATCCAAACTATTTTTGCGTCATTGCAACCAATAATTTCCATGTTCTGCGGGCCGCCATTTTTGCAAAAGCACTGGGTATCAATGGTGAAGTGATCGGCGGAAAAACCGCCAGCTACTACCACCCGGTGGCGGTACTCCGTGAGCATGCCGCATTGATTTGGGCTTACAAGAAGCTGTTCATGATTTATGGCATCGCTGTACTGATTGTGAATATTTTATTGATGCTCTGAGGGCTGTCACGCATGGGACAGCCCCTTTTTTACTTGATAAAGCCCTAACTTTCAGAGTGGGTTTTACTTCGCCGTACAACCAGGACAAAAAGTGCCGTCATCACCGCAGATAGGGCAGCCACGGGGGGGCGGTGGTCCGTCCCTGTGGGGACATTTTCACGGGTGGTCAGTGGGGCTGTGGGTGCGGGGTCATGCCCGGTCACCGAAAGGCGGAAGGTTTCCGCTGTACCGGAAACCGCAGCACCGTGGGCATCATACCCCTGGACGGATACGGTGAGGCTTTGACCGGCCATGTCATCCGTAATGGCCAGGACGTGGCTGAATTCCAGCTCCGAGGGGGTGGTCCAATCGCTGTTGTCGACCCGGTTGAGGGTTGCCACGGGTTTTTCCTCAGTCCAACGTTGGGCGCCGTTATCCAGGGTATAGACCAAGGTAGAGATTTTATTGTTCAGGGTATAGCTGTTATCTCCGTTATTCGCGACATCTGCAGAATCCAGCGGGATGGGGGCGGTGACGCCTTGGATGGCGAGGTCTGTACCAGGGGCAATGGTGACACCATCCCTTAAATCCGTGTCTGTGGCTAAAATGCCAGGGGTTTCGGTGTTGAGGGTATTATCCAGGGTGCCGTCAGCCACGGTATCGGCCCGGGTGAGGGCCAGATAATCCCCGGAATCAAAGGGGACGATGTTCCCGGTGAGGCTGATGCCGGCATCTGGCACCACCAGGCTGGGCTCTCCAATATCGTAATAATAGGCGGCAAAACGATTGGGGTCCGCAATGGCTCCGACGCTCTGAAGGTAACCGAGCTCCACAGAGTAGGAGGAGCTGCTGGCCTTCATGTTATACACCACCATATGGACCTTACCGGCGGTGTATTCTGTGATATCCGCAGCTCGCCACATGGGCAGGATTTCAGCGAAGACATTCCCCTGGCTGAAATAGCCCGGGAAGGGGTCGTTATAGACGGTATAGCCCATTTGGTCAGCCCAGGTCTGGACTTTGGCAAAATGACCGCTGGGACTGAAGCGGGCTAACACCTTGTCGGGGTTGGTGCCGATGGTAATCTTCATGGTGTCGGAAGAAAGGACCGTGCTGCCATCATTGGCATACAGGGAAGCGGTAATGGTGTAGTCACCATCAGCCAGAGCCGGATAATCGTGACCTCCGCCATCCACATAGTTCATCTGGTCATCGATGGCGGCATGGGTCGCTCCAACGATAATGCCCCGGAATTGGGTATCGCTGTAATAGCATTTGATGCTGCCGTTTTTCAAGGAAGCAACCGGGTCGGCAGGATCATAGAGAATTTCTGCCATCCCTGCGGATTTGAGCTGTTCCCGGTTCGGGTCACTTTTATCGTAGTAGCTGACCAATGGGTTGGATACATCTAAGTTATCATTATTCTTCTGATGCTGGGAAAGGGTTCGCACCGTGTTACCGCTCCCATCCGACAGGGTAATGGTCAGGACAGCGTCCTCTGGAATTACCGCATTGTTGGCAGTACCCAGGGTCCCCTGGACGCTAAAGGACCGACCGGAGGCAATGGTGCTGTTGGCGGCGGTGGGCACCGTCAGGGTCAGAGTAATATCCCCATCGGCAGCATTGCCGGTTTCGGGAAACAGGGTAAAAAAACTTAAAAATAGGATGAGGCAAAGTGGAAACACACATTTCTTCATAATAAACTCCCTTATGATTATAATACTTAATTGTATCTAAAGGATGAAGCGGATGCAATGGTTTTTATTGTATTGATGTCAAAGTGACGGCAGAAAACTTTAGAGGCTCCCACTGTATACGGATTTGGTACGCTCAATATGTTTTAATGACGACAAAAATACACGCATATACGGTATGTTTATGGTGTGTAGTAGATGAGAAGAGGAGTCGTAAAACAATGGTTTTTTGGGAAAAAATACGGATGGGATTGGCGGTTGTTGCGCCATTATGTTTATTAATTGGTCTGTTTTCAGGAGAGGCGGAAGCCGCAACGATTTATCGCTCTGGGGATGCTGCAGCCAGTGAGGGTGCCTTTACACCCGCGGTGAATGCGGCAGAATATGTGGCGCCGGGCAATCACTATGACGGCGATGGGATCAAGTATTATCTTTTAACCCATGATGAGGAAAAACGGGATTTAGAGTCAATTTCCTATGACGGAAAGGTATTTTCCCTGGAGGGGGTAGCCGTTCAACCATCCAGTGATATTGACTTTATAAATTTGGAATTTCCCAATCGTGACGGTACAAGGATCAAGCTTTTAAATTATGCTGTTCCCTCACGGGATTTCACCATTTTTTTTGATGATGGTCTTTACAATGATACGAATAGTACGAATTACACCGCTTTATCCAAGGAAAATGCTTCTTATGTGGGGTTGAATCGAGATGCACTGGGGGAATCGACGGCAACGCTGTCCAAAGAACCCCGCAGTGGCACCGGCAATCCGAATATTGATGATAAAATGGAACGCTGGATTTTCATGAATCCGGAAATTTATCTTGAGAATTTGAAGTTTGACGGGAAAGGAAAGGATATGTACCCTGTGGGTGGGGGGAGTGGATCCAGTCGGGTACCTAAAAATAGAGGTGAGTATTTTTTCGTTGTTACAGGTGGAGGAAAAGTCGCTGGATGTAACAACTTTGTCATGCGGGATGTGGTACTGGAAAATATCGGGAATGATAACAGCACTGAATATCCAAGCTTTTGGGGAGTAGATACCCGTAATAAAAATGTTGCATTGAATGTTCTCTATAATCCGGGACAGGTTAACATTGAAAATATTACCATCCGGAATATTAAAACAACCGAAGGCTATGGTATTATTCAAAATGAATACGTCGATCAGGTTTTTTATAAGGATGTGGCCATCAATGCTGAGAATGCAAATCCCAATAGCCGCTCAATTAAGATTGAGCAATCGGGGACACAGACAGCGGGCAGTGCCACCTTTGTTCCCCCTGAAGAACAGGCCGTTTCATTTTTTGGAGATATTCATTTACCGGATGATCGGATGCATAACCATATCTATGTCCAGGATTATCGATACAAAGGCGTCACAGTACCGGAGGATTTTCGATATGCTTTTTGGAATGTTCAGAACGGGAGTTATTTCAGCAATGCCTTTGAAATTCATCAAACCAGACCGGAGATGGAGAGCAACCGTGCCCTCCATGATTTGAGGGATAACTTTTGGATAATCAGTGCGGATTCGTCGATCCCCCTTGAGGAGCAACTGACGAGCATTCAACTGACGATGAATTATGCAAAGATGGACGATGGAACACTCCGGGCCCCACAGGGAAATATCAAATTAGAGACCAGCACCGCTATCCCTGGATTTAAGCTGCCGGAGAACTTTTCAGATCAAGGGGTTCAGATTGTTGCACTCAATGATGACGATGGAACCTATGATTCTAAAGCCCTTGTTCCGGTTGCCCATGATGCAATCATCGATTTGGTAGGAAATACACCAGTAATACTGTATAACTTTGATTTTCATGAGAATACAGGCTTAACCCTGCAAGAAGCAGCATTGGGAATCCATGGCCTCACGCCAGATCAGTTAAAAGATCCCCTGCAGCAATCGGATTTGGGTGGTGGGGATTATCCAAAATATGAAACCTATGCCATTAACCTGCCGAAGACGCCAGGGGTATTGAATGCACGGGCAGAGGATACTTTTATCAACTGCCGCTTCACTGTCCTGGCAGAGACGCTATCCATAGGAAATATCCCCAATGGAAATATCATGGATGTGGATCAATTTATTCAGCTTTCTCCCGTTTTTAATACCGGGTATACCTTAGATGGCGGTGTTCTGCCCCTCACTCCAGATACCATTGACGATTTAACCACCCAATGGGTTTCAAGTCATCCCGAGGTGGCTTCAATTGATGAAATGGGTAGGCTTCAGGCCCATTCAGAGGGGAAGGTTACCATCTATCTCAAGGCGAGAGATGGTAAGAATAATGGTGAAATTGAAAAGCCCTTTGATTCTGTGGAACTTACTGTCGTCCCCAAGAGACAAGAGACAACACAAACAATCATAACGGATCATCCAGGAACCAATCACAATACTGGTTTGGGATCATCATGGCGTCTTCAGGGGGCGGCTCTGGTTGGGCTATTATTGGGTGCCAGTGTGCTTCTCATCCTTTATTTGAAGAAACGGTGTTAGGATTAAGGCGACGTTATTCTTTATTCAGGGGGAGATTCCCCCGAATTTTGTTGAGGAGCATATTGTACTGCATATCCACCGCATTGATGCCCAGGGTTTTTAGTCCCCCGGAAAGGCCGGTTTTTTCTTGGATCATGGTTTCAATATATGAACCTATGTCAATAGATTGGACACAAAAAGTTGAACTTTTTTTTTCCTGTGTTGTATAAATCCACGATTTGAAACGTTCATAATTTTATGGTATAATATTTTAATTATTATGCAAATATTTTGAAATTGAGATGAATGAAAGTGAACTTATTTAACGGACTGAAAAGATTGTTTTCGGGTACACAATATCGCATTAACAGGGATATACTACTTCAATATATGAATGAGGATATTTCATTTTCCAAGCAAGAAAACTTGTGCTTTTGTGACGAGTTTTTCTTATCACCTAATGAAGCAGATGAGAAATTACACATTGTGATTATCAATTATGATGCTCCTTGTAAAACACCTTTAGAATCAGAGGAAGGTTTAACAGGTGTGATTATTTTTGTGTGCAAGGGAAAGAAATACAATCCCGAAATCGACCAAAAATATTACACGATAGAGGATTTCATTACATATAAACTGGCAAACTACCCGGAATGGTTTACTATGGTTAATGAATTGGTACAGCCGACTTCTTTGGCGAATTACAAACTGTAAAACACCTATTGGTTTGTTGGAAATCGCTCTGTATTGATGTAATGGCGGTCAATCTTCCAGAGGAAGATTATTCCGTATTGGACGTAATGTGATTTATGCAGCGTTTTCTTGGTCGGTGGCAGAGGAAGCATATGAACTTATGCGTGGCTTAGCTCAAAAACACAAGGTTGGATTTTTTGATGTAAGTACAGACAATGGCGATATTATCTTACCAGATGGAACGACTATAGAATGATGCGAAACTGACTTGTTCCAGTTCCTTCTTATTGGAGAAATAGCAAAGCCAGCCAAGCTCTAAAATGGTTGCCCGCTGTCCTGCTATTTTTCCGGGAATGTGGCCACACTTCGGGACACTTTGTTTACAAGTCGGAGTGTAGGGCGAGGGTCAGGGGCTTTCATATACACCCTGTCTGCTGATGAAACCAGTCCTGCGCTTGCGGCTCCACGCCATGCAATCACAGCCCTGTTTTCCTGCCGCTTCAAATGCCCCTGCCTTTCCCGGTGGCAAGCCCCTTTTCGCAGCAACGCCGACAGAGCGTATAACACACACTACACTTTGCAATCAAAGCCGAGATGGACACAACTATATTCAAACATAAGCATGTATCTCCGACGGTATCTATCGGTTCGCCAAAACCAATAGATACCGTCTTTTTGTTTATATCATTTTATTCAAATTCAATATCTTCCTCGGCAATATTGTAAATCTCAAGCTGGGTATCGATATCAATTTTGTTCACTAGCCATCCTCTAAGCTGAGCGTTTTTAATAAATTCATCGATGCGGTTAACACCGTTAATCTCTTTAAACGTTATGACGATACCAAATTTTAAGCCTTCTCCATATTTTTTAGGTAATCTTTCCTTTGTTTTGAGACTTAATCCCCACAGTCCGGTTTCATAGGCCTTTAAACTCTGGTTTTTACCTGTGAAAATTTCCCGAATATGTTTAATGTTATCCCATTTTCTAAAGAGCTTTCGGGCATCCTTTTCCCAGGTGAAATGCTCAGATTCATTCGTCTGATAGTTGTTATTGATTGTTCTGATCTTTTGATTATTCAACCGTCCAAAAGAAATATCCAGTTCTGTATTGGTGTAGTCAACCCCCTGATTTCGGGAACAGGCAGGAAAGTAGCATAAGGTCGCTTTAGCAATAAAGGGATGCTTATCCTTAACGATGGGAACGGGGAGATTATAATTATAGGTATCATACTTTTCAGAAATACCCTGAATGATAAATTGTATTTCATCATCTTGACATTGTACAATATCCTGTATTTTTATTGGAACGACACCATGCCCGATGAGGGTTGAAGCATACTGTTGTTTATCCCATCCTGTTGATGAATGAATTAAAAGTGCTTTTGCAACCTCTCTATTTAAGCCTAATATATCGATTAGATAGGAAAGCTTTCTTGCAATCCATGGAGCGGCAAAGGAAGTTCCCCTTACGAAGGCTTCCCCGGTGGGGGTGCAAACCCGTATTGGTTGATTTTTGTCACCACCATAATAGCTGATATCCGGCTTAATAAAGAAAGAAAGAACAGGTCCCCTTCGACTGTATGAAGCAGGCTTATTTTCAATGCTGACAGAATTTACAACAACTGAGTTCAGAGAATCAGCTGGTGCACCAATCGGTCTTGGGGTGGTTTCCCCTGGCATTAAATTTGTTCCTGCAATTACAAAGATAACATCATTATCAAATTGAATTTTATCAAGGATTGCAGCTTCCGGAGATATAAAGTTTTTATTAATATCTCGTACTGAGCCAAGGGATAAATTCCAAACCTTAATATCTCTATTCTTAGCGACAATTTCATTGATATTTCTTAAAATTGTAAAGGAATGAATGCTGTTCCCGTTTACGACACCAAAATGTCTGACCTTGAATCGACCGCAACCATCATCTAAATGGGGATTGGATGCTGGACCATCGACAATAATTGACGATACGGCTGTTCCGTGTTCCTTGTCGTGAGCAGAAGTTGGAATCTCATCTGAAAGCATTTTGGTGTAATCAACCCATTCTGAAAAATATACATTTTCATCAAACAAAGTATCAATGACACCAATGGTTGGTTCGTTTTTAGGCGATGGAATTTTAATGATGTCATCATCTGTAAATTGAAAATCATCTTTGGTGATTTCGGATAGATCATGAACAGCCATAGAAATGAGGAATGGGGCTTTCTCTTTTAAAATGGCCAACTCATCTGGTCGCAAAAGAATGGTTGTTTCATCCATGATGCGATCAGAAAGAATATTAATCCCAATCTTTTGGAGAAGTTCTTGAGTTTCAACTTCGGTTTGATACAATGTAATAATAGCGTTAGCATTTAAATTAATCGTATCGAGATCAACATCAAACTTTTCTACATAATAAGAATCGATAATTATTTTCAAAAAATTTGCTGGTTTAAGTTCTTTTGCTTGATATCGAAGTTTTTTTTCGTTAATGCTTTTAATCGTAGCATAACTTATTTTGCCATTAAAATATGAATTTAATATATTGATGCAAAGTTTAAGTTTTCCAATTGTTTCAGTTAAAATATCTCTTTGGATATAATGCGTAATGATATGCTTTGGTGAATCTCCTGTCGAAAACTTTGCCCCAACAACCGTTTCATTGGGATCCTTTGATCCTTTAGCCAATAGGGATTTGACGCGATTGCTCTTAGCGGCAACTTTGTTGTAGTGAACTGTTACCAAAGCACCAGAAAAAATATTTTTATCTTTCCAAAATAATTTCAATTCCTCTAGATTTTTAATGAGTGATTCTAATTTAGAAGTATCAACTGATTTACCGGAAGGTAGGTTAGACGGCCCAAATTGATTCTTGGGAGGAGCCTGTTCAAATTGTCCTTTTAACTGTAGTAGGTTATTCAAAATACATTACTCCTTCAGCGTACGTGAGACCTGGCTTTTGGAAATCCCGGTCAATATTTCAATCTCTCGAATTGTGAAACCCTGATTTTTTAATATTTTTAAATCCATGGTACTGTTCTTTTTAGAAGTACTAATATACAGTCGTTTTAAATAATCATATTCATTATTTGCATCACTGAAGGCTAAGGATGTCTTAATTAAATTTTTTAATTCTCCAGGATAAGGAATCACATCCATACAGTCCAGGATTTTTTTGAATAACCGTATATTTCGGCCTGCAAATTTAAATTTCTGTAATAAATCATTTAGAATAGTTTCTCCAACATCGATTAAATCTTGCTTCGTATAGAGGCTAAAATCGATAATGGCATCAAACCGTCGGGTTAAGGCCTTATCAAAAGCTTTGTAGAGATTTGTGGTTGCGATTAAAACAATATTGTCGTTTAAGCCGTCTAGGCCTTTTAATACAGAAGATGTCGCCCTCCCCATTTCTCTTAAATCATTGGCATTAATCCGATCAATGGCAATGGCGTCTATTTCATCAAATAAAATGATTACTTTTTGTGGATTAGGTACCGATGAAATTTCATCAAATAAAGCGGAGATGTTTTTTGATGTTTGTCCCAATCGACTATCAATGACGGTATCAAAATCTATCATGAATAATGTACGTTCAAGAATTCGGGCAATTTGTTTTGCAGATTCGGTTTTTCCAGTACCTGGTGGCCCTTCGAATAAGAATTTATTTACACCAGCATTATGCCCTATAGCATTTATAATACCTAATATACTACTGTTGATTGAATCTGGCAATGGAAGTGGGTCTGTCGATGTTTCAACTTTTTTTACAAATACACTCTCACTGGCATCAATTTGAGGTGAAAATGTGTTTGTATCTGATAATAGTGACATGATATATTCGGATAGTTGATAATCATTTGTTTTATCAAAATACTTTGCGATTTCGTAAGCTTCATTTCTAAAGGCTGAATCATTATTTTCTGCATGGTATTTTATAAGATTTAACACATTTTTTTTCTTCATTGTAATCACCTCAGCAATATTATACACTGTATGGGACAAAATGTCAAATATTGGGACTAAAGTTAATAATTAAGTTTGGTTCTACACCGCCACCTCTTCCACCATCTTCTTTGAGGAATAAAAAATTAAGTCTGTTTGATTACCGAATATGGTAAAATAATATTTTAATGGCTTATCATACGAGATTCAGCGATCAATCCATATGCTGTTGATGATAATGATACGACCTGGGATAAAGCTGAAGGAAGGAGAGGATTCTAATATGCTGGAAAATAAGTTGGGAATTAAAACAGAAGCAGAGCTTGCACTCGTAGAAGAACGTATAAGTAAGAAGAAAGCCTGCGAGCTATTTGAAAAAGGCATACTTGATACACTGGGAGTCGGAACATTTTCATCACTTTCCGAAATACACAAATATTTATTTGATGATATTTATCCCTTTGCTGGAGAAGTGAGAACAGTAAATATAGCAAAGGGAAGTTTTCGTTTTGCACCATTGATGTATTTAGAGGTATCATTGAAAAATATAGATAAAATGCCACAGACAACATTTGATGAAATTATAGAGAAATATGTAGAGATGAATATTGCGCACCCATTTAGAGAAGGTAATGGATGCAGTACAAGAATTTGGCTTGATTTAATACTGAAACACAACCTTAAAAAAGTAGTGGACTGGAGCAAAGTCGATAAAAACGACTATCTCTTAGCAATGGAGCGAAGTCCAATTAAAGATTTAGAAATCAAACACTTGTTAAAAGAAGCCCTTACAGAGAATATAAATGATCGGGAAGTTTACATGAAAGGAATAGATGCAAGTTACTATTATGAGGGGTATAATGTTTATACCAGTGAAGATTTGTTTTGAAAATATTTTTTAAATTGATAAAATAAAAAAACAGCCTTGAAGGCTGTTAAATACGACGTTTATGGCGTGCCAAGAGGGATTCGAACCCCCGACCTTTCGGTTCGTAGCCGAACGCTCTATCCAGCTGAGCTATTGGCACGCAGGTGTGAGGCTTAATTGCCTTACCTGATATATTATAACAGGGAAAAATATTATTGCAAGCTTTTTTTGGAAAAAGGTCAAAAAAATTGCAATTAATTTTCAGACCGCTGTTTTTTAGAGGGTGGGATGACCTCTGGTCCCCGGGGGATGGGCCTTCGGGCCTGGGTGGGCCGGGAGGAACGGTTGGCCTGGCGCATGGCTTCAGAGGCTGTGCGCGGGGAGGGGGTGGCATCCATCCTTTGGGTTCCTGCTGCCTTAGCGGTCTGCGCTCTTTGGGAAGAGGCAGTGGATTTGGGGGCGGACTTACGGGTGGATTGCACAGGGCTCGGCTTTTTTTGACGGGTTTGCTGAGGTTTCGGCTGACGCTTTGGAACCGGTTCAGGCCCCTTGGATGGCGAAGCCTTTTTTTTGGTGTGTTTATCCGTGGTTAACAGCCGTTTAATGGGGGCCCGCCAGAGCATATCGATATGGATCAGAACCATGAAGGCGATCAAGAGACCGCTGGCCAGCCCGAAAAGGAGGGATACACCGGCGTTCGGGGTCTGGTAGATCAAATACACCCGGGAAAAGCCGAACCATACTCCCAGAAGCATGAGCAGCACGCCCTCAAAGAGAGAACAGCGGATGAGCTCATATTGCTTAAAGGCCAGGACCCCTACCAGAATAAGGGCAAAGCCCCCTAAAAGGAAAAAAGCCCAGCAATGGCGCAGAAGGGTTGCCACAAAGGATGGCATCCCTAAATAATTGACGAATCCTAGGCAGACCAAGGCGATGAGCACATCGCCAAGTAAGAAACAAAGCCCTGTCATCAATCCGTTTTTTGACAAAGTATTCCGTGATTCCAAAATTTTCACCTCTTCTAATCTCTGTTGACCATCTTTTCCAATGCCATTAGTATAATATAAAAAAGGTCAAAGGACAATGAAAACCGACATGGTCCAGGAGAAGGGTTTATGATAAAATAAAATAAATGATCACTGAGGAGAAAAAAATGATGTTATCAGATAGTCACGCCCATCTGGATGATGAGCGTTTTGAAAATGAGGTGGAATCCATTATCGGGAATGCCCGGGAAGCGGGGGTGGGTTTTATCCTGAATCCAGGATGTAATGTTCCCACCAGCGAGCGGGCGGTGGCCCTGAGCCAGGAATATCCGGAGGTTTATGCCGGGGTGGGCTTTCATCCGTCGGATTGTGCTGACTTTGTAGAAGCGGTCCACATCCCCATGCTAAGGGACTGGTGCGCCCTGGAAAAGACCCTGGCCATTGGAGAAATCGGACTGGATTACTATTATGATGACGGCGCTCCCCGGGCGGTGCAAAAAAAGGTCTTTGAGGCCCAGATGGATTTGGCAAATTGTTTGGCTCTGCCCATCATTGTCCATGACCGGGATGCCCACGGCGACTGTCTGGATATGGTAAGAGCCTGTCTAAAGCCCCAGGCCGGCGGGGTATTCCACAGCTACAGCGGCAGTGTGGAGATGGCCAGACAGCTGCTGGATCTGGGTCTGTACCTGTCCATCGGCGGCCCCCTGACCTTTAAGAACAGCCGGAAGGCACCGGATGTGGTGGCCTACGCCCCCCTGGACCGCCTTCTCATTGAGACGGACAGCCCTTACCTGACCCCGGAGCCCCTTCGAGGAAAGCGCAATGAGCCAGCCTATGTGGCCTATGTGGCTAAAAAGGTGGCGGAGATTAAGGGGATTTCCCTGGAGGCAGTGGTTGATCAGACCAGCCAGAACTGCAGGGCGTTATTTAAGTTTTAAGGGACATAATAGAATTGAGGGAAAAAGAAATCGTGGAAGAACAAATCTGTCATAATCGATTCACCGAGGGGCTGAAGGACGGCATCCCCATCGGATTAGGATATCTTTCCGTCTCCATCACCTTCGGGCTCATGGCCGTCACCGACGGGCTGCCGGTGTGGTCGGCGGTGCTCATCTCCATGACGAACCTGACCTCCGCCGGACAATTCGCCGGATTGGCACTGATGGTGGGCCAGGGAAGCCTTTTTGAAATGGCCCTGACCCAGCTCATCATTAACCTGCGCTATGCGCTGATGTCCCTGTCCTGGTCCCAAAAGATGGATAAGCAGGTGACCCTGCTCCAGCGGTGCATCATCGCCTTTGGGAATACGGATGAAATATTCGCCGTGAGCAGCGGCCAGCCGGGAACCCTGGGGCCGCGGTACATGTTCGGGCTTATGGTGATGCCTTACATCGGCTGGACCCTGGGTACCCTCATTGGGGCGGTGGCCAGCACCCTGCTGCCGGAGTTCATCCGCAGTGCCATGGGGATTGCCATTTACGGCATGTTCCTGGCTATCATCATTCCTCCGGCCACAGAGGATGGCGCCATTCGGACGGTGCTGCTCACCGCGGCGGTGCTCAGCTGTGCCTTTGCCTTCCTGCCGGTTTTAAATCAGCTGGGCAGTGGATTTGTCATCATTATCTGTGCGGTGGCGGCATCGGCGGTGGGGGCAGTCCTCCGCCCGGTTGAAGAAGCCGGAGTGGTCCAATGAGTACCGGTATGATTCTGGCGTATATCGCCGTCATGGCCGGAGTGACCTACGCCATTCGGGTGCTGCCCCTGGTTCTCTTTCAAAAAGAGATTAAAAGCACGTTTATCCGTTCATTTTTGTATTATATCCCCTATGCCGTGCTGGGGGCCATGACCTTTCCGGCCATCTTTTTTTCCACGGGCAGTATAGCTTCTGCCACGGTGGGATTACTGGTGGCCGTCATTTTGGCCGTCAAGGGCAAGGGACTGGTGACCGTTGCGGTATTTTCCTGTGTGGCGGTACTGCTGACAGAGGCATTCATGGGGCTGATTCCATAGAAAGCGAGGCGATTATAATGGCAACAGAAAGTAAAACCTTCGGACTCCCGGGATATGAGGATATGGAGCTGTCCACTCAGATCATCATGCGGGAGGCCATGGAAGCCGGCGTCGCGGTGACGGTGCTGGACCGGGGTGAAAACCTCATTGAGCTTCGAAAGGATGGCCGCCGGGAATTCGTCCAGCAGGCCACCAAAACCAGCAGGGATAATTATATCACCCCCCTGCTCATGGAAAATAAAGCCGTGAGCAAGCTTCTGATGGCTGAAGCCGGCATCCCGGTACCCGCAGGCATCGAAATTCAAAAAGAGGAAAGCTACACCGGAATCTTACCGCTGTGGGTGGGCCGAAAGCTGGTGGTTAAGCCAAAATCCACAAATTTTGGCCTGGGAATCACGGTCATTGACCATCCCGCGGAGCTGTCAGAGCTGGAGGCGGCCGTTCGTCTGGCCTTTGATTTTGACCGCGTGATCCTCCTGGAGGACTTTATTCCAGGGAAGGAATACCGTTTCCTGGTGCTGGAGGGGGAAACCCTGGCAGTGCTCCATCGCCGGGCCGCCAATGTGGTGGGCAATGGTCTGTCCACCATCCGGGAGCTGGTGAACAGCAAGAATAAAGACCCCCGCCGGGGGGACGATCACGAAAAACCCTTAAACAAGATTATTCTCGATGATGCCGCCCTGGGATTTTTGAAAGCCCAGGGACTGACCCCGGAATCCATACCCGCAGAAAACCAGCGCATCACCCTTCGGGGAAATTCCAACATCTCCACCGGGGGGGATTCCATCGACTATACGGATGTCATGCCCCAGGTCTTTAAGGATTTGGCTGTCCGGGCCGCCGGGGTGTTTGATGCCTTTATCTGCGGTGTGGACCTGATCATCGAAGATTATCTGAACCCCCAATCCCCCCATGCTATCATTGAGGTCAATTACAACCCCCACATCGCCATGCAGTGCTACCCCTACCGGGGAAAGGAGCGGCGTTTGGGAAAGGCTGTGCTGGATAAGCTCATGGATTTGGACTAGGAGGCGGGCATGGAACAGCATTTAGATGGAAAGACTGTGCTCTTGGGGCTCATGGGCTCTCCGGTGGGGCATTCCGGCTCTCCAGCCATGTACAACTACAGCTTTGCCCGGCTGGGCATCAACGCCGCCTATCTGGCCTTCGACATTCCGGAAGACAAGGTCGGGGATGCCATCGCCGCCATGCGAACCCTTAAAATGCGGGGGATGAACGTCACCATGCCCGATAAACGGGCAGTGGTGCCCTACATGGATGCCTTGTCCCCGGCGGCTCGAATCATCGGGGCCTGTAACACCATCGTCAATGATGACGGGGTGCTTACCGGGCATATCACCGATGGAGAGGGCTTCGTGCGAAATCTGGCGGAGCATGGCGTAGCCATTTCAGGAAAGCACATCGCTATTCTGGGAGCCGGCGGAGCCGGAACCGCCATCCAGGTACAATGTGCCCTGGACGGTGCCCGACGGGTGACGGTATTAAGCCGCCGAGGGGCATCCTTCACAGAAAACCAGAGGGTCATTCAGGCTCTGTCGGCCCATTGCCCGACCTGTACCCTGACTCTGGCTGATTTGGAGGACACCGGGATTTTGGCAGAAACTATGGCATCGGCCGATGTGCTGGTTAATGCCACCCCCCTGGGAATGGCGCCGGCTGTGGAAACCACCCCCATTACCGATGCGGCCCTTTTCCATGAAAACCTGGTGGTGGCAGACATCGTTTATAATCCCCGACAAACACGGTTCATGGCCATGGCGGCAGCCGCTGGTGTGAGCCAGGTTATCGGTGGGATGGGGATGCTGCTGTGGCAGGGAGCGGCGGCCTTCAGGCTCTACACCGGCCAGGAAATGCCGGCTTACGAGGTGATGGATCAGTTCTTTACCCCGAATATCTATTTGGTGGGCTTCATGGGAACCGGAAAGTCCGCCGTCTCAAAATGGCTGGCAGAAAAAACCGAAAGGCCCCTGGTGGATACGGATGAGGCCATCAGCACGGAGGCCGGCCTGTCCATTGGGGATATTTTTTCAGAAAAGGGAGAACCTTATTTCAGAGATCTGGAAACCCGGCTGTTGGAAAAACTGGGGAAGACATCGGGGCAGATTATCTCCTGTGGCGGCGGCATCGTCCTGAACCCAGTCAATATTGACCTGATGAAAAAAAACGGCATCGTTGTCCAGCTTACCGCCACGCCTCAGACGGTGTATGAACGGGTGAAGGGCAGGGCGGACCGCCCGCTGCTGGCTGGACGCATGCACCTGGAAGGCATCGCTGGACTCATGGATGCACGCCGGGCGTACTACCAGGCAGCAGCTGATGTGGCGGTGACTACGGACGGCCGGTCCCTTAAAGCAATTGGGCAGGAAATTTTAGCCCGGACTGCCTTATAGGGCTCCGGGCTAAACCCATAAAGGTCTAAGCTCTGCTGGACGCCTGTAAAAAGTCCAGAAAGGTATTCTCTTCCAGGGGCTTACTGAAAAAGTATCCCTGGATCAGATTGCAGCCGCATTGTACGATGTAATCCAGCTGCTCCTGGGTTTCCACCCCCTCAGCCACCACATGGCGGTCCAGGGCCAGGAAGCCATGGACCAAATGCCGGAGAAAGTGTTCACTGTCCGGATTGCCCATCACCGTCCACACCAGCCCTTTATCCAGCTTGATGGCATCGAAGGGAAGGCTGAGCAGGGCTTCGGTGTTGGAGTACCCTACCCCAAAATCGTCCAGGGCGAAGCCGATGCCCTCGGAGGAAATATCCTCCATGAAGCGGGTGATGAGATCGGTGCTTTCAATGAGAATGCGCTCGGTCAGCTCAATTTTAATGCGGGAAGGCGACACGTTCCCCTGGGCCAAAATATCGAGGATGCGTTCCTTTAAATCCGGCTGGAGAAACTGGAGGAAGGAGAAATTCACCGAAATACGGTCTAGAGGTACAAGGGTATCGCTGCGGGCATCCATAATTTGAAAGAAATCGCAGACTTTTTTCAGGATATGATAGGTAATCTCGACAATCAAACCCGTTTCCTCGGCCACGGGGATGAATTCATCGGGATACAAATGGGGGATCTCCTTCTGCTTCAACCGCAGCAGGGCTTCTGCCTGGGTAAAACGCTGGTCTTCAACCGACCAGATAGGCTGGTACAAAAGCTCAAAGCCATCGGAAACGAGGGCTTTTTTTAGTGCCGCCTTCACCGCTTCCCGGCGGTTTTCCGCAGCCCGAAGCTGGGGCTCATACCGGCAGTACAGCATCTCCGGATTTTTCTTACACTCCGCCAGGGCATACTCCATCCCGCGGATGGCCGTATCCAGGGAACCCTCTGCATAGGCGATATCGGCAACGGCGATGGCGGCAGAGGTCCGGAGTTCGACCATGTCCATCTGCCAGGCCTGATCGAAACGGTCATGGATCTGGGTGAGGAGGTCCTCTGTCCTTGGAAGGTCGGTACCGGTCAGCATAAAGGTAAAACGATCTCCGCTTGTGCGGTAAACAGGGATATCCCCCAGGGTGGCTTTCAGGAAGAGTGCCAGTTGACACAGCAGGGCATCCCCCGTTTGTTGTCCGAAGTGGGCGTTGACATTTTTAAACTCGTTGAGGGAGACCACCACGGCGCAGGCGGGACGATTGGCCTGGATGACGGCGGTGGCGTCCTTTAAAAAGACGCTGCGGTTCAGCAGCCCCGTCAGTGGGTCGATGGATAGCCGGGTGCTCTGGAGGTAAAGGTACAAAATGAGCGCAGAAATCATAGAAGCACTGCCAGTCAGAATGACATGGGGAAAGAATTTCTGGAGAAAAACAAAAATAAAGGCGATGACGGGAAAGACCAGAAGGATGGCCATGACCCGGCGTTCCACCCGACGCCGCAAGGCGATGGTCAAAATCAGGCACCCTAGACAGTAGACGTAAAAAACCAGATAAGTAATGGCGATGGCGCTTCCCTGAGTGTACCCCACACCGGGTGTGACCTGGTAAATCAGGCCGTGCCAGGGGTTGGTCAGCACCATGGCCAGGTAAAGCAGATAAGGGAAGCAGCAGAAATACCACAGGGGGTGGATGGCCTTGGCTTTTTGGTCATAACAGAGTACGGCGGCCGTATAATAAAAATAGACAATGGCGATGAGGGGCGTTACCGCAAAATATAAGGTGGTGGTACCAGAAACTAGCCAAAGGGGCAGGTTTTGGTAGTTGTAGAGCATGTAGGTGGAGGATAGAGTGCAGAAGATGGAGACAAAAATTACCCACAGACTGAGATTGAAAATTTGGTCCCTTAGGGAGAAAGTATAATGACTTCGGCGGGAGTATAAAATGATAATGCAGATCATGGTGAGGGAAAGCCACTCACCCACAAGGTTCCAAACCATAACGAAAGATGCTCCTTCTCTAATCTTAGATAAATCTTAATTCAGTATAACATGGTTTTCAGAAAAAAAGAACATAAATAAGCTTCAACCATAAAAAAAGAGACGTCCTGTGGGGCACGTCCCTCATTGATGATTATTGATCCTTCCAATACAGCCAGTGCAGTTTTTCCGGGTCCGGTTTTTCGGTATTGGCATAGTACACCGCACAGCGGTATTTGTACAGTCGGCTCCGGTCCATACAGCGCCCTCGGGTCAGGCATTCTTTTTCATAAATGGTCTCTGGGTTTACACCCTGCAGGGATTTCAGCGTTCGGAACCCCAAGCGGATTAGCGATCCCTCGACTTCTTCGCCGATTTCCGGAATCTTGTGCAAATCACTCTTCATCCGGCTCATGCGCTGCCGGAGTGTCGTCATTGTACCCATTTTATATCCTTCGTTCCTCCATGGTTTATCAGTTAATATCCACAAATAGTAACATCATTGTAACCAAAAAGCTACTGTTATTTTATAAAAACATGAAAAAACACAAAAAATTTTCACAAGTTTTTATAATTTTGCACCACATTTCCCACAAAAGTTGGTTCCTGGCGGATTGGTGTGTCCGCATTCCGGACAGGTCTGATCCCCCAGCTTGGCACCGCAGCTGCTGCAATATTGACTATCGGGTGGATTTTCCTGTCCGCAGACCGGGCAGGTCTGGGCTTCGAACATGTCTTTAAAGCTCTGGCCGTTCTGACCCTTGGCCGCATCGATGATGGCCTGGGCTTCAGCCATTTGATCCAAAAGCTCCCGCAGCTGGAGGGCGGTGTCCCCATAGGCGGTGTCCCCATCCCGGGCCAGGGCCATCTTGCCAATTTCGGCGTAGAGGGCATCGGTTCGTTTTTTTAATTCCACAACGGTTCCCCGGGCCGTTAAAAATTTTATGGTGGGATCGTCCTTGGGGAACAGGTTGGACAGGCCTTTCATCAGGTTGTCCAATCCTTCGCTGAATAAATCGCTCATTGTCGTTACCTCCTCATTCTTTTCCCTATTATACACCGGTCAGGGGATAAAAGCATTAAGTTTATGGGGTGGTTTCCGCCGGAAAGGTAAAGGTCCCTGTGGCGGTGGCGGTGAGCTGATCCCAGGCGCAGTAGGTACTGGTGATGGAGAAGCCGCAGAGGCCCAGAAAGAGACCTAACAGAATGAGCAATAGGGCTGTGTTTAACCGAAAGCGTTTCATGGTTTGTCCTCCTTCGTAATCGTAACGGTGTAATTAACAATATTGCCGGATTTTTCAAAGGGCCAGTGCCATTTAAGGCGCCCTTTTGGGGGGATTTCGGGCATGGGCTGGCGCAGGCACTGGGTTTTATCCCCAGAGTACCACACCTGGACCGCCATGGTGGCGCCGGTGCAGGCCTGGGGGTTGGGATTAAGGAGCACCCCCCGGAGTTCACCGCCCCGGAGGTGGATATCGTCCAGGCGCAGGGGTTTGGCCAGATTAAGGCCCTTTTGGCTGAAGTGCTCGGCGGCGTCCAGACGGCGCCAGATGAGGGTGTTGATGACCCAGATGATGCCAAGGATACCCAGTTCTATAAGGCCGAAGGGGCTGCGCCAGAAGAGGATGAAGCGGCCGATCCAGGGGATGGCCAGGACGACGGTGCCCAGGACATCGGAGGGGGTGGTGCTGTAGTCGTCGTAGCGGTCCAGGATTTCGGACTGGGTGCGCACCCACAGGCCGTCCTGGGTGGATTGGAGCTCTTTATAATAGTGGGTGAAGATTTCATTGGCCCGGAGGTCGTCGACTTTAAAGGTGATGATGTCATCGGGCTTCAGGGTATGGAAGTTTTCAATGGTGATGGTGCGGTCGATGACCAGGGTGCCCGGGGGCAGGGTGTCCTTCATGCTGTCGGTCATGATGATATAGGGGCGGTAGCCGATGACCTGGGCCAGCTGTTCCGGGACGGTCAGGGACAGGGCCGTATAGCCCCCAATGATCAGGATGAGCAGCAGGGTGAGGCAAGATTTGATTTTTTGAAAGGTGGTTTTGTCGGTCATGGGTACCTCTCTACTAGGGTGCGGAAATGGGGGCGGCTGTCCGCTGCTGGTGTCTTGTCCCGCTCATGCTCGACGGACAGGCTGTGCCTGTTCGTCTCAAAATCGCGTGGACAAGACACCAGCCACGGACAGCCTGGGAGTCGGAAATACCGCCTAGTTGGTTTGAAAAAAGCCATCCGAGGATGGCTGAAATTAAGGACTATTATCAATAAAGATGATAAATCATGATTTTGCTATTAAAGTAGCAGTTGCTTCTAGGGTTAAAGTTTTACCAGCAAGAGTAGCGCTATCAGCCGTAGACTTTGGAGTTGCAGTAATCACATAAGAGTTACCCGACTCGCCGAGAGTAATGCTCGAATCAGTTACACTCCCTGATGTGACAGTACCTAGAGGTTGTTCACCCTTGCTAACAGTAAAATCAAAATTACTGGTTAAATTACTTTCACCCTCTTTTACAGTTATATCTAATTTCAATTGGCTGTTGGATGTGGTAATTCCTGTTTCATTGTCTGAGACAACAAATTTCGCATCGCCGGTAGTAATCGTTGGACCCGTAGTTTCATTTAGATCAGACACTGTTGCAACTTTGGGAATTGATGCAGTAAATGTCGAGGCAGTAACTGTGACCGGTGAACGATAGGTTACGGTTGCACTTCCTTTATCACTTAACACATCCCAAGCCGCAAAACTCCCCGCCACTGTGACAACCACCGCCAATGCGGTGACGATCCCTAGGATCGCTTTACTTGATAAAAATTTTGTTCCCTTCATCAATCTATTCCTCCTCTTGTTTAGAATCGTTTGATTAAGGATTATTATATCAGCATGGGGTGGAAAAAGCGATTACCGGGTGTGGGGGTGGGAATCATGCTTTTTGGGTATCACGGGGTTTGGTGGTAATAGGCGATGACGGCATCCCGTAGGGTCTGGGCTTCCGGGGGGATGGCCTGGAGGCGGCGGGAGTGGACGCTGACGAGGGTGAGTTCATCGGCGGTGCCGGTGATGGGGCGGGTAAGGATGCCGGCTTTGGCGAATTCCCGGGCCTGGAGGGTGTTGCCCAGAAGGAGGGTGCCGGGGGTCCGCAGGAAGCGGACGATGCTGTGGTAGTGGCTGATGGTGAGGGTCTGGGAGAACCGGGGGAAGCCGTAGGTTTCGATGAGGGGACCCCAGGAGAGGTAGTCGTAGTAGTCCGGGGGGGTACGGAGGAGTCGGTGGTCGGAGAGGCTGCCGGGGTCGATGGTGTCGGTCTGGGCCAGGGGGTCGCCGTTGTTGAAGTGGACGGCGATGGCGGCACTGGCAATGGGATAGCAGATGAGTTCCCGGAGCTCGAGTCCCCGGTGGACGGCGGTTTCAATGCCGCGGTGCAGGAGGAAAAGACCGACGTCAATCTGGCCTTCAGCCAGGCGGTCGAGGAGGGTTTCGGTGCTGGTTTCTTCCAGGGCCAGAGTGATATGTTGGGCGGTCATGCTGTTGACGGCATCGGCGATGAGGCTATCGGGAAAAAGCAGGCCGGAGATGGCCATGCGCAGGGATTTCTGGATGGGGGTGGCAGATTCCAGCTGAAGCTTGGACAGGGTATCGGCCTGGTTCACGATGGAACGGGCGTAGTAATAGACATCCTGGCCGGCCTGGGTCAGGAGCATGCCCTGGGGGCTTCGGATAAAGAGCTGGGCACCCAGTTCTTCTTCCAGACTGTGGATGGCCCGGGAGAGGTTGGGCTGGGAGTTGTACAGTTCGGCAGCAGCCTTTCGGATGCTTTGGGTATCGGCGACGGCCACAAAGTAGCGGAGGGTGGTTAGCTTCATAAAGGATTCCTTAAGTTTTCTTTAATTATATCAGAAAAGTGGCTGGATGGGAAAGAAAAATGGATATTGCATAAAAGATTAAAAAGGAGTATGATTAATAAAAAGTACAGGAGTATTTTTAAAAGGAGAACTGTGATGAAATGGAGATGTAAAGGCATTTGGACGGCGGTACTGTCTGTTACGTTGTGTGTGCTGGTTGTGATGGGCACGCCAATGGTATGCGCACAGGAGAGTGGGACTGGGGAGGATGCTGTATCGCTGGAGGGGCTGAGTGTGGCCCAGCTGACGGAGATTGCCGGTTCGGTGCTGAGCAATACAAGCTATGGGGATGTGTTTAAAAAGATTTCCGATCCCATTAATGTGTATGCGGGGATCATGGGGGATTTCCAGAATCAGAAGTTCAACGAAGAGTTGATGCATAAGATTGATGGCATCCAGACGACGCTGACGGAGATGAAAAGCCAAATTGCGGCACAGGATCGGGAGCTGAAGTCGGCCATGGACCAGGTTGCCGGAAAGGTGGATCTGCAAAGCTACTCCCAGATGATGAATGAGGTAAAGACCATCGATAATGAAGTCCAGACACTGTATGGGGATTATCAGACGGTCCTCAACAGTGCGGAGGCGTCCACACCGGAGCAGAATAAGGCCCATGCGGCGGATTGGGCGGCTAAGGCGGAGCGCGCCAATCTGGATGCTAAAATCAGCCGGATTAACGCCCTTATGAGTAATTCCCAGAGTACGGATACCCTTTGGGCGGCGGGGGAGCGGGTGCTGCGCGAGGGGTATCCCTTTGAGCATCAGATCCGGACACCCATGTACAGTCTGTATCAGTATACGGTGGGGGTACGCCAGCAACTTTTGTTTTTATCCAGTGAGTATTACCATTATCAATCGGCCCTGAAGGAGGATCCGTACTATGACAATCTGTACCTGTCCCGGTATAATGCGGTGATTACAGCCATTAATGCTGAGGTTGAGGCCAGTAAGCTGACAGAGCTGGCAGATCCCGAGGCCATCCATCAGAGCATGACCCTGTATAATCCGGATCGGGGACAGGGCAAAACGGTGGCGGGCTATGGGGTTATTCTTAATGCCAACAGGAAGACGTATTTCATTGCCCAGGGGGCGGATACCCTATCGGAGCTTTACACCTATACCGTCCGGCATCTCTCGGGGCGCTACCCCTATGAGCATACCTATTGTCATAATGAAAATTATCCGGCCCAGGATGTTACCGGTCAGTTTAAGCTCATTGATTCCCAGGGGGATTTGTATCCCTTGGCTGAGGCCGCTTGGGGTCAGAAGAAGGGGGCGCGGTTTTTGGATTGGCTGGTGGATAATGGCGGGCTGACAGATTTGTCCGACTGCCAGGCGTTGCTTACCTCAGATTGTGTGGAAAACCTGCCCGGCCCCATTATGTATACGGATACCAAAACGAAGAATGGCCGCCAGAAGGTCTTTGATGCCAACCAGGTGACCTATAATGAACTGGGTGTGGATGTGGTGGACCAAAGCTACATTGCCAATTATATCCGGGCATCGGAGAGCTATAACTTCGGCGGGGCGGCTGAGGCCACCCCCTGGCATGCCGCCCGGCTGCTGCTGGTTCTGGAAAAGGGCGGGGACGGCCCCGTGACGGATTTGGATTTTGTGCCCAAGTCTCTGGATGATTTTCCAGGGGAGGAACCGGCGCTGGGCTTACCCTTTGGGCGCACCCTTACGGTGGATTTATCACAGATGACCCAGACGGATTTCCAGGGGAAAACCCTCCATCTCGAGGGGAAGGTTGTTTTAGATGGCGGGGAGGTACCCCGGTCCTTTACGGGGCTGTCCTTGGAAATGGGGACGGGGGCTGAGGTGACCCTGAAGAATCTGGAGATTACCGGACGGGATAATGTGCCGGTACTCAAGGCGAAGGGGGGATCGCAATCCCTGACGGTGGCAGGGCAGGTGACGCTGACCGCAGGCGGCGGGACCAAAAGCCGTCCGGGGATTCAAGTGGAGAACACCAGTAACCAGGAGATGCTGACCATTTTAAGTGGGAATGCAGATGGCAGCCCCGGGCAGCTGACGGTACAGGCCGCAGGGGAAGCTCCGGGCATTCAAAATGGCTTTGGTACCTTAAAGATTGCGGGGATCATGCTGTCTGCCCGGGGCAGCGGGGACTGTGCCGGCATATATGCCGGGGGTCATCTGGCCATGGAGGATACGACGGTAACGGCGGTGGCCGGGAGCGCCAAGGCATCGGATATTGGCATGAATTATTTCACGAAGGAACGCAGCAGCCAGGCTTATCACAAGATTTCAAACTGCACCCTGACCCTGGGGTATAACCAGATTAGCGGGGATATTCAGATGATGCCGGATTGCCGGTACACCAATGGGGTGCCCTATTACATTACCTTTACCCATGGCGGCAGCAGTGAGGATTGGGATGAGGACTCCGAGTATACACAGCCCCTCACCCTGATCGTCACAGGTACAGGGGGCGAACGGCGTTTTGAGGCGGATTGTTCTATTGCCTCGGGGGATGATCCGGAGGTGATGGTCCTGGAAGATGGGGATCTGTCCGATGTCAATTTGGGAACCTTGGGAACCCTGGAAATTGAGACCTTTACGGATAGCTATGGTCCGTACCCTCAGTCGCTGCGGGTGGCCATGGGATCGCCCTATGGCGTGGGGGATGAAAATGGACGCTTCGATTGTTATCGGGAGCTGTCGGCCAGTGATGAGGAGCAAAATACCTTCCATATGGATGATCGGGTAGTCCGTTTATCCCTTTGGGGCAATTTCAGCCCATCGGTCATGAGCGGGCTGCAGGCCGCCCTGGCTGACAGGAATCAGGCTCCTTTGACGGAAGATATCCCCTGGATGGATTTGTCCGGGTGTTATCAGGATAACCAGGGGAGTTATTACCTGAACCTGGGGAATGCTCTGAATGCTCCGGAGATTCTGTGGCTTAAACGCCAGGACCGGGATCAAAGTGATGGGGCTAAGCTCACCGAATACTACCTGATGTCTTTGAAGAAGACCATTGGCGGGTTCCCCCAAACCACCGCTAACAGGCAAATGAACCAGTGGCTGCCCCTTAAGGGCGTCAGTTACCCCATCTTCTTAGGGGATGAACCGGTGAATAGCTTTGGGGTGACCCTGGCACTGGAGAATCAGCGGGTGCTGGCCGATGATTTGATTTTGGAGGTAGAGGGAAGCGAAGGCACCCAGCGCATCGCTCTGAAGAAATTTTTGCCGGAGGGGACCTGGCTGAGTGGGACGCCCACCCATTTTAATGTGCTTTTTGACCAGGGAATGGGGCATTTGAAACGGGCGCGTCTGCTTAAAGGCGAAGGTGAGGCAAAGGATGTGGTTTTATCCATTGCACATTGGGACTTTTATTACAACCAGACAGGGAGTTCCACCTCTTATCCGCCAACCTTTTCCCTGGGTCCCTGTGTGATGCACCAGGATGAGTGGCACAGCTTCAAGGCGTTGAATCTGGGGGGCGTTACGGAAAAACCAAGGCCAGAGGAGCCGGGAATCAGCATTGGCAGTAACACCATGGATACCCCTTCAAAGCTGAAGGCACAAAACCCCGGGACAGGCTATACACCAGTACAGAAGGGAACGGCTGAAATCTATTTTGGGGTTCTGGTCATCCTTGGTATAGCAGTGCTGTTGGGCCGTCGGTTATTGCAGAAATAGACGAAAAAGCATACAAAAAGCGCCTGGGGGAGACCAGGCGCTTTTTGCAAAAAATTAGGAATGAAAAGAAAAAGGGGAGATATACATCTCTTGATTGATGATAAGGGATAAACCTTTAGTTTGGCTTTATCCGCTTTGTTATTCAGCTTTTCTACAGGAATTTATCGAATAGTATTCTTCAGGGTGCCAATGCCCTGAATTTCGGCTTTTACCACATCGCCGTGCTGTAAGAATACTGGCGGGTCCTGGGCGACGCCTACCCCGGCGGGGGTCCCGGTTAAAATAATATCCCCGGGATAAAGGGTGACCCCCTGGGAGAGGTTATTGACGATATAGGGAATATCGAAGATCATTTTGCTGGTGTTGGATTCCTGGCGCAGCTCGTCATTGACAAAGCACCGGATCCCTAAATCCAAGGGCAGGGGCATGGCGTTTTTGTGGACGATGGCCGGACCCATGGGGCAGAAAGTGTCCAGGGATTTTCCTTTATACCATTGGGAGTGCTTCCGCTGGAGGTCCCGGGCGGTGATGTCGTTGGCGATGGTATAGCCAAAAATATAGTCTTCAACCTTTTCCTTGGGGATGTCGGCCCCCTTTTTTCCAATGATGACGGCCAGCTCGGCTTCGTAGTCCACCTGTTTCGTCATATTGGCGTGGGACAGAATCGGCATATCCGGCCCGATCACTGAGGAGGAGAGCTTGGAGAAATAGATGGGGGCAGCAGGGGCACCGGAAAGCCCGGGGACATTTTTAATCTCTGCGGCATGCTCAGCGTAATTTTTACCCAGGCAAAAGATGTTGCGGGGGGGCTTTGGGATGGGGGCCAGGAGGCGTATTTTATCCCGGCGGATACCCATGTCTGGGTTTTGGAGCATGGCCGCTTCAATTTCTGCAATGAGGTCATCATCGGCCAGGGTGATGAAGTCGATCATTTTTTCGGGAAGCTTCAGCCCCATGACCTTGCCGATGGTGGTGACGGGGACCACGCGTTTTTGGTCCGAAGTCAGGATGCCGGCTTCTGAAAAAGATGCGTATTGATAAGTAACGTAATACATGGCATATCCTCCGATTCTGGTTTTGATAGTATTATACCGTGAATTGAAAGGGATTACCAGTGAAACCCATTAAATGCCTATTTCAACCCAAAGTTTATTTTTTTGAAGATGATTATTCATAGTAATGATTGATCATATCCTTAGCTTCTTGGCAAATGCGCTCCAACTCGGGATAGAGTCGCATCTTTGTGAAGCCCATCCGGGCTAGGGCGATTTGCATTTGCACGATATTATCTTTGCTGATTGTAATCTTGTACAGGAAAGGCTCGCAATCAAGGTTATAGGTGCTGGTGAATTGAAGGTATCGGTTGTGAATTTCATTGAGCGAAGCCCACTTATAGCGTTCGATTGCCCTGAGGTTTGGGGTGTTGTCATATAAGGTTGTCAGGTCGAATGCGGTGAAGGTACCGAATTGTGCTTTGATCCGTGCGTTGCTTAGAGATGTCAAACTAGCCACTGGAAAGCTGTCGGATAAATCTTTAATGTAGCTTTTGATAGTCGCACATGACGAGCAGGAACGGCCGCTGGTGACTTTTATTTTGTCACATCCTTTGTTAAGGATGGGATAGCATTCTGGAAAAACCTCTTGGTAGTGGTCATTGGATAAATCGACAATGGGGTAGGTGTCTAATTCTTTACGGTAGAGGGTATAGTGTTTTTTTAGGGCGGCTTCCGTGAATATGTTTTTTGCACAAAGTTTTTTCAGGATTGCCCGTACTTTGTTCATTCGCTCTGGATTAAGGAGGTAGACGGCTTTATTGTTTTGTAGGTTGGAGTATTCCATTTCTTTTTTTGACATCTCATTCTGTTCAGGATGAAGGGCGAAGTATAATGCAATCATGGCATTTTCGGACCAGTCCAGTAAATGGGTGGGTAATCCGTAATGTTGCATACACACGGCGATATCAACACTGTTTAAGGCATTACTCCCTGCTAGTTCGATGGAAGTGAGGCCATGGTGTCGGAAGAGATCATAATATCCCAGAATCTGCGCACGAGGCAACATTTTATAGTTCTCGTTTCGAAATAAACTGGGCAATAAATTGTAATTATCTTTACTTTCACCCCGATACCAGATCGGGGTGTTTTTACCGGGATCGGTGGTCGCACCAATTTGTTTGGCACCGAAACTGACAGCGTTAATGTATTCCTGAATATTTCGCACAGTCATCCTAGCGGTGTGGGGAGGTGCGGATGTGCTTGGTATAGTGTGAAGGAGTAATGATTGTGCTTCGGTTATACGGGTATCGTAATAATCTGAGTCGTATAGCAGGAATTGGTTAATAAAGGCCATATTTACTGTGAATGCCTCTTGGGAGGGTGATAGCGTGTCATTCCAGGGCTTGTTCAGTAATGTTAGGGTGTGGAGTTTATTACATTCAGTTTTTCCTGCATTGCTCATATGTTTTTTATGGTCGTTGATACTCAGAAGGTCGAATAGGCAGTCCTCTAAGGTGATGGTGCCGCATTGCCATTCTAGTGCGAGATAGCGGGAGAGATGATTCCTGAAATATAAGAGGAATTCATTTGCATAGTTTCTAGCGTAGACTGTTTTGTATTCTTTGTTCCGTATGAGGTCATCTACGGTGATTTCATCAAAAAAGTCCAACAAACCCTGCCCGTCCAACATTGACGATTTACGGTAATAAATCGTGCTGATTAACCCGAATCTGAGCATGCTGGAGTCTTTGATGAAAATTTCATTTACATCCAGTTTGACATTAATATCAAAATACAGCTGAAAGATATAATAGAGGTAATCTGCATACTTATTGATGTTAAGGGCATTGATCATAAAGAAATCGCAGGCAGCTTCCTTACCCTCAAAGGCATAGAAGTCAAATAGCATTTCCAGATGGTCAAAATTAATAATTCCTCTAATTTGCCCAAAAATTTGTTTAAAATTTTTCAGTTTATTTTGTGCCATGAGACCTTTGAAGAGCTGGCTATATGTAACAGTGTAGGCGGATCTGTCTTTATCTGGAATGTTTGTTGGATCAAAGTGAAGGGTGCCGGTTTTCATAACACTTTGAATGTATTGTTCGAGGAGGAGCACACACCAATCGAAGGAATTACCATCCCGGATCGGTTCTCGAAGTAACTGGTCTTTAAGGAGTTCATTTAAATTGGCAAAGGTGAGTTTGTGTAGGTTATGGCTTTTGGTGGACTCTATGAAGGAATGGAATACATCATTTTCAATAGAGGTACCAATGCCTTGTCCATCTAAACGGCAGAGGTGTTCGATGATTTGGCTGGAGTGAATTTCCAACCAATTGTTGATATCCGTACCATCACCTAATACCTCTGCCAAAGATGTATAGTCCTGTGGTGTGAAGTTCTTCAGCAGATTTGTGAAAAATGCTTTTAGGACCTCCCTTAACCATAGGGCTAGACACATTTTAGCGTACTGTATATTCCGGATTTTTCGATCTACGGGTGCGATATAGTGGAATACCTCGTGAAATAAATAAACAGTATATTTAGGGATATCAGTCAGAGCGGCATAAGGCAGCATGAATTGGATGATTTTTTTACTTTTAACATCGGATGCATTACCATATGCACGGGTTTTAATCTTGGGGGTGTACTCAAAACTGACCACTGGTACCAGTTTGGATTGTTCTGTATTGCTGTAGCGGTGGAATGAGTAGCCGATGTTCATAATGCAGCGAATAATACCGTAGTAGGTTTTTAATACCTTGTTAAAGGAGCCGGTATACCTCAAGTTTGTTGCGGAGATCTCAAAGAACATCCGATTGGCCTGATTCACATGGACATAAGTCTGTCGGATGGCATTGATTAAATCTTCCATGGTGGCATAAAGATTCTGATCTCCAGAGGAATCCAGGCTCTGGATAATGTCGATAAAAGCGAGGATTTGTGAATGGAGGTCGTCCTTCCATGAATCACTGAAAATACTGTACATGTTCTTAGAGTAATCGTGGAAAAGGGTCCAAATCAACTTGCTTAAATGTGGGGTATGTTTAAAAACGGACAGCATCTGGCTGCCCTCGGTAATCTGTTTAAGATTATTACAGACTTGCTTTACTTTCCGGTCGATGGAGGCTTTAGTCTCGTCTGTGTATTTGGTTGGTAATATTTTTGGATGATAGTGATTGGCTATATAATGGTCGTAGAGGTCCTGGAAATCTTTGCTGGGGTAGAGCCAGTTGGTTCGCGATTGGTACACATGCTTCTGATATTCTGAGTTGCGTATATTGAGTGGAGAATCTGAGAAATCAAAGAGGGCATGCATGGTTTCTGACTGATTCTGATTGATGAATATTCGGAAGTCAAATTTACCCAAAATTGTCATTATGGTGTTGTCACATTTTTGACCGTTGTTCGTGATAATATCATGGATTTTTCTAACGAATGCGCTGTTGTTTTCTTTAGGATTTAGGGTAAGGGAAATGCTGATGTGCGAATCAAATAAGGCCTGTTTTTTGATTTCGGCAAAATTGTTGACGATATATGATGTGGTAGAGTCAATAAAGGGAATCTGATTAGTGTGACTATAGCTACGGATAAAATCGACAGCATAAAGCAGGCAGCGGATAGAATCGCTTGAAGTAATGAGAACTAAATCTTCAGAGCCCAACGAACCGAAGATATTAAATGCAAGGTCGCTGTATGAGGCTGTTTCGGATTGCTGGGTCATCATATTCCGCCATTGCGTGAGTGCATTGCAGATTTCAATGGAAGTGTTATGGAGGTGCTCTTCATAATCAGTAAAATTGGGTTTGAGATTGAATTTGATGGGTGAGACACAGAGGAATTGTGCAGATTTGGACTCTGCACGGGCAAACCCGTGAAGGGGCTGGTCGGAGATCGTTAGGTGATTGTGGTGTCCCCCCTGTTTGATTAGCTTGTACAGGTACATACTTTGTACGCTGCCATGAAATTCCTGGTTGGAACTATCAGGCTGGAGGAAGAAGTCCTTAAAATCAGTCACATGCTTTATTTGGAAAAAATCATAGTGCATCCATGCAATAGTAGACTCTTGGATACCAAGATCTGAGTCGAAATCTTCCATCATTGGTTTTTTTAACAAATTGATAATATATCCATCCCGCATCGTTTTCTCCCCTTATTTTAAAAAACCCCCCATGTGATGATAGGGGGGTGAGTGCTTTTAAAGGAAAAGGTCTTCTTCCATTTTACAAAGCATGCCATAATCGATCTGAATATCGGCACCGATGTCCAGGCACCGGGGTTTTTTCTTTGTGGGATAACCACTGTTCGATATAGTTTGCATCATATCAAAGGATACTTTGTTCCCAGGAATGTCATAATCAAACATTGAATTTTCAATTATTCCACTGGTAGAAGCTCTTAAGTTCATGGTTTTTCATGTTATCTGTTTTAATGCAACAGAATCCTTTCTTTATAGGTAATGGTGATTAACCTTACGTCCTTTAGAAATTACTTTGTTGTCATGGGTACTGAATCTATTTATACCGATATATTATAGCATAATAATAAGGAGAAAGCTATAGCGATTTACAAAATATTTGTGATGCTATTTTTATGGTTAAGTAGAAATAATCTTTATGATATCATTATACCGTGAATTGAAAGGGATTACCAGTGAAAACAATATCAGACTCTGATGCTTTTTATTTGACATTTTCATGGATTTGACGTATCATTTTCACAAGAAAACACAATGGGGTTAGTGGGGCCCACCGGTCCCTTTTGAATTGAAGGAGGATAGAATGCTCAAAGGTAGACATTTGATCGAACCAGGAGATTTTACAATTGAAGAACTAGAGTCTATTTTTGGACTGGCTGATAAGATCATTGCAAATCAGGAGGAATATATTGATTGCTGCAAGGGAAAATTATTAGCCAGTCTTTTTTACGAACCGTCCACCCGGACCCGGTTCAGTTTTGAATCCGCCATGCTGCGTTTAGGCGGTAAGATTATCGGATTTGACAACCCGGCTAATTCGTCGGTTTCCAAGGGGGAAACCATTGCGGATACCATTCGCACGGTATCCTGTTATGCCGATATCGGAGTAATCCGTCATCCCCGGGAGGGGACGGCTAAGCTGGTGTCCAAGGCGGTGCCGGAGATGCCCATCATTAATGCCGGGGACGGGGGGCATGAACACCCTACCCAAACCCTGACGGATCTCCTGACCATCCGTCACGAAAAGGGAACCTGTGATGGCCATGTGGTCGGGGTTTGCGGGGACCTGCTATTTGGGCGGACCATCCATTCCCTGGTCAAGACCCTGGCCCGTTACAAAGATGTGAAATTTGTCTTTATCTCCCCTAAGGAGTTAAAGATGCCGGAGTATTTCCTCTCCATGCTGGAGCCTGGCAGTTATGTGGAGACGGACAATCTGGATGCCGTCATCGGGGATCTGGATATTCTGTATATGTCCCGGGTCCAGCGGGAGCGCTTTGTCAATGAGGAAGAATACCTGCGGTTAAAGGATGTGTACATCCTGGATAAAAAGAAGATGCGCCACGCCAAAGAGGATATGATCGTCATGCACCCCCTGCCCCGGGTCAATGAGATTGCGGTGGATGTGGATGCGGATCCCCGGGCCGTGTATTTCAAACAGGCAAAATACGGGATGTATGTGCGCATGGCATTGATTTCAAAACTACTGGGGGTGGCATAAATGATTAATGTATCGGAGCTGAAGGAAGGCATCGTCATCGACCATATCGAGGCGGGGCACGGTTTTAAAATCTATCAGGAGCTGCACCTGGACCAACTGGAATACCCGGTGGTGCTGCTGAACAATATCCCCAGTCATAAGATGGGGAAGAAGGATATGTTAAAAATCGAGACCGACCTGGATCTGGATATGGATGTCCTGGGACTCATCGATCCCAATGTCACCGTGAATATCGTGCGCAATGGGGAGCTGGTGGAAAAAATCAGTCTGACCCTTCCCAAAGAGGTGGAGGGGATTATGACCTGTAAAAATCCCCGGTGTATTACCCAATATGAAAAGGTCGGAAAAATCCGCTTTTATTTAGAAAATGAGGAAGAACGGATCTATCGTTGCGAATACTGCGACGCCTATACCACGTTCATCGAAAAGGAGTAAGCCATGAGAACGCTCATTAGCAATGTAACCATCGTCGATGCTGAAGGCATCCGGGTGGGCAAGGTTATGATTGAGGATGACAAGATCAAGAAGGTCTACAAGGAAAACGGACGGGTCCAGGCGGCCCACGATGTGGAAATTGACGGTCGGGGCAAGGTGCTGATGCCAGGCTTTATCGACATGCACAGCCACCTCCGGGACCCGGGGCTTACCCAGAAGGAAGATTTTAACACCGGCCTGGCTGCTGCGGTCAAGGGCGGCTTTACCACGGTGGTGGCCATGGCCAACACCCGGCCAGTGATGGATAACGCTCCGCTGATGGCTGAGACCCTGGATCGGGCGGCAGCGGTGGGTCTTGCAGATGTCATCCAGGTGGCAGCGGTCACTGAGGGCTTTGGCACCGAAAAAACCGTGAATTTCAAGGCCCTCCGGGAACTGACCCCCATCTTCTCCAACGATGGTTACAATGTGGATGACGGGGCCATTATGAAAAAGGCTCTCAATGCCTCTAAAAAGTACAATTTTATTTTGGCCACCCACTGCGAGCCGGAAACGGAGACGGTACAGCGGGATATCGAGCTGCTCCGGGCCACTAAAGGGGCGCATCTCCATGTGTGCCATATCAGCAAAAAGGCAACCCTGGAGGCCATTATGGCGGCCAAGGCCGATGGGCTGGATATCACCTGTGAGGTCACGCCCCACCATCTCTATGCCTCAGCCTTAGAATACCGGGTTCACCCACCCTTTAGAAGCTGGGGGGATCGCCGGGCCCTCATTGAAGGGGCTCTGAATGGGGATATTGATATCTGCGGCACGGACCATGCCCCCCACACCGATGCTGATAAGATTGCCGGAGCCCCGGGGATCAATAATTTTGAAACGGCCTTTGCCATGTATCACACGGTCTTTAAGGGGGCGGGTATTCCCATTACCCGCCTGAGCGAGATGATGAGTGCGGCTCCGGCGGCCCGGTTGGGGTTAAAAGCCGGCTTGGTAAAGGAGAAATACCCGGCGGATTTGGTGCTGGTGGACCTGGAGGACAGCTGGAAGGTAGACCCTAAGGCCTTTGTTTCCAAAAGCCATAACACCCCCTTTGTGGGGGAACGGCTGACGGGCCGGGTATTACTCACATTTAAAGGAGGTAAAATCGTCTATGATCATGGACCGATTATATAAGGATGCACTGGAAAGCCCCGTCTGCGTGGGGCTGGACACCACCCCCGCTTTTTTACCAGGATACCTGGTGGATAAGGACTGGAGCACGGGTGAGAAGATTACAGAATTCAATAAGCGCATTGTGGAGGCCACGGCGGATTTAGCGGGCTGCTACAAGATGCAGGTGGCTTGTTACGAGGCTCTGGGTCTGGATGGCATGAAGGCCTACGCCGAAACCGTGAAAACCGTCCGGGCTGCTGGCAAGATTGCCATTGGGGACTGTAAGCGGGGGGATATCAGCTCCACGGCCACCCAGTACGCCAAGGGGCACTTCGAAGGGGATTTTGAGGTGGATATCCTTACGGTGAATGCCTACATGGGTGAGGATGCCATTTCACCCTATTACCCCTATCTAAAGGATAAGGAAAAGGGCCTCTTCGTCCTGCTCCACACCTCCAACCCCAGCTCCCGGGATTTCCAGGAACGGGTGCTGGATGATGGCAAAAAGCTGTACGAAGCCGTGGGGGACCAGATTACCGCCTGGGGTCAGGATTTTATTGGAGAATCCGGATACTCTGCCATTGGAGCAGTGGTAGGCCTGACCTTCCCCGAGGAATTTGAAGCACTCCAGGATCAGTGCCCTTCCACCTTCTTTTTGGTGCCGGGCTACGGTGCCCAGGGGGGGACAGGTAAGGATATCGCCAATATCTTTAAAAAATCCCGCTGTGCTGTCATTAATTCCTCCCGGGGGATTATCGGGGGCCACCAAGGCAAAACCGAGGGCCCGGATTTTGTGGATTACATCCGGGAAAAAACGGCTCTGATGAAGGAGGATATACTGAAGTGGCTGTAATTATAACCAACCGCAGTCTGGCTGACGGTATTTATATGATGGAAGTGGCCTGGGAGGGCGTGGTGTCCCCTGGCCAGTTCTTTATGGTGCGGGCCTGGGAAACGGACCCGCTGCTGAGCCGCCCCATCTCCGTCCACGATTATCAGGATGGGGTAGTGACTTTCTTATACCAGGTGGTGGGCAAGGGCACCGCTATCCTCTCCGGCATGGAGCCCAAAAACGCCATTCAGCTGGAAGGCCCCTACGGCAATGGTTTTCCAGCGGTGGAGTCCCCTCTGGTAGCGGTGGGCGGTGGCATTGGCATCGCACCGCTGTACTATGCCTGCCGGCAGTTTAAAGAAGCCAATCCCAAGAAAAAGCTTCGGGTGTACCTGGGCTTTTCAAGCGAAGCCTATCGGGTAGAGGCCTTTGATGCCATCGCCGACGAGGTGGTGGTGGATGTGGGGGGGATCATTACCACTCAGGTGGAGGCCAAACGGGGTGAGACCTTTATTACCTGTGGCCCCCGGGTGATGATGGATGCCCTGTGCCAGGCGGTGCCGGAAAAGAACCCGGTATACCTCTCCCTGGAAGCCCGGATGGCCTGTGGCATGGGGGCCTGTTTGGGCTGCTCCATTAAAACCGTCGAAGGAAACAAAAAAGTTTGTAAAGATGGTCCAGTCTTTCCCCGGGAGGTGCTTGGGCGATGAGCGAACGATTAAAAACAACCTTTGCCGGGGTTAGCTTTAAAAACCCGGTACTCACCGCATCAGGGACCTTTAACTTCGGCCGGGAGTTCGAGGCTTATTATGATTTGGCCCGGCTGGGCGGCCTGTGCTCCAAGGGGCTCACCCTGGAGCCCCGGGAGGGCAATACCGGTGTTCGCATTTGGGAGACCCCCTCGGGGATTATCAACAGCATCGGTCTGGAAAATCCGGGGGTGGATGCCTTCATCGAAAAGGAATGGCCCCATCTCTCGGGGATCGGCACGGTGACCGTGGTCAATGTGGGGGGGAAGGATGAAGCCTCCTACCTGGAAGCCATTCGCCGTCTGAATACCATCCCGGTGCAGCTCATTGAGCTGAATATCTCCTGCCCCAATGTCAAGGCCGGGGGCATGGCCTACGGGATCCGGCCGGAGATGGCGGCGGACATCACTGAGAAGGTGGTCAAAGCTTCGGACCACCCCATCATGGTTAAGCTGTCCCCCAATGTGGCGGACATTGCAGAAATTGCGAAAGCCTGTGAAGGGGCGGGGGCCAGTGGGATCTCCCTCATTAACACCATCCAGGCCATGGCCGTGGATTATAAGAAGAAGCAAATCGTCTTCGATAATGTTTACGCCGGACTTTCCGGCCCGGCGGTGCGCCCGGTGGCCCTGCGCATGACCCATCAGGTGGTGAATGCCGTGGATATCCCCGTCATGGCCATGGGGGGCATCTCCACCTGGGAGGATGCCCTGGAATTCATCATGATCGGCGCCGCCTGTGTCCAGGTAGGGACCATGAACTTTGTGGATCCCCGAGCCGCTGTGGCGATTATCGATGGGCTGGAAGCTTACTGCGAAGCGGAAGGTCTGGACAATATCGATGAAGTCCGTGGAATTTTAAAATAAAGCATGAAAAAACAGGTGAGGCGGGGGCCACACCTGTTTTTTCAATGGCGTTTTAGTGTTTTTTGCGAGTGCAGAGATAGCCGCTGCCAAGGGTGAGGGCACCCATTAGGATGACGATGGCAGCAGTGGCGGGGGAGCCGGTTAATCCGGTTCTAACCCCCTGGGCTTTTTCGGTCAGCGGGAGCTGGGCATAATCCACCAGGGTGATGACCCCTGCGATTTCTTGCAGCCGTTCCGTTAAGGTCTGCCGTTCCTTTGGGGTCAAGTTGTTCGGGTAATCAGCCAATACCTTTTCCAGGGCTGCCTTTGAGGCTTCCAGGGCGGCTTTATCACCGGGCTGGACGTTGTCGGCTTTGATGCCAGCGGCGATTTTATTGGCCGCTTCGATCGCCTGGGCCACCGCATTGATTTGAGCATCCAGGGTGTCACACTGATCTGTGATGGCCTTGAGCCCGGCAATTTCCTCCTCGGTGGCATGGGGGGTGGTGGCTTCCTGGACTGCCTTTCGGGTGCCGTCAATGGCAGGACGGTCACTGGATTTGACCGTATCGGTATTAAGGGTGTCGATGGGCTTGGACAGGGTGGTGATGGGGGCCATGGTGACGGTGGCCGTGCTTTCCAGGCCCAGGGTGTTGGTGGCGGTGATGGTATAGCTTTGATCCACGTTGCCCGCCAGGTTCAGGACGATATCGTTGTCTGCTGCAGATAGGGTGCTGACCGGATTGCCGTTTAAGGTAACCTCGGTGATGGCATCGCCGGTGACGACGGCCTGTTGGGTGGTGACATAATGATGGCCATCTTTGATGCCGCCAATGACGGGCGGGTTCAAAAGCTTGACCGTAACCGTGTAGTTTTTGGGATTCGTTGATGGCTCGTGCTGGCTGTACACGCTGTAGGTCATCGGGCTGCTGAAATTATTGGGGGTCACGCCGCTTTCCTGCACAGCTTGCCCCACTTTAACGGTGGCACCGGCACTGGCAGAAAAGGTTGCCTTTAAGGCGCTGAGGTCAGTCCCTCCGGGAAGGGTGACCTCAATGGTGCCGGCGTCTTCATTGATGGTACCGGTCCTTCCGTTCAGGGTAAAGCTGGTCAGGGCTTTGGGGTTTTCAATCCAATGTGCGGTGAGGGTGGTTTTGTTTTGTGTCGCGAGATCAATATCAAAGTTCCAGAGTCTTCCGTCATCGTACCATCCCCCAAAGAGATACCCTTCTTTAGTGATGGTTTCAGGCTGGATTACGGGGTCATCATAGGCAGGGGTTTGTCTGGCGGGTGCAGGGGTGCCCCCGGCAGGATCAAAATCCACTGTGGTTAAAATTTTCCAATTGAGGGAGGTGCCGGTGGCACCCTCCAGGGTATAGTTGCGATTGGTCAAAGTCCTTACATTGGCGGTGTAGTTTCCGGCGTCAAAGTTGGAGCCGCCTTCTGTAATGGTGTTGATGATATCGCCGGGGACGGTGTTTTGCACCTGGGGGATGACGGCGTAGTAGGCGCCATTATAGATAAAGGGCGGTGTATAATTCCAGGTGATGTCGGCCGGCCGCGGGGCAATGCTGGCGGAGACAACCTGATGACTTAATTCTGTGGTGGACAGCGTATAATTCGTGGTCCATTCTGGGTCTAAGGTGATGTTTGTGACGTTAATGCTGCTTGTTCCTGCAGCCTTGTCGGTCCAGGTAAAGGTACCCGTTGCTGTGGGGGTGTCCCCTTCAGAAGCGCCCTTCAGGGTGAGGGTCCCGCGACCAACGGTGTTTCCGTCATAGGTTTTAGATTCGACAGTGGCCACTTCCGGAGTTAGGGTGACGGGGGTCACGGTAGCGGCATCAAGGGCAAGGGCCCCCCCGGTGGAGCAGGCCAGTAACAGGCCAGCCACCATCACAATATAAAGCAATTTCTTTTTCATTAAAATCCTCCTGGTTTTTCATTGAAATACCATCTTATTCTATTTTTCTTTGCTTTTTACGAAAAGATAGGACAGGGTACATTATCTGTAGTATACTTAAGCATACACTATACACTGATGTTCGATGCAAGGAGCAAAAACAAAAATGAAAGAGAAATATATGTTTTCCATTGGTGAAGCAGCTAAGGCCCTGGGAATTACCCGGCGTATAATTTTAAACTACGAAGACCGTGGGCTTTTAAATGCCGATGTACGGAGTGATAACGGGAGAGTAAAGGGAAATCGCTATTACTCCATGGATACCTTGACCCGGATCCGTACCATCCGCACTATGCAAAACCTTGGACTGTCCCTGGATGAAATCCTTCAATATTACGATGATGGCGCAGATTTAAGGCCAATGATTGCACGCCTGGAGAAAATGCGGGATGAGTTATCCTTGAGCATTGAAAAATTAAAGGCCCGGGTCAAGGATGAAGGAAGCAATGCAATCGGACTGATGACCATTCCGGGGCAAACCGTGTATTGTAAAACCTACGAGGCTTGCACTATGGCAATGCGTATGACCCACCTGCGTGAAATCATTCATGATGCCATGACCCTGTACGGTTCGGACACGACCAAGCGCATGTACTTTATTTCATACCCGCTGGAAAGCCCTGACACCATTACCTATTGTGTGGCCATACTCCCGGGCAGTGTGGGGGAAGGGGTGCGGGTGCTGCCGGAGGTCAAGGCCCTGGGAATGTATTACCATGGTGATTATACATCCATTCCAGAGGTGCGGGATCGGCTGGTGGCCCATGCCCGAAAGAATGGAATAAAGCTTTCGGGGGTCTGCCGGCATATTTATCTTGAAGGTCCGCCCCAGCACCAGGATCCCAGCCGATATATTACGGAAGTGGTGCTGCCCCTGGGGTGATTAGGACATGATATATAAGATGTTAAATAATTCCACTTGACAGAATACGGACAAGATAGATAATAAATATAAGAAGATGAGAAGAAACAGAAAAATAAAAGACAGGTGAGTGTATGAAGAACAATCAAATCATCCAGGAAACCATTAACAATATGCCTGAGGGGGTGGCCATACTCATCTTTGGCTACAAGGTGGCACTGAAGATGATCAATGAGGTGGCGGTAGCCTATAGCGGTTATGATTGGAAGACATTTAATACACGTTTTCAAGATGAAATCCTGCTTCTGGTTCATCCCGATGATCGGGACCGGCTGGTAAAGGCTGTGATGGCCAGTTTCAGCCGAAATCGCATTCTTAAAGGGGATTTTAGAATAGTGCGGTGGGATGGCAGTATTGGGAGGCTCCACGTTCGGGCACGGATGATCGAGAAAAACAAAGAACACCGTCTGGTCTACTGTACCTTTTCAGATATTACCAAGGACTTTAAACTCGAGCGTGAACTGGCAAAAAAACAGCATTTTATCCGCCAGCAGTATGTATTTTTAGATCACCTGTATCAAAGCGTCCCCTGTGGCATTGTACAATGCAGCTGTGATAATCATCCTAGAATTTTAAATATGAATAAAGCCGCTTATAAAATCCTGGGTTATGGTAAAAAAGGTTTCTCTTGGGACTCCAATCGACGGGACTGGCTGTGCTCTGTGGCTTCTGAGGATCAGGATCATCTAGCTGGTCAAATAGAAGTGGTACTAAAAGAAAAAAGAGAGACGACTTTTGAATGCCGGCTGTTGAAGCAGGACGGTGCTCTTATTTGGGTGTCGGGGAGTATGAACGTCCTGAGTAAGCCTGGTGGAGGCTGGGTGATGCAGCTGGTATTTTTAGATGCAACCTGGGCCAAACAGCAGGAAAATCGCCTTCGGGCGGAGGCGGAGCAGCTCATGAAAAAGACCGAGCGGGAATGCCTGACCGGACTATTGAACCGCCGTGCCTTTGAAGAAAAAGTCAATGCGGCCCTGGCAGAAAATGAGTGGCACCATGGGGCATTTTACGTCTTGGATATTGATGACTTTAAAGCCATTAACGATTATCTGGGGCATGCCAAGGGGGATTTAGCCCTTAAATATGTGGCGGATGTGCTGCGGGATTATTTTGATGCAGAAGATTATATCGCCCGCCTTGGTGGGGATGAATTTGTTATTTTTGCCCCGAAGATTGAAACGGAGTATCTGGCTCTGCTCAGTGGGACTCAGATCTGCGATGCCATGGAGGAGTGGGAAGAAAATGGCGATGGTATTTCTTTGAGTGTTTCCATTGGAATGGCAATCACGCCCCAGCATGGCATGCGCTTTGATCTCTTATATCATCATGCAGATTTGGCATTGTACGATGCTAAGAAAAAGGGGAAAAACATGTGCCAGCTGTATTATCCAGACTTTATGACAGAAATGAAGAGAGACTAATTTATGGGATAGGCTTGTGTGTGATATCCGATTAAAAAAAATGCTATAATAATAAGCAATAAGATAGAGGAGGCTGAATTGCGATGAATAAAAAAATAATCGCCCTTATCAGTGAGGATTTTGAAGATTTAGAATTATGGTACCCGGTGCACCGGCTCCGGGAAGAAGGCTGCGTGGTGGATGTGGTGGGCGAGGAAGCCGGCCATACCTATCATGGCAAATACGGGGTACCCTGCGTGTCGGATTACACCTTTGGGGATATTGATCCAGGGGATTACGACGGCATTCTGGTGCCCGGCGGCTGGGCCCCGGATAAGCTGCGCCGCTTCCCCGTGGTCTTAGATATGGTCCGGGCCATCTATGAGGCGGGCAAGCCCGTGGGTGAAATCTGCCACGCCGGCTGGGTGCTGATTTCAGCGGGCATTTTAGATGGAAAGACCGTTACCAGTACCCCAGGCATTAGGGATGATATGGAAAATGCCGGGGCCACCTGGGTGGACGAGCCCTCGGTGGTGGACGGCAATATCATTTCCGCAAGGCGTCCGCCGGATCTGCCGGACTATATGAAGGATTACATCCGGGTGTTGTTTGCCTAGGCTTTTGAGGGACAGCCCATAACGAAAAAGCGGTAAAGGAAGAAGATTTAGCGATGAGGAGGGTATGATGGGGAGAAAAGGACGTTATGGACTGCACATCTTTTTGATGATGGCTGTCCTGGGTTTGGTATTATCAGGATCGGTCTTGGCGGCATCGGGGGATGGCGTTGGTGCCCGGGTCATTGTGTGTCTGCGGGGGGATGCTCTAAGCACCTATTCCCTGGAGGATGACCTGAAGTGGGAGCCTCTTATGGATGTGAGCACCGCCAACACAAAGACAGTGGATGGGGATGCGGGAATCGCCGTCATGTCCGAAGAAGCAGCGCCAAGGGCCCTTGGGGCTTCTCCGGAAAACGAAAACCTGACCCTGATGCTGGTGACCTCGGACACCCTGGATAACGACACCCTCATTGACACGTTGGAAGCCCGGGAGGATGTCCTCTTTGCCGAGGCCGACACCTATACAACCTTGGACGAGACGGAAGGCAGTCGACTTGGAACGGAGGCAGCCCCCCGCCTGGAAACCAACTGGCTAAACTATAAAGAAGGTACGGATTTATCCGCATTCCAATGGCAGCTGAAGAATTCCGGAAAAATCACTGACGGCCAGACCCTAAATGGTCAACCGGTATACGACGTGGGGAATACCCAGGCATTAACGGGTGGGAATGAAACCATCGTCGCCGTTATGGACACCGGCATCGATTATACCAATCCCAATCTGACAAGCCAGATGTATCGATTTAGCGAAGCGCAAAAGGCCGCCCTGGGCTGTGATGATTACGGCTATTGTGCCGCGGCGTTTAAGGATAATGACATTATGGATATCGCCGGCCACGGCACCCATTGTGCCGGCATCGTCGGGGCGAATGGGGCCAATGGCATCAGCGGCGTCATGAAGAATCAGGTGAAGATTGTCGGTGTAAAGGTGCAGGAGGATAATACCGGCTATATATGGGTCAGCTCAGAGATCAAGGGCTGGAACTGGCTGGTAAAGGCTAAAAACGCCGGGGTGGCTGTGCGTGCCGTGAACGTCTCCATCGGAGGAAACTACGTCAGCCAGGCTGAAAAAATGGCGGTGAATGCGGCCGATGTCGCCGGGATTACCACCATTTTTGCCTCGGGAAACGATAGTAAAAATGTGGATCTCGATTTAAGCGATACGGGGATGGCCAATAGCGGCTCCGTTTTAAATGTCAATGCCATGGAAGCCAGCGGAAAGGCCTCGTCCTTTACCAATTACGGCAAAACCCAAACGGATTTGTATGCCCCGGGTTCTGCCATCCTCTCCACTGCCGCTGGGAATGTCCGGACCTTTAACGCTTTCAGCGCCGCCAAGGACAGTGCCCGGGCAGTGGTGTATGAAGGCTTTGAGAATGCAGGCAGTACGGATGATCCGGATGTGAATGACGGCCTGGACTTTCATTACTATGATGAAAGCCAGACCGATGGCTGCGGTGATGCCGTGGCCATCGGGAACAATTATTACAGTGGGGAACATGGCCTGGATATCTCCGCAGAGGGCGCGCAAACTGTCACCATTGTATCCAATGTGGCCAATTATTCAGAAAATCCCGTGGTGCTTCGTACGCTGGAAATGGATGAGCCACTCTACCGCGGTTATTGCGTGTGGTCCGAAACCGGCCGGGTCCAGGTCAAATGTGATTTTAAACTTAAAGATGGCAGCTTCTCGGATACCACGGCGGAAGATATGGGCAGCTATCAATGGCGTAATGCTGGCAACTCCGGCAATGGCGGCAGTGCTTTACAGCAGCTGCCGGACAATGTCGATTTTGAACACTTCCAGATGAAGATCACCCTGACCTTTGGGGATACCGCCAATACCCTGCACCTGGATGGCATCGGTCTGGGGACGGGCCTGGACAGCTACACCGTTTATGGTGGGACCTCCATGGCGGCACCGGCTACCACCGGAGCTTTTGCCCTGCTGGCCTCCAATCATCCTGATGAATCCTCGGCCAAAATATCCGGACGAATCCTCGGGGGGACCCTCCACCGGGATCTCTTTGCCGAAACCTGCGTCAGTGGCGGCCAGCTCAACATCGACAAAGCCAACACCGACCCCGACCCCGCCATCCAGACGGCGGTGGCTGAGGGACAAAGGGGCGTTTTAGAGGGTTGGTTCATTGGGCCGGATCAAGGCAGTGTTACCATTGGTGGGCAGAATGCTGAAATACTCACCTGGATGGAGGATACCGACACTACCATCGGGCGGATTACCGTCAAGATTCCAGAGGGCCTAACCGGAGCCCAAATGGCCGTAGTGACCGATACCGCTGGGCAATCCGGGAGTAAGCAGGTCAGTCTGCCCATAAATGGGGCTTATGAAGATCTTTCCATTCCAACGGGAGATGCCTATGATGGGATTGGGATTGTGGGTTTAGCTGCCCTGGGTGAGGATGTTTATCTCCTCGGTGGGGATGTCAATACCGATGCAACCACGCTGTGGCGCTACGACACTGCTGGGAATTCCTGGACCAATTTAGGCCCGACAGGCATTGAAACGAGTTTTTTCTGTCAAATCGTTGGACATGAAGGGAAACTCTACATGAGCGCGTATGGGTTTGATGCTCAATATATACCGGTTGGTCAGCTCTGGGAGTATACACCGGAAACCCAAAAATGGAACCAAATCAAGACATCGGCAACTCTGCCGGCCGTGGCGACTCCGGTGAGCTATCAGAGCGACTTACTCCTCATTGGGGGTGAGGTTTCTGATGAGGCACAGGGGTTGGGCCTGAGCAATAAAATCCTGAAAATTGATGTCGACACCGGGGTGGTGACCACCGCTGTCGAGCTGCCTGAGGGCTTGGAGCAGGCCCGTGTCGCCGTATCCGGGGATAAGCTGGCCATTGCTGCCAGCACGACCCAATCCGGTGCGCCGTTCTTTGGCACGACGGATTTAAATACGGTGAAGCGCCATAACCTGCCGGCAGTGGATGCCGGACAACAGATGGAAATGGCCCTGGGATCCACCGCAGAGGGCTTTATACTCACCGGAATTGTCTCCAGTTCCGGTGGTGCCTGGCAGGATACCTGGTATTTTAATCCGACATCCGGGAGCTTTGAAGAAGCTGGTAAAACCCTGAGCACCGCAAAAACCTTCCGGAATGTGGGCATTACCCTGGGAAATACCTTTTACGTCTGGGGACAGAGCAGTCAGGTGGCGGATGTGAGCTTTTTCAGAAAAACCACCGTTCCCGCCAACTATACCCTCACCCCTTCGGTCAACGATGCCGACATGGGCAGCATTAGCCCGGATCAGCCAGTCACCCTGGCCGAGGGGCAAAGCCAAACCTTTACCGCCACCGCCAAGGCAGGCTACCGCATGGACCACTGGCTGGTTAATGGTGAAGTAAAGCCAGGGTCACAAACCATCGAAATCACCGCAGATGGCAATAAAACCCTGGAAGCGGTATTTGTTAAGGAAAACCGCAATGTCAGCACCACTCAGTCCGGCAGTAATGCCGGAACCGGCATCACCGGGACATCCAACACCCCGGTTATCGCCATTGTCCTTTGCCTGGCGGCCGTTGCTGTGATTGTGGCAGTGATTGTTGTTCGGAGGCGGAAGAAGTAAATTAGATTATTTTTAGAATGAAGACCAGCATGGTTAAAGGCCACGCTGGTTTTTTTATGGGAGAAAAAAGCAAAAATCATTTGACCGATATACCGGTATATTATATAATGAGCCTACAATAATAAATGAGAAAAGGAGAGTCGGTATGAGTCTGATTGGATTTATTGGTCTGGGCATCATGGGAAAGCCTATGGCAAAGAACCTGTTGGCCGGTGGTGTTGATTTGATGGTGTGTGACATTGATGCCGCGGCTGTACAGGAATTAGTGGAAGCCGGTGCGGTGAAGGGCAGTTATAGGGAAATCGGGGAGCAGTGCGAGGTTGTCTTTCTGATCCTGCCCAATGGCGATATCTCCAAGGCCGTTCTTTTTGGAGAGGATGGAGTGGCGACCGGGTTAACCGCTGGCAAGGTGGTGTGTGATATGAGCTCGGTGACCCCGGTGGAATCCAAGGAATGCTACGAAGGGCTGGCTAAAATGGGTGTGGGCTTTGTGGATTCCCCTGTATCTGGCGGGGAACCCGGGGCCATTAACGGCACTCTGGCCTTTATGGCTGGTGGGGATCAAAGGGACTTTGATGCCCTGCAGCCCTACTTCGAAATTATGGGATCTTCGTCGGTTTTAATTGGCGGCAGCGGCAGCGGTTCCGTGACTAAGCTGGCCAACCAGATTATTGTCAACAATACCATCGCCATCGTGTCCGAAGCCTTTGTACTGGCTACCAAGGCCGGTGCAGATCCTCTGAAGGTGTATCATGCAATCCGCGGAGGGCTGGCCGGCAGCGCCGTGCTGGACGCTAAAATTCCGCTGATCGTAGAGCGCAATTTCGTCCCCGGTGGAAAGATTTCCATCAATCATAAAGACATTAAGAATGTGGTGAACACCGCCCATGCTTTGGACGTTCCCATTCCCTACTCCGCCCAGCTCTATGAAATCCTCCAGGCCCTGAAGGTCCATGGACACATGAATGATGATCACGGCGGGATTGTCCAGTATTTTGAATCCCTGGCCGATGTTGTGGTTAAAAAGGTTGAAGACTAGGAGGGGTTTATGTCAATCAGTGTCGACGTTTTAAACAACTATCCCGCCATTGACGAAGGGGCCGTAGATGCCCTTTTGGAAAAGGAAATTGCCGCCAATCAGCAAAAAATCGTGGTGCTGGATGACGACCCCACCGGGGTGCAAACCGTCCACGATATCTCAGTGTACACCACCTGGGATGCGGACAGCATCCGTCAGGGATTCGAAGAAGAAAATAACCTGTTCTACATCATGACCAATTCCCGGGGCTTCACCGCAGAGCAGACCGAGGCGGCCCATCAAGAAATTGCTCAGGTGGTGGCCGAAGTAGCCAGGGAAACGGGAAAGGGCTACCTCTTCATCAGCCGTAGTGACTCCACCCTCCGGGGGCATTATCCTCTGGAAACCGTCATTTTAAAGGAAGCCTATGAGGCCCATACCGGAAAAACCATTGACGGGGAAATCCTCTGTCCCTTCTTCAAAGAAGGGGGACGCTTCACCATTGAGGATATCCATTATGTGAAGTATGGGGATGAACTGGTGCCCGCAGCCGAAACCGAATTTGCGAAAGACAAAACCTTCGGCTACACCAAGTCGGACATCAAAGACTATGTGGAAGAAAAGACCGGGGGAGCGTACAAGGCTGCCGATGTGACCAGTATCGCTTTAACGGATATCCGTGCCATGGATTACGATAAAATCGAAGCCCAGCTCATGGCCGTGACGGATTTCAATAAAATCGTGGTCAATGCCATCGATTATGTGGATGTGAAAGTGTTCTGCGTCGCCCTGTACCGGGCCATGGCCAAGGGCAAGACCTTTATGTTTCGCACTGCCGCCGCCATTGTCAAGGTCATGGGTGGGGTCACTGACCAGCCCCTGTTAACCCGGAAGCAGATGGTGGTGCAGGAAACCGAAAATGGCGGGATTATCGTGGTGGGCTCCCACACGGATAAAACCACCCAACAAGTGGAAGCTTTAAAGGAAAATCCCAATATCGTCTTTGTCGAGCTGGATGCCACCTTAGTGGCGGATGAAGCTGCCTTTGCCCAGGAGGTGGACCGTTGTCTGGCTCTGGAAGAAGAAGCCATCCGTTCCGGTAAAACCGTCTGTGTGTACACCACCCGGGCCCTCATTACCGCGGATACCGGGGATAAGGAGGACGACCTGCGGTTATCCGTCCGGATTTCCGATGCGGTGCAATCCCTGGTGGGACGGCTCAGCGTAGTACCCAGCTTCGTCATCGCAAAAGGGGGCATCACCTCCTCGGATGTGGGCACCAAGGCCCTGGCAGTGAAAAAAGCCAATGTCCTGGGCCAGATTAAGCCGGGGATTCCCGTGTGGCAGACCGGGGCGGAAAGTAAATTCCCCCTGACGCCCTATGTCATCTTCCCGGGGAATGTGGGGGAAATCACGACCCTGAGGGAAGCGGCAGAAGTATTGATGTGTGTGTAAGGTTTTAAATCAATAAAATAAAAAATTTGGAGGTACTATTATGTTTATGTTTTTATCCCACCCCCTGGATCCAGAAGGCTACGCATGGCCAGGAGAACCAGTAGTGAAAGTCACCCAGTGTACGGATGTTACCGAGGACTGTCCCTTCTGCAGCTTTGTGTCCGAGCTGCCCAATCACTGTGGCACCCATATGGATGCCCCCCGCCATTTTGTAAAGGATGGCTTGGATATCAATGAACTGTCCATTGACTATTTCTGCCATACTGAGGTTGCCCTGCTGGATATCCCCAAGGGACCGGCCCAGGGCATTTACAAGGAAGATTTGGAACCCTATGCCGATATTCTGGCCAAGGTGAGCTTTGTACTCATCCGGACGGGCATGGAACAGTACCGGGATACAGATCAAAACCTGTATCAGAATGAAGGGGCCTATATCGCCCCCAGTGCCGGGGATTATCTCACAGAAAATTTCCCCAATTTAAAGGGTGTCGGCATGGATTTCCTGGCCATTGGTTCGGCTTCAGCGGATTGTCCGGAAGGCGAGCTGCCGCCGGATTGCCATCGCCATATGCTGGGGTATTACACCGGTAAGTTTGTGACTGGCGTAGAGGATATGCATTTGTCAGAAATTCCTGCCGGGGCGAAAATTACTCGTTTCTTCAACGCCCCCCTGCGGATTAAAGGCCTGGATTCCAGCCAGGTGGTGTGTATTGCTGAAATTGAAGCGTGAGTTTTCTGTAAATTTTAGCCAATAGTATGAAAAAGGTACCCGTCGGACGGCTCTGAAGCCATCAGCGGGTACCTTTTCTTATTTTTCAAGCATGTCCAGGTTGATATGCTGGGCGATATTGAGATGATGATCCAGCTGTTCCTCCAGGCCGATGATATCCCGACTTCGGATCATGGCCATCATGTGCTGGTGCTCGGCGACGGTGTCCTGCATGCGGCCCGCCCTTGAAAAGGAGGTAACGTTGAGCCAGAAGATGCGGTACATGAAGCTGCGGTACATCTCCAGCATGGTGGCGTTGCCCACGAATTGGACCATGCTGCGGTGGAATTCGTAATCCTTCCGGGCAAAATCTTCAGTGGAACCGGTGGTGTCAGCAATGGTCTTTTGGGTGTCAATTTTGCGCTGCAGTTTGGCCAGGCAGGCCTGTCCCTCGTCAGTATCCAGATGGCGGCATAGTTCCCGCAGGCAATAGGCTTCGATGGCGTTCCGGATCTGGTAGGTTTCGACGATATCTTCCCGGGTCATGGTGTGAAGGCGGAAGCCCTTACTGGGCAGGATGTCGATATAACGTTCCTGTTCCAGCCGCAGGACAGCGTCCCGAAGTGGTGTTTTGGAAATACCAATCTTTTGAGCCATTTGGTTGAGGGAATAAATATGGCCTGACTCAAGCTCGCCCTTTTTAATGATATCAATGAGATAATCATAGGCCTGTACCTGTAATAGGGTGGTTTCTTTCACTTGCAATTCCTCGATCTTTGGATTTAATGTATTATAGAATTATCGTAACACCAAGGAAAAGCGCTGTCAATTCAAAGTCAGCGTTACAGTTAGAATTCCGGGAAAAATGATGGGGATGGCCGAAGGGGGATGGACAAATCCGCACGTTGTGCGATACAATGGAAAAAATCCCTTTAGGAGGACCAATGATGGAATGTCGACAGGCAATCATGGAAAGACGCAGCATCCGGCGGTATAAGGATGAACCCATTCCCCGGGAAATACTGGAGGAAATTTTAGAGGCCGGGACCATGGCGCCGTCGGCCGTCAATTTGCAGCCCTGGTATTTTGTCGCCGTCCAAAGTCCGGATGCCATGGCTAAGCTGAAAGCGGTCATGGGGCGGTCGGCTGAAGCCTCCCGGGAAGAACTGGAAGAACAATTCCCCGATCATCCAGAGGTGGTGAAGGAAAGTCTGGATTTCATCGGCGGGCTTGGCGGTGCGCCATTGTGCATTCTGGCCTTTGAATTCAAAGACTATGATTTTGAACCGGTGACCATTACCCAAAGTGTGGCAGCGGCCATTGAAAACATTCTGTTGGCGGCTTGGGAGCGTGGGGTAGGCAGCTGCTGGCTGACAGCCCCCATCGAAACCCGTATGGATGAAGAGCTGCGTCAGGTTTTTGCACCGGATTGCGGTAAAATGGTAGCCATGGTTACCCTGGGATATCCTGAAAAAACGGGACGGATGCCCCGCCGTAAAACCGGGCGTTTCATCATCGTATAAACCTTGGATTTTTACGACAATGATGGGGTTTTATGCTATAATGGGAATAAAGTGAAACCGATGTAAGGAGGCTGGGTATGAGTGAGCCGAAAAAGAATATACGAATTGGAGATATTCTGGTCAATGATGGATATATCACCGAAGCACAGCTGGGGGAAGCCCTGGCTTATCAGAAGGTAGACCGCAGCAAGCGCCTGGGAGCCATTTTGGTGGATTCCGGCTATGTGACTGAGGAGCAGGTTCTGACAGCACTGGCAAAGCGGTTGGATCTCAAGGTGATTCGGATGGCTGATCTGGTGGTGGACATGGCCGCAGCCGCTGAAATCCCCCGGAATATCGCAGAAAAATACAGTGCCATTCCCGTTGCAGAAAAACAAGGACATCTTTTAGTGGCCCTGAACGATCCCCTGGATTTTTATGCTCTGGAAGATCTTCGGATGATTACCGGAAAGATTATTGACACGGTACTGGCTACCCGGGAAGAAATTGCTAAAGCCATTGATGCCACTTATTCTGAAATTGAAGCGAAGAAGGCAGCCAGTGAGGCGAATCTGGCGGTGGAGGATTCAGAAAGCCTTTCATTGGTGGAAGAATTGGATGCCGATGGCAGTGATGCGCCAGTGGTCAACCTCATTAACTCTATCCTGATTAAGGGGTTTAACGCCGGTGCCAGCGATATCCATATCGAGCCTTTTGAAACGCAGACGGTTGTCCGGATGCGGATCGATGGCCTGATTGTTGAGTACCTGACCCTATCCCCGACCCTTCACCAAAATCTCATTGCCCGAATTAAGATTCTCTCAAATTTGGATATTGCAGAACGACGCCTCCCCCAGGATGGTCATTTCCGGGTACGGATAAAGGGAACGGAGATGAATATTCGAACCTCCCTTATTCCCACGGTATACGGTGAAAAGGCGGTGCTGCGATTTTTGAGCCTGAACACCCGCCTGGATCATGCTGAAACCTTTGGGATGGAAACTGAAGATTATGAAAAGATGCTCCGCATCCTCCAAAGCCCCCATGGTATCGTCTATATGACCGGCCCAACGGGAAGTGGGAAAACCACAACCCTGTACATGATCTTAGAGATGCTTTCCCAAAAGAATGTCAACATCAGTACCATCGAAGACCCCGTGGAACGAAATCTGGATGGCATCAATCAGACCCAGGTGAATCCCCAGGCTGGCCTGACCTTTGAGGTGGGGCTGCGGTCCTTGCTCCGACAGGACCCGGATATCATTATGGTGGGGGAAACCCGGGATGCAGAAACGGCGGATATCGCCGTTCGGGCGGCCATCACCGGTCACTTGGTACTCTCCACCCTTCACACCAACGATGCCGTTTCATCCATTGTCCGGCTCATTGACATGGGGGTGGAACCGTATATGGTGGCCAATTCTCTGACGGGTCTGGTGGCCCAGCGTCTGGTTAAAAAGATTTGTCCGAATTGTAAGGAGGCCTACACCCCAACCATTGCCGAAAAAGAAATTTTAGGGAAGGATGTGGACGTGCTCTATCGGGGGGCAGGGTGTCATCAGTGTAATGGTACAGGCTACAAAGGGCGAATTGCCGTCCACGAAATCCTGGCCATTGACCGGGAGCTGCGTAATATGATTTCCCGGAATGTTCCTGCCGAGGAGATTTATGCCTACGTGGAAAAAAATGACAAAATCCACTATCTGCGTCAGAGCCTGGTCCGGCTGGTCCTCTCTGGGGTTACCACGATGGAAGAGCTGCTGAAGGTGACCTACTATGTGGATTAATGGATATAAATTTGGGAGGAAAAGATAATGGCAACCCTTTTAGAACTCATTGATTTTGGACGGAAAAATAATTGCTCTGACATTCATCTGACGGCGGAGCTGAAGCCCGTATTCAGAAAGAACGGGGCCTTGGCCCAGGGGCCCTTTGAAATGACCAGGGATGAAGTGGAAGCCATGATCTGGGGGATGATGGATGAGCGTCAGCAGGCCAAGATCAAGGCGGGCCAGGATTCGGACTTTTGTTATGTTACCCCTGAAGGGCTGCGTCAGCGCGTCAATATCTACCGCCAGCAGGGTGAGCTGACGGCAGCAATCCGTCTCCTTAATGATCGGATTCCTGATTTTGAGGATTTAAAGCTGCCGCCGGTGATTCGGCGTCTGGCCAGCGAGCCCCGGGGACTGATTTTGGTGACGGGGCCCACGGGAAGTGGAAAATCCACCACTCTGGCAGCCATGCTGGATTATATCAATACCAACTATCAGAAGCATATCCTCACCATTGAGGACCCGGTGGAGTATAAGCACAACCATAAACGCAGTATGGTGCATCAGCGGGAGGTGGACGTGGATGTGGTCAGCTTTGCCGATGCCCTTCGCTCTGCCCTCCGGGAGGACCCGGATGTTATTCTGGTGGGGGAAATGCGGGACTTTGAAACCATTTCGGCGGCAGTAACCGCTGCAGAAACCGGCCATTTGGTTCTGTCCACCCTTCATACCATCGGGGCGGCCAATACCATCGACCGTATTATCGATGTTTTCCCCTCCCACAGCCAGCAGCAGATTCGAACCCAGCTGGCTGCCACCCTTAAAGGGGTTATTACCCAACAGCTGGTGCCCCTGGCCACGGGAGAAGGGCGAATGGCTGCCCATGAAATTATGACTGGCACGGATGCGGTGCTTAATATGATCCGGGAAAATAAAACCCATCAGCTGGCCTCGGTGATGCAGACCGGGGGTAAGGAGGGCATGCATACCCTGAATGCCAATCTGGCTAAGCTGGTGAAGGATCAGCTGATTAGCTTTGACGTGGGTCATGACTGGGCCTCGGATAAAAGTGAATTTAATCAATACTTTGCCTAGGAAAGGCGAAAGGTTAAAAACAGATTACCCTGAGAAAAGCATTGACGAGAATTGGCCTTAATGTTAGAATGAATTAAAACTAGTAAAAAGCACATCCATTTGGTTAAGCTGTTGAAAGGCAGTGGGGCAAAGCGAAATGGCTTTGTCAGAGGGGATAAGAGAGAGTCGCTTTTTTTAGTGCATTGGTTTGATGCCATTCGTGGTGACACGAAACGAATGCATTAGCATTCGGCAGAGTTTATTCTGCAAGGGAGGATACCCCTCATCCTCCCTTTTTTTGTGCCATGAAACGCCCTTTCCCGAGGGCGTTATTTTTTTGAAGCGTAGCGTCCTAAGAACCGGAAACGGACGGTGCCCTGGATGAGTTCAGCGATGGCATCGTCCACGGTGGCGCTGTCCTCGGCGCCCAGAAAATCAAGGAAGAATTGATACTCCCAATTCGCATCGGGGATGGGCCGGGATTCAATTTTACACAGGTTGAGATGATGGCGCTCAAAGATCCCCAGGACGCTGTAAAGGGCACCAGTGTAGTGGGGCAGGTGAAAGGCGATGCTCATTTTATCCTGATCTGGGCGATCCTCCATTTGGGCGGCTACCACCACAAAGCGGGTGGTGTTTTGGGTCGCGGTATTGATGCCCTCAGCCAGAATGTTCAAATGGTGGATCTGAGCAGCCCGGGGGCTGGCGATGGCACCGTAGGCTGGGTTTTTAGCCTTAGAAACCATTTGAGCAGCCACGGCAGTATTGTGCCAGGGAATACAAGTCCACTGGGGATAGCCCTCTAAAAAGCGCTGGGATTGTTGGAAGCCCTGGGGATGGGAGTAAATTTCCTGGAGGGTATCCAGAGTGGCACCCTCAGAAGCCATAAGACATTGGATGATGCTTTTCTTCTCCTCACCGACGATAAAGCATCGATAATCAGAGAGGAGATCATAGACAGCTGCAATGGCACCGGTGGAACTATTCTCGATGGGCAGGACGCCGTAATGGGCACCACCGCCAGTGATGCTCTTAAAAACATCCTCAAAGGAAGCATGGGGGATGAAATGAGCCGATTCCCCAAAAAAAGACATGGCGGCATCCTCGGTGTGAGAGCCTGCCGTTCCGGAAAAGGCCACATCGGGATGGAAAACGGGGGGACGACATTGGGCAATCTGCTCCCGATAATCCTTTAATTGGTCCGTTTGTTCGATGGTGGGAAATTTGTTCATTTCTGTCCTCTCAGTCCAGTGGTTTTATAGTATACTATTATCGACAATCCCCCTTAAATTGTCAAACTGGAAATTTTAAGAAAGCTTCGGTAAAATGAAAAATAGCTAAAAATATTTTGTTGTAATTCGAAAAGAATGAGGCGATGGATCATGATTAAATTAGCAGCAGGGAGATTTGGAAAGGCAAAAGCCATTGAAGGCTTTGCCAATGCCGGAGGCGTCCATATTCATTACCGCATGGAGGGATCCGGGCCGGCGGTACTCCTTCTCCATGGGAATGGGGAGAATATGGGGATTTTTGAACCACATATTGCAGTGTTAAAGGATCGTTTTACCGTCGTGTGCCTGGATACCCGGGGACATGGACGGTCTGAATCAGGGGAAGAACCATGGAGCATGGCCCTTTTTGCGATGGATATTTCCCGGGTAATGGATGCCCTTTCCATTGAAAAGGCCGCAGTTGTCGGCTTTTCCGATGGGGGAAACATTGCCCTGCAGCTGGCCATCAGCTGCCCCCAACGGGTGACAGCCATTGTGCCTGTGGGCGCCAATGCCTGGCCATTGGGCCTGGGTCCCATGGCATGGCTTTCCATTCATTTGAGCTATGTCGGATTGTGTCTGGCAGCGCCTTTTTCCAAGGATTTGGCCCATAAACGTCGGCAGTACGCCCTGATGGTCAAGGAGCCAAAGCTGAATCGAATCGCCTTAGAAGGCATTACGGCACCAACCTTGATTATCTCTGGCACAAAGGATATCGTCACCCGGCGGCACACCCAAACCATGGCCACAGCGATCCCAGGGGCTTCCTTGCTTTATCAGGAAGGTGCACGTCATGATGATTTCATTACACATCCGGAGGTGTATCTGCCGACAATTATGGATTTTTTATTGAGAGTGGGTGAAGGGCAGAAGGGCGCATAGAATGTGCTTAAGAAGGGATACTGTCCATTTCAACCCGGGTGTATCTGTGGTATAATATTAAACAGAATTGATTAAAATTGGGAGTTGATACAATGGCGGATGAAAAAAAAGATAGTAATATCGGTGAGGATATTGGGAAAATCGTACAGGATGCCATTTCCTCCGTAAATTATGAACAATTGGGATCCATGATCTCAAGTACTGTGGATAAAGCGCTAGTGGAAGCCAAAAAGGGCATTAAAAAGGGACAATACCAAATGGAAAAGTCCATTAAAGCAGCCCAGGTGGCAGCGACGAACCAACCACCTAAGCCGAAGCCCATGCGGGCCCCTGTGGCAAAATCCCCCGCTGGAACGGTCTCAGGGCCATTTCTGGTTGTCGGGAGTGTGGTGGCCATTATTGCAGCAGCAGGAATGGCAGGCGCGGCACTCATTGGCGGATTGGGCATTGGCCTGCAGATTATCAGTGCAGGGCTTTTGGTTCTGGGGGGATACATGGGGGGGAAGGCTAAGAGCCTGATGAACCGTGTCACCCGATTTCGTAAATATGTGAAACAGCTGGGAGGCCGGGCCTATGTGGATACGAAGGAGCTGGCGGATACCATCGGAAAATCCCAGCGATACGTGGATAAGGATCTTAATCGGATGATTGAGGCCCGAATGTTCCCAGAGGGGCGTATTACCGATGATGGTCAGATGCTCCTCCTCAGTGATGATGCCTATGAGGCCTACCAGAAAATGAAAGAAGGGGAGCGGCAGAAGCAGGAGGAAATACAACGACAACAGCAGGAAGAGGAGCAGAGGCGCAGGCTGGAGGCCGAAAATCCCGTGTATAAGGAAGTTCGTCTGGTCATTGAAGAGGGTGAAGCCAATATTCGTCAAATCCAGGAGGCCAATGCGGCGATTCCGGAAGAATCTGTATCCCGGAAGTTAGACCGTCTGGAGACCATCATTAGAAAAATCTTTGATTTCATCCAGAAAAATCCGGATCAGCTCATGGAAATAAGGCGGTTTATGGGGTATTATCTGCCCACCACCTTAAAGTTGGTTAATGCCTACAAGGATCTGGAGGCAGAACCGGTCCAGGGGCCCAATATCAAGCGTTCCAAGGACGAAATTGAAGAAACCCTGGATACCATCAGCAGCGCCTTTGAAAAGCTCCTGGACAGCTTTTATCAGGATACAGCCATGGACATCTCTACGGATATTTCCGTCATGAAGACGATGTTCGCCCAGGAAGGCTTAACCGAGGATGGTCTGTTGCAAATAAATAAGGAATCTTAAAATGGAGGAGATCGTATGAGTGATGAATTAAAAATGGAAGGGGTAGAAACCCCAAGTTTGACCCTGGATCCCTTTGCTGATGCACAGTCTAAGCCAGAGCTGACCTTAGAGGTGCCCCAGGCTAAGGCTGTGGAACAGGTGGTGGAGGAAAATCCCTTGACCCCGGAAGAACAGCGAATGGTCGATGAATTTGCAAGGCAGATCAATATCAATGATTCGAACCTGGTCATGCAGTACGGAGCCGGGGCACAAAAGAAAATTGCCGATTTCTCTGATACCGCCCTGGACAACGTTAAAACCCAGGATTTAGGTGAAGTTGGAAATATGTTGACCAGTATGGTCGTCGAGCTGAAAAAATTTGATGTCGATGAAGAGGATAAGGGCATCTTTGGCTTTTTCAAAAAAGGCGCCAATAAAATCGAAGGCATGAAGGCCAAATACGCTGCGGCAGAAACGAACGTCAACAAAATCTGTGATGTTTTGGAAGGTCATCAGATCCAGCTCCTCAAGGACATTGCCATGCTGGACAAGATGTACGATATCAACCTGACCTACTTTAAAGAGCTGTCCATGTATATTCTGGCTGGGAAGAAAAAGCTGGAAGAGGTGCAAACCGTCGATTTACCAGCTCTGGTGGAAAAATCCAAACGAACGGGTTTCCCTGAGGATGCCCAGGCTGCCAACGATTTAGCCTCCATGTGCAACCGCTTTGAAAAGAAGCTCCATGATTTAGAGCTTACCCGGGTCATCTCCATGCAAATGGCCCCCCAAATCCGGCTGGTCCAAAATAATGATACCCTGATGGCAGAAAAGATCCAGTCCTCCCTGGTGAACACCATTCCCCTGTGGAAGAGTCAGATGGTTCTGGCCCTGGGCGTCGCCCATTCTACCGAGGCTGCCAAAGCCCAAAGTCAGGTGACGGATATGACCAATGCGCTGCTGCGCAAAAATGCCGAAACCTTAAAAATTAATACCATCGAAACAGCCAAGGAATCCGAAAAGGGCATTGTGGACATCGAAACCTTAAAGAAAACCAACGAGTCCTTGATCTCGACCTTTGATGAGGTCCTCCAGATCCAGGCCGATGGACGTCAAAAACGGCGTGAGGCAGAGGTCGAACTGGCTAAGATCGAAGGCGAATTAAAGAATAAGCTTTTAGAGATTTCCCAAAAGCATTAGGCGACCAGCCCTCAAAAGGGTATTGCCAAAAGAGAATACTTAAGAAATGTTTACATTACACACAAGATATAGTGCCTGTGCAAGGGATTACACGCTGTAAAAAAATATTTAATTTACATATTGACTTTAAGATTTGCAATTGCTAAAATATTTGCTTTACTTTTATTAAAAAACCTGCTATACTATTTTCAGAACAAGCAGTGAGGTGAAGTGAATGCAAAAACAACGGGCGACGATTAATGATGTCAAACGTGAAGTCGAATCTTACCGCGGTTGCCGCATCAAGCTGGAAGCACATAAGAGCAAAAAAAAACTTTATCATAAAGAAGGCGTGATTGAAGGAACTTATCCAAGTATTTTTACGGTTAAGGTCAAGGAGGAAAAACGGGCACCACAGCGTTTATCTTTCTCTTATTCCGATGTATTGACACGCAGTGTGAAAATTGACTTGTTGGACACCGAAATTGAGGGTGCTTTTACGTATTAAGAATGATGAAAAAACTGAACCAGGGTAGATGCCCTGGTTTTTTTGTGCGATAAATTATTCAGGTTTTACTGCTGATTTCCGAAGATATGTTATACTTAAGACAGCGAAAGCAAGAAAGTGCCAGGAGGAATGACGAATGGAGTGGACGATGTTAATGGATTATGGCCGGTTGCTGCTCATGGCCTTACTCTTTGACGGCGTGGTTTATCTGGTGTATCGTTTTGATTCAAAACGTCAGAAGCAGCTGGGAAGGGCGGATTTTTGGCATCGTCAAATCGTCATTGGCATTCTCTTCGGGATTTTAGCCAATCTGGCCACCACCTTTGGCATAGACATCGATGGGGCCATTATCAATGTGCGGGATGCCGCGCCCCTGTGTGCCGGGCTGATCTTCGGGGCACCGGCAGGAATCATTGCCGGGATGATCGGCGGAGTGGGACGATGGTTTGCCATTTACTGGGGAGCGGGTACTTACACCCGCCTGGCCTGCAGTATCTCAACGGTCCTGGCTGGGGTACTGGCTGCATTGCTGCGACGAAAGCTTTTGGATGATAAAAAACCGACATGGACCTTTGGTCTGCTCATTGCCATGGTGATGGAGGTTTTTCATATGCTGATGATCTTCATCACCAATATGGGCGATATCCAGCGGGATTTTGCCTTTGTCAGGCAATGCAGCTTCCCCATGATTATCATTAATGGCCTGTGCGTGATGGTGGCGCTTTTGGCCATTGCGGCGAACAGCGAGGAATGTCGGGTGCGCAGTAAAGGCCAGCAGCGAATTGTCCAGACCTTCGAGCGCTGGCTACTCCTTTGTGTTACCATTGCTTTCCTGGTGGCGAGTGTCTTTATTTTCATTTTACAAACGGCCCTGGCCGAGAAATCCATTGATACCATCTTAGGGGTTCAGGTGTCCGATGTCAGCCGGGCGTTACAGGCATCTGGAGAAGCGTCAGCCAATGGGCACATTGGGACCTCCGGAGGCATCATCCTGGCAGATGCATCCGGGCGGATTTTGAGTGACGGCAGAGGTGCGACCGGTCAAACCCTTGGGGATATTGGCATTGATTTGCAGGGGGTGGAGCCTGGGGTCCGGTTTGAAAGCCAGGTCTACCACTGGGATGCCTTTGTCCTTTACAGCACACTGGGGGACACGACCATCATTGCTTATGCACCCATAGATGAAGTTTTCTTTACCCGGGATGTTTCTGCCTATGTGGTGGCGTTTATGGATGTTCTGGTCTTTGCCGCGCTCTACATTATGGTCTATTCACTCATCAAAAAAAAGGTGGTGGCCAATATCCAGGAAATCAACCGATCTTTAGCCCAGATTACCAGCGGCAATCTGGAGGTCACGGTGGATGTCCGGAGCAATGCAGAGTTCGCCTCCCTGTCCGATGATATCAATGTCACCGTCAAGACCCTGAAGCAATACATTGCCGATGCCGCCGAGCGCATCGACCAGGAGTTGGCCTTCGCCCGGGCGGTCCAGGCATCAGCCTTGCCGGATACCTTTAAGCCCTTTCCGGACTACGCTGGAATGTTTGATATTTACGCCACCATGGATACCGCCAAGGAGGTGGGGGGCGATTTCTTCGATTTCTACCTTTTGGATTCGGACCATTTGGTCTTTCTGGTGGCGGATGTTTCCGGTAAGGGCATTCCCGCCGCCATGTTTATGATGACGGTAAAGACGCTGCTGAAAAGTGTGGTGGAAACGGGGGTTGGTGTCGCGGAGGCCATGACGGGTGCCAATGAAGAGCTCTGTGCCGGCAATGATGAAGGGATGTTTGTTACCGCTTGGATGGGAATGCTGGAAATCTCAACGGGAGAGGTCCGCTTTGTCAATGCGGGTCACAATCCCCCCTATTTGAAAAAGTCCGGGATTTTCAAACCCCTTGAAATGCGAAGAAATCTGGTGCTGGGGGCTATGGAGGGTATTCAATATGCCGAGCAGCGCCTGACCCTTACGCCGGGGGATACCCTGTTTTTGTACACCGACGGGGTGACGGAGGCGACGGATGGGAGCAATACCCTATACGGCGAGGAACGGCTGGAGGGGGTGCTCAACACCCATTTTGAGGATTCTGGATCGGCGCTGACGGGGGCTGTGACGGCAGATATTGATGCCTTTGTCGGGGATGTGGCCCAGTTTGATGATATCACCATGCTGGTCCTGAAATACAAAGGAGGGACGCAGAATGAAGCAGTGGAAGGGTGAGGCTTGTACTGAAAATATCCCCGTGACGGCGGATTTCCTTTCCCAGGCCCTGGAGGCCGGGGGGTGCCCCCCGGAGATCGTGGTAAAATATGGGATTGCCCTGGATGAGGTGGTGGCCAATATCATCATCCATGGGGATGCCCGGGAGATTCGAATCACCTGCAGTGTCGGGGCGGGACAGGTCCAGGTGACGGTGTGGGATGACGGCTCGGCTTTTGACCCCACCCGGCAGTCAGATCCGTCCCTCACCGGAGGGGCGGAGGAGCGGGCCCTGGGGGGGCTGGGAATCTACCTGGTGAAAAAGCTCATGGATGAGGTGTCCTACAGCCGGGAGGGGGATGCAAACCGTCTCCGGCTGGTTAAAAGCCTTGGGTAAACCTGGGCTATTGGAAGGTTAGGATATCGGTGAAGCCGGTGATCTCGAAGACCTCCATGATCGCATCGTTGACCCCGGTGAGAATCATGTCTCCCTGCTTGTTCATGGTCTTTTGGGCGGACAGCAGGACCCGCAGTCCCGCGGAGGAAAGGTATTCCATGGCGGTAAAATCAAATACCAGCTTTTGGATACCCTCGGTGGATTCCTTGAGGGTCAGTTCCAGCTGAGGCGCGGTGGACGTATCCAGCCGGCCGGATAAGGCGATTGTGAGACAGCTTCCATTGTAGGTTTTGGTAATGGTCATTTTTTTCTCCTTTTTTTACAAAAGTCATTTCAAACGTGTTTAGTGAGTGTTAATACGGAGGATATTGTGCGTAGCTACTTATTTGCCATCCAGGTGGCAGTCATTTTATTTCCAGTGATTACATTTTTGGCGACCTGCCCCTATGTCATCCACCAATACCGGCGGAGCGGGGCGTTCTTTGTCGGGCGAAGCATCCTGTTTTACACCTTCATTCTCTACGGCTTGTGTGCCTTCTTCCTCACCATCCTGCCCTTGCCCAGCATCGAGGAGGTCCGGGGGATGACGGATCCCTATCTCCAGCTTTTGCCCTTTCGTGCGGTGATGGACTGGCTGAAGAATACCGGCTTTCGCATAACGGACCCTTCAACCTATGTGGGGGCCCTCCTTTCGGCGGACCTCTTCGTCAATGCCGCTAATGTGGTGATGATGATGCCCCTGGGGTTTTTTCTGGGTTATATGTTCCGGATGAACTGGAAGCAGGTTCTCCTCATCAGCTTGTTGACCAGCCTGTTCTTTGAGCTGGTCCAGCTCAGCGGCGTTTTCTTCATCTATCCCCGGCCCTACCGGATCGTGGATGTGGATGATCTGATCTGCAATACGCTTGGGGGGATGTTGGGCTACGCCATCACCCGGAAGCTGATGCCCCACCTGCCGGATCTGGAGCATGCCATACCGGTGGGCTACACCCGGGGGGATAACGTATCAGTTTTCCGGCGGACTGTGGCCATGGCTGTGGATTGGCTGGTCCTGCTGATTCCCGGGGGCGGCGTCTATATCCTCCTGACCCGGATGGGGCGATGGGGGACTGCTGCCGCTTTGGCCGCGGTCCTGGCTGGCGGCGTGGTGCTGTACTTCATCCTCGTCCAATGGTTACGTCAGGGACAGACCCTGGGGAAGGCCCTGGTCCGGATCCGGGTAGAGGGGAGGGATGGCGGCCGGGTAAAGCTGGGCGAACTCTGCCTGCGGGAGGTGCTGCTTTATGGGGTGTTTATCCTGTCACCGTTGTGGGGGCTGGGCCTTTTTGCCCTGGCCCAGTCTCCGACCACGGTCTATCCGGCGCTGATCACCTTGTTTGGATCCTGCGAATTTGCCCTGGCGACGGTATTGGTCATCCATTTGGTGCTGTATATGTGCAACCACGAGAAGCCCCTGTGGCATGAGCGCATCAGTCGGACCCGGACCATCAGCACCCTGGGGCGGGCAGCTTCTTCGTCACGATGAGCTCGGAATACCGCAGCCCGGCATAAACGGAAATCCCGTCGGAGAAGCCTTGGAGCAGCCGGTTTTCCAGCCCGGAGAGCGTGTCCTCATCCGAAGCGTCATCCATCAGGAATTCATAAAGCAGGGTGGGGGAATACTCTTGGCTGCCTTCCTCTCCGTCGGGGTAATGGGGCATATAGGAGGAAACATCCGAAAGGAAGGCATCCACGAATTTGGCGGAAATCCGCGAGAACAGTCCCTTTCCCTGGGCCTTCCCTTCGGTATTGGCCATGCGGATGAGGCGGTCACGCTCTGTGCCCTCCACCGGGCGAAGCAGCTTGAGGTGCAGACTTAATGTATGGGCATCTTTTTGGATGAAGAGGAACCCCTCGGTGTTGGTGATGATATCCTGCAGGGTGGCCAGCAGCTCTTCGCAGATCAGGCGCATGCGCAGGCAGTCGCCAGCCGACAGGCCGAAGCGGCTGCTGTCGGCCTCCACGGCAGACAGGATATCTGCCATGGGTTGGTTCAGCGGGATTTCATGAATGGTTGACATGGGCGGTCGTCTCCTTAAAGATTATTTAAATTATAAGCATAATAGCATTATATCATTATCGATTCATGGTAGGATATAAGAAATTATAAAAGTTGGAGGTAACAGGATGGCAGCAAAGATTTTGATGGTGGGCAGTATCATGATGGATTTAATTTTACAGATGGCGCGTGTTCCCGATCCCAGTGAAAGCGTTCTGGGGGACAGCTACAAGAATGCCGGTGGCGGCAAGGGCTCAAACTCTGCGGTGGCGGCATCCCGGGTGGGAGCAGATGTCGCCGTTTATTGCACTTTGGGGCAGGATGCCAACGGAGAAGCCCTAAAGGCTATGCTGGAAGCCGAAGGAATGGATACCGACTATATGCAGCTGGTGGAGGGTCAGAGTACGGGAATGGCCGTTATTCTTTTAGAAGAAAGCGGGATGAACCGCATTATAATCTACAAGGGGGCCAACGACGCCACTGCTCCGGATGCCTTGGCTGGCGCTTTTGCCAAGGCACCCCAGGCCGTTATGATGCAGCTGGAAATCCCCCTGGAAACCAATATTGCCGCCCTTGAGATGGCAAGGGAAAAGGGAATCATCACCTGCCTTGATGCTGGCCCGGCCCAGGATTATCCCCTGGAAAAAATGAAGGGGCTGACCATCCTCTCCCCCAACGAAACCGAAACCAAGGCTTTGGTTGGGATTCTGCCTGTGGACGAGGACACCTGTCTGGAAGCATCCAGGAAGCTTATGGAACGCGCCCATTGCCAGTATGTGGTACTGAAGATGGGGGACAAGGGCTCCTATATCTACGGTGAGGGCATCCAGGAGATGGTGCCGCCCTACACGGTCGATTGTGTGGACCCTACCGCCGCTGGGGATGCTTTTACCGGGGCATTGGTAAAGATGTATGTGGAAACCGGGGATATCTTGGCTGCGGCAAAATATGCCAATGCCGTGGGGGGATTAGCCTGTACCAAACTCGGTGCCCAGCCCTCACTGCCCACAGCAGAGGAAGTGGACGCTTTCCTTTCAAAGCAATAAAAGAGGTTTGCCTCACGGCCTGAATGAATTGATCGTTGCGCAGCACTGCGGTGGTGGTGCTGCGCTTTTAAAACGCTTTCTAACGTGTTATAATGGTAAAAAAGTCTGGGGGTGCGCAGTGCCATGAGATTGGGGATAAAAGGATCAATGAGATATGCGTTGATAGTGGGAATGCTTCTGATGCTGGGGATGGCTGCGGAAGGACTGCACCCGGTTCGGGCGGAGGAGCCCCTGGGCCTGGTGTCCTCCTCCCCGGCCAATAAGGCCACAGAGGTGCCCCTCAATACCGTCATTGAGCTGGAGTTCAACAAAAATGTGGTGAGCACAGGGGTGCGGACGGTGAATACCAATGCCATCACCCTTTGGCAAAATGACACTAAGATTCCGGTGGAGATCACCATGGCCGATGAAAATGAAGCCCCAGACCGTCGGAATTATATCATTGTTACGCCCAGGGAGTCCCTCCGGGAAGGGAAAACCTACACCCTGCGCATCGATACGACCATAAGTGCCCGGGATGGGAGTGTGATGGCTGGCCCAGCTCAAATATCCTTCACAACAATGGCCCCACTGGCTAAAAATACCAAAAGCATACGAATGATCATTGGTCTGGTGCTGGGCTTAGGTCTGGCCATTGGCCCCATTCTTTATCATAAAGTTGGAAAAAACAGGGCATAAAAAAAACGGCATTGCGCCGTTTTTTTATGAGGGAATATGGATGGTGAAGGTGGTAGTGACCCCTGGGGTGCTGTCCGCGGAGATGGAGATACCGTGGCGCGCGGCAATCTGTCCAGCGATGGCCAGGCCCAAGCCCGTTCCCTTTTGGTTGCTTCCCGTGTTGGCTTTGTAGAAACGGTCAAAGATATGGGGGAGGTCCTCTGGGGGGATTCCCGGGCCATGATCGGTGATACGCACCGTCATGGCATCAGATGACTGATTGGATTGAATTTCAATGGTGCCCCCCACGGGGGTAAACTTAACGGCATTGTCCAGGATAATGATAAAGAGCTGGCGCAGCCGACCATAATCCCCCTCATAGGGGAAGTGCTGGACATCCCGTTTAATATCCAGGGTGATGCTTTTGGGAGCGGCTAGCTGGCGACAGGTGCGCAGGGCGTTATCTAAAACTTCCGGCAGGTTCAGGTGCTCTTTCTCAATGGAGTAGTCAATGTTTTGGAGGCGGGTTAGCTCCAGCAGATCGTTGACCATACGTTCCAGGTGAATGCTTTCATCGACCAGTTGGGTATAATACGCCTTTACCTGATCCGGGTCGGAAACCACACCGTCTTTCAGGGCCTCCAGGGAGCCCCGCATGACCGTCACCGGAGTGCGCAGCTCATGGGAAATATTAGCGATGAAGGCCTGGCGAAGGCGCTCTAACTTTTCGCTTTCCCGGGACGCCTCATCCAGACGATGGGCCAGGGCATCCACATGAATGGCCAGGGAGCCAATTTCGTCATTGGTCACCACCTGGGTTTGGGCGGAGTAATCCCCCTGGGCCAGGATCTTAGTGGTTTCTTCGATCCGTTTTAAGGGACGGGTGAAGCGTTTGGCCAGTACCGAAGACAACAAAATGGCGAGACCCAGGGCGATAACCATGCTGGCCAGGAGGATTTTAATCCCGGATTCAATGGTATCGGAAACGCCAGTGGCGTGGGTATCCATCATTACCGCCGCAATCACATTGCCCCCTCCATCCGTTACGGGAGTCCCCACCAGAATAGCCGGGACGGCCAAGAAGCCACCCTGGTGTTCCTGGGTAACGGTCTCTCCCTGGAAAACCCGGGGAAGAAGGGCCATGCCTTCATCTGAAAGGTTCGATTGTTCAGTGGTCTCTCCATTATCCAGGGAGAAGGTTGAGCCATCGGCATTGACAATCCAGGAATCGGCACCAGCGGCATCATCGATAAAGCGCAAATAGTAGGAGTGTTTCCCAAAACTTTCCGATTGACCATAGCCTTTTCCGTGCTCTGCCTCGGATCGTGTGGCTTCTTCGCTGATAAAACCAGACATGCTGTGGGCGACGGCTTCCGCCCGTTCTTCCAGATTATCCTTGTAGATCGCTGTCGTTAGACGGGAGAACATTCCGAGAAACAAGACGCCGACGACAATACTGAAAAATAGCAGTATGGCGGCTGAAAAAATCGTTAGCTTACCTTTAATTTTCAGCGTCATCGGGACACACCTCAAATTTATACCCTACGCCCCAAACCGTTTTAATCTGCCAGTGGGGATGGGGGAAGTGATCAATTTTTGCCCGGAGCCGCTTAATGTGGGAATCAACGGTACGGGTATCGCCAAAATAATCGTAGCCCCAGACCTGATCCAGCAGATTATCCCGGGTGTAGACCCGGTCAGGGTGGGTGGCCATGAGCCAGAGAAGCTCCAGCTCCTTTTTGGTCAGGGAAAGGGGATTGCCATCAACGGTGGCCTCATAATTGGTGAGGTTTAATACCAGATTATCCAGGGTACAGGTTTCCTGGAGAGCATCCTCCTTGGTGGTATCCAGCCGTCTGAGAATGGCCCGAACCCGAGCCATGACCTCACCTGGGGAAAAGGGCTTGACAATATAGTCATCGGCACCGATGTCCAAGCCCATGATCCGTTCAAAATCCTCGCCCCGGGCGGTTACCATAATGATGGGAACCGTGCTTTCCCGCCGGATGGTGCGGCAGACCTCAAAGCCATCCTTTAAAGGCATCATGACATCCAAAAGAATCATATCCATGGGATGGGCATGGTAAGCATCCAGGGCCGCCTTACCGTCAGCGGCGGTATAAACGGTAAAGCCCTCTAATTTAGCGTATTCCTCTAGAATGGAACAAATTTGGGGGTTATCATCGGCGATTAAAAGATTGGGCATGGGGGGCCTCCTTTAGAGTGTGAATCATAGGAATAGTATAGGGTGTAAATATGACGAAATGATGGCACGCGCCATGATTTTTTCATCATTATAACGTAACCTGCCATGGTTTTGCCACAACTTCATCGTATAATATGGTCAATGTTAAAGAATGGAGGAAATAAATCATGTTAAAAGGTAAAGTAATGGGCGCGGTGGTGACCACCGCATTGTTAGGTATTATGGGCACCACCGCCCTGGCTGCGGGAAATGGTTTTGGCGCCGGGAATGGGGCAGGAAATGCTGGTGGCAACGCCGCAGTCTGCACCCAGACCCAGTGCACCCAGGAAAACTGTGACGGGACTCAAAATGGCAATGGTACGGTCTGTACCCCAGCCCAGGATGGGACCGGTGCGGGCACCCAGGATGGAGAGGGTGGTCAGCACCATAACGGAAATGGAGATGGAAGCGGAACCGGTGGGCAGGCGCGTCTCCGGGACGGCAGTGGCTCTGGCAGCTGTCGGCGTTAGGTATAAAATAGGTATAAAAGCGGGCTGTCTCGGACAGCCCGCTTTTATTTTTTATGATGGTGACTCGTAAATCCCCATAAACAGGGGCAGCCCGCTTTGGGTATCGACAATGAAATAAGCAAAGGGAGTATTAAAGTCCAGGGTGATTTCCGGCTCAGGGGGCAGGGAGGTGACTTTCATGGTGATTTCGGTGGCGGCGGCTGCCTCAGTACCAGCCTCATCGACAATAATCTTTGTTTTTTGGAGAACCTCGCTGACGAAAAGATCTTCACCGATTTTAGAAAAATCAGCCTTACTGCTGAAGGCAATGGATAGCCCCAGGTTGTCCAGTGGTTTATTCAGTGGGAGGGTGGATTCCTTCTCAAATTTAGGAAGGGAGAGAGCCAGTGTTTTCTCCTGGGCCTGTTCCATCAGCCGGGCAAGAGTATCTGCAGAGAAACCGGCCAGGGCATCCCGGATGGCACCGCCATCCGCTGGTCGCAGTGCCACAAAGGCAGTCCTTCCATCATCGTAGGGCAGGATGGCCCCCTCCAGGCCCTCCGTTTTAAAATATCGGCAGGAATAGTCCCCGGCTTTTAGAAAGGGCGTGGTGCCGGTACTGCCGTCAGTCTGGGTAAAGGGCCCCTCTGTTGTGGCCTCGGCTTCAAAGGGCTGCTGCCATTTCCCCTTAAAATATAAGGTGTTAACCAGGACCATCACATCAGAAGGGGCGGGATCAGCGTCCAGTAACTCCGGAATCAGCCCCTGGGTTTGTTTGGAAACCCACCGGTTGATGGGGTCCTTGGCCTGGGATAAATCCAGGACCTCGACCTGGGCATCGTAATATTTTTTCACCTGGTTAATATAGGATTGCTCAACGGTGAATTGTTGGTTAATCCATAATCCATCGGCAATATCCAGGGTTGTGCTACCCTCGGTTTGTTGGAGGGAGTTGAATAAAGATTGGGCGTTTTGGTCCAGCGCCGGTTCGGATTGGCCAAGGACCGTATTAAAGGCCTTTTCCGTATCCCCGGCCGCACCGTCAGACAGCATGGCCAGGGCAAAATAGGCGGAGGTGGGAGACACCAGAACATTGGCTTGATCTGAAACCTGGGCGAAGAGCTGAGTGGAAAATTGGTTCCAGTAACGGTAATCTTCCGGTGAACCAGAAGGGGTGGTGTGACCGGGACCGGCGCTGCAGCCGGTCAATGCTGCTGTCAGCAATAGCCCGGAGGCCAATCGCCCAAATTTTTTCATCATTCTCACCTCGCTTAATATTTTAGTGGCTTCAGTATAATTTTTCTTTGATAAAGCCCTTACGATAGGCTGTAATGAGCATTTCCAAATCGTACACCTGGCAGAGAAGCGCTTTGCCGATATCCGTATCCTTTACCCGTTTGCGGTCGATGGTGGATTCAATGACCTGTTTGGTGGATTTGATATCAACCCCCTCCTTAATGGCCATTTCCACAGATTCAAAGGGACGATGGCTGATGAGGGTCAGACCGTAGGAGTTAAAGGTCAGGGTATACCCGGCAATACCGGTGGTGTTTTGGTAGGCTTTGGCAAAGCCCCCATCAATGACCAGTTGCTTACCGCCGGCGCGAATGGGGCTTTCCCCGGATTTCGCCTTTACCGGGACATGGCCATTGATGAGATGTCCCTGGGAGGGGTCCACCCCAAATTCCTTGAGGATATTATCCACCAGGGTTTCATTTTCATCAATCATGGTGTAAAAGGGTGTATAGTGCTCTTTGTGAGGCGTTTTATCGTCGATGAAATAACGCTCAAAAGTTGCCATCTTATCCTTGCCAAAAAGGGGAGAATCCCGATGACACCACAGGAACCACAGGAAATCCGAACGCGGCGGGTCCTCGATAAAATCGGTGAAATAGGCTTCCCGGGCCAGCTGGTCAAACTTATCCATCAGGCCTTTACCGGCGTAATCCCGGCCTTTATATCGCCAGGATTTAAAGGTGCCATCCTCATTGAGGGGGATGGAGGCGTGGAAGAGGACATTGTCATTGTACACCAGGTACATACTTCCCTTGGCATACATAAAACGAATATGGCGCTGGAGCTTTTCGCTGTGGAGGAAGGAATGCACCAGTCGATCAATGACAAGGGCTTCGTCCTCAGTGAGGGCAGCGGGGTCTGCAGGATCGATGGTGGGAAAATTGGTATCGTTGAGGGCGTAATCCCCCCCTTCCACTGTGACGATTCCTTTTTCCAGATCCAAATGGCGCAGCAGCTGGCGGTCTGCCATGGCATATTCCGGGTGTCTTGCAATGAGGGCATCCTCAATTTTAAATTGGATGACGGCGATGGCCTTGTGCATCCGGGTCATGAGATCCAGCTCCGCCTCGGTTTCCTTCTTTTCTTCATTGATCCGGGGGATGAAATCCAGACAGGGGTCCTGTCGGTACACCCGGTTGGCAAAGGTCGCCAGGGGCAGCAGATTGATGCCGTAGCCATTTTCCAGCACATCCATATTGGCGTAGCGCAGGGCGATACGAACCACATTGGCGATGGAGGCGGCATTACCCGCGGCGGCACCCATCCAGAGGATATCATGGTTACCCCATTGCATATCCAGGGAATGGTGCTTCATCAGTGTCTCCATCACCACCTCCGGACCAGGCCCCCGGTCAAAGACATCCCCAATGATGTGGAGATGGTCGATGGTCAGGCGTTTAATGACGCTGGACAACTCAATGATGAAATGGTCGGCCCGACCGTACATCACCAGACTTTGGATGATCTGGTTATAATATTCCTTTTTATTAAAACGATGCTCGTCCTCCTGGAGAAGCTCCTCCATCACATAGGCAAAATCCGTCGGAAGAGCCTTGCGCACTTTAGAGCGGGTATATTTAGAAGCCGCAGCCCGGCACACCTTAACCAGGCGGTAGATGGTCAGCTCATACCAATTATCCAGGTATCGATCCTTCTTGCACTTCTTTACGAGGTCCAGTTTCTCCTCGGGGTAATAAATCAAGGTGACCAAATCCTCTAAATCCTCCAGGGCGACGGTGCTGCCCAGCTCATCCATAACCTTTCGTCGGATGGCGCCAGAGGCGTTCTGCATCACATGATTGAAGGCTTCGTGCTCACCGTGGATATCCGTCAGGAAATGCTCGGTGCTTTTAGGGAGGTTCAGGATAGCCCGGAGGTTCACCACCTCGCCCACAGCCGTTGTAATATTTGGAAATTTGTTTGAAAGTAACTCTAAGTATTTGCGGTTTTTCTCTAAATCAGATTTAGAAAATGTATTCATTGCACTCTCCTTTTGCGATCAATCTTTTGGGTTAGAAAACCTTTGCACTTTGAACACTATTATTATACTCCACTTCTCTTAGAATTCCAATAAAGTTTTAAGAATGGGGCGCAAGGAGCAGCGCCCTTTAATCCAGGGTCACCTTGAGAGGCTTATCGATTTCCTCAGAGACATATTTTCCGGTTTTTCGGTGCTGTCGGACACATTCTGAGAGCAGATACTCAATTTGTCCATTGATGGAACGAAAATCATCCTCTGCCCAGGAGGCGATATCCGCGTAAAGTTTGGGTGATAATCGCAGGGGTATCTGCTTTTTCTTATCCCCGGCCACGATTAGTACAGGCTGCCGGAATTCACGATGGGCTGAGCATCGTGGCTGCCACAAAGGACGACGAGCAGGTTAGAAACCATGGCAGCCTTCCGTTCCTCATCCAATTCTAAAATTTGGCCTTCGCTCAGACGATCCAGGGCCATTTCCACCATGCCCACCGCACCGTCGACAATCATCTTTCGCGCGTCAATGATGGCGGAAGCCTGTTGACGCTGGAGCATGACAGCGGCAATTTCCTGGGCGTAGGCCAGGTAGGTAATGCGGGCCTCCACAATCTCCAGGCCAGCCTCTGCCACTTTTTCCTGGATGGCTTCCTTGATGCGCAGGGCTACCGTATCACTGGAGCCCCGGAGGCTGCCCTCATCCGCAATACCGTCTCCCGTGGTATCCACATTAGGGGCAATATCGTAGGGGTAAAGACGGACGATACTCCGCAGGGCACTGTCGCATTGGAGGGAAAGAAATTCCTTGTAGTTATCCACATTGAAAACGGCCATGGCCGTGTCCACCACCCGCCAGGTCACCGCAATGCCAATATCGATGGGGTTCCCCAGGCAATCGTTGATTTTTTGGCGGTTGTTATTGAGGGTCATGATTTTCAGTGAGATTTTCTTGCTGGAGAGATCAGCCTTTTCCTCGCCGCTCCCGGTGGTAAAGGTGAAGGCTTTTTTCGGCCCATCGGAGACATCCCCGCTTTGATTCAGCTTTGTCCGTGCAGCGGGATTGAACCCCACACAAAAGGGATTTACAAAATAAAAGCCGCTTTCCTTAAGGGTTCCGGCATATTTTCCGAAAAGGGTAAGGACTAAGGCTTCCTGGGGTTTGATGACTTTGAGACCAAAGAAAGGAAACCACCCAATGGCCAGCCAGATGATGGCAATAACCATCAGGACAGGGCTGGTCATGGCCCCTACAATGCACCCTAAAATGGCGATAAGATAAAGGGCTGAAAAAAGCAGCAGCATGGCCATTCCATTTTCTTTACGATTCTTCACAAATTCTTGCATAAAGACTACCTCCTGATTTGATATTTATATGATATCATTTTAATATCAAAAGTCAATGGGGAAATCAAAAAACCGACAGCTCTACTTGGAGAACTGTCGGTCTATTCAGTTTATACAATCTTTTTAATGGCGAAAGAGCACCCGTTCCGAGGTAGGGGCATATTGCCGTTCACCTGCAGGAGCTGTGGGGACACCGAAGGGCATCTGGGCGATGAGCTTCCAATTTTTAGGAAGGGAAAAAGCCTCGGCCACATCGGCATCGATGAGGGGGCTATAATGTTGTAGGGAAGCACCCATTCCCTCCTGGGCTAAGGCTGTCCAGATAATGAATTGGAGAATACCCGAGGCTTGCTGAGACCAAAGGGGAAAGTTGTCTGCGTAGGTTGGAAACTGCTCTTGCAAGCCTTGGACGATATCCTGATCCTCAAAGTAGAGGATCGAGCCATAGCCCGCTGCAAAGCTGGCAATTTTTGCTTCGGTGGGTCCAAATTTGTCTGCCGGTACCCGGGCCCGGAGGTGTTCCAGAACGATATTCCAGAGCTTCTGATGGCTTTCTCCTGTCAGCAGGACAACCCGGCTGCTTTGAGAATTAAAGGCTGAGGGGGCGTGGCGTACTGCCGTTTCCACCAGTGATTTAAGCGCCTCGTCAGAAAGGGTAGATTGTGCAGAAAGGCCATAGATTGAACGTCTTTTTTGAATGTCTGTTAAAAATGTGTTCATTAGAATCTCCTCGTTTCAATACTTAGAATATGCGCATCCTGCGCAGTCGTGACCGTAATCTCTTCTTCTGTGATTTCCAGGGTATTCCCTTGGAAAGATGAATATCAAAGCCCGGGTGGGGCTCAACGGAAGTTATTTTATTGAAGCTGAAAGCTGTTTAAGGGTTTCTGTCAGCGTCACGATCTGTGCATCAGAAAGGGCGGAGAACATTTTGACAATATGTTGTTCATGTTCAGGGAATATCCCATCCATAAAATCTGTTCCTAAAGGCGTCAGTCCGACATAGGTCACCCGCCGATCCGACTCACAAATATCCCGTTGGACAAAGCCCCTTTCCACCAGCTTGTTGACCACATACGTCATGCTGCCACTGGTCAACAAAATTTTTTTCCCGATATCCTGTACAGTCTGAGGACCTTTGTGATACAGAAGTTCTAATACGCTGAAGGCACTGCGGCTTAAGCCATAATGGCGGATATTCTCCTGGTCAGCATTTACAAGGGTTGCACAGGTGCGGTTCAGAACAACGAATAGCTTGAGGGCATTCTTTGTATTCACATCTTCCTCCGTTTGTCTTGAATTTAAGATAATTATAGGGGGAAGTAGATTGTTTGTCAAGCTCATTAGAACTGTTTTAAAGAAGGGTTAAGGGAGTTTGAAAAGAGGTTCGGTGATAGTCATTTCTCATATAATTTTGATTATAAGTGGTAGCCAAATTCTATTTATCAGTGGACAAATTACGTAAAGATATTGACTTTTATTGTACTTGGCGTTATATTAAAATGAGTATAAGTATATGTACTTGATACTTCGAGCAGAACCTATTGGCGATGCAGTGAAATATTGACGAATAGAAACTGCAAACGATTATTACGTTGGAACATATAAACCAATCTTCTAATTTGCAGCACAAAGGATGCGCTGTATATTTTTTGATTTTAATTTGTCGCTAAGTGCGACTTATAAAAAAGAAATTACCTTTTAGAGAGAATGTATTCTGCTGATCGCAAACGAGTCCTCTATTGTCATAAATACAAATATATGCCTTCAAGATTGCACACTTTCTAAGTTCAAAAGAAAAAGGATAAATGTAGATACCGACATCGGTGCCAGTATCTATGGAACGGAGAATCCATATGATGCAAAAGAAAATCTTGATCGTAGACGACCAGCGTATCAATCGCACCATTTTAAAAAAGCTGTTACAGGATGAATATGAGGTTTTAGAGGCGGCAGATGGTGAAGCTGCTTTGTTGATTTTGCGTGAACAGGGACCATCTATTTCCGCTGTGCTGCTGGATCTCGTGATGCCCGTAATGGACGGCTACACTGTTTTGGAATTCATGGAGAAAGACGCCCTTTTAGCTGCCATTCCTGTACTTGTCGCCTCTCAGGCGGATAAAAATGAGTCGGAGGCACGTGCACTCAAATTAGGCGCTTTGGATTTTGTGGCAAAGCCATACAATCCGGAGATATTGCGCAAGCGGCTTGCAAATCTTATCGAGCTCTCCGAATCCAATGCCTGCATTAACTGTATTGAGCGGGATGCTCTGACCGGGCTTTATAATGAAGAGGCCTTTTGCCGTTATGCGACGCAGCAACTCACGCAGCATCCGGAGCGTGCCTTTACACTGGTAGTTACAGATGTGGAGCGCTTTAAACTGGTGAATGATAATTTTGGAAATGACGAAGGCGACAAACTGCTCCGATATATAGCCGACAAGCTGAAAGAAAACACCCGGCAGTACAGTGGACTATGTGCCAGACTGAGTGCGGATCATTTTGCCGTGCTGCTAAACGGAGAAATACATTACGATGAGTTTCGGGCTGTGGCAGAGGAAGCTGATCAGAGCCTGGCTACATACCCTTTAAGCATGAGAATTTCTCTTAAATTCGGGGTATATCCTGTTTTAAAACGGGATATACCCATTAGTCTGATGTGCGACCGCGCTATGTTGGCTGCTGGTAGTGTCAAGGGGCAGTATCATTCTGTCTACGCCTATTATGATGACGCTATTCGCATGAAAATGCTCAAGGAGCAAGAAATCACCAACGTGATGAAAGAAGCACTCACGGAGGGACAGTTTCAGGTATATTTCCAGCCTAAATATGATCTTTTAAGCGAACGCGTTGCCGGTGCAGAGGCGCTGGTGCGCTGGATTCATCCGACGCTGGGGTTCATGAACCCCGGAGAGTTTATTCCCCTATTTGAGCGCAACGGATTTATTACGGAGTTGGATCGATTCGTTTGGGACGAAACTTGTGAATTGATTGCCCAGTGGATTAAGCGCAATGGGAAATATGTGCCGGTTTCTGTGAATGTATCACGTCGAGATATTTATCAGGTAAATCTGCCGGATATTCTAAGCGGTATTGTGAAAAAACATGGGCTTCGTCCCGAACAATTGCATTTGGAAATTACGGAAACGGCATACACGGAAAACCCGAAACAGCTCATCAAAGTGATAGGCACACTCAAGCAGCTTGGCTTTGTCATTGAAATGGACGATTTTGGGAGCGGCTATTCCTCTTTAAACATGCTTTCTGAACTTCCAATCGACATTTTGAAGTTGGATATGCGCTTTATCCAGATAGAAACGGAGAAGAACAGCAGCCGCAGTATTCTCAGCTTTATTATCAGTCTTGCCAAGTGGATGAATCTTTTAGTGGTAGCCGAAGGCGTTGAAACAAAGGAACAAATCGACCTGCTGCGCAATATGGACTGCAACTATGTCCAAGGCTACTATTATGATAAACCCATGCCGGCATCGGAGTTTGCCGAGACACTGCTGAATGCCGAGCTTGCCGATCCAATCACCGCCGAGGAAAAAGACTGGCAGACCGGAACGCTGGAAATTGGAGAGAGTTCTGCGAAGAAGGTCATGCTGATTGTGGATGATATTGCAGTTAATCGGGCTATTCTCGCCGAGTGCTTTCAAAGAATGTACACCATTGTACAGGCAGACAATGGTCAGATTGCATACGAATATATTGAAACGCATTTTGATGAAATAGCCGTCATTATGCTGGATCTCATCATGCCGGTTATGGATGGATTTCAGCTGCTGAAGAAAATTTGTGTTAATCCGTTGTTGAATACCATTCCCATTGTGGTGACCTCTGAGTCTGGAGAGGCCAGCGAAGCCCACGCCTTCGAGTTAGGAGCCAGTGATTTTCTGTCTAAGCCCTACAATATGGATGTTGCCATACACCGTGTGCAAAATGTGACAGCCAGAAATACCATTGCAACCTTGGAGAGAGAAAAGAGAATGCTCTCCAAAATGAAGCAGCTGACCATGGAAGCCAAGCTGGATCAGTTAACGGGCCTGTATAACCGCACAGAAATGGAGAGACAGGTAGAGGCCTTTTTTACCGGAGAGGGCGAAAAAGACGGCGTATTCTTCATGCTGGACATTGACAATTTCAAAAATATCAACGATTTGTACGGGCATAGTCGTGGAGATGAGGCCATTTGCACTGTGGCAAAAAAGCTGCAGGATCTGTTCCGCGAGGATGATATTATCTGTCGTATGGGCGGAGATGAATTCGCCGTTTTTATGAAAGCTAAGCTAAACGCCGGGCAGATCCCTGCGCGTTTACAGCGTATGTGTCAAAGATTAAATTTTATCATACAGAAAACAAACATCACCTGCTCCATTGGTGTATGTATCGCTCCTGAGTTTGGAGGCTCCTATCAGGAAGTCTATCACAATGCGGATTTGGCGCTGCTCACGGCAAAGCGGATGGGAAAAAACTGCTGGCGGATTTATGGCGGAGAGTCTGAGCTACCCGAGCAGGTGCTCTATCGGAATATGGATTGGCTGTTGGATGAATCCAGTGACGCTATCGTGGTATGTGATGCACAGACCTATGAAATCTATTATTTGAACGACATCGCTTGCGCACTTGCCGGCAAGAAAAAGACACAGTGTGTTGGGAAGCCATGTTATAAAGCCCTTTGGAACTTAGATGGGCCTTGTAATCACTGTGTTCATATTGATAGGCTGACGCGTGATTATTGTGAGTATGAGGCAAGGCTGGACGATTCTGGTCGAAGCTTTTTAATTAAGGGAAAGCTCATTGATTGGGGAAATCGGAAAGCACGCATCCAATATGTTCAGGATGATACCAGCCGTGCCACGCTGGTGCGACAGGTAACTGAGCTGTCCGAGAATCGCAAGCTGTTGCTGGATTTGCTGCCTGGGGGTGTGTTTCGTTATCACGCAAAAACCCAACAGTTCAATTTTATCAGCGAAAATATGCTGCAAATGCTGGGTTATACCAAAGAACAATTTATGTGCAAATTTGAAAATCGCTTTGACCTTATGGTGTGGCACAAAGATCGGGAGCGTGTACTGGCTGAAATTAACGGTCAAATCTCTCGTTCAGACTATGGGACCTGCACCTATCGCATTGAAAAGGTGGATGGTTCGGTATGCTGGATCTACGATGTGAGACATATTCACCCGGATGAAAGCGGCGGTGAAATCTATGTCATTGTGTCCGATATCACCGCACAGAGGCAGGCTGAATTGAAAAATGAACAGCTTCTTGAACGGCTTCAGACTGTGGTGGATAATGTACCCGGTGCACTTTGCATGTATATGTGGAACGGAAAAGCAATGAAAGCGCTGCAAATCAGTCATCAATTTGCGGAAATTTTCGGGCAGGATATTGCGCTGTCCTACGAACAGGCTAACAACTTGATGACTGATGCGGTTCATCCTGATGATTTGGATGGGCTGCGACAATCCATGCATAAAGTACTGTTTGAGTATCTCCCCATGGATCGTACGTTTCGCGTATTTCATCATGCCAAGCAGCGGTATATCTGGCTGCGGATGCAGGCTTCTGCAAAGCCAAGCAGTGATGGAAGTGCCCTCATTTTTGCAATCTACTCGGATATTAGTGAAGAGTATGAAAGAAGCAGCAAGCTTCAGCAGCAGGCGCAGGATGCATTTGAAAACTATCAGATCCTTGTCAATACTGTACAAGGCGGCATTGGCATTTATGAGCTGGTAGGTGACCGTGTTGTTACTACCTATTACAGTGACGGCTTTTGTGCATTATCGGGTTTTTCCAGAGAAGAACTCCACGGTCTTTGCCAAAATGATGCATTGCGGCTCACGGTTGATGAGGATCAATCTGCTCTGCTGCGGGCAATTAAGAATTCAGTTAAAAACAAGACGAATTTACAGATTATCTACCGTATTAAAACGAAAAACGGCTCGCCGCGGTATGTAAATCTTAATGCCACTTACATCGCTGATCCCAATGGCAGGAATCCAAAGTTTCATGCAGTCTTTATGGATGCAGACGAAACGGTGCGGCTGACACAGGTGGCTCAGGAACAGCAGTTACGCTACGAGGTGGCCATAAAAAGTTCTGGCATTAACATTTGGGAATATGATATTCAGCAGGATATCCTGACCGTGATCTCTAATTCCCCCAGAATCAATCAAAACAGCTATATTATTGAGAATTATAGCGTTTCTACGCTGGACAATCAGTATGTACGAGAAGATAGTATCCCTGATTTTCTGGATATTTTTGAAAAACTCAAACGTGGCGAGAAAGAGGTGACGGCGGACCTATGGTATAGGACAAACGACGGTCATGGTTGGTGGAGTGAGCGTGTGACTTATACCACTGTTTTTGATGCTGTCGGGAAGCCCATTAAGGCATTTGGCGCAGGTAGAGATGTCACCCGTGAAAAGTTGGCTGAGCAAAAATTTCAGGAGGAAATGAACTATCGGACAGCCATTCAGGGAGACAATCTCGGCTCGGTTAAAATTAACTTAACACAAAATAAGATTTTAGATGGTGACAGCCCCTTTGAAATGATCTCGCAATGGCTTGAACGCGGAAATGCTGATTACTATTTTAAGCAGAATGCAGCGCGCATTCCAAATCGAGAAAAAAGGGCAGACTATCTCAAACGTTTTAGCCGTCAGGCCTTAATGGGCAGCTATAACAGCGGCGATTATCTGGTGACGGCGGATTTTTCCCGTTACATCGACGATATTAATATCCGGTGGTTGCAATACAATGTTCATTTGATGAAGCACCCTGAAAGCAATGATATCATTGCTTTTATTGCTGCTCATGATATTACCGATGAACAGGTCATGAAGATGATGATGGAAACAGTGACGCGCACGGATTACGAATTCTTTATTATTGTTGATGGTAAACGGAATTCGGCATCGGATTATTCTTCCACCCACACCGAACCCCTGTTCCTCCCCGGTCAACCATTTGATAAACGGTGCGAGGAGCTGATTTGTAAAACCGTTTGCCCGGAGGACTTAGACCGTGTTCGTGAAAATTGCAAGATTACGAATATATTCGCCCGGATTCAAAACGGGGATATATACAAATTCAATTACGGTGTACAGGAGCCGAACGGGAAAATACGCCGTAAGCAATTGCAGTTTACGCAGATGTATGCGGAGCAGGCGATATTTTTACTGACCCGTATTGATGTTACCGAGGTGTATATGCAGCAGGAGCAGTCGCAGCAGCTGCTGCGGGAAGCACTCGACAGTGCACAAAACGCCGCCAATGCCAAGACCGATTTTCTTTCCAGAATGAGCCACGATATTCGTACACCACTAAATGCGGTGATTGGCTTGTCTGGATTGGGTGTGGAGAGCAATTCCATGGAGGAAATGCGCAATTATTATAAACAGATACAAGCGTCCGGACAGTATCTCCTCTCGATTATCAACGATGTGCTGGATATGCGTAAAATTGAGAGTAATAGTATGGTCCTGCACCCTACCGTTGTTTTCCTTCCTAAATTCATTCAGGAAACTATTGCGATCGTAAAGCCCACCATTGTTTCGAAAGGCCTTCATTTTGAGGTGAAACAGCAGGGGATCACGTCTCAATATATGCGGCTTGATGTGACACATGTCCGTCAGGTTGCGGTAAATCTGCTTTCAAATGCCATTAAATTTACACCCAATGGGGGTCACGTTGAGCTGTGCCTTGAAAATGTTTCTCGAAACGGCAGTGTCGTCAGAAACCGCCTGATCGTCAGGGATGATGGCGAGGGCATTAGTGAGGCATTCCTTCCTAAGGTGTTTTCTCCTTTTGAACAGGAAAATGTCGATGATGACGTCACCCGAAAAGGAACTGGCCTGGGTCTTCCAATTGTTAAAAGTATTGTCGAAGCAATGGGCGGTACGATACAGGTGGAAAGCAAGAAGGGAATTGGCACTGCTTTTATTGTTGAATGGAATTTGGAAGTGGCTTCAGAGGAAGATCTGCCTCTGAAGGGGATTGAGAAGCCCGTCGATAGATCCGTCCTAAATGGCTGCCACATTCTGCTGTGTGAGGATCACCCCCTCAATGCACAGATTGTCATAAAATTACTTGAAAAACAGGGCGTTTGCGTTGAACACGCAGCGAACGGAAAGTTGGCGTTGGAACGATTTCGAACAGCCCAGGTTCATGAATTTGATGCCATTCTCATGGATATCAGAATGCCAGTGATGGATGGGCTGGAGGCCACGGAAACCATTCGTTCCATGAACCGTGCAGAGGCTAAAAGTATTCCGATTATTGCAATGACGGCCAACGCCTTTGATGAGGATGTGCAGCGTAGTCTGGATGCCGGGATGAATGCCCATCTTGCAAAGCCCATTGAGCCGCAAAGGCTATACGACACTTTGGCAGCGTTCATTATGAAAGAGGGGAACTGATTGATGACAGAACAGTGGAATGATACCATTACGGATTTGCGCCAGGATGCAGAAAAAAGCACGCACCTGCTTCAGACAATTGTTGATAATATTCCCGGCGGTGTTGTAAAATTGAAGCTTTGTGATGATAAGATTATCCCCGTCTATATGAGTGACGGCTGGAGCCAAATGATGGGAGACACAAAAGAAAATCTCATGGCATTATATTCAGCAGATGCGATGGCGGGTTTACACCCTGATGATTTTGATCGGGTTATTTTAGAAGTAGCGGCTGCAATGGAAAGCAGGAAACCGGTCAACAGTACATATCGTATTAAAAATTCAAAGAATGAATATCGTTGGGTAAATAATAGGAGTAGTGTTGTTCCGGAAGAAGACGGAACCATCTATTATTATGCCGTATATACAGACGTAACCGATGAAATTACAACTCAACAGGAGTATGAAAAAGCCACCAAAGAAATGGAGCTGATTTACAACGGAATACCCGGTGCTGTATTTAAGTGTCGTTTTGACGCCGACTGGACGGTTATCTTTGCCAATGATGGACTGTTCCGTTTTTTGGGCTACACAAGGCAAGAGTTCAAAGAACTTTTTGACAACAAGATGTCAGGTGTCATTTATCCCGAAGACGGCGCTGTTATGGTGGAGAAAATTACAAAACAGCTCAAGTATACGACAAGTGTGGTGAATGAAAATCGCCTGATCTGCAAAGATGGCAGCATAAAATGGATTTCAATTCATGCCGAACTGATGGAGGATGAGAATAAAGAGCAGTATTTTTATTGTACCTTTGTTGATGTCACAGAGCAAAAAAAAGCAGAGGAAGAACTAAGCAACACACAGAAAAAACTCTCCGCTGCTATTGATCATGCAGGTGTTGCCTATTGGGAGTATGACATTCGAAACAATAGGGCTTATTTGAATTCTGTATCTACCTCTGAATATAAGCTGGAGGAGATTCTTGAGAATTACCCCCAAAGTGTGTATGACTCCGGCACAATTCATCCGGACAGCGTTGCTGACTATCAAAGGCTGATCGACGCAGTTAATGCCGGCGAGGAAGATGCTACAGCAGATATTAAAACCATTGATGTCAATGATGAACTTGTGTGGAAGCGCGTTCGATTTACGACTCTTTTTGACGAGAATAAAAAGCCATTCTGGGCGGTTGCCACCGCTGAGAGCATCGATGAGTATAAACGGCTGGAGCAGCAGTTTTCCTTGGCGGCAGCACAGACTGGTATGGAGGTTTGGGTTTACGATTTTGCAAACAGAACCATTACACGAACAGCCACAACGGGCGTCGATTACGGTGTTGCGAATGTCATAGAAAATGCCCCTGAATGCCTGGTGGAACTGGGGGCCGTACACCCCGATGATACCGAATTGCTTTTTGATATGTATAAAAAATTGCAAGCCGGCGAGCGGGAAGTGTCCTGTGAGCTGCGTATGTTCCGCGCTGATCTGAACGCCTATTCGTATCACAAAATCAATTATTCTGTTATATTTGATAAAAACGGAAAGGCCGAGAGAGCCATTGGAACAGCTTTTGATATTTCGGACTATATTCTGCTAAAGAAAAAATACAAGGATTCGGTGGAGTATTACCATAACGGCATTGATGAAAGGCTCCTCATTACCGGGCATTGCAATATTACCCAGAATTTCATTATGGAGATTGTCAGTTCAAGCGGCAAGGATTATGTGGCAGAAATGGGCGATGATAGAGAGGCGTTTTTTACCCAGTTTTCAGCTTTGGTCGTTGGGGAGGAAAAACAGCGTGAATTCCTCAGCAAATTTCTGAACGCACCACTGATGGAGGCCCATAAAAACGGTGCAGCCGGGCAAAAGATGGAATGCCTGATATCAATGGAGAACGGCAATCACCGGTACGCCTCCATTACAATTGACGTAATGAAAGAGCCGAATACTGGTGAATTGACCGGATTTTTTGCAGTGGCTGATATTACTGCCGAAACCATTTATAAAAAAGCAATCAACAGCATTGTCGATAATTATTATGAGTTTATTGTAGATGTGGATGTGAAAGCGGATACCTACACCATGCTCAGCAAAAGAAAAGGCCTGACTAATATTCCGCCCAGTAAAGGTGTTTTCAGTAAAGCAAATAGAGAAAATGCAAGTCGGTTTGCCGATGCAGAATCTACCAGCATGTGTTTGAAAAAGCTTTCCATTCCCTATATGTTAGAGCGTCTGAAAGAAGAAAATACATATAGCTTTAACTTTAGAATGAGAGAAAATGATGTCATACGCACAAAGAAAATCCAGGTATTTCCCATTGACCTGAAAATACATCATATTGGTTTTACCCAAGTTGACATCACGGAGTTATTAGATATAGAGCAGCAAAAAAATGAGGCACTTACCCATGCACTTGTCTCTGCCGAACGTGCCAACAAAGCGAAATCGGATTTTTTGTCCAGAATGAGCCATGATATCCGCACGCCGATGAATGCTATCCTTGGCACAACCGAGCTTGCAATGCAGGAGTTAGATGACAAGGCAAAAGTCTTGGAGAGTCTTTCGGTGATTAATTCTTCTGGCAAGTTGCTTTTAAGTATGATCAATGATTTACTCGATATGTCCAGAATTGAAAGTGGAAGTCTAACCTTGGTGCGAGAGACTTTTGACGGTAACCTGGAATATCAAAATATGATTGAAATGTCAAAGGTGATGTTTGAACAAAAGCGGCAGTGTTTTTCGTCATCAAAGAAATTTTCTCATCAATATTTTATGGGAGATATTATCCGCCTGAAACGTGTGGTTTTTAATCTGCTCAATAACGCCTCCAAGTTTACACCAAACGGTGGAAGTGTAAAACTGTGTGCAGAGGAACAGAAAACCGCCAATCCAAAAATCGCGATGCTTATTTTTGAAATTTCCGATAGCGGAATCGGCATTCCCCAGGACAAGCTTGATGCCATTTTCGAGCCCTTTACACAGCTGGATACTGAAGCAAAGTATCAGGGAACCGGCCTTGGGCTCTCCATTGTTAAAAGTATTGTAGAGACAAAGGGTGGAACCATTACGGTAAAGAGCGAGGTGGGGAAGGGCACGGTATTTACCGTCGCCTTCCCAATGGAGATCGCCCAAAAGGAAGCGAAAGCCAGTTGTTCAAATCAGGTTGCCACCGACTTTGTGTCAGAAAGCGCTGATTTCAGCCAATTAAACATTCTGCTTGTGGAGGATCATCCAGTGAACACCATGGTTGCTAAACGGATGCTCGAAAAGCACGGTGCGATGGTAGATACCGCAGAAAACGGGGAAATAGCATACGAAAAGTTTACAAAAAGCAAAATAAATCAGTATAACCTTATCTTTATGGATATTCAAATGCCCGTAATGAACGGCTATGAATCGGCTAAGGCTATTCGTAGCAGCGCGCATCCCCAGGCAAAAACCATCCCAATTATCGCTATGACCGCCAATGCCTATGCAGAGGATATTAAAAATGCCACAGACAGCGGAATGAATGGGCATATTGCCAAACCCATCAGTATGGAACTGATTGTGCAGGCAATTCACTCTGTCTCAGAAGATTTTTCAGATACAAAGGAGAACCGATATGACAACCAATAACCATACAAATTGTGAAAGCACTGCGAACAATCAAGCACTGCTTTATGAATTGGAGCTTTACCGCGCGTCGAAGCTGGGGGGTGTATTTACGGTTGTGGTTGATGAGTATTTTACTTTACTTTACGGAAATGAAAACTACTACAAAATTCATGAATACACCAAAGAAAGTATGCGGGAGCGCATCCACAATCACTGTTGTGAATATGTACATCCCGATGATTTATCGATGGTGAAGGCAACTGTCGGTAAAACACTTTCGACTGGCAAGAAATATGCTGAATGGGTCATGCGGGTAATTACCGGCAACGGAAATATCCGTTACATCCTGTGCAGCGGTATCTTTAAGATAGACAATGGGCAAACGTTGATGAATGGCGTAGTCATGGATATCACGAAACAAAAGGAACTGGAAGAGGCTTTGCGCCTGAGTGAGGAAAAATTCAGAATTGCAACACAGAATTCTGACATTGTCTTTTGGACCTATGACTTTAATCGAAAAGCGATTATTCAGACGAACAGTTCCCAAACCGTACATGGGTATAAAAGCATTGTAGAGAACGTGCCCGAGTCTCTGATTGCCGACCATCATATTCGTGAAGATTCCACAGAAGCATTTTTAGAAATGTATCAGAAGCTGGAAAGTGGTGCTAAAATGGCATCTGGAGATTTTTGGACACATCGTGAGAACGAGGATAACTGGTGGTGTGAACATATTGATTACACCACGGTGTTTGATATACACGGAAAGCCAATCTATGCCCATGCTGTTGGTAGAGATGTGACCGCCGAAAAGATGGCGGAGAAAAGATACAATGAAGAAATGGCATACGCCCAGGCCACACAAAGTAAAAAACTACTGGCTAAGGTACGGATTAATGTCACGCGAAATCTTGTAGAGTCCTATATTGCAAAGGCTCACGTGGGAATTTCAAAGGATAATACTTCCTATGAAGCAACAGCCGAAGAACTGGCAGCAACCGGTTTTACACAAGAGCAGCAGGATCACCTTCGCTCGATGCTCAGCCGTGAACGCCTTATAAATGCTTTTTCACATGGTGAGACAACAGTGAGCTTTGACTATCAGCGCAAAGTGCAAGATGGCTCGGTGATTTGGGTAAATACCACAGTGAAAACCTTTCAAAACCCAGAAACAAAAGATATTATGTCCTTCATGTACACCTATGATATTGATGACGAAAAAATCAAGGAAGGGATCATCCAAGCTGTTTCTGAAATTGAGTATGATTATATTGCCTATGTGGATTTAAAGAATAATTGCTATAAGATGTACTTTGGAAGTGTCGATAGCGGACTGGTGCCGGCACAATCCAGTGATGATTATGTCAACACAGTGAAACAAACGAATCAGGAAATTGTAGTACCAGAGGATGCTGATCGCATTATCCAGGATATGATGCCCGAGACAATTGAAAGAAATCTTGAAAAGAAGAGCGTTTTTTCCACCGTTTGTGGGGTTTATCATTCAGATCGAAGTGTTCGTCAAAAAAGAATACAATATGCCTATTTGGACCGGGACAGTAAAAAAGTCGTCATTACTCGCAGCGACGTAACGGATTTATTCAATCAGCAAAAGCAGCAGCAGGATATGATGCAGGCAGCACTTCTTGCTGCGCAGCAGGCCAGCAGTGCCAAAACGGATTTTCTCTCACGCATGAGCCATGAGATCCGCACCCCTATGAATGCAATCATCGGCATGTCGACGATTGCGGCGCAATCCATTGGTGACGATAGGCAAGTCGCTGATTGCATCAGCAAAATCGGTATTTCCTCCCGCTTCTTGCTTTCTCTAATCAACGATATTTTGGATATGAGCCGGATTGAAAGCGGGAAGGTATTGCTTAAAAATGATAAAATCCCCTTTGAGGAATTTATGGGTGGGATCAACTCAATCTGCTATTCTCAAGCCGGGGCAAAGGGGATCGACTATGAAAATATTGTGGACTCCAATGTGGAAGATTATTATGTCGGCGACGCCATGAAGCTCCAGCAGGTTATCATTAACATACTTTCCAATGCCATTAAATTTACTCCTGAACAAGGAAAGGTGTCGATTAGTGTACGGCAAATGAAAAAAGGAAAAAATGATGCGGTTCTTCGTTTCGTGATCAATGATACCGGCTGCGGTATTTCAGAAGGGTTTATCCCCCAGCTGTTTGACCCCTTTTCCCAGGAAAACTCGGGAACGACCACGATGTATGGTGGCACGGGTCTTGGCCTTGCCATTTGTAAAAATCTGGTGTCCATGATGGACGGCAGCATCAATGTACGCAGTATTGTGGGTGTTGGTTCAGAGTTTACCGTGGATGTGAAGCTTGGCATTACCGAGGAATCCAGAACCAGGTATCTGAAAAAGCCCCGTTATAATTTTGCTGAACTGAAAGCCCTTGTGGTCGATGATGACGTGATCGTTTGCGAACAGGCGGTGATTACCTTAAAAGAAATCGGAGTGAAATCTGAATGGGTGGACAGTGGTAAAAAGGCCGTAGATCGTGTAGAGGCGAAGTGGGACAAGAAGGAGTATTTTGACCTTGTGCTCATTGATTGGAAAATGCCTGAAATGGACGGGATTGAAACGGCAAGAAGAATTCGGAAAATCGTGGGTCCCGATGTGACTATTATCATTATGACGGCCTATGACTGGGCTTCCATTGAACACGAGGCAAAGCTGGCGGGTGTTAATCTCCTGATGAACAAACCCATGTTTAAGTCTACTTTGATTTCTGCGTTTGAAAAAGCATTTTGCGGAAGGCAGGAAGAAAAGGAAACGGAAATTAAGGATAATTTCCGTTTTGACGGCAGGCGGGTACTGTTGGCGGAGGATCACCCCCTTAATGTGGAGGTTGCCACAAGGCTGTTGGAGCGGAAAGGCTTTATCGTGGAAAATGCAGAAAACGGCCTTCGCGCAATGGAAATGTTCACGACAACGCCTGTTGGATATTATGATGCAATCTTAATGGATATCCGGATGCCGGAGATGGACGGATTGCAGGCGACCTACAACATCCGCCGCTGGCGGAAGGATGACAGCAAAACGATTCCCATTATTGCGATGACGGCCAATGCCTTTGACGATGATATCCAAAAATCCAAGGCGGCAGGCATGAACGCACACCTTGCAAAACCAATTGAGCCTAAACAGCTCCTTCAGACTTTGTTTGATTTTATTTATGGAAGGTCGGAAAAAATCGGTGAATAAAATGAAGAGAACTATTTCCGCCATTTTAACGATTGTGTTATTGATAGGCTTCTTTTCTTCTGCTGCGTTTGCGACTGAGGGTCAGCCGCAAACGCAGCAGCGCGTGGTAAAAGTCGCCTATCCAAAACAACAGCATCTGACCGAAATCGATGAAAGTGGCAACTACTCCGGGTATTCCTATGAGTATCTGAAAAAAATTGCAGAATTTGCCAACTGGAAGTTGGAATATGTGACTTATCCCGATATGAGTTTGGATGAGCAAATTATGACCAGCTTGTCTGATGTTGAAAAAGGCAAGGCTGATTTGATCGGTGCCATGCTGCGCGATCCTGCATTGGAAGAAAAATATCTGTACCCGGATAATAACTACGGCATGGTCTTTACGACTCTGGACGTGCTGGATAGCAACTTTGATGTGACTGAAACAAATTATATGCAGAAAAAACCGCTGCGGGTTGCGGTTCTAAAACAAGCCAAAAACCGCAATGCAGAGCTTGAGTCCTTCATACAGGTAACGCAGATTGAATGTGAATATATCTACTGTGAATCGGTCTCTGAGCAATTGGATGCGCTCCAAAAAGGCACAGCCGATGCGATGCTCAAGGTTTCCCTCACTTTCTTGCCGGGACTCAAGCAAATTGCTGAATTTGCACCGCGCCCCTTCTACTTTGTCACGACAAAGGGCAATAAGGAACTGATGCAGGAACTGGATCTGGCAATTAATAGAATTCATATGACCGATCCGTATTTTGAAAGCAGATTACGCACAAAATACTTTATCAATACCATGGCAGATTTTTCGCTTTCTGAGAAAGAAGCTGCTTATGTGGAGGAACACCCGGAACAGGAGGTCCTATTGATTCCGGGATATGCACCCTTTGCTTTTGTAAACAAGGCGGGGCAGTTGTGCGGAATGTCTGTCACCATTTTAAATGATATTGGGGAAAAATCGGGGATCCATTTTAATTATCACGTTTTGGATAAAACAGAGGACTCGACGAAGGAAATCGCTTCAGGAAAATACGATATGGTTATTGGTCCGCCCCATAGCGATCAATTCTCAGAAAACAACCCCTTGGTTTCCTCCCAACCATATCTGGAAACGACGCTGACCATGTTCACCAATAAAAATGCTGAGGATAAGCCCAAATCAGAATGTGTTTTGGCGCTGCTCAAAGATGTACCGCAGACATTTGGCTATGAATACAAGGAAATCAAGTATTACGACAGCATCGAGCAAAGTCTTGAGGCAGTGAATAAAGGTGAGGCAGATTATGGCTATGGTAATATGTATATTGTTGATTTTTACACGTCCCAAAACAGTCATAAAAATCTCCAGTTTCTTAATTTGTCGGGCTATAATCGTAAAATTGGCTTTTATATTCTAAATACATCAAACTGTGCGCTGATATCTATGGTGAATAAATACATACAAGCCATGCCGGAAAAAGATATTCACAGTCATTTGTCTCTGGCACTTTCCCAAAAGGATTACGGTGGGTTAAGTCAGTTTATTAATGATAACCCCATAGTGGCCATTGGGTTTACAGTGGTTTTTTTATTTCTGCTTATGCTCATTGGAATGCTTGCAGTTTACGGACAGGCGAACAAAAAGAAAAATATAAAGATTCAGCAGGCATATACCGCAAAAAGCGATTTTCTATCCCGGATGAGTCATGATATGCGAACGCCGATGAACGGAATCATTGGCCTGACCGGGCTAACCCTTGAACTTGATAACCTACCTGTGGAGGTTGCGGACAATTTGACCAAAATTGATGAATCGGCCCAATATTTACTCAGCCTCATCAACGATACCCTGGATATGAATAAAATTGAAAGCAATAGGATTATCCTGAACCCCGAACCAACGGATTTACACGTATTTTTTGAGCAGATGGCCAGTGTTGTGAAAATTAGTGCGGATCAAAAGAATGTAAAATTGATGGTTTCCCCAAGTCCCAAATCATTCCCCATGGTGAGCCTTGATAAGGTACGCGTACAGCAAATTTTCTTCAATTTGGTTTCAAATGCCATCAAATTTACACCGCCCAATGGAACCGTAACGGTTCAGGGCGTGTGTACCGCACTCGGCAGCACCCAGATTCAAACGACACTTCGGATCAAGGATACGGGTATTGGAATCAGCGATGAATTCTTGCCCAGAATTTTTGAACCTTTTGAACAGGAAAATAATGCGGTAACGACCAATTATGTAGGAAGTGGACTGGGGCTTGCCATTGTGAAAAAACTGGTGGACATGATGGGGGGGAACATTACCGTTCAGAGTAAAAAGGATGTTGGCAGTGAATTTACGGTAGAGCTTACCTTTGATATTGCCCAGGAACAGGAAGTCACCGAGATAAAATCATCGGCTTGCGTGGCGGACTTAGCCGGAAAACGGATTCTTCTATGTGAGGATCATCCGCTCAACGCTCAGATTGCTACCAAACTGTTGGAAAAGAAAGGCATGATTGTGGAGCGTGCGGAAAATGGACAGGCTGCCATAGAACTTTTTGCCAAATCGGAGAGTGGATATTACGACGCCATTTTAATGGATATTCGTATGCCAGTAATGGATGGTATTTCGGCAACAAAAGCGATTCGAGAGCTTGAGCGATCGGATGCGAAAAGAATTCCCATTATTGCAATGACCGCAAATGCCTTTGACGAGGATGTTAAAAAGAGTCTGGATGCTGGCATGAATGCTCATCTTGGAAAGCCCATTGATCCAAAGCGGATGTATCAGACCTTGGCGGATCAAATCAGTTGCCAGGAGGTGTAAGGATGGGAAACACCCTGTCTCTATTTAAAAAATTTTGCAGCTTGGACTTTGTAGAAAGAAACTGTCAACAGGCGCTTTTACTTTTAACGCCGGACATTCAGTGGTTTGGCACTTCTGATTATGATGACGTGCATTCAATTGAGGAAGCAAAATGCTATCTACTCAGTGAAATTAAAGCACTGCCCACGCCCTACAAAATGTCAATTGTGCAGGAGAACTATACGCCGACATCAGAATCTACCGGTGTGGCCTTTCTACGGATGGTACTGGAAAATGAAGGTGTTCAGCTTTTTGTTCGTGCCACTGCTGCATCCAGAATGGAAGATGGCCAGGAAAAGCTGTGTACCATCCATTTTTCAGTAGCTGATTCTATGCAGCAAGAGGATGAGTACTACCCGATTGCAAAACATAATGAGGCCATTGCACAAACAAAACGTGAGCTTGTGATGTCAACCATGCCGGGCGGATTGATGGGCGTATATCTGAAAAAGGACTTTCCCTTTTATTTTATCAATCAACGAATGCTGGACTATCTGGACTATGCTGATGAAAGTGAGTTTGTTACAGCGATAAATGGCATGATCATTAACGCGATTCATCCTGATGAGCGTGCTGCAGTCAGCAAGTCCGCGAAAAAACAGCTGTCACAAGGCGATCGTTATACGGTAGACTATCGCATGAAAAAGAAAGACGGAAGTTATATCTGGGTACATGACGTGGGACAGAAAACCGTCGATGAAGGCGGTCAGGATGTTATTGTTTCGGCATGCTATGATATTACACCGGAGCATGAAAAACAGGCTCAGCTGGATAATTTAATGAATGCTATGCCCGGCGGTGTGGCACTTTATCAAATGGTAGGTGAAGACTTGCGCGTGCTGTACCATTCTAAGGGTGTAGGTGCGCTTTCGGGGCGTACACCCACAGAATATGAGGCTCTGGTACAGGATAATGTCAAAAATTCTATTTGCCCGGAGGATGTAGAAAGCGTGTTTGCTGCGCTTCATAAAGCAGCGAACACAGACGAGGTTATTTCTCTTGATTATCGTATTCCGCATATGGAGGGAGAGTATATCTGGATTACCGGCAGCTTTCGCCGAACCGGCACGGAAAATGGCCACCCCATTATTCATGCCGTGTTTACGGAAATGCCCCAGCAAAGAGAGCTGATCAACAGCCTGACGGAAAACTCGAGTACCGGTATTATAGTTAGTGACAACACGACGCATGAACTGCTGTATATCAATCCGGCGGTTTGCAAGATGCTGGAGATCAAAGACACCGGATACACAGGGAAATTGTGTTATGAGCATCTGCTGGGTTATGGGGAACCCTGTTCTTTCTGCAAACGCTCCGAGCTTGCAAAAGGTGTCGACAAGAAAAACGTATCTTATCTTCCTCATATCGATAAATATTTGATGGCTCGAGGAAAGTTGATCCAGTGGGCAGGAAGAGAAGCCCGCGTAGAGTATCTTACGGATATTACGACCGAAAAGAAAGTACAGGAGCAACTAAACGATCTGGTGCAAAATATATTCTGCGGCGTGATTGTTTCAAAGGCAAGTGTTGACGACGGAACTTATGAAATACAGTATATGAACGAAGGATTTTGCAGACTTTTCGAGGATACCGAGGAAAATCTGAGATTACGTTACAAGTCGGATTTAACAGTAGGCGTTCATCCGGATGACTTAGAAACGATCTGTCGGATGACCCAGGAGCTTTTGGACGGAAAAAACCATACCGCTGGGACCCTTCGCTTCATCCTCTCAAATGGCAAAGCAAAGTGGGTGCAGTTGGATATCAATGCGGTGCGTCTTACGGATGGGACGGCAACAACATACGCCACTTACAGCGATGTTACAATGCAAATGCAGCAAGAGCAGCAACTGCGGGATATGATTCATAATGTGCCTGGTGGAATCTGCTTATACCGTTGGAATGGGGTAAAGTTGATTCCCGTTGTGGTAAGCGAACAGTTTTCCGAAATGCTTGGCATTGATGTAAAGTCACACTTGGATAGTATTGATGGCATGAATTTTGAAATGGTGCATCCGGAGGATATCACCAGGGCACGGCAAATTGTCGAAGAAGCTGTTAAAAAGGTCGGTAAAACCGAGTACACTTGCCGTTTGTTCAATGCCAAGACAAAGGTGTATCAATGGATCTATATTCAAGGGAATACGATTTGTCAGCCGGATGGATCAAGCTTTATATATGTCCACTATACAGATATTACACAGGAGCGATTGACCGCCCAAAAACTCCGTGCCAGTGAACGTGCATTGGATGCTGCAACAGAGCATGCAGACCTGTGGTATTGGTCCTATGATCCGTCCAGTAGTCAAGCCTATTTCAACCCCAAATGTACAAGAGATTTCGATTTGCCAGTCCTTCTTGAAAACTATCCTCAATCCTGGATTGATATGGGATTTATTTTGCCTGATTATGAAACGGCTTATTGTGATGCAGTCACCCAGGCACAAGAAAGACATGCACATGTTGTTTTTGAAGCACAGGTTTTATTTAAAGATGGCAGTATCCATTGGGCGGAGTTCCGTTTTACGAATCTACCGGATGAGGATGAAAAAAATTGTATTGTTGTTTGCACTGCCTGCGTGGTTGATGAGCAAAAAGCGTTGCAGGCAAAATATGAAATTGAAAAACAGAAAGCGTCACTTGGCGAAAAAGACCTTCTGATTCATGCAGCATTTAATTTAAATACCGGTGAAACATTAGAGTATGAATACTCCGAGGTACTTAAAGGAACAGTATCGAAATATTCAACAATGTCAGAATCTATCGCGGTGGTTGCGCAGTCGATTGTCAATCAAGCAGACCGAGAGCAATTTATACAGCTAAACGAGGTGGATTATTTAAACGCGCAGTTGCAGCAAGGGAATATTGATTTTGCAATAGAATATCGCAGAAAAATGCCTTCCGGACAAATCATATGGGTTAGGGATATTCTCCATTTGGTTCGTGAGCCAAATACTGGAAATGTTATTCTATTTGAATATTGCTATGATATTCACCAGCAAAAAATGGCCGAGGAGGTTTTGCACTCTTCTACAACCTATGATTATGAGAGCATTTCAAGTGTGAATTTTAACTGTGGTAAAATTCTGTATTTTGGTGAAGGTCGTTCGACTGACCATGAGGGTTTGCTGGATTATGAAAAAATCAGGCAGGCTTATGCGAAGGACGTGGTGATCTCTGAGGAACGAGAGACGTTTTTGCTTCATACAAACCCGCAGCGTGTCATAAGCTCTGTCGCTCAAAACGGCTCTTATGAATTTCTGACCAAAACCGTGCAAAAGGACGGTACAGTCGGTACCGTAAAAAGTCGCTTTGTGCCATATGATATGGAAAACAATATCTATATTTTGACGCGCATCAATGTGACCGCTATTCTGAAAGAGGAATCGGAGAAAAACCGAAAATTAAGAGAGGCTCTTGCAGTTGCCAAGCAGGCAAACAGTGCAAAATCTGATTTCCTTTCTGCTATGAGCCATGACATCCGTACGCCAATGAATGCAATTGTGGGAATGTGCGAGCTGGCTTTGGAGGATGAGCACGATCAAGAACAAGTGCACGAAAGTTTGGAAACCATTCAATCGTCGTCCCAACTACTTCTGTCCCTTATTAACAGTATTTTGGATATGAGTCGCATTGAAAGCGGAAAAATGGTACTTGTAAACGAGCCTTTTCTGATGACAGAGCAGATTAATGAAACTGCCGTAAGTTATAAAACGTTAACCGAACAAAGGCAGCAGAAATTTGAGCTTGACATCAATATCACCCACGACGCCTGTATGGGCGATATCGCTCGTATTCACAGCGCAATTGATAACATCCTGTCTAATGCCATTAAATACACCCCCGCTGGAGGTACCATTTCCTATTGTGTGACGGAGCATCCATCTGGAAAACCGGGAATTGGCGTTTATCGGTTTGAAATATCGGATACAGGTATCGGAATCAGTACAGAAAAACAGGCACACCTGTTTGAGCCGTTTTACCGAGGCGAAACGGATTTGACGGCCAAAATTGAAGGCACAGGGTTGGGGCTCCCCATTGCAAAAGCGATTATTGATCTCAAAGGCGGTACTATTTCAGTAAAAAGCGAAGAAGGCTTAGGCACAACTTTCATTATTGAGTTGCCCCTGCACATTGTGAGGGCACATGAGAATATCAAGGAGGTCGTGCATTCGAATAAAGGCGATGTAGGCGATTTAACAAAGAAACATATTTTACTCTGTGAAGATCATCCGGTCAATCAAAAGGTGGTGCAGAGAATTCTTGAAAAGGCCCATGCAAAGGTGACAATGGCAGATAACGGGCAGGTTGGTTATGAAGCATTTGTGAAAAGTGAGGCAGGTACCTTCGACCTGATTTTAATGGATATTCAGATGCCGCAAATGAACGGTTATGAAGCAGCCACCGCCATTCGTGGAAGTGATCATCCACAAGCTAAAACAATTCCGATTATTGCATTATCAGCAAATGCGTTTACGGAGGATGTGCAAAAAAGTCTGCACACGGGTATGAACGCCCACATTGCTAAACCGATTGAACCCAAAACACTATTCGAGATATTAAATCAATTTTTCGTAGAAACAATTGGAGAAAATGGTCGTGTGTAAAAATGAGCCCATTGGAATTTAAGTGATTGGAAAGATTAGGAGAATAAAGGAATGGATTATACTGATTTATCAAAAGAGCAACTGCTCGCACGTATTCGTGAACTTGAACTGCTGAATCAGGAGTTGCTCTCAGAAAGAGAGCAGGATACCACGCTGGAATATGCGTGGACAGGCAATCTTGGGCATTGGTACTGGAATGTGAAAATAAATTCTGTGACCTTTAATCCGCTTAAGATCACCACATTGGGCTACGACAAAAGCGAAATCCCCCCAAATGTGACTTATCAGTTTTTTACGGATAAGCTTCATCCGGAGGATTACCAACGCGTTATGGATGTGATGTACGATCATTTGTACGGGAGAGTAAATGTCTATGAGGTGGAGTACAGGATAAAGACAAAAGATGGAAAATATAAATGGTACTATGATCGGGGTAAAATTACCCAATATGATGAAGATGGCAAGCCGCTGTTTTTAGCGGGGATTGTTTTTGATATTTCTGAAAAGAAAAGAATTCAGGCAGAGCTGGAGTACAAAAATAAAATTCTTGCCGAGATGTCATCCATTGACGGACTGACGAAAATCAGCAATCACAGAACACTGATCGACTATTTGAACGCCGGGATAACCGATGTGCAGAAGACAAAGCGCCCCTTGTCCATTGCTATTTTTGATATTGATGATTTCAAACAAGTTAATGATCTGCACGGCCACGTTTATGGCGACCAGGTGCTGATAGAGATTGCGGCAATTATTAAAAAGAGTATTCGAGACAGCGATATGGCAGGGCGATATGGCGGTGAGGAGTTTATGATTGTCTTTATGAATACTGATCTTGAGAACGCGTCCCATATTGCTGAGCGAATCAGAAAAACCATTGAGAATACGCTTTTTGCAAATGGAATCAACGTAACAATCAGTTGTGGGATTAAGCAGTACATGGGAGAAAATGCGACTGATTTTATTCATGAAGCAGATAAAAACCTGTACGAAGCAAAAAATATCGGAAAAAATTTAGTGATTGCACAATAATGCAAAAAGCAGTTCCCTGATCCTTTTAGCCTCTGTACCATACAGCAGCAATTAGAAAATGAAGAACGGCTGACAGAAATAAATCTGTTGGCCGTTCTTTATTTTCCGGGTTAAAGCTCCTTCGGGAAAGCACGATGCATACCCGGAGGATTCGGGCAGTCGCAGAGGGAATCGGGACTGTGATGCCCCAGTTTTTTCACGTCCCGGGGGTAGATGCCCTTGTATTTTTTAAAGAGGGTTGTAAACCGGCTGTGGGAAGTGTACCCCACGGATCTGGCAATATCCCGAACTTCCAAATCCGTAGTAGAAAGCAGGGTTTCTGCGATATTCATTCGCCGCCGCTGGACATATTCGGTAATGCTCATCTGATATTTCTGTTTGAACACATTTTTTAATTTCGTTCCGCTCATCATGGCGATTTTTTCCAAAAGTCCCTGGGAGATTTCCAGGGCGTAATGATCATTAATATAATTAGCAACATCTGTGATGGCTTTTTCATCGGATTCGGAAATTCTTCGTTCTCCGGCTTTGTTAAAATAGGCATCCAGGGTAACGCTGAGCCATTCCTTGGCTTTGGCTTCCAAAAAAATCTCCGCAGCCGGGGAATCCATACTGCAGTTCAGAATGGCATTGGCCAGCTTTTCCATGGGGCGCGTGACCCGATCCCGGGTGTCCCAAAAAATATCGGTCACGGTAATCCGCGGCGCATCCAAATGGTCTGACAGATAGCGTTCAAGCATTTTTTCTTTAAAATTGACGCCAACGCTCAAATAGGGAAAATGACTGTGAAGCAGGAATCGGTAATCACTTTTTTCCATACTGGTAACAAACATGGTGTTGGCGGTGAGGGTTTGATAGGGATGAAAGCACTCGCCATTGGCTGATTTGATATAAGAAGAGCTAAAGGCCATAATATGGCTCAAATCCGGAAAAGAATCAGCCATCCGTTCTTTTTTTACAAAGAAATCATGGATATCGACGATGAACTGATCCGTTTCATAATACCAATAAAAACCTTCGATTTCCTCATTTTGGACACAAACCGTTTGGCCGACCGAACAATATTTATGGCAGTCCGGGCACGCTTGCCATCCCATGGATTCCAAAAGATGTTGAAATGAATGCATGTAAAACCTCCAAATATCTCGATTAGACAATAATATGATTAGACACAAATACTTTAGCCTCATTGTATCCTATTTTTGGAGATGATACAATGGGCAATGTAAATCACAATGAGAAGATACGTGTGTATTCTGTTTTCTTTTTAATAATTGTCTAAATGTGATAATTCTAAGGAGGGTATCCATGCTGAAAGTGTACAAAAAATTACTTTACTATGTGCCAAAGGAACGATGGTTGGCCTATCTGGCGATTATGTTCACCGTCATTGCGACGGTTGTAACGGTCGCAGCCTATTATTATTTATATGCCTTTTTAAAGGGACTTGTCATGAACCATGAGGCAGGAGATGCTTTTCACTATGCCGTGCTGATCGTTGGGCTGTTGGTCGCCGGGTCACTGATTTATATCATAGCGGTATTACTGACCCATGTCCTGGGCTTCCGGTTGGAAACGAATCTGAGGAAACGTGGGATCGACGGGCTGGTGGAAGCCAGCTTTAAGTTTTTTGATGTCAACGCGTCGGGGCGGGTCCGACAGCTCATTGATGATAATGCCGCCCAAACTCACAGCATTGTCGCCCACCTGATTCCGGACAATGCCGGTGCAGTGCTGACGCCGGTACTGGTCCTCATCCTAGGGTTTTTAGTGGATATTAAGGTGGGTGTGACCCTGGTCCTGCTGACAGTGATTGGGGCAGGGCAGGTGATGCTGATGTCTGGGGATAAGGGGTTTATGGCCATCTACCAGGAGGCCCTGGAAAAAATGAATAGTGAAACCGTGGAATATGTACGGGGAATGCAGGTCGTTAAAATTTTTGGTGCCAGCGTCCATTCCTTTAAAGCCCTGCACCAGGCCATTATGGATTACTCCAAATACGCTCTGGATTATTCGTTGAGCTGCCGTAAACCTTATGTGCGCTTCCAGCTTATCTTTATGGGGGCCATTGCCATCCTGACACCCTTTGTGGTTTTGCTGATGGATATGGAGGCAGACCCTAAAGCCCTGGCGGTGCAACTGATTATGATTTCTTTCTTGAGTGGCGTGCTGTTTACCGCCTTTATGAAAATCATGTACGTTTCCATGTATGCATATATGGGGACGGCCGCAGTGGAAAAACTCGAGGGAATTTTTGGGGAGATGCGGCAGGATAAATTAAAATTCGGACAGCTGGAGGACTTTGAAAATTACGATATCGAATTTGAGCATGTCTGTTTTGGTTATCAGGATGAAATGATTTTGGAGGATTTGAGCTTCAAGCTGGAATCCAATAAAACCTACGCCCTGGTCGGCGCTTCCGGAAGCGGTAAATCCACCATCGCAAAACTGATCTCAGGGTTTTACGGGGTAAATGGCGGTGAAATCAGAATTGGGGGGAAGGCGCTGACGTGTTACAGTGAAAGGGCCATTACTAAAAGTATCGCTTTCGTGTTTCAGGACAGTAAATTATTTAAGACCAGCATCATGGAAAATGTCCGCATTGCCAATCCAGGGGCGACAGACGCACAGGTAAAGGAGGCGCTTCGCCTTGCTGGCTGTGAGGCACTGGTAGAAAAATTTCCATTGAAGGAGAAAACCGAAATCGGTTCTAAGGGCGTGTTTTTATCCGGAGGAGAAAAGCAGCGGATCGCCATTGCACGGGCGATTTTGAAAGATGCACACATCATCATCATGGATGAGGCCAGCGCAGCGGTCGATCCGGAAAACGAGCATGAGCTGCAAAAAGCATTTAAAAATCTGATGAAGGGAAAAACCGTCATCATGATCGCCCATCGATTGAGCAGTATCCGGGCGGTGGATGAAATACTCGTCATGGAAAAGGGTAAAATTATCGAGCGGGGAAAGGATGCTGAATTGATGGCATCAAAGGGCAAATATAGCTATTTCCAGGAGCTCTACACAAAAGCCAATGATTGGAGGGTGCGTGATGAAGAATGTGTTTAAGCGTTATTTTGCGTTAACGGATCAAGGCGCAAGGGGCTTAGTCAAGGCGAGTCTGGCGGCTTTTGGGGTGTATGTTGTCAACATGTTGCCGGCCATCCTGCTGATGCTCTTGTTTGATGCCCTGGTTTTGGGAAATGTCAAAAGCAACCTCTTTTACATTGGGTTTTCGCTCGTCATCCTCATACTCATGTATGTCCTGCTGAGGACGGAGTACAACACTCTATACAACGCCACTTATGAAGAGAGTGCCCACCTGAGGATCGACATTGCAGAAACGCTGAGTCGGTTGCCCCTTTCCTACTTTTCCAGACATGATTTGTCCGATTTGTCCCAGACCATCATGGCGGATGTTTCGGCCATCGAACACGCCATGAGTCATGCCATGGCCAAGGCAATTGGCTTCTTCCTTTTCTTTCCCCTGGCAGCACTTTTACTGCTCAAGGGGAATATGGAACTGGGAATGGCTGTGGTACTGCCCATTGTCATGGGATTTTTACTCATCCTCTGGTCAAAAAAAATCCAATTAAAGGAAAACACCAAATACTATGCCAAGCTTCGGGATAACTCCGACAGCTTTCAGGAGGCCATCGAGCTCCAGCAGGAAATTAAGAGTTTTGGACTGGTGGAGAAAACGAAGAAAGACTTGTACAAAAAAATGGATGAGGGTGAAAAAATCCATCTCAAAACAGAGATTACTGCGGCCGCCCCCCTTCTGTTATCCGGAATGGTCGTACAAATCGCCGTTGCCATCGTCCTGCTGGTGGGGGCCGGGCTGCTGTGGAATGGCGAAATCAGCATCCTGTACCTGATTGGGTATATCCTGGTAGCCATAAAAATTAAAGAAGCCGTGGATGGGGTCACCCAAAACGTGACAGAGCTGTATTATATCGATGCCATGATCAAACGCATTAAAGAAATACGGGAGACTGAGGTTCAGAAGGGGGCTGATGCAGAAATTACGGACTGTACTATCACCCTCCAAAAGGTATCCTTCTCCTACAATGATGACACCGCGGTTTTAAAGGACATCAGCTTTACGGCGAACCAAAATGAAGTCACCGCCCTTGTGGGGATGTCCGGATGTGGAAAAACCACTATCCTGCGCCTGATTTCCAGGCTCTATGATTACGACGGTGGAAGCATTAAAATCGGAGGAGAGGCTATCAAAAGAATTTCGACCAAGGCCCTCTTTGAAAAAATATCCATCGTATTCCAGGATGTCATGCTCTTTAATACATCCATCATGGAAAACATACGCATTGGTAACCCACAAGCCACCGATGGGGAAGTTGAAAATGCGGCCCGACTGGCCAATTGTGAGTCCTTTATAAAAGCGCTGCCCAGTGGCTACCAAACGGTCATTGGAGAAAATGGTGCTGCCTTGTCCGGTGGAGAAAGGCAGCGGCTCTCCATTGCCAGAGCCTTTCTTAAAAATGCTCCGGTCATTATTTTAGATGAAATCGCCGCTTCATTGGATGTGGATAATGAAAAGAAAATCCAGGAAAGTCTCAACACTCTTATTAAGGGTAAAACCGTCATCATTATCTCCCATCGGCTAAAATCCATTGAGAATGTGGATCAGATTGTCGTTATCGATAAGGGTACCGTTGAGTCAGCCGGAGGGCATGGCCAATTGATGGAAAAATCAAAAATTTACAGGAATTTAGTGGAAAAAGCCAAGATGGCAGAAGCATTTGAGTATTAAAGGAGGTCTGGAATGCGTCAAAAGCTTAACGTAAAAGATTTAATCAATGTTGGTTTGTTTACGGTGTTAATTTTTATTTTCACATTTGTGGGTGGCATGATTGGGTTCATCCCGGTTCTGATGCCCCTCGTCCCCTTTACTTGCGGGTTGCTTTCGGGACCGGTGGACATGCTTTATGCCACAAAAATCAGAAAGCCCGGGATGCTCCTAATCGAGCAGATTATCATCGCCATTCTCTTCGTTGTTACAGGCCATGGCCCCTGGATGCTGGCCACCGCTGCGGTTGGGGGACTTATTGGGGAATGCATCTTAAAAAAAGGGCATTACAGCAGCATAAAATACGCGCGTCTGGCCTTTAGTGCCATGGCCATTTCCGGCCTGGGAAACTGGATTCCAATCTTCTTTGCGCGGGAAAAATACATCGAACAAATGCTGTTAATGGGTTATGGTCAGGAATACGCCGATAAAATGATGGGGGTATTGCCCAATTGGTCGCTGGTGCCCATTACCCTTCTGGGAATACTTGGCACCTATATTGGATGCACCATCGGCATTGCCATTCTGAAAAAGCATTTTGTCAAAGCCGGCATGATTAAAGGGGTATGACGCACGTGGGCGCAATATTCAGGCAAAAGCTGGATTTCAGGACCAAGCTCTTCATGACAATCGTCATTGCCTATACGCTGCTGCTGGGAAATTTGCAGCAGAAGTATCTGGTTGTCGCCGTGGCGGCATCGCTTTTACCTTACCTGCTGTTAATCGCCCAGGGGTATTACAAAGAAGCATTCAAGGGAGGCGCCTTTATTTTGGCAGCTGCCCTGGTACAGGAATTCTTCTTATACCATGTCACCGGGCTGTTATCATCCTTACTTCTGTTCATCACCATGTTGTTTTTACGGATGCTTCCGGGTTTGATGATGGGTAAATACACCCTGGTTTCAACCGATATGAGCGAACTGGTTTGTGCATTGAAAAAAATGAGGATGCCGGACCAGATTATCATCCCCATCACTGTCATGGCTCGGTTCTTCTATACCGTCAGAGAAGATTACGGCCAAATCAAAGAGGCCATGTACCTGCATGGCCTGACCACCAGGCGGCTGATAGGCCACCCCATGAGGCTGTTCGAGTACCGGGTCGTGCCGCTTTTAATGTGTCTGACCCGGACCGCCGACGAGGTTGCTTTGTCCGCCGTCACCCGCGGCATGGACGTGGGCAGCCCTAAAAGCAGTATTTCAGATTCAAAATTAAAAGCCATTGACGGCATATTCTTCGGGCTGATGCTGGTGCTCATTGGGTTTTATCTATGGGGGAAATATGCTTAAAATAAAAGATTTCGAAATAAAATACGACGAGACGCTTTTTAAAAAAGCGGATTTAGCAGTAAAACAAGGTGAAATCGCCGTCGTCTGCGGTGGATCCGGCAGTGGAAAAAGCAGTTTGCTCAAGGCCATCAATGGAATCATTTCCGAATCCCATGGTGTCGAACTGAAGGGTGATATTGAATTTGAGGGCCAATCCATTCTAAAAAAGAGCATCTCAGAGCGCAGCCAATTCATATCCACCGTATTTCAAAACCCCAAAACACAATTCTTCTGTATCAACACCACCGACGAATTGGCCTTTGCCCTGGAAAACAGGAATATACCAAGGGAAGAAATCTTAAAAAGGATTGGCCATTATACCCGTTTGCTGCACACCGCCCACTTACTGGATAAAAATATCTTCACCCTTTCGGGGGGAGAAAAGCAGCTGGTGGCCATAACGGCAGCCGCCTGCATGGATAATGCCATTTATCTTTTTGATGAACCCTCAGCCTCATTGGACCAGGCTTCCATCGTATTGCTGAAAAACATACTCCTTAAGCTGAAAAAAATGGGGAAAATCGTCATCGTGGCAGAGCATCGATTATACTACCTGCGGGAAATCATGGACCATCTGGTGGTCCTTCAGGATAAAAAAATGGCAGTCCTCCATACTGTTGGCACCACACCATCTCAGTGGGATAGGGTGTCAGAGCGGTACGGGCTGCGGACGTTTAAAGAAATCTCCAAAGCGGATCTGAAAAACCTCCGGTACCAGCGCATACACCTAACCCGGGGGAAAAACGATGTTAACGGGGAAGAAGCATTGGTCTGTCAACACTTCCAGGCCAAGTATGGCCGGCGGGAGGTTCTGGATCTGTGCATCACCTTTCCCGCCGGCATTAACTTTATCATTGGAGAAAATGGCGTGGGGAAAACGACCTTCATCAAGACCCTATCCAGATTAAAGAGGCGGTGTGGGAAAAGCTATTATAAAAAGAAAAGAATAAAAAAGAGCTACGCTTTTATGGGCCAGGTCATGCAGGATGTTAACTACCAAATCTTTACAGAATCGGTTTGGCAGGAGATCTCCATCGCCAGCTCTGATGACGGAGTCAAGAAAAAGGTGCTGGCAGAGCTGGATTTATACGATAAACGGGATGCCCACCCCCAGATATTATCCGGCGGAGAAAAGCAACGTCTCTTAATCGGACTGGCCAAGGTATCCGATAAGCCCGTCATCATTCTGGATGAACCCACCAGCGGCCTGTGCAAGGCAAAAATGATGCGGATCATTCAGTATCTCCACCACATGCAGGCTCAGGGAAAGGTCATCCTCGTCATTACCCACGACTACGAATTCATCCAAAAATGTGGGGGAAGGGTTTATGAATTTGTCCGGGAAGAGGCGCCTTAAGGTTACTTCTTTTCTGAAACAGGCATTTCTTGGGAGTGTTTTACTTGGGCGATATAACGGTGAAGGGCATCAACCGCAGAATATTTTGCGAGTTTTGCATAAAATGCAAATTATTCTTCAAAAATAAGAAAGCTCAAAAGGGCATGAAATTATTTTAAAATAATAAAAGAACGCTTAATACCAAGGAATAGGATGATTTATTGATTTTTTATAGATTTGGCACAAAAATTGCTTTAATTTATATTACCACTCATGGAGAGAACATTTTATTAGGAGGTAATATCAATGACTAAAGCATATTGGAATCGAATTGAAGCGTTGCGCCAGCAGTATCTGGACACCCGGGTGGATATGGACGTCTACAATGCCAAATACCTGACCGAGGGATTTAAGGCATCCGAGGGACAGCCCTGGATTATTCAGAAAGCAACGGGCTTCAAGCACCAGTGCCTGAAAAAGAATATCTATATCTTAGACAATGAGCTATTGGTGGGTGGGGCCGCCTTTAAGCCCAGGGCTGGCATTTTGTGTGCAGACAGCTCCTGCTCTATCCTGGACCGTGAATTAGATACCATCAGCACCCGGAAGTTTGACCCCTTTTATCTCAGCGAAGAGGGAAAGAAGGTCTTTACCGAAGAGGTATCGGACTATTGGAAGCAAAAGTGTATGTTAGACCGGTGGCGTGCCATGGCACCGGAAAAAATGGAAATCCTCCGGGACTGCGGGATGATCTACATCGACCGAAAGGCAGTTCGGGGCTATGGGGAGACCACTGCGGGCTGGACCACCTTGCTGGCTAAGGGGATTGGTGGCATTAAGAAGGAAGCCGAAGAAAAACTGGCCCAGCTGGATGAATCCCATGTGGGCGATTTGGAAAAAAGCATCTTCCTCAAGGCGGAGATTATCGCGGCCGAAGGCATCATCGCCCTGGCCAATCGCCATGCCGATTTGGCAGAGGCCATGGCCAAAGAATGTACCGACCCGGTCCGAAAGGCTGAGCTTCTCAAAATCGCAGAAATCAATCGACGGGTACCGGAGCATCCGGCCAGGACTTTCTACGAAGCCGTGCAGTCCATGTTGACCTACGAATACGCCATCTATATGGAACAAAATGCCTCCTCTTATAATCTGGGGCGCATTGACCAATATCTCTATCCCTTCTATAAGGCGGATCTGAAAGCCGGGATTCTTGATGATGATGGGGCCCAGGAATTAATGGATTGTCTCTGGATTAAAATTGCAGAACTGTCCCTCTTCCAGGACGAAGTTACGGCTCAATTCGCCGCGGGCTATTGCATCACTGTCCAGGTTACCGCTGGGGGCATCGACCAATACGGCAACGATGCCGTCAACGAGCTGTCCTATAAGGTCATCCAGGCCACCATGGATGTGCGGTTCAAGGAACCCAATATGTCCATTCGCTACAATATCGCCAAGAATCCGGATGCCTTCCTCTATAAAGCGGCCGAAGCACTGCGCATGGGTCTGAGTATGCCAGCGGTATACCACGACGATGCGGGAATCCGGATGCTGCTCAATAAGGGTGTGCCCTTGAGTGAAGCCTGGGACTGGAACCCCTGCGGCTGTGTGGAAACCAACCTGGAAGGCCGGATGAAGCAATACACCGATATGGCCGATATCAACATGGGAGGCATCATCGAAATGGCTCTGAACAATGGGGTCAGCCGCAAGACCGGCCAGCAGGTTTCCGTGGCAACGGGTGATCCCCGGGATTTTAAAACCTTCGAAGAATTCTTTGATGCCGTCAAGGCCCAGATTCGCTATTTCGTCAAGGTGGTGGTTTCCGGCAACCAGCTTCTGGATTATCTGAGCATGAATTACCGTCCTGTCCCGGCCCTGTCTCTGACCTACCCCCACTGCATGGAATCCTACACGGATTACAGCACCGGCGGTGCCAAGTATAACTGTGGCGGTGGGGTCATCACCGTGGGTCAGGCCGATATCATCAATTCCATCGCAGCGGTGAAATACCTGGTCTACGATGAAAAGAAAATCACCATGGATGAACTGTGCCAGGCCCTGGCGGCCAATTTTGAAGGCTATGAAGACATCCAACAGATGTGTATGAATGCCCCGAAATACGGCAACGATGATGAACGGGCCGACTTCTGTGTCGGTGAGGTCTTCACCTATGTTACCGATGAATTTGAAAAATACGACACCAAATTCGGGAAGATGACCACGGGGATGCTGCCCGTCTCCGGCAACACACCCATTGGGGTCTGGGTCGGGGCGTTGCCCTCCGGTCGCTACGCCGGAACCCCCCTCACCGATGGCATCGGCGCCACGGGTGGCACGGATGTCAATGGACCGACGGCATTATTGAAATCCGTGAGCCACATTCCCCACGCGCGCTTCACCCAGGGAACCCAGCTCAATATGAAGCTTGAACCCTCCATTCTGGAAGGGGAAGAAGGCCTGCATAACCTCATGAATATGCTCAAGACCCAGTGTACCCTGGATATCTACCACTCCCAGTTTAACGTGGTGGATAAGAGCATCCTCCTGGACGCCCAGGTGCATCCGGAGAATCATCGGGACCTGCTCATCCGTGTGGCCGGCTACACTGCCTTCTTCGTGGAACTGGGCAAGGAGGTCCAGGACGAAATCATCGGACGGACAGAAATCTCTTCCTGGCAGGGCTGTGGCTGCCGATAAGACGATAGATTGATTAACCAAGGAGCTTCCTTTTACGGAGGCTTCTTTTTTCACAAATGACTTTGCCTGCTATCACGAATCCTATGCCGGAAATCGGACATGGTCCTGGGTCGGTATCATAGAAATTTCTTCTGTGGTAGAGTAGGGAAAGAAAAGAGATAGCACTGCAAAGGAGGCGAAAATGGATAACGGAAATCGTAATTTAACCCAGGGGGCCATTGTAAAGGGGCTGTTTTGGTTCGCCCTGCCATTGCTGGCGAGCAGCCTCATCCAGCAGCTTTACAACACGGTGGACCTCATCTTTGTGGGAAACCTCCTGGGGACAGAGGCCGCCGCTGCCGTAGGATCGACCAGCCTGTTGACCAACTGCATCATTGGCTTTTTTAATGGGCTGGGCGTGGGGGTCGGCGTGGTGGTCGCCCAGTTTTATGGTGGCCGTCGGAACAACGAGGTGAAGGAAACCATCCACACCGCCGCAGGGCTGACCATCTTACTCTCGGTAGTGGTGGTCATTTTGGGGTGGATGGCCTGTCCCATATTTTTGAGATGGATGCAGATCCCCGAGGCAATCATGGGGATGTCCTTAACCTATATCCGCATTTATATGCTCAGCGTCTTTTCCATCGTCAGCTACAATACCAGTGCCGGCGTCCTGCGGGCATTGGGCAATTCGCGGTCGCCCATGCTCTATCAGCTGCTGGGCGGCATCATCAATGTGGCCGCCAACACCCTGTTTATTGCGGTGTTCCCCCTGGGGATTGCCGGTGCCGCCCTGGCCACCCTGCTTTCCCAGAGTGTTGCGGCAATCCTCACCGTTGGGCATCTGTGTCGGTTATCCCAGGACCTTCGGCTGGAATTCCGAAGGATTACCATCAAGCTGGTGCTGGCCCGGCGAATTTTTATCATCGCCATTCCCGAGGCCATCCGATCCATGCTCATCACCCTGGCGAATCTCGTGGTTCAGACCCAGATTAATACCCTGGGGGTGGACAGTATGGCGGCCTATGCGGCATATTGCAAGGCTGAGGGATTCCTCTATCTTCCCCAGTGGGCCATCGGCCAGGCCAACACCGTCATGGTGGGCCAGAATCTGGGGGCCGGCCAGCTGAAACGGGCAGAGAAAAGCACCCGTACCGCCCTGGTCATGGCCATCGGCATCACCTTGGCCATTAGCGGACTCATTCTGATTTTCCCGGAGATGGTTTTCCGGATGTTCTCCAATGATCCCACCATCATCGATCTCAGCGTTAAAATTGCCCAGGTGACCTTCGGGTTCTACTTCCTTTACGCCATCGTAGAGGTGCTCTCCGGGGCCATTCGCGGGGCGGGAAAGAGTACACCGCCCATGGTCGTCTCCTTAATCAATATGTGTGGTGTCCGCCTGATCATCCTGAAGGTGGCGCTGATGTTCGTCCATACCGTCAATGGCATTGCCATCGTCTTCCCCTTGACCTGGGTGACCACCAGCCTTTCCATTGTCCTGTATTATCGTAGCGGCCGCTGGAAGACATCGGGGATGGCAGCAGCTGAAGGTGTGAAGGAGTAAGACAGAAGCACGTTAAAAGGGCGGTGCATGCAATAAAAAGAAGCCGGCAGCGATGGTCTGATATGCCCCTTGTCAAGTAGACAAGTAAAATATCTAAAATTAAGTGTTGATGAATGGCCACACCGTTTCAAGTGTGGTCATTTTTCTATGCACACCATTTTTCTTTATATTTCTCAATTCGTTTGTTCTTAGCTATAGGATATTCTGTTGGTTTATCCGAAGTTAATGCTTCAATCCGTACTTCCAGAGGTGACTTGCACTGATATCTTTCTTTAGTTGCCAGATATTCATATAAGCTTAAACCGTCAAGATACTCTTGAGAAACCATTGCTCTGAACTCTGGCGTGTGTGGTGATTTAGACATGAAAATACCTCCTAAGTAGATTTTGGTTATTTACCTTGTCTACTTAAGAGGTATCATATCAGTCATCACTGCCGGCTTCTTTGTTATTTGGAGTGTGATTAATGTGGTGAAATGTTATTACATGGCCATCCGGTAGATTTCCATGGTGATTTCTTTGGTCAGGGGGACAAAGCTGCCGTGGTTAGGTGCACCGTGGAACATGCTTTCGGTCAGGGCCGGAATATCTTCAAGCTTGCCGCCGATTTCGCTGATGGCGGTTGGCATGCCGATTTCCTTAATGAAGGCCTGGTAACGATCAATGCCTTCAGCTGCGGTTTTTTCCGGGTTCTGGAAGTCCATTTCGCAGCCCCAAACGCGAACCGCGAACTGGGCGAAGCGCAGGACATCTTCCTTCATGGCATAGCGCATCCATGAGGGGAAGAGGATGGCCAGGCCAGCGCCGTGGGAGCAGCCGTAGGTGGTGGACAGCTCATTTTCCATGTGGTGGGTACCCCAATCCTGGGCACGGCCGACACCGGTGATATTGTTATGGGCGATGGTGGCGGCCCACATGATATTAGCACGGGCATCGTAGTCAGTGGGATCTACCATGGCCTTGCGGCCTTCCTTAATCATGGTGAGCATGACGGATTCCAGCATACGGTCGGTGAGTTCCACATTTTCGGTTTTGGAGAAATACCGTTCCATGCAGTGGGCGATGATGTCGGTGATGCCGCTGGCTGTTTGATAGGGGGGCAGGGTGGTGGTCAGCTCAGGATTCATGATGGCGAATTTCGGTCGCAGAATGTCGCCATCGGCACAGCGCTTGAACATGCCATCTTCGTGGGTGACCACGGTATCCGTAGAGGCTTCACTGCCGGATGCCGCCAAGGTAACGATGGTGCCGACAGGCAGGGCTTCCACTACGGCTTTGCCAGTGTAGAAATCCCAGAAGTCGCCAGCATAGGGGACCCCTAATGCAATGGCTTTAGCGGAGTCGATGACGGAGCCGCCGCCGATGGGGAGGACGAAGTCCACCTTTTCCTTCCGGGCCAGTTCGATGCCTTCGTAGACCAGGCCGCTTTTTGGGTTAGCTTCAACGCCGCCCAGCTCCACATATGCAATATCCTGGGCATCCAGAGATGCTTTGACCCGATCCAGCAGACCGGAACGTTTGACGGAGCCGCCGCCGTAATGAAGCAGTACTTTGCTTCCACCATATTTTTTGACGAGTTCACCCGTCTGGTTTTCGGTTTCTTTACCGAAGACGAAATAGGTGGGACTGTAAAATGTAAAATTATCCATGGTAACCTCCTTGAATTGTTGTTGCCAATGTTTGATTTCTGTCTCTATTGTAATAGAAATGCCCAGGGGAGGTTTTGCCGTTCTTCTTTTATATTTTGCCGAATCTCGCTTCTGAGAAATGCCCTATCGATAGCGGTATGCCGACACATCAATCCCGTATCGTTTTATGCGATACTGGAGATTCTGCCGACTCATGTTCAGCTCCTGGGCTGCCCGGGAGACATTTCCCCGGTGGGCTTCCAGCACCTGGCACAGGGTCGACCGCTCGATATCCTGGAGCTTGCCGGTGAGGGAAGGGAGGACGGCCTCCGCGGTAGGGTCCTCTGTGATGAGGGGCAAATCCGTCCGGGGATGAAGGCTCTGGGGGATGAATTCTGACGTCAACAGGGCTTGGTGCTCGGGTAGGAGTATCATGGCGTGTTCAATGGCATGCTGGAGCTCCCGGACGTTGCCGGGCCAGGAGTAGTCATGGAACAATGTCTGGGTCTGGACATCGATATTGCGCACGCTGGCGGAGAGCTTCCGGTTGCAGGACATGATGAAATGCTTGGTTAGTAGGTCGATATCCTCGGTCCGCTCCCGCAGAGGGGGGATAGTAATGTTAATGACCCCCAGGCGGTAGAATAGATCCTGGCGCAGGCGGTTTTGGGCGATGGCCTCCAGGGGTGGGACATTGATACAGGAAATCACCCGGACATCGACCTTAATCTCGGTGGGGCTGCCCACCCGCCGGATCATACCGTCCTGGAGGACGCGCAGCAGCTTGGCCTGGAGGGTGATATCCATGGAGTTGATTTCATCCAGGAGCAGGGTGCCATGGTCGGCCTGTTCGAAAAGGCCGGCCCGATTCTCGGCCCCCGTGTATGCCCCCTTGACAGCTCCAAAGAGCAGGCTTTCCAGGAGGTTCTCTGGCAGAGCGGCGCAGTTAATGGCGAGAAAGGGGCCATCGGAGCGGGTGCTGGCGTTGTGGATGCTTTGGGCGAAAAGCTCTTTGCCCGTCCCGGTTTCGCCGTAAATCATCACGGAGAAATCGGTTTTGGACACCTGCATGCATTGGGAGATGGTCTGCTGCATCGTCGGACTGCTGTAAATGATATCGGCAAAGGTATATTTCGGGGTCAGGCCACTCTTGCGCTTTGATTTACCCGAGGCACCTTCCTTGACGAGCTTATCCTGGAGATCCATAACCTGACGATGGAGGTCGGTGACGTGGCTCCAATCCTGGACGATGTTGAAGGCACCCAGGATCTGGTCGTCGACGATGACCGGGTGGGCGCTGGCGATGGTATCCACCTGCTTGCCGAATCGCGTGGCGTAGCGATGGCGTTTATTAAGGAGGGCTTTCTGATTTTCCATGGCCTTGGGCAGCAGGCAGCCCTCGTGATCGTTTAACCGGTAGACATCCTCCACATTTTCACCCAATACCCGCTCCGCCACGAAGGAGTCCAGTTGCACCGCCGGATCATTCAGAAAGCTCAGACGGCTTTGCGCATCGCACATGACGATGCCCTCTTCGATTTGCTGGATGGCGCTTTCGAGCATTGCTAAACGATAGCTTTCTGAGGCATCCCGGAAGACAATCAGGGATGTACCATGGGGAAGCTCTGCGGGTGGCGTCACAGGACAGATCTTGATATAGATGCCAAAGGCAGGATTGATGTATTGCCCTGTGGTGGCCGTATCCTGTAAGTCCCGGGCCCAGGGCGGCAAGGCATCGCCCACCTGACAATCCGTGTGGCTCAAAAGGTCAGAGGCCACCTGATTCATGGCCAGCAGATGGCTGCCGGAGCCGATGATCAAGGCGCCCAGACCACATTGGGAAAGAAATTGCAAAATGCTATTGTTATGTATGTCCATTCATGATACCCCCGTTGTTATGAATGAAATTTCAAAAAAGAACGGGATCCATTGCTGTCAGTACATGCCGATCCCGTCCTTTTTTATAATTGATTTTCGTGCCATCATTATAGCACATCTATACTGTAAAACAGAAGAAAAGCTTGGGTAATCTTTAAAAAATCAGTGCAGGCATGGTGCCAGGCACAATGCCTAGGCCTGATCCGCGGCCTTAATACCGGCGATGATCTTGGCCAGCTCTTTTTTACCCTGGATATTTCCCTGGCGGGCAATCATGATGCGTTGTGCCTGGGGTGAACCCGCGCCATGCATGGATTCTGTACGGTAGCCCACGGCTGCGGCACCGAGGCAGAGGTTTTCTAAAAGGCGCAGGACCTTCTGACGGTCCTCCGTGGGGACATCGGCATGGGCGGCGAAGTACTTGTTGCAGATTTCACCGATGGTTTCGCCGTTGCGCCCGGCTATGGTCGCGGATTTAAAATCCTTTTCTGAGGGCATGGTGACCATGAGTCCGCCGGCAATATCCTCAGCCAGACGAACAATCTCATAGGGGAAGCGGGTGACATTCTGCTTGCAGACATTGGCTAACAGAAGGTTGATCTGGTAGTTGCCGGCCTTGGTGGCACAGCCCTCGCAGGAGCAGGCAATCCCGCAGGAGAAGAGGGTTTCGTTGAGGTGGGTCATTTCGATGAGCTTGTCCTTGACATGGGAAGCGCGTTCAACGCCGTTGTACTCCGCGGCCAGGGCAGCAGCACCGATGACCACATCGCCAACACCCACCTTACAGCCGCCGTAGCTCTGGCGGTGGTAGCCGGCGAAGCGTTCCACCATCATGCCGGAGAAATCACATTCGCCATCCATGAAGATGTATTGATTGGGGATGAAGACATCGTCCAGAACAACCAGGGCTTCCTGACCGCCGAATTGGGGGTTGCCAATGTCGATGCAGCCCTCTTCCATCTTACGGGTGTCGCAGGACTGACGGCCATAGACCATATATACGCCTTCTGCATCGCTGGGGCAGGCGAAGGAGACGGCGTAATCGGCGTCCTTATCTCGCATGGCGATGGTGGGCATCATGAGATGCCAATGGGAGTTGATGGAGCCGGTCTGGTGGACCTTAGCACCCCGGACGACGATACCGTCATCCCGGCGCTCGACCACATGGACGAACATATCGGGATCATCCTGTTCGTGGGGGGCTTTGCTGCGATCGCCCTTGGGGTCGGTCATGGCGCCATCCACTACGAGGTCCTCTTCCTGGACCATTTTCAGGAATTCGATAAAATTGTCATGGTAGTGTGTGCCGTGCTTTTCGTCGATTTCGTAGGTGGTGGAGAACACGGCGTTAAAGGAGTCCATCCCCACACAGCGCTGAAAGCAGGAGGCCGTCTTTTGGCCCAGCAGACGCTGCATCTTTACCTTGCGGATCAGGTCATCGGTGGATTGGTGCAGGTGGTTGAAGCGGTTAATAGTTTTTCCAGTGAGGCTGGATGTGGCGGTCATTAAATCCGTGTATTCCGGATCATGGGCCAGGTCGTAGGTCATCATCAGGCTGTTGATGGAGGGGCGCACCAAGGGGTGATCCACCCAATCCACGATACGTTCACCAAACATGTAAACCCGGGTATCCAATTTGCGTAAGCTATCTAAGTATTCTTGTCCAGTCATTAATGCCATAATAGAACCTCCTCGTTCATTTGAATTGATCTATAGCAGATTATCGATACAAGCATCGATACAAAAGGGCAGTTCCGGCAGGTAGGGGGATATCGCCTGCCGGAATGCAGGAATTTTAGTTATTCTTTTCGGCCAGGGTCAGGTAGCTCTGGTAGCGTTCCAGGGCATCGCGTTCCGCCTTGTCATACAGCTCCTGGGCTTTATCCGGGAAGGCCAGCTTCAGGGAAGCGTAGCGGTTTTCTCCCATGAGGAATTCCTGGAAGTCCCCGGTGGGTGCTTTGGAATCCAGAATGAAGGGGTTCTTCCCATCCTTTTTCAGCTCCGGATTAAAGCGGTAGAGGTGCCAATAGCCGGCTTCTACGGCCTTCTTTTCCTCGGTGATGCTCTGACCCATGCTGGCCTTCATGTGATGCTCGATGCAGGGGCAGTAGCAGATGACCAGGGAAGGACCGTCGTAGGCTTCGGCTTCCCGGATGGCCTGGAGGGTTTGGGCGGGGCTGGCACCCAGGGCAACCTGGGCCACATAGACATAGCCGTAGCTCATGGCCATCATCCCCAGGTCCTTCTTTTTCGTTTCCTTGCCGCCGGCGGCGAATTTTGCGATGGCGCTGGCTGCAGTGGATTTAGAGGCTTGCCCGCCGGTGTTGGAATACACCTCGGTGTCCAGAACCAGGACGTTGATATCCTTGCCGGAGGCCAGGACATGGTCCAGTCCGCCGTAGCCGATATCGTAGGCCCAGCCGTCACCACCGAAGGCCCATACACTTTTCTTGGTGAGGTACTCGCTGTTATCCCGGATGAATTGAGCCGTTTCACCATCATCCGCTGCAATGGCACAGAGAAGGGCATCGCTGACCTGGCGGGAGACGGTGGGATCCTGTCCCTTTTCCAGATAATCCTGGCAGGCCTCTACGGCTATGCCGGATTCTAATAAGGTGTTCACCTTATCCTTCAGCTGCTTTTTAATGACCTCCTGGCCCAGCAGGTACCCATAGGCGTATTCCGCATTGTCTTCGAAGAGCGACATGGCCCAGGCCGGACCGCAGCCCTTCTTATCCACGCAGTAGGGCGAGGAGGGGGTGGAACCACCATAAGCGGAAGAACAGCCGGAGGCATTGGTGATGTACATACGGTCCCCGAAGAGCTGGGTCACCAGTTTGATATAGGGGGTTTCACCACAGCCGGCACAGGCACCGGAGAATTCGAAATACGGCTTGGCGAATTGGGAGTTCTTAATGCTCTTGCTGCTGACGGCATCCTTCTTAATGGTGACTTCTTCCACGGCGAAGGTCCAATTGGCGGCTTCGTCCAGCTGGCTGGCCAGGGGCTGCATCACCAGGGACTTGACCTTTGAGGGGCAGACATTGACACAGCTGCCGCAGCCCGTACAATCGTAGGGAGAGACCTGCATCCGGAAGCGATAGCCTTCCAGACCCTTGCCTTTCGCCGGGATGGTTGCAAAGCCCGCGGGTGCCTTTGCTGCTTCTGTCGCATCCACCAGGATGGGACGGATGGCGGCGTGGGGACAGACCAGGGCGCATTGGTTGCACTGGATACACTGGTCCATATCCCAGGCAGGCACCTCCACCGCTGCCCCGCGTTTTTCGTATTTAGAGGTGGCGGCGGGCCAGGTTCCATCCTCCAGACCGTATTTAGTCATCTGAGCCACTGTGAGGACATCGCCCTCCTGGCGGTTCATGGGTTCGACGATTTCCTTAATGAAGGCCGGCACGTTTTTCTCCACCGGAGCGTCTTCTGCGGTCAGCCAGCTTTCAGGGATGTCCACGGCATGCAGCTCGTTAATCCCATAATCGATGGAGGCATTATTGAGATCCACCACCTTCTGGCCCTTCTTCTTAAAGTAGGATTTGTAGATGGCATCCTTCATTTCAGCCACGGCCTGATCGATGGGGATCACACCCGAAAGCTTGAAGAAGGAGGCTTGAAGGATGGTATTGGTGCGATTGCCCAGACCTAAGCTGCGGGCGATACTGATGGCATCAATGGTGTAGAGCTTCGCCTTCTTCTGTGCCAGGGCCCGTTTCATGGATGCCGGAAGATTCGCTTCCAGTCCTTCGGTATCCCAGCCACAGTTGAGGAGGAAGGTTCCGCCGTCCTTCAGGTTTTTCACCATATCGTATTTATCCACATAGGAGGGATTGTGGCAGGCCACGAAATCTGCCGCCTGAATGAGGTAGGGTGAGCGGATGGGGTTTTCCCCAAAACGCAGGTGAGATTGGGTCAGACCGCCGGATTTCTTAGAATCGTAGACGAAATAAGCCTGACAGTATAAATCCGTGGAGTGACCGATAATCTTAATGGAATTCTTATTGGCCCCCACGGTGCCGTCAGAGCCCATACCCCAGAATTCCGCGCTTTTTTCGCCAGCCGGCGTGGTGTTGATTTCTTCCAGCATGGGCAGCGAGGTGAAGGTGACATCATCCACGATACCGATGGTGAAATTATTCTTGGGCTTTTCCGCCTTCAGGTTTTCAAAGACCGCGACAAACTGGGCCGGTGTCGTATCCTTGGAGCTTAAGCCGTAGCGGCCGCCGACGATGGTCATGGGTAATTCCCGTTCTTTATAAATGGCGCAGATGTCCTGATAAAGGGGTTCGCCCATGGCACCCGGTTCCTTGGTGCGGTCCAGCACCGCCATCGTGGTGACTGTGGCGGGGATGGCCGAAAGGAAATAATCTGCGGCAAAGGGACGGTAGAGGTGGACGTTAATCATCCCCACCTTTTCCCCTTGTGCGGTGAGGTAGTCGATGGTTTCTTTGGCCGTTTCTGCCCCGGAACCCATGAGAATGATGAGACGCTCTGCGTCAGGGGCACCGTAGTAATTGTACAGGTGGTAATCCCGGCCGGTGAGGGTATTGATTTCTTTCATATAATGTTCAATGGCTTCCGGCAGCTGGTCGAAGCGGGTATTCAGGGCCTCTCTGCACTGGAAGAAGATGTCCGGATTGACGGTGGTGCCCCGGGTGGCGGGATGCTCAGGATTCAGGGCGTTCCGGCGGAAAGCCTTGAGGGCATCCAGATCTACCAAGGGACGCAGGTCTTCATAATCCAGGGCGTCAATCTTCTGAATTTCATGGGAGGTCCGGAAGCCATCGAAGAAGTGGAGGATGGGCATCCGGCAATGAATGGCGGCCAGATGGGAAACAGCCCCCAAATCCATGACCTCCTGGGGTGATGCCGAGGCGAGTAAGCCGAAGCCCGTGCTTCTGACCCCCATGACATCCGAATGGTCCCCGAAGATGGACAGCGCATGGACCGACAGGGTTCTGGCGGAAACATGGAAGACCCCGGGAAGCATTTCCCCGGCGATTTTATACATGTTGGGGATCATGAGAAGCAGCCCCTGGGATGCGGTATAGGTAGTGGTCAGCGCCCCACATTGTAAGGAGCCATGGACCGTACCGGCAGCGCCGCCTTCGGATTGCATTTCCACAACCTCCACCGGCTGGCCGAATAAATTCTTCTTACCATTGGCCGCCCATTCATCCACATACTCCGCCATGGGGGAAGATGGGGTGATGGGGAAAATACCGGCGACCTCCGTAAACGCGTATGACACATACGCAGCAGCCTGGTTCCCATCCATTAAAGCGATATTCTTGGACACGACAGATTACCTCCTCTGATTTCAAATAATAATAGTTAAGCTTGCATTCAATGCTATATTGCATGCATCATTTATAGATTACACACAATATATATCAATAGCTCTACTCTGTCAATCAATGTGTTCAAAATGCAAAATACACCTGAAAAATCGCAAAGTGCATAAAAAACATTTGAACTGTCATCATAACTGGTGTATACTAACAGGCACAACCAAGAATCAACACATCATCCTGATTTGAGAAAGAGAGGTGTGGATTATGAGCTCTCAATCGGCCATTGCTTTTCGAAAAATAAAAGATATGATCTTCCATATGGAGCTGCTCCCGGGGCGCCGGATTTCCGAACCACAGATTTCGGCCAAGCTGTCCATCAGTCGGACACCCATCCACGATGCCCTGCGTCAGCTGGCATCGGAGGGACTGGTGACCATTGGACCAAACCGCGGCGCAGTGGTTACCGAATTCACCGATGAACAGATCCAGGAAATCGGGACAATCCGACTTTCCCAGGATATCCTATCGGCCAAACTGGCCGCCTACTACGGCAGTGCTGCGGATTTTGAACAGCTTAACCGGTTGGCGGAGGACTGTGAGGCTGCTGCGGGAAAGGGGGACATCTATCATCGCATTACTGCGGATAATGCCTTCCATTTGGAGATTGCCCGTATTTCCGGTAATGCCCAGCTCCATAAGCAACAGTACGCCTTGTATCAGCAGATTCATCTGATACAGATTTCTAAGTACACCGATATCGAGGATAGCCTGGTCCAGATTTATCATCATCAGCCAATCATCCAGGCGATTCGGATGGGAGACCTCACACAGGCCAGTCAGCTCATCTGCACCCATGTGAAGGATTTTTACCATATCGATCCGTATTTGATGAAATGCTATGGTTATACCGAAGCGGATGTCCCGCTTGTGACGATGGCGCAATAATTTGCTAAATGGAGAAAATACCATTGAAAAATCTAAAAACAGCTTCAACCAAGCCAGAGAAACGGCTGACCAAGCGACAGCTTCAGGCTCTGGAGACCAAGGATAAAATTTACAATGCTGCGGTGGCCATTATCAATGAGCGTGGCTTCAATAACGTCAGCATCGAGGATATCACCTCATCCGCCAATGTGGCCAAGGGCAGCTTCTATACCTACTTTGAATCCAAGGAAGCCTTAGTCTTCTATACCTTCAAACAATCGGATCAGGTCTACGAGGCCGCCTACAATCAGGTCAAAGAAGAAGCCTTCCCGGAGATGGTCATCGACTTTGCACGCATTTCCTACACCGAGTATGAAAAACGGGGGAAGGGGATTATCAAGGCCATGGTCTCCAATTACTTCACCTTCCCGGATTATAACTTTTACGGGGAGGACCGGGATCTTTTGAAGTGCCTGACCCTCATCGTCACGCGCGGGCAGGAACAGGGGGTCCTGGATGCCGGAAAGCCAGCCGCCTATTTCGTCCATCTTCTCCTGTCCACTCTCATTGGCGTGGAGGTGCTCTGGTGTATCGATGACCAGGGCGGCAGCCTTGCGGATATGATTGCAGATGGGATTCGGAATACCGCAATGGGCATGATGCAAAGCAAATCGCCTGCTGACCAGTAATAGCGCTGGCCAGCTTTTTTTATTTTTTGGAGAAATCTATTCGTTATGAGAGGCCAGGGCGGTGGCAGATGCCGGCGCTGGGGTCGTACTGCGGGATCTGAGGGCGTCGAAGGCGAAGGCCAGGGTTAAACCGAGCAGTCCGGTCAGGAGCTTTCCAATCATGAGGGGAATGGCGATGGGGGGATAATACTGCATGGAAAAGGCCAGAAAATCGCCAGCGGCAAAGCAGGCCGGTGTGAGGAAGGCGACATTGAGCATACAGCCCTTCTCATCCAGGGCATCGCTGTCCAGCATGACGGGAATGGGATTAGCCGCACAGATGATCAGCCCCATCATGGAGGTGGTATTGATTTGGAGACGGCTGGCCAGGATACCCAAAGGCTTTTTTAAAAGCCGGCGCATGAGCGCCATAAAGGGCAGAATGCCCGCCAGGAAGACACCAATGTGACAGATCACAGGAAAAATCTCAGATAAAGGGGTCAGGCCCGGGAGAATCGTGAAATTCAGGAACTCCTGGACCACAGAGATGGAGAAGCCACCCAAAGCAATGAAGCGGATAAAAAAGGAAAATCCTTTGAAGACGGAGAGGATACGATTGCCACATACCTTAAAGAGTACGAGCAGCAACAAGGAGATGGCCAGCACGGGCCAGGTATTGGCCAGGATAATCGAAACCGGGATGCCCGCCAGCAGGCCCGTAATCACACAGCCAACCGGAAGGGTCAGAAAACCAATCAAGAGTCCCTGAACCGCAAAAACCTGACGGCTGCCCCGGGTATTTTCTAAGACCAAAGGGATGGTAATCATGACGTTAATGCCGAGAAAGGCACCGACCACCATGCCATTATACAATCCCGCAGTGGCATCGGAAGCCATGGCAGCACCTAAAACAGCACCGCCACTATCGCAGGAGAGCAGCATTCCGGCAAAGAGCGATGGGTCACAGCCGATTCCTTTAAAGAAGGGACCAACGACGGGGGCCAAAGCATTATTGAGCCAGGGTGCCAGCGCAATAAAGCCCGTCATTAAAAAAAGCAGCTCCACAATGGCGTCCAGACCTTCACGAAAGGCCTTTCCCAGACCAAAGCGATTATTAAGAAGGTAATCAATGGCACCTAAGCAGAAAAAAACAGCAGCAATTGCATTCATACATGTCCTCCTGAGAATGGATTTTAATCATTGGTTAACGTGAGTTTGACCGATGGGATGCAGGCTCAATCTTAGCTCAGGACACCCTGTAAATCAAGGAAACAAGCCATTTATACGATGTTCGGCGAAAAGAGTATGAGAAAAAGCAAAGTCGAAATTTTTTTTAAAATTATGCTTTACAAATGGGCGATGACCCGATATAATGAACGCAAGTCAGTGGTCAAGAGTCAATGACTTAAAACCAAAGTAGACTCATTCATTCACTGGTTCAGATGGACCAGTCATCAAAAATCCCTAAGGAGGACAAACAAATGGACATGAGTTATTTAAAGGATATGCCGATCGCAATCCTGGGCTGTGGTGGCGTTGGTAAAACAATGGCTGGCGACTGCGCCTTAGCAGGTTCCAAGGTACGGATCTGGGAACAGGAAGCCTTTAAAAAGAATTTCAACAATATCGAACGCACAGGTATTAAGCTGACGGGCAACCAATTCAGCTACTATGGATTCGAACGTCGGGGGACCGGTTTTGTCGAGCTGGCAACCACCAACATGGCAGAAGCCGTTAAGGGTGCCGGGATTATCGTCGTCGGAACTGTGGCCATGGCTCACGAACCCATTTTCCGGGAATTGATTCCCCTGCTGGAAGATGGCCAGGTCATCCACATCCTGCCGGACAACTGTGGGACCTTCGTCTTTAGAAAACTCATGCGTGAACTGGGCTGCACCACCAAAGTCATCGTCGGCGCATGGTACACCGCTCCCTACGGCGTGCGCATCGTCAACCGCGGTGGTGTCGTCACCAATGAATGCAAGGTCGAAGACCGCATCACCACCATTCGTGGGGCTGCTTTACCTCACTGCGATACACCGGACTTCATCGAGTCGGCCAACTATATCCCGGCATTGGATGCCATCCGCACCGGCGATGGATTCGTGACTGGGAATACCGTCATTGACGTCAATCTGTCCAATGTCAACCCCGTCATCCATGTCCCTGGAACAGTCTTGGGTGCTGCCGTTATGCAGAACTTTGATACCGTCCTGGGTCAGGATAAGAAAAACTACTCTTTATATGGATTTGCACTCTGCCCAGCTATCGCAGAGGTTCAGGCTGTCTTCTGGGAAGAAGAAAAAGCGCTGGCTAAGGCTATGAATGTGGATGTCTGTACCGTGAACTATGAAGATTTCTTCTCCCGTACCACCATGTACGGCAAGGAATACATGGGCCCGGATTTCGCAGTTCCTTTCACAGAAAAATATGAAAACTTCTACGGCGATGGTCCCTTCGATTTGGAAAACCGCTATATCACAGAGGATGTGCCAGTAGGATGCTTCCTTATCCAGCAGTTGGGTAAGAAATATGGCGTACCCACACCGACGGTTGATTCCATGGTATACCTGGCTAATATTATGATTAAACGTGACCTTATTGCAGAAAGCAAGTATACTCTGGATTATCTGGATATTGATCACATGAGTGATGAAGAGCTGCAGAAATACGTTCGTGAAGGTGTTTACACCGCAAAATAATAAATATATTGGAGTGGATGGGCTCCAATATTAATAAGACGCATTTCTCCGGATGGTTTTCTCCGAAACCAACCATAAGGGAAATGCGTCTTTCATTAAGTGCAGAATACTTTGCAAAAACCCATGGAAATCGCAAAAAATATTTGCACTTCTATCCTTATTATTTGCACTTTGTTTGCATCCAAACCCGTGACGATTCTATAAAAACGTGCATGAATAGGCTATCGCTGTGGGTGTAGAGGAAAATAAATTGGTAGCGGAAGGACTGGCACGATACTTGCTATTATTATTGTGTAAAGCTTAGTAGATCGAAGAAGGGGAATAATGCAGATGAAGATCGATTATGAAGGGAAAGAAAAACAGGGATTGGTGCTGCGAATCGAGCGGAGCTCAATCTATGATGGCGAGGGCTTTCGGACAGTGGTCTTTTTAAAGGGATGTTATCTGAATTGCTGGTGGTGCTCCACCCCGGAAAGCCAGCGCTTTAAAATCGAAGAGACAGAATCGACGGTTTATGGACGAATCATGACGGTAGAGGAGGTCCTAAAGGAGGTGCGGAAGGACAGCCCCTTCTATTTCCACTCTGGTGGTGGCCTGACCGTATCGGGAGGAGAGCTACTGGCCCAGCCGGAGTTCTCCCAATTGCTTCTGAAACAGGCACGTCGAGAAGGAATCGATACGGCCATTGAGACGTCCTTTTATGCGAAGTGGCCAACGGTTAAAAGTATCCTATCCCATGTGAACACGGCATTTGTGGATTTGAAGTTTTACTCGGAGGATCGCCATCAGAAATATTGTGGGGTCAGTAATGCACTGATTCTTGAAAACCTGTTGGCCACCAACGATTATGCAGAAAAACTCCGTCTGATTGTGCGAATCCCCATTATTCCAGGAGTGAATGATGATGAGAAGGAGCTAAGGCGAATGGGAGAATTCTGCCGTGGCCTTCAGCATCTTTCGTATTTGCAGCTGCTGCCCTATCACCGACTGGGCAATGATACCTACCGGAAATTGGGCATCCCCTACAAACTGGAAGGGACATTGCCCCCGGATAAAGACCGGATGACAGAGATTCGAAAAATGATGGAAGAATATGTACCTACCGTTTTATGATGGCTATCCGTTTGCAGATTAAAACGAAATAATGAAAGGATGAACAGGTGCTGGAAGATGAATCAAGCAATCGCTATTTGTAGATTCCATGAATGCCGGGGTGAGCATGTCCACGATTATGTACAGATTTTAGTCCCCCTCCAAAAATCGATGACCATTCGCATCGACGATGTCGATTATTCCATGACGCCCCAGGAATTATGCCTGGTACCTAAAGGGATGCAGCATGATTGCAATTTTTACGGGGAAATCTTGGCCTTGAACCTGGTGGAACCACCAGACGAAAAAGACCAGGTGATGCTGGCCAGCCCCATCATCGTCTCCATGGAGGGCCAGATTATCCAGTTGGTGGAGCTAATTCAGGCAGAGCTACGTCAAATGCCGGAGAGTCAATCGGTGCGGTTTCTCTATAATTATCTGTACAGTAAGCTCATTGAGAACCATGAACCGCCCTCCATTCGCTATATTTGCGACCATTATGACCTGCCCATCACCGTGAATGATCTGGCAGAAATCGAACGCTACAATGTGACCTATTACAATGATTGGTTTAAACAGCAAACCGGGGTGTCACCGGGCATTTATCTCCGGCGCACCCGGGTGGAGAAGGCGAAGGACCTGCTTCGGAATACCCGCTTTAGTGTCACCAATATCGCCGTCATGGTCGGCTACAGCAGTAATTCGACCTTTACCCGGGCCTTCCGAAGCATCACAGGGATGACTCCGAAGATGTACCGGGAAAGCCATACCGGACGGGATGGGGGCAGGTCTGTATCCCGGATGATAGGCTGATGGATGGCATTGATTGGGATGGGAAACGCATGAGCTCAAAAATTAAGCAGATTTATCTGCGTTATAAAACACCCTTGGATCAAACCGGAAAAGTCATTTTCCGGTTACTTCTTTTAACGGTGTCTGCAATCCTGACCGCAGTGAACACCAAGACCTTCATCAATGCCGGGAATCTTTTCCCCGGTGGGGTCGGTGGGTTGACCCTGCTCATTCAGCGCATTGCGTCCACTTATTTTAATACGGCGATCCCTTATACGCCCATTAATATCCTGTTGAATGCCATTCCGGTGGTGATTGGCTTCCGGTATCTGGGAAAGAAATTCACGGCTTATTCCTGTTACACCATTGTATTGGCCGCTGTCATTACGGATATGATTCCACCCTATGTGGTGACCTATGACGTGTTGCTCATCAGTGTTTTTGGCGGGGTGATTGGTGGGTTTGCCAGTGTTCTGTGTCTATGGGCGGATGCAACCGCCGGCGGTACGGATTTTATCTCCATCTTCCTTTCCGTGCGCAAGGGAGTGGATGCCTGGAATATCCTTTTGGGGTTTAATATCGCCATTCTTATGGTTGCCGGCTTTCTCTTTGGGTGGGATCAGGCCCTGTATTCGATCCTCTTCCAGTATGCCTTTACCCAGGTGGTGAAGGCCCTATATCACAAATATCAGCAGCAGACCCTCTTTGTTCTGACGGATAAGCCCCGGGAGGTCAGCCAGGCTATCTATGCGGTCAGCCAGCATGGTGCCACGATTTTAAATGGCATCGGCTCCTATGAACAGGGCCAGCGGCATATCGTTTATTCCATCGTCTCCCGGGGAGAAGTGCGGCAGATTATGAATGTTATACGTCAGGTGGACCCCAAGGCCTTTGTGAATTCCATCCAAACGCAGGTCATCCAAGGGTATTTTTATCAGAAGCCAACGGAATAGGAGGGTGTTGTCATCCCATAGCCGTAGTTAAATTTAGGAAAGGTGGTTGGAAAAACCAATGAATAATGTTCTCGTATTAGTGATGCTTGCCCTATGGGTGCTTGGTTTTTTAGACAGCCTGTCCGGCGGACATTTAAAAATCAGCAAAGGTTATTTCGATGGGGTGAAACAGATTGGCAATATGGTCATGCTCATCGTGGGTTTCTACTGCATCAGCGTGGTGGTTGCAACACGTTATCTGGATACCATTACTGCTGTTTCCGGCGTGCTTCCCTTCGACCCTGCCGTTCTGGTCACCATGGTTTTGGAAACCGGTATGGGGGGCTTACCCGTTGCCCAAGCCATTGCGTCGACTCCAGAGCTGGGGCTTTTTGCAGGGACGCTGGTAGCCAGCAGCATCGGCTGCCTGGTGTGCTTTATGATGCCGGTTATCCTGTCCTTTATCGATGGAGAAGATCTGGGTATTATTATGAACGGCATTATCCCTGGGGTGTTGGCCGTACCGCCAACGCTGTTCATCGGGGGATTGCTTTTGAGTGTTCCCCTGGGCGTCCTGTGTTTGAATCTGCTGCCGGTCCTTTTTGTCTGTGCCTTGCTGATTTTGGGGGTATCCCGTTTTCCGCAGGCAACCCAGAGAGGGCTTTTATTTTTCGGCCGATTCATGGAACGCTTAGCTCATTTCGCCACCATCATTGTCATTATTGGATTATTTTTACCGGAAATGGCCCTTGTTCCTCGGGACCAAGCACTGGAGGGATTGGGCATTGCATTGAAGATGACCGTCACTTTGGGTGGTGGCATGGTGCTGTCCGAAGCCATCATCCATTATTTCAATCGTTCCATTGCGGCGCTGTCACGTCAAATTGGCATAAATACCTATAGCCTTTTAGGGATTTTATTAAGCTTTATGTCTTCTCTCATCATGCTTCCGATGTTTAAGGATATGGATTATGAAGGGAAGCTGATGAATGGAGCCTTTTCTGTGATGGGCTCCTATGTCATCGGTGCCCAGATGGCATTCGTTGCTCAATTTACCACGGGTTCCACTCTGGTGATCTTTATGGGGATGAAGGTGTTGGCAGGATTTTTGGGCATGGCGATGGCGCGTTTTATGTTTAAAAAGCACCTCATTTAAAGGTACCCTTCACTAACTGCAGAAAAATATGCAGAATATTTTTCTGAAATGCAAAGGGAGTGCAGATTAGTTTGCAGTGTTCTCGTAAGATAAGATTGCATGCAAAATTATATTTCTGTATTCTCTTTTTTTTTATATGAAATCGAAAAAGCCAGAACCCCTTTAGAATGGCGGGATTGCACCCGTTATCATTGAGCTGTTCACTTGAAATAATGTGAAATGTGTATTTTGATGGGTTTTTGGCATGCACTTTGCTTATATAAGCATGTAACAGCAGGATGTCATTGGAAATGGGACATCCTGTGCCAATAATAAGGAAATGAGTCTAACAGGAGGGAGGAGCATAACGTTTTGAAATCAATGGACGTTGCACAACGGGCTGGTTTGATATATGATGTGGACAATCCAGGCCTTTTCAGTATCGGACGCGTTATTGGTCAATGGCCAATTGAAGATTGGTTATGGGATGACGTTGATTTAAGCAAAAGGTTTAATTGAAAGGGAGAGGTATGTGTCAATGGAGACCAAAGAACAGAAGGGGAAAATTTATAAGGGTGTTTTGATCACCATCGTTGCCGCATTAGTGATTGAAATCATTTTTGGGGTTTTCTTCACGGAGCAGTTTGGAGCCGTGATGTCGAATATGATTTATATTGTTGGAGATATTTTTGGCTGGTGGATTAACCTGCTTGCGGTTATCATCGTGGTATTAGGAATCGTTTTAGTCGTCTTTAAATACGGCGATGTTGTCATTGGTGGGAAGGATGCGAAGCCAGAGTTTACGACCTGGCAGTGGTTTTCCATTTCGATCTGTGGGGGGATTGGCTGCGGGCTTTTGTTCTGGGCCATGGGGGAACCAATCTTCCACTATATATCACCCCCTGTAGCGGCTGGTATTACACCGGAGAGCCGTGAAGCAGCAATTTTTGCCGTCAGTCAGGCGATGTTTGACTGGTCCTTCGTCCAGTATTTCATCTACGCCTTGCCAGCGGTAGCCTTTGCACTGCTGACCTTTAATTACCAGAAGTCATTATCCTTTGAACCGCTGGTTGAGACGACCTTCCAGCGTCGTATGCGTTGGCTGACGACAATCCTCCATATTATGTGTGGTTATGCAGTCGCCAGTGGTGTGTCCAATTCCATGGGGGCGGGCCTGATGCAGATTAGCGGTGGAATCAATGCGGTCTTCGGGCTGCAGCAAGGACCAACGATTTATTTGCTGATCACCCTGTTTGTAGCGGCATTTTTTATCATTTCCTGTCTGACGGGTATCAATAAAGGCCTGACCTATGTCTCTACAGCCTGCATGTTCTGCTTTTTTGGATTGATGATTTATGTTGTTGCTTTCGGGGATGCCCAATTTATTGGAAAAATCGGGACAGAAGCCATGGGGGATCTCATGGGGAATTTCTGGCAGAAGATTACGTTTAATAACACCTTGGCATCCCAGGATCAATGGGCCAATGAATGGACCATTACCTTCTGGAATTCTTTCTTCATCTATGCACCTGTTATCGGAATGTTTTTAGCGCGTATGGGTAAGGGACGAACCGTTCGTCAGTTTATCCTGGTGGAAATTCTGGTACCTTCGCTGTTCTGTTGTACCTTTATCGCTATTTTTGCGGGCATGATTATGAAGATGCAGACCAGCGGAATGGTGGATGTTTGGGGCCAGGTTCAGCAATTGGGGATGCAGACGGCATTGTATCAGGTTTTGGGGGCCATGCCAGGTGGAAAAATTGTTCAGTTTGTTTTTCTTATCACCGTTTGCCTGTCCTTTATTACTTTGGCAGACCCGAACACCTCCGCTCTTGCGACGCTTTGCGTTCATGGACAGGAAATTGATTCTGAACCACCAAAGAATATTAAAATCATCATTGGGGTCTGCGTTTCGGCAGTGGCGTATTTGCTGGTGATATCTGGAGGGATGGATGCCGTTAAGGGTTTACTCAATCTCGGCGGACTGCTCATGACGATTCCGACCCTCTGGCTATGTCTGATGGTATTTAAGCTCTGCAAGCCTCTGTTGAAAACGAAGAACTATCTCATTACAGAGGTACCGGAGGAGGAACGGTTGATGGTTCGTGAAAAACGACAGAATAAAAATAGCGATGAGCCTGTGGTTTCGTTGGATAATGGAACTGAAGTGGAATAAGTGTTACGGATTCAGTATAGAATTAAGATAGAAAAAAAGGAGAAATTATAATGAAGAATGCGAATCGAAAATTCAAATTAGGTATGCACAGCTATACTCTGCACTTAAGTGGTTGTGGTGAAAGCTGGGGCTTTCAAAACACGAATGAAGTTTATGCTTTTGAACGGGTCCTGACCTTGGATAAGTTAATGGACCTCGCAGTAGAAGAGGGAATTCAGGTGCTTCATATCACTTTGGTCGACTTGGACAACGATACGACCCCTGCACATCTGGCAGCGGTCAAGGCTGATGCAGCCGTCCACGGCTTGGATCTGGAGTTGAATGTATCCTTGAACGCGCCCTGCGATCCCCGGGTGAATGCCAGTATTGAGGATGCACTCGATATCGGCCATGCCATTGGTGCGACATTGGTAAAATTCAGTCTGGATGTTGAACATCCACACCCGATTTCCCATGCGAATCTGTGCCCAGAGGCCATGGAACAGATTGCTGGATTGACATTGAAATTTAAAAAGAATATTCCCACCATTGAAAAATATGGTATGAAGATTGCCATTGAAAATCACTGTGATATGTTTGCGGATGAAGTCATCTATATGGTCAAGCAGTTAAACCATCCCCTCATTGGAGCCTGCTGTGATACCATCAATTCAATGATGATGTCGGAGGGAATTGAGGAATGCGTGCGGAAGATGGCGCCCTACTCCTATTGTGTCCATTTTTGTGATAACCGGGTTTTCGCAGACCCGGATGGGACGCATTCTCTGGGCTGCGCCATTGGAGACGGTGATGTGGATGTGGTGGAAGTCATGAAAATCTTCAGGGAGTTCGCCCCGGAAGAGTTGGATACCATCAATCTAGAAATCGAGCTGCCCTTGAGCGGATATTCCTTAGAGGATGGGAGACAAGCGGAAATCGATGGAATGCGTAAAAGTATTCGTTTCATGAAGGATGTGTTGAACATCGGATGCTAATACCCTATATTTTGCAGCACCTTAACGGGTGTTGCTTTTTTGCGCGTAAGCTAACAGAACGAATGATACTCCTCTCATCGGATGTGCGACAGATAGCTAAGAAAAGGTGAAAATCAGCAAAACACCTTATGGGGATCTGGAATAGAATAGGATTAGAATTATGAAGCATGGAGGAAGGGGTAGTATAACGATGAAAGAATATAGAATGGTCCATCATCTGGAGGAGTTCTACGATACCCTTCACACCTATTATGCGGCTAAAGATTTAGAGGCGATTGAGGGATATCTATCCTGGTGCGAACAGGAGATGACGGGAAAGCCACGCAATCAGGGCATTTTGCTGAGTGTTTACAATGAGCAGGGATCCTTTTATCGTTCCACCAGCCGTTACCATGACTCCCTGGCGGCTTTTACCAAAGCCCAAAAGGCGATTTCCGAATACCTGGGCAGGGAAAGCCTGGAGTATGCGACGCTGATTAACAATATGGCAGGGACGTATCGACTCGCCCGACACTATGATCAGGCCATTCGCCTGTTTAAAGAAGCCATCGAGATTTACGAGCATCTGGGGCAGCAGCATACTTATGCGTATGCCAGTGTGCACAACAACCTTTCACTGGCCTATCAGGAAACCGGACAGATTTCCAAAGCGGTGAAGCATTTGGAGCTGGCCCTTGAGGAAATCCAGATGATGCCGGATCACCGCAGTGAGATGGCCGTTACCTATAGCAATTTGACGGCCCTCTATCATGAAGCTGGGGATGATGGAACCGCCATGCGCTGCCTGAATCGCGCTCTGGAAATTTTCGAAGAAAATGGGACCGTGGCAAATGCCCATTACGCCGCAGCATTAAATAGTTTGGGGGGATTTCTCTATGCCTCCGGGGAATATGAAAGAGCCATTGAGACCTATGAAAAGGCGGCCCGTCATACCCATCGTTTTTTTGGAAAGAACCTCGATTATGGTATTTCCTGCCAGAATATGTACTGGGTCTATCTAAAAATGGAAAAATGGGACCAGGCCATCCAGGCGCTGATGGATGCTGCCGAAACCTATGCCGCTATCTTTGGTCCGGAACACGAACGGACCAAGGTGGTCCGCAATGAGCTGAAACGGATTCAGGAGACGGTTACGCGATGAAAGGCCTGGAGCTGTCGCGCTATTATTTCGAGGCTCTGGGGAAGGAACGGATTAAAAAGCGCTTCCCGGAGCTTTATCCGCGCTTAGCCTTTGGCCTGGCGGGAGAGGGCTCAGAGTGTTTTGGCTTTGACGATGCGTATTCCATGGATCATGATTGGGGTCCGGGCTTTTGCATCTGGATGACTGAGGCGGATTATCAAGCCGAAGGGCAGCCGCTCCAGGCGCTCTACGAAAGCCTCCCCCCCTCCATCGGCGGATACCCACCCCGACAGGACAGCGGTCATGGCTCGCACCGGGTGGGGGTTCAAAGCATCCCCCGCTGGTTCACACGCTACACGGGCATGCCGGCGGGGCCAACAACCCTTCGGGAGTGGTTGAGCGTTCCGGATAGTTTCCTGGCAACGGCCACCAATGGCGCTGTTTTCAAAGATCATCTTGGCACTTTCTCAGAGATTCGCCATCATTTAATGGCGGACTATCCCGAGGATGTCCGATTGCGCAGACTCGCCGACGGCATTGCCGGGATGGCGCAATCGGGGCAATATAATTACCCGCGCTGTCTGGCCCGGGGGGAGATTGTAGCAGCTCAAATGGCTTTTTCGGCGTTTATTCAGTCGGGACTTTCAGTCGTTTATCTGTTAAATCGGCGGTATGCGCCTTTTTATAAGTGGCGCCATCGTGGGCTGGAGGCGTGTCCTGTTCTGCCACGCGCCCAGCAGCTCTTTACTCGGCTGGTGAAGGCGGGGGATGATGCGCGGAGGGAATGCATTGAGGGCATTTGCCTTACCGTGGTGGGTGAATTACGCCGTCAGGGGCTGACTGATGGAGATGATTCTTTTTTAGACAATCATCGTCTGGATATCTTACGACGGATCCAGGACGATACGCTGCGGCAGCGTTCTGTTATGGAGGTAACGGGATGAAATTAATCATTGAATATATTATTGAATTAGAATGGAAATTTATGGATCGGGTCAAAAATATCGGTGGCCGGGTGGATTGTCAGGATGATTGGCGAACTTTTTATATTATGCGAAAAAGCCAGCTGAGGGGTTGGTCTTTTGAGGTTCTAGATAGCTACCATGATGATCTCCAGGAAGCCCGTGAAGCCGGGCGCAATCCCATGACAGAGAAGTACGGTTATATGATGGCGAAAACAGATCCCTCTGTATATGCCACCATTGAGCCCTATCTGCCAAAGCTAACGCCAGAAAAACAAAACCTGATTGACGAAATCTGTAAAATACATCTGCTATGGTTGGAAGAACTGGCCCAGGGTTATCCGACACTCATCAAACGGGGAAGGTCGATTTACAGTACCCAGGATAGTATCCAACAGACTTCCTTTGAAACTTACCTCAGGGGAGAATTGTCAACCTATTCAATAAAAACACTATTGCTTTATAAAGATTATATCGACACCTTGAATTCCCGGGGTGAAAACCTCAATAAAAATATCTTGGCAGAGGAAGTAAAGCAATACGGTTTTCAATCCCTGTCAGAGGCGGAGAGAAAACTACCCCGCAAATCATAAATGCGGTTTTAGAGAATATAACTTGCTGTTCTCCTTGAGCATTTTGGATCCCCTCCTTTGTAGTTACCATATCCTCTCATTAAAGGGGAGGGCGGTGGGGTATTCTTTAAAATATACAGGGCGTTACGTTGCTTGGCGGCGGAACGCCCTGATTCTATAGGTGGTTGAAAGGAGACGGGGAATTGTGCGGTTTCCGGTTCTTGACAAAGATAGTGGCCCACATTACAATGGTAATACAACCCAGATACGCAAAGGAAGAGGAAATGGCATATACAAAAGGACAGGAAACGAAGAATGCATTTGTGCTGATGACCTATAAAAAGTTAACGGAACAAAATGCATCGACTTTAACGGTGCGTCAATTGGCGGGAGAGCTTGGTTATTCACCGGCTGTACTCTATCGATATTTTGACAGCCTGGAGGAAGTAGTCGTTGTTGCTTCAGTCCGTTTTTTAAACCAATACATGATGGAATACGCCCGGTTGCTGGATAGTGATTTGGATCTCCTTGAGGTGTATATCGAAGGCTGGCAGCTGTTCAATTCCCATGCCTTTGAACGGCCGGACATCTACTATGGATTATTCTGGGGAGAGTATAACAATGTTTTTGAAAACGCCATTGCGGAGTATTTCGAAATATTTCCATTTTCGGGATCTGATCGGTTCCTAGCTAATTATTATACCATTGCCGCACCAATCCTCTTATTATGGAGGGAATGCTGGCGGAAAGTATGAACCTGAATCTTTCTGAACGGAAGGCCTTGGAACGGGAGTGCAGCCAGCTCCTCGAGAAGAACCTCTGCCATATTATCGGTACTGTTATAAGAAATCACCATTAAAAAATGCTGTGGATGAAGTTTCAAATCCACAGCATTTTTTAATGAATAGGCAGCTTGGCGCTTAAAACATCGAATTATAGGGTTTCAATGCGTTCGAGAAGTTTGTTGATGCTTTCTTTAAAATAATCAGCACCCTTGGCATTGCGTGCCCCAATCTGTGGGGAATAGAGCTCGGTGTAATTATCTAAGGTGCTATCGGCAGTGACGAAGCTACCGGTATGGCCGATTTCTTTGATATCCTCCAGATTCAGGCTTTCTTCATTGACCTCGAAGGGGGTAAAAGCTTTTTTGACTTGACGGATGATTTCAAAATCGATAATCATCTTCTCAAAAGCAGTTGCATTCACGCTGTCCATAACCCCTCCAGCTTCCATCACCAGGTTGATGCCATGACGGTAGGCAGAGGAGAAGGTCAACATGGATTCGTAGCCAGCCTGGCAATTGATGACTGGTGCATCGGTTTGGCATCCACCGCCTCGTGAGGGAAATCCATAGAAACGGCCCATATCAGCGGCGAAGCCCTGCATGAGTGTTCCTTCTGGTGCGGCACAGGCGAATGTGATGCCACCGCGCATATATGCGGCTGTAGATTGGATGCCACAGACCACTGGCGTGCCAGGGCGAATCACCTGGGGCTTCTTGATAAGGGCCTCCTTACCGCTGAAGAGGGCGCAGCTGGCAGCCAGCATGATGTCCATTTCTTCTTTAAAGCCGGTGGGTAACATAATGGCTTTGTCAGAGTGGAGCAGTGTGGCGTAGAACATGGCGATGGAGGCGTAGTCCTGGGGAACATCTCCAGGCTGAATCATAATGCCGCCATTGAAATTGTAGCTGTCTTCGGCATGGATAAGCTTCAGACACTTAATCACGTCTGCCATGGTTCCGGGGCGGCGGTTTCCTTCCCAATCATCAATGAACGCACAGCCATAGGTTGGTGCTGGATTGACGTTGCCCTCGCCAATCGTCATGTCATATTGGGGATTGCGGGCATATAGAGTGAAAGATTAAGTGACCCAGCCTTTGGTGAAGTAGGCCGTATCTCCCTGGATTTGGATGCCGTTATCGGCTAAGATTTGACGGGCCTTGGTATTATGAATGCGTACTCCGACTTCCTCCATGATGACCATTGCGGCATCATGAGGCATTTGTTCTCTTGACATATGTTTTTCCTTTCGAATTCTCACCATTCGGATTTTAGATTCATTGAGTGCGTGTATTTATGAACTTGAGAATTCTAAAATAAATTAACGTGTTCATTTTGGGGGGTGAAAAAATTTAATCGACAGATTCTTTGTTTTCTAGCTCCGCCATTTCTTCAATGTAGGTCGCATCGTACTTATCCCGGTGGATTCATAAACATGTTGACCGGACCGCTTACCCCATAAAAGCAGATACCAACAGCGATGGTCCCTGTCAGGGACAGCGTGCACTAGGTAAATGTGCTGACACTAGGTTTAGTGGATTTTCCGTCTAGACGAATATTCCCGAATTCAATTTTTACCGTATGCCGGACAATTATGATAATGTCAGAGCATCTTCTCTCCTATTTTATCAGAACAACTAAAGCTAATCATGAAAAAGATTCATTTGAAAAGTTTGCCTGTTCTCTTGTTTTCTTGTCTGCACCTCATGAATTTATACTGAGGGCATCGCAGGGTGTCCTTCACCTCCCGGTCAACGATATAGCGGCAATACGTAAATGAGGTACAGAAATCCTTGGGAGTAAATACCTGTGCGATTAAACATCCCCAGCGTGCTTTGCGGCATAAAGCTTGACACTGGTATCGCCTTCATATAAAATGGGAAAAACATGAATAATCGAGGATTTCAAATGAGAGGCTTAGAAAAAGAATGGCTAAAATCCAAAAAATTCATGGTCATTGCCATTGCAGGTGCGGTGCTTTTGATGCTGGCCCTGGCGGGTTATGCCTACCAGCAGTATCAGGCCCTAAAGCGGCACTTGTAAAGCAGGAGGAAAGGAAGATGAAAGACGAAAAGCATGTAAGGACATGGATCTGGATTTTATTTGCGGTGGTCATGTATTTGGTGATGGCCTGTTTAATTGGCTTTGGAACGATATTCTTTGTGAAGAGCCTATTCTATAAAGAACCGGTCAGTCCTGCTACTGTCGAAGGGGCCACAGCCTATTTGGAAAGCGAGTTCGGCGAGGATGATTATGAGGTGAAATTCTTAAAAGAGAGGGATGTTGAATCCCAGAAGGTGGGTAATGGCGGTATTGATGGCTCCTATTTTTATCGGATGGCTCCAGCACGAAAGGATACCTGTTATCTCTGCTATTCACCTAAGCGAGATCTTTATTTTTATGTGTATCACGGAACAGATCCAGGAGCAGACAGCGCCTATCAGACAACCTTGGGTGAAGAGTTATACGAAATTGCACGATTTGACCGAGCTATCGCTTATGCAAAGGATTCTTTGGGAGATCGTCTTAAAAGAGTAGACGTTCATCTTTATTCTGATGAAAATGATCCCCTTTATAACAATGGAATGCGTACACCAATCTTCGCTAAAGCGGAAATTGATTTGAAAAGTGCCTATAATCAATTCTTTGTGGGAACAGGGGAACTCTTTTCGAGGGTAGTATTGAGCTCCAATGGACAGCTCTATGTCTTTAAAATAATACCATATTTAAATTTGCACGTTGATTATTCCATAGAGGAGTTGACGACAGAAAAGAACAAGGAATTGAATACATTAGGGAATACATCTAGAAACATCTTTTTTATCACAAATGATGGCGTATATGACTGTTTTTCCCAGCCGTATAAGTACTGAGGTGAGTATTCAATAAAGTGATGTGGTATAAATATAGTTGACAGCAACACCTCTGCGAATGCAAAATTAAATCGAAAAAAGACAGCGTGCCCACTCCGTTCCTTTGCGATTAAACATCCCCAGCGTGCGTTACGTCATAAAGCTTGACACTGGTATCGCCTTCATATAAAATGGGCAAAACATGAATAATCGAGGTTTTCAAATGAGAGGCTTAGAAAAAGAATGGTTAAAATCCAAAAAATTCGTGGTCATCGCCATTGCAGGTGCGCTACTTTTGATGCTGGTCTTGGCGCTTTATGCCTACCAGCAGTATCAGGCCCCGGAGCGGGTCATCACCCGCTATCTGGAGGCCGTCAATCAGAAAGACTACGAGAGAATGTACGCCCTCATCAGTCCGGAGAGCCAGGAGAAGTACACCAAGGATGCCTTTATCGAGCGCAATAAAAACATCTACGAGGGGGTGGAAGCTAAGAATCTTACCCTGGATAAGGTGTACTTTAGTGAAAAAGTCCCGTATGGGGAGGAGATCCTGTCCTGCGACTGGACTATGGATACTCTGGTTGGTCCCATTAAGAATAGCCACTTTATCTTATTTACCAAGGAGAATTTCCTAAGCCCCAATCGCATTATCTGGGATTCCTCCATGATTTTTAGTATGCTGAAGGATGGAGATAAGGTCAATGTCGTCAGCAAGGAGGCCCCGCGGGGAACCCTGTTTGATCGTAATGGCAATCCACTGGCGACCATGGGTGCGGTAAAAATTATTGCTCTGGAACCCGGGAAGATGAATGCCGAAACCAAGGATGGGGATATTGCCCAATTGGCAAGCCTTCTGGCCATCACCCCCGGGGATATCCAGGGGGCCCTTTCAGCGGGATGGGTTACGGATGATGCCTTTGTGCCCATTAAGACCCTGGCATCAGTGGATGCCGAGCTGACCCACGCCCTCTTTGCCATTCCCGGGGTTCTCATTGAGGATGACAGCGCCCGGACCTATCCCTACGGGGAAAAGGCGGCGCATCTCGTGGGATATGTCCAGGGCATCAGTGCTGAGGAGCTGGCAGAAAAGGAGGACGAGGGCTACAGCGAGTCCAGCCAAATCGGGAAAACCGGTCTGGAACGCCTGTACGAAGATCGACTGAAGGGCGAGGCCGGAGCCACCATCACTGTCGGCGTCACCCAGAGTGATGGCAGTATTAGCACTCAGGTCATCGGGAGCAAATCCCCGGTACGGGGAGAGGATGTTAAAACCACCATTGATGCCAGCCTTCAAACGGCACTGTACGATCAGCTCACCGGTGATAAGGGGACTTCTGTGGCCCTTAACCCCAAAACCGGGGAAGTGCTAGCCCTGGTCAGTACTCCCTCCTACGACCCCAGTGCCTTTGTCCAGGGGATGAGTGAGGAGGCTTGGCAGGCAATCAGTACCGATCCTGCCACCCCATTGCAAAATCGTTTTGAAGCCACCTACACACCAGGTTCCACCTTTAAACCCATTACGGGTGCCATCGGACTAAAGACCGGGGTCTTTACGGCGGATGAAGATTTTGGGCCCAGCGGTCGGGTCTGGCAGAAGGACGCTGGATGGGGGGACTTTAATATCACCACCCTTCAGGAATATCCCGGTCCTGCCAATCTGGAAAATGCCCTGGTGTACTCGGACAATATCTACTTTGCCAAGGCCGCTTTGAAAGTGGGTGGGGAAAGCTTTGCCAAAGAGCTTACTGCCCTTGGCTTTGGCGAAAGGTTGCCCGTTGGCCTGGATATGATTCCTTCTGGGATTTCACAAAGCGGTACCTTTCAGAACGAGGGTCAGCTAGCCGCCAGTGGTTTTGGACAGGGAGAGATTCTGGTAAATCCCCTGCATCTGGCCACGATTTACACCGCCTTCACGGGGGATGGCAGTATGGTCAAGCCAGTGCTGGAATACGCCGATGATACCCAGGCCGAATACTGGAAGCCCCAGGCCCTGGATTCAGCCATCAGCGAGACCATCCGAAATGACCTCATCCAGGTGGTGGAAAACCCAGAAGGGACAGGGCACGATGCCCAGATCGAGGGACTTAGCATCGCCGGTAAAACTGGAACCGCCGAGATCAAGGCTTCCCAGGCCGACGCCACCGGCACCGAACTGGGGTGGTTTGCCGCCTTTACGGCGGACCCCGCCGTCGCCAGGCCTCTGATGGTGGTGAGCATGGTAGAGGATGTGAAGGACCGGGGCGGCAGCCACTATGTGGTGCCCAAGGTTAAGGCGGTGATGGAAGGGTATCGGTAGAGTGTTTGAATGATTCAATGAGAAAGAAATCGCTTAATCGCTTGATCGGTTTTTGATACTATTGTTCGAAATGTTTGGGATATAATTATGAAAATAAAAACCGGCCTATTTGAGCCGGTTTCCTTTATTTAAGCGGGCTTCCGCTTGGTTTCATTCTGGTGATCCTGATTGGACTCGAACCAACGACTTCTACCGTGTGAAGGTAGCGCTCTCCCAGCTGAGCTACAGGATCAAGAGACAAGTGTTATACTAACATTTTAATTCGGATATGTCAAGAAAAAAGGCTATTGAACCTCTAAAAAGTGTTCAACCAGCCGTTATAAATAGTTTAAATCGGGAGAAAGCCGCCCCAGCGCTACCAACACTGAGACGGCTTAACCCCCTGGATCAAATGGCTACAATTCTTAAACCCACGACTTGAAAAATAAATACTGAGGTGCTATAATAACCGTAGATGATGAGGCCCATCACCGCCAATCATCGCGTGAGAAAGACATTCTGAAACAGATCAGAACGAAAAAAGAAGCCCCCAGTATCGTAAGTACTGGGGGCTTCGCCCGTTATTTAGCCTTTCTGTACACGAGGACCGCCGGAATGATGACGGCCGCCGCCTTAATCAGTTCAATAACAAGCTGCGTGAGAAATTCGTTCTGATTCATGTTTTCACCTCCTTAGAGGCGTCAGAACGCCCGGCCAGTAATTGCTGGCCTGCAATGAGTATATCAAACATCAAATCTTGAGTAAATAAAAAACTGCCCCAGTGCTACCAACACTGAGACGGCGTACATAATCGGGCGAAACGACAATCGGGCCGGCTTTCAAAACATGATGAAAGACGCCGCCCCTTCGTGCGACACATCTTCCATAGGTAGGACTCTGGAGCCTTCTTCGTTGATATTGTTAAATGGTTAAACCGAAAAGGCGTTACCACATCAACGGGGAAGAAATTTTACAACTACACCAAGGAACCCATTTTCCTCGAGTCAATACCAAATGGCAGTAAAAAAACACCCAGACCAGTATCTGAGTGTTCACCTAGCACTAATATGGTGATCCCGATTGGGCTTGAACCAACGACCTCTACCATGTCAAGGTAGCGCTCTTCCAGCTGAGCTACGGGATCACACGTCGTCCGAATCTCGAACGCTTATTTATTATAGCCAAAGGAGCGCTGCTTGTAAAGTCTTTTTTGTAAAAAAACAAGAAAAATCAGAATACTATGCGGGTGGACCTCCCGGGAGGAGGGGTAAACGGACGGAGGCTCTAAAAAATCCCTCCACCACTTCAAAGCGACAATCCCCGTTATACCGCTTGACAATGTGACAAATGGAGGCCGTGCCAATACCTGAGCCGTGGTGTTTAGTGGAGTGGAGGCTGCCATCCCGGGCATAGGTGGGGAGGGTGGCAGTGGGATTATCCACCAGGATGGCAAGACTACTGTTCATAAGCTGAGCACAAAAAGTGATACCACCCTTGGGGGAGGGGGTCTGAAGAACCGCTTCCAGGGCATTTTCCAGGAGGTTGCCAATGAGTGCGCCAAGATCGCTCTCGGAAACGGGAAGGAACCCGGGGATATCTCCGGTTACGTTAAAGGGAATGCCCTGCTCTGCACATTGGGCGGCATAATAGACCAAAAAGGCATTGGCGGTGTTGTGATGACAGAAACGGGTGGTGATGGGTTTAGGAATGGTTTTCTGGTAATCGGCCATATAGTGTCGTAGCCCCTCAAGATCCTTCTGATCAAGAAAGGCCATGGTGGCATTGATATGATGGCGCATATCGTGCCTGAGCTGCTTGTCCTGCTCTACCCGTTCCAGCATGACTTCATTTTGACGGGACTGGGCAGCCAAAAGTTGGTTTTCCTGGATGAGGGCCAGGTTATGCTGTTCATCCTTTAACATTCGGACAATGAGTTCGAAGGTAAAGAGCATTCCGATATTAATCAGAAGAATAAAGATGAAACTGGTGGTGGAGCCTAAAAAAGAATTGGCAGCGGGGTTGGCAAACACCAGATAGTAGTAGAACAAAAAGAAGGTGGAGGGGACTAGCCATAAATAACGCCAGGAGTACTGATGCCCTTCATATCCCATGACCGGTGCCATGCGCTTTTTAAAATAATAAAGGATGAAGGGATAGGATAAAATAAGGGTGATGGTGGTGGTCAGGCTGAAGGTAATGTGGTAAGTAATGGTGAATTGGGCTGGGAAAAGGAGGGATTCCAGAAACTTTGCAGCAATAACAACCAAATCGGCATAACAAATAACCATAAGGAGCAAAAAAACAAGCTTCCCAGGTTGAGCTTTAATATTCAGTAAAATAAAAAACAAATTGACTGCGATGGAGAGAATACTGGCAATTTTACCGGTATGAAAGGTAGCGACCCATAGTCCCGTGGCAATTTGAAGAACGCAGGCGATGATAATGAGTAAAATGGTGGTTCTTTTGGAAAAACGCAAAAAGTCCTCAAAGGGAATGAGGATGAGGACAAGATAGGGCAGATAATTCAGGAGGGAATACAGGGCGACTGAAAGCAGATTGTAAATATCCATGGCTAGGACCTCCGGGCTTTGGCCCAAAACCAATCGTTATAGAGCTCCCGAAGCCGTTTGCTTTCCCGGGTTGATATGGGGATAGAGGTGCCATCTTTAAGCAAAAAGGCGTCCTTTCCTGTGGAAATGATGGCTTCCATATTAACTAAAAAGCTTTTATGGCAGCGCATAAAATGCTCCGAGGGCAGGTCTTGAGAGAGTTTTGCCAAGGGCGTGTAAGTGGTGAAGACCCCTTCGGGGGTGTGAATCAAGCTTTTTTTATTGAAAACCTCAATATATAAAATCTGGAAAATGGGGATATCCAGGGTCAGCCGATTAGAGATAATCCGAAGGGTTTCCTCCGCCCTGGGGAGGTGGGAAAGACGACGGTTCAAAAGGGTGGCCAGATCCGAAAAATCGACAGGTTTTACCAGATAGCCTTCAGCCTGAAGTCCGTAGGATTCCAGGGCGTGCTCCTCACTGCTGGTGATAAAAATGATGCTGCTTTGAGGGGATAACTCCCGGAGGGTTTTTCCAATTTGCAGCCCACTCAAGCCATCCATGTAAATATCTAAAAAAAAGACGTCGTAGCGGGTCAGATTCCCGGCGGCCAGCAGTGTTTCTCCAGAAGGATAATCATCAATATGGGAGGTGTTTCCGATATTTTGACAGTATTGTTCTAATAAAAGGCGCAGGGCTTGTATATCCCTGGCGCAATCGTCACAAATTGCAAAGTTCATGGTGCATTCCTTGTTTTTTCTACAGTATAGCATATTTTAAAGGCGTGGCGATGAAAAAAGATGAATAATATTACTTGTTAGTTGATTCTAACAAATAAATGGGGTATAATATCACTATAGAGGAAAGGAAGCTGTGACAGACAAAGCCCCATGGGTTATAATATGTAAATAAAAATGAATTTAAATGAAAGAAGGAAATTAGAATTATGGGAGTGATACAATCAATACCGCCGGTATTGGCCGCACTTTTGGCAGGGATTTTTACCTGGGGGGTTACCGCCCTGGGATCGGCAACGGTGTTCTTTTTCAAAGAAATCAATAAAAAGGTCTTAAATGTAATGCTGGGATTTGCCGCTGGTGTGATGATTGCCGCCAGCTTTTGGTCCTTGCTGGCTCCGGCCATTGCCATGTCCGAGGGCGGTGCTTTGCCCGCTTGGTTTCCGGCATTGGCTGGTTTTTTAGGGGGGAGCGGTTTTCTCTGGCTGGTGGATAAGCTGATGCCCCACATCCACCCAGGAAGTGGCCATGAAGAGGGAATCCACACCTCATGGCAGCGCAGTGTGCTGCTGGTGCTGGCCATTACCTTTCACAATATTCCCGAGGGTTTTGCCGTGGGGGTGGCCTTTGGGGGGCTGGCCTCAGGGAATGCCGGGATGACCCTGGCCGGGGCCATTTCCCTGGCGGTGGGGATTGGACTACAGAATTTCCCGGAAGGGGCAGCGGTTTCCATTCCCCTGCGAAGGGAAAATCTCAGTCGGACGAAGTCCTTTATGTACGGCCAATTTTCTGGCATGGTGGAGCCCATTGCCGCGGTTATCGGGGCGGCGGCTGTGGTGTATATAGAACCTATGCTGCCCTATGCCCTGGCCGCCGCAGCTGGTGCCATGATCTATGTTGTGGCGGAGGAGCTCATCCCCGAATCCCAGCTGGGCCACGATGGTGAAGGCGACTTCGCCACCATGGGCGTCATCGTCGGCTTCGCCGTCATGATGTTTCTTGACGTGGCATTGGGCTGACTGGAACTTGTGATCCTTTAGAAAGCGAGCAGACTATGACTTTAATCATCGGTCCCCACCTCTCCATTGCCAAGGGCTTTAAGAAAGCCGGCCAGGAGGCGGTGTCCATTGGGGCCAATACCTTTCAATTTTTCACCCGTAATCCCCGGGGGGGGAATGCCAAGGCCCTGGACCCCGCGGATGTAGAGGGGCTGCGGCAGATAATGGCGGCCCATCATTTCGGCCCCCTACTGGCTCATGCGCCCTACACCCTCAATATGGCCTCAGCCAGTGAGGCAACCCGGGATTTTGCCAAGCGGGCCTTTACCGAGGACCTGGCCCGTTTGGAGGAGCTCCCCTGCCATCTGTATAATTTTCATCCGGGCAGTCATGTGGGCCAGGGAAGTGAGCAGGGCATTCAGTGGATTACAGATATTTTAAATGAGTGCCTGCAGCCCGAGCAGAGTACCACCGTGCTTTTAGAGGCAATGTCCGGAAAAGGAAGTGAAATCGGTAGCCGATTTGAAGAGCTTCGGGCTATTATTGATGGGGTTACCCTTGAAAAGCATATGGGGGTGTGTCTGGATACCTGCCATATTTTTTCGGCGGGGTACGATGTCGCAGCACAGCTGGATGCAGTGCTGGAGGAATTTGACCAGGTGGTGGGACTCCACCGCCTCAAGGCCCTGCATTTAAATGACAGCATGACCCCCTTCGAAAGCCATAAGGATCGTCATGCCCGTCTGGGGGAGGGCAGCCTGGGAGAAGGAGCCTTTTCGGCCATCGTGTCCCATCCGGCCCTGAGGGATAGGCCCTTCTTTTTAGAGACGCCCCAGGAAAAGGTGGCGGACTATGCCCGGGAAATCGGTTTTTTAAGAGAGGCTGCCGACCAGCCTTACAAACAGAAGCAGTGAAACAAATAGAAAAATGAAATGAAGTGGAAAAAGTGAAGGAACAAATAAAGACAATGGATATCCAGCAGAAAAATAAAAAAATTGCCATGCGGGTGTCGGTGGTATCGATCGTTATCAATATCGCCCTCTCGATATTAAAATTTGTCATTGGGGTGCTTGCCCATTCCGGGGCCCTTATCTCCGATGCGGTCCACTCGGCATCCGATGTGCTGTCGACCTTTGTGGTCATTGTGGGAGTGAATGTATCCAGCAAGGAAAAGGATGAGGGGCATCAATACGGCCACGATCGCCTGGAGTGTGTGGCGGCGATTTTCTTAGCCGTTATTTTATGCCTGACGGGTTTGGGAATCGGCTGGGCTGGGATTGAGAAAATTATCGGGGCTAATACCGCGCCCATTGAAGTGCCGGGAATGTTGGCCTTAGTGGCTGCCGCCATTTCTATTGTGGTGAAGGAGTGGATGTATTGGTATACCCGGGGAGCAGCGAAAAAGATTAATTCCGGAGCCCTCCAGGCAGATGCCTGGCATCACCGCTCGGATGCCTTATCCTCCATTGGGTCCTTGGTGGGGATTGCCGGAGCACGGCTTGGGTATCCCATTTTAGACCCTTTGGCCGCGGTGGTGATTGCACTCATGGTCATTAAGGTGGCCTTTGATATCGGGAAGGACAGTATTAGCAAGATGCTGGATACCTCGGTGGATAAAGAGACTGAAGGAGAAATCCGACAGATGGTGGGCACCTACCCCGAGGTTGAGGGTATCGATGATTTACGCACCCGCACCTTTGGCTCCAGCTTTTATGTGGATTTGGAGATTGCCATGGATGGGGATATGAGCCTCCAGGCGGCCCACAGCATCGCAGAAGAAATCCACGACGCCCTGGAGGAAAAATACCCGACCCTGAAGCACTGCATGATCCATGTTAATCCTGCGGGGAATCCCAAAGCAAGAAATTCCTTAAATTAAAAATTGTCCTTGCAAATTAGGTGGCGAAGGACTATCATTAATGCAGTTTTAATGTAATGTGGAGGTGTGAAATGCAAGAATTCGAATGCCACCTGTGTGGTTATATCTACAATCCCGAGTTGGGCGATCCAGAGAATAATATTGCTCCGGGAACCGCATTCGAAGACCTGCCCCAGGAATGGTTTTGTCCAACCTGTGGGATTGGGATTGATGTATTTCTTGAAAAAAGAGAAGTTTCTGCATAAGAAAAGCGTTGCGATAGCCCAGGCTGTCGCAACGCTTTTCTTATGCACCTATCCAGGTTGGCAGTATCCCCAAGAGCCACAAAATAGGTACGGGCAAAAAAACGCCGGGTAAGAGATTGCCCAGGGCGATTTTTTTGATATCCAGCAAATTGAAGGCGATGCCCAGCATTAAAATGCCCCCGACGGCATTCATTTCAGCAATCATGCTTTGGGTCAGAAAGGGCTCCACCACGCCTGCGGCCATGGTGATACACCCCTGATAAATAAACAGCGGGATGATGGAAAACAGTACGCCGATGCCCAGGGTGGAGGTGAGGATGATGGAGAAAATACCATCGAGAAGGGCCTTGGTGGCTAGAATGGTGATGTCTCCGGAGATGCCGTCGGCAATGGAGCCCATAATGGCCATGGAGCCAGTGCAGTAGAGCAGGGTAGCGGTAACAAATCCCTGGGCAAAGGTGCTGCCATCTCCCTGGGAAAAGCGATCCTGGAGGCGTGCGCCGGCGTGTTCCAGGTGCTGCTCCACCCGTAGCCCCTCTCCGATGAGGGCTCCCAAGGCAACAGAGACCAGGGGAATCAGGATGTTTTCTGTTTGGATTCCCATGGTAATCCCGATTAAAAAGATTCCCAGACTAAGGCCGTGGGTAATGGTGTTCGAAAAGCGTGGGGGAATGCCTTTTTTGAGTAGTAAGCCGAGAAAGCTGCCCCCGGCAATGGCGCCGACGTTGATGATGGTACCGAGCATGGATGACCTCCCTTATTTTTGTCTGAATCTATGATAGCATATTTTTACTGGGATTTTACCGACTCTTTAAAAAAGCTTTTTCTTTTTAATGGTATAATAATAGTATTATTTTTGAGATTGGAGGGAAATGAAAAACCATGATTAAACGCTTTGCAGCAATCTATATTGGTTCCAGTAAATGTGAGATGGTGGTGGGCCAGCGGGGAAAGGGCACCATTAACATTTTGGACCGGACCATGTACCCCATCGATTTTGGAAGGCAGAGCTTTTCCCGGGGGACCATCACCTTCCAGTCGGTTTATGCCCTAAGCCGGATCTTGAATGAATATATCGAAATTGCCGAGGCTTCGGCGGTGGATGAAATTGAGATTATCGGCACCGCCGCCCTGAGGGAGGCCATTAACCGGGATTATGTATTGGAGCAAATCCGGGTATTTACTGGTGGGCATTCGGTCCGCCTCCTTAAACGGGAGGAGGAAACAGAGCTGCTCTTTCGATATATGGCCCATATCTGCGGCCAGGAAATCCTGGCACCAGAGGAGGATACGGTGCTGACCGCCATTTCCAGTGGAAGCATTGCTGTGGCCCTTGTCAGTGGGGGCACCATTACCACCTTACAGAATGAAGAAATGGGTTATCTCAAGCTGATGGCCTTATACAAGACCATGGAGGAGCGGACCGGGAATTTTGAATCCCTGCTGACGGATTTTATCGCCATTCGGACCCGGGATTTTAAAAAGAATCTGGAAAAGCGGTCGGTGGCGAATTTAGTCGTCACCTCCCACGATGTGGAAAACCTGGCGGCCCTGTGTGAGATTAAGCCAGCCCCAGAGGGATATTTTGAAGTGCCGGAAGCGACCTTAACGAAACTGCGTAAAGAAATATCAAACTTGTCCGCGGGACAGCTCCAGAAGCGATACCCGGTCCTCGGTCCCTATCAGGCAGAAACCATCCGACACACCCTGCTGTTGGTGTTAAAGCTCATGGCGGATACGGGGGTGCATCAGGTAAAGCTGGTGCGATTATCTGTGTGTGATGCCCAATTGGAATTTAAGATGGGCATTGGAAAGACCCGGGAGCTGGATAAATGGATTGATGCCAGCAGCATCGCCTCGGCACGGTATATGGCCAGGCGATATCTGGTGGATCAGGCCCATAATGCAGCGGTGGAAAAAATAGCCCTGCGTCTCTTTGGGGCCCTTAAGGGCCAGTACCAAATGGGCCGGACCGAGGAGCAGTTCCTAAGGCTGGCGGCCATCCTGCTGGATATTGGGCGATTTGTTGGAGAGGATGATGGGGGATGTTTAAACCGCCGTATCATTGAGAGCTCGGATATCATCGGGCTGGATGCCCGGGAAAAAAGGGTGCTGGGCCGGATTGTGGACGGGGTCCGCCTGGCTACCTTTGAGAAGGTGGAGGATGATGAGGAGCTGCAGGTGACAGAGCGCCTCCAGGTGGCTAAGATCATTGCCATCCTTAAGCTGGCCACGGCCTTGGATAAAAGCCACAAGCAGAAGGTGGATAAGATTCGGTGTCATCTGGATGCCAAGGCCTTTGAGGTGACGGTACAAACCAAGGGCAATATCCAGCTGGAGGAATATTATTTCGCCCTGGGGGCCCAGGCCATGAAGGACGTCTACGGTATTGAACCAAGTTTACGTGTAAAGAGGGTGAGCATATGAGAGAAAATTTATACATCAATCGGGAACGGAGCTGGCTGGATTTTAACTATCGGGTCCTGGAAGAAGCCTACGATAAGACGAATCCTATCATGGATCGTTTTAAATTCCTGGCCATCACCGCCTCTAACCTCGATGAGTTCTTTATGGTGCGGATCGCTGGGATCATGGACCAGATCGGGGTGGGGTATACCAAAAAAGGCCTGGATGGCAAAACCCCGGTGGAGCAGCTGACCGAACTAAATGCCATTACCCATGAGATGATGAAACGGCAGTACAATTGCCTGAACAAATCCCTGATTCCAGAGCTTAGCCAGCTGGGAATCGAGCTGATGGAGTATGAAGACCTCACCCCTGAAGAGCAGGGGTACGTCGGCCAATATTTCAGTGAATTTTGTTATCCGGTGCTGACCCCCCAGGCCGTGGACAACAGCCGACCCTTTCCTCTTCTTAAAAATAATCAGGTATATCTATGCATCCAGCTGGCGGATACCCAGTGTGATTTAAATAAGAAGAAAAAAAAGAAGGGGGAGGATGAGGAGTCATTAATGGCCTTCTTAGAAATCCCCCGGGTACTGGAACGCATCGTCGCTCTGCCTAAAACAGAGGAAGGGGACAATCGCCGTTATATCTTCATTGAGGATATTATAAGACCCCATGCCGGGGATTTGTTCCCTGGGTATGAGGTGCGCCATATTGGGGAATTCCGGATTACCCGAAATGGGGACCTGGCCATCGATGAGGATGAAGCCGAGGACCTCCTCATCGAGATTGAAAAATCCATTAAGCAGCGGAAATGGGGGGCCTGTATCAAGATTGAGATTGAAAAGGGCTTTAATAAAAAAGCCCTGAAGAAGCTCATGGAGGAAATGGATACCCCGGAGCCCTATGTGTATGAGCTTAAGGGGGCTCTGGACCTGACCTGCTTTATGAAATTCCAGGGGCGTCCGGAGTTTGAGGGACTGCGGGCCAGGGGGTGGAAGCCCATGCCATCGGCGGATTTCTATGGACGGGACGATATTTTTGAAGTGATCCGGGAGAAGGATCGCCTTCTTCACCATCCCTACCAATCCTTTGACACCGTGGTGGATTTCGTTCGTCAGGCGGCGATGGATCCGGATGTGTTGGCTATCAAGCAGACCCTGTACCGGGTCAGTGGGGATTCTCCCATTATTGCCGCTCTGATCCAGGCGGCGGAAAATGGCAAGCAGGTGACGGTGCTGGTGGAGCTGAAGGCCCGGTTTGATGAAGCCAACAATATCGTGTGGGCGAAAAAGCTGGAACGAGCCGGCTGCCATGTCATCTACGGCCTGGTGGGCCTTAAAATTCACTGCAAAATGATTCTGGTGGTGCGGAAGGAAAGTGAGGGCATCCGCCGCTACGTCCATTTGGGTACAGGCAATTACAATGATGTCACCGCGGGGCTGTACACGGATATGGGGATGCTGACGGCCAAGGAAAGCTACGCCTCGGATGTGTCCACCCTCTTTAATTTGCTCTCAGGCTACAGTCACTACACCCTGTGGAACAAACTGGAGGTGGCACCCACCACCATGCGAGGGGCCTTTATCCGGATGATTTCCCGGGAAATAGACAATGTGTCCATGGGGGGAAAGGGGTTGATCATCGCTAAGATGAATGCCCTCATCGATGATGACATTGTGGAACGTCTGTACGCTGCCTCCCAGGCGGGAGTGGAAATCCACCTGATTATCCGGGGGATGTGCTCCCTGATTCCTGGGATTGCAGGGATCAGCGAAAACATTATCGTTCACAGCATTGTAGGGACCTTCCTAGAGCACAGCCGGATTTATTATTTCTACAATCAGGGCGAGGAGGAAATTTACCTCTCCAGTGCGGATTGGATGCAGCGTAACTTAAACCGTCGTATTGAAACCCTCTTTCCCGTAGAGGATGAGGATTTGAAGAAGGAGCTCTTCCATATTCTGGAGAAAACCTGGCAGGATTCCATCAAGACCCGGATTATGACAAAGTCCGGGGAATATGTTAGAATGGATAAAAGGGGTAAGGTACTCCTTGAATGTCAGGATTATTTTTGCCGCGAAGCCGAAGAACGTTTCGACGCCGTGAAAAAAGCGATCCAGGGAACTGTGAGGGAGAATCATGAAGAATAATATCGGCGTCATTGACATTGGCTCCAACAGCGTCCATTTGGTGGTGGCCAAATGCTATGACGACTATGGCAATTATACGATTATTGATGATGCTAAGGTCAATGTGCGGCTGTGTGAAGGACTGAGTGAAACCGGACGCTTGAGCGAGGAGCGTATGGCTTTGGGAGAGGAAACCCTGGCTATGTTCGCCCGGATGTGCGATGCCTACGGTCTTATCGAGGTGGTGGCAGTGGCCACTGCCGCTGTGCGAAAGGCTGAGAACGGGGCGGAATTTGTTAAACGGATCAAGGAAAAGGTGGGTATCGATATTCAGGTGATTCCCGGAGAAATGGAAGCCCAAATGGATTATCTGGGGACCATTAACAGCATCGATATCCAGGATGCCCTGCTCATGGACATTGGCGGCGGCAGTGTGGAATTCGTGCTGATTAAAAATCGGCAGAAGGTGGATGCCATCAGCCTGCCCTTTGGCTCCATTGATCTGGCGGAGAAATTTGATCTGGCCGATGTGGCCACCCCAGAAAAGCTGGATCGGCTGTCGGCCTTCCTGGACGGTGCCCTGTGCCAGTACGATTTATTCAAAAAGGCCAAAAGCTTACCGGTTCTGGGGGTCGGCGGCACCATTCGAAATATTGGCCGTATCTATCGCCGTGCCCTGGATTACCCTTTGGAAATTGCCCATAATTACCAGATGGATTTGGATGCCGTCAAGAGCGTTTGCAAGACCGCGGCGGAGCTGAACCTGGAGGGGCGTCGGGAGCTCAAGGGCTTGTCCAAGGGACGCAGTGATATTTTCATTGGAGCCAGCCATGCCGTGATGATGGTCATGGAGCGCATTGGCTCAAAGTCCCTGGTCATCTCCGATGCCGGGGTCCGGGATGGTTTGATTTATACCTACTTCGGCCGTACCGAAGGGGACCTCATCGATCATATTTTTGAATCCTCCCTGGGCTATGCCGTGGATCGTTTTACGGTGAATATTCCCCACGCCCGGCATATTTATAAGCTGTCCGATCAGCTTTATACCCAGCTTGAGCCCATCCATGGGGTGAACGGCAGCCTGGACCGCATTCGGAAGACCAGTGCCATGCTCCACGATGCAGGGATCATGATTCAGTACAATAACCACCATGAGCACAGCTTTTATCTGATTCTGAGTGCGGGGATCAATGGCCTCACTCAGAAGGAGCTGCTCATGAGTGCCTTTGTGGCTCTCAATCACCGGACCCAGAAAAAAATAAAAATTGATGCCATTTACACCTCCATGCTGGATAAAAGGGACTTGGAAATCATCGATTTACTCAGCCTGTTTCTGCAAATTGCCGAGTATCTGGACCGTAGTATGGACGGTATCGTCACGGATTTATCCTGTGAAATCCAGGAGGACACCGTGGTTCTCCATGTCATCAGCAAGGAAGCCTCTGTCTTTACGGATATGATTATCAGTGAGTGCGGCAAGAAGTTCAAGCGGGTCATGGGGAAAGAGCTTTTCATCGAGAATGTCATTGAAGGGGTATAAACAAAAGCGTCGTAAAACCGGCTTTTAGCCGGTTTCAAAGCGTAGACAAAGTGCCTTAGCGCGGTCAAGGAGAGGATAAAAAAGATTCACCCCGGACCCCAGACGCTGATGAACGAAGGGAAAGTCCTCAGTCGTCAGTGCGCAAAACCTTCGGTTTTGATAAGGTTTAGGGCAGGTTTGCTTTCTTAATTTGATGAAAGCCCAAGACGCCAGCCCGCAGGGGCGCCGGGGTTCTCGTATTTTTATCATCACCCTGACCTGGGTTTGTCGACAGTCTGAAACCGGCTTTTAGCCGGTTTTATTTTTTTATTAAAAACAATCTTTTTATTGTAAATGTTTTGCCCGCGTCCTCATTCGATGATAGAATAGCAATATTGAAAAAACATTAAAAAGTGTGGAGGTATCGCAAATGACGATTGCAACAACTCTTGAGGATCAAACCCTTCTGGCTGCTTTGGATGGCCGTTTGGACACCAGCAGCAGTCCGGAATTGCTGGAAGCGTTAAAGGACCAGAGTGCCGGGGTGGAAACCTTGGTGTTAGATTTTGAACAGATTGATTATATCTCCAGCGCCGGCATCCGGGCGGTGCTCATTTTACACAAGCAGATGGCGGCCCAGGGAGGGGCTTTAATTTTGCGCCATTTGAACAGCAGTGTGATGAGTGTGTTGAAAATGACAAAGCTGGACACTGTTTTCGCCATCGAAAAATAATAGGGCTACCGATGTTGTGCCAGAAATGGTCGCTGGGTTACCGGTTTTATCGCGGGAAAAATTAGATTTGGATTGAAAAGAGGTTGAAATGACAATATATTACCCCTGTACCCATCCTCAAAAAAGGATTTTATACACCGAGCTCATCGGTGATGCCATCAATTTATTTTCTTTTGCAGGAATGATGGTCTTTGAAACAACCGATGTCGGCCGCATTCAGGCGGCAGTTATTAAGGCCATGGAAGAAACCCCGAATTTTTCATTACGTTTTCGGATGGATGATGCCGGAACATTGTTTTTTTACAAGGGCCCAGAGGGTGTGGCAATTGAGGAGGTGGAGAATGGCCATCCGGCCATCCACACCTTTGATACGCTGTATGACTGTCCCCTTTACCATTTCTGCATCTATCCTACGGATCAGGGCTACACCCTTCAGATGAGCTTCCACCATAGCCTGTGTGACGGAACCGGCTTAGATCTTTTCGCCCAAAAGGTGTGGAGCTGGTATGAAAAGGGGGTATCCCTGTCCACCGTGGACCGCCCCTATGAAGAGTACGCCGACTGCGAAAAGCGGTATCTGGCTTCCGAGGCATGCACCGCTGACCGGGAGTATTGGCATTCGACACTGGCCGATGCCGGGGATTTAGCCAGTGAACCCCGGGGAGCAGAGGGGGATTATACCCGGGGCTACGCGGTGTTTAAGCTGCCTGAGGCGTTAACTCAGCAGATTGGCGAATTCCTTGACCAGCAGGCGACGCATTATTCGCCCTTTCTCTTTGCCCTGACGGCCATGGGTATGTTTTTAGCCAAACGCAATGGCAAACCAGGCATCCTGTTAAACCTGGGGGAGGGCGGACGGCGCCATTTAGAGGATTTCTCCCAAACCACGGGGATGTTCACCAGCCTGGTGCCCCTGAAATTAAGTTTTCCAGAGGATGAAGATTTAACAGGCTGCCTGAAAGCGACCAAGGGGGCTTTTAAGGCGGCCCTGGGTCATAGCCGCTACCCCTATGATATTCTGAGCCAAGAAATGCTGGAGGCCGGCGTGGATATTGGCGCCAGTGCCGCGGCTTCTATCGTCTCCAATGCTTACAATCCGGCCAGTCACCTGGCCCGGACTCTGTATGCCGACCAGGCGGCAGAAAACCTGACCATCCGCATTAATCCGGATGTGCCGGGGCAGGATGCCCTGGTATCCTTTGGCTTAGAGTATCAAAGGGCCTGCTACACCGAGGCACAGGTAGAAAAAATAGGTGAAGCCTTCTTAGACTATATGACAGCGCTGGTGGAGGAGCCAGCGGTTGCCTTTGGAAAGCGGTCCATCGACCCGGCGGTGATGGTGCCGGTGGAAAAGGCCAATGGGCAGCCAGTGGCAGATGCAGAGGAAATTACCCGGCTGGAGCGCTTTAACGCTACCGAACGGCCCTACGATGTCACTGCAACCCTGGTGGATTTGTTCAGAAACCAGGCTCAAAAAACACCAGAGGCTCTTTGTGTGGTTTATAAGAACCGCCGGTATACCTACGCCCAGGTGGACCGGCTGTCGGATAATCTGGCCCGTTATATCGCAGGGCAGGGCCTGGACACCGGGGATGTCGTATCCATTCTGATCCCCCGGTGTGAGTACATGGCCATTGCCTCCCTGGGGGTCTTAAAGGCCGGGTGTGCCTATCAGCCCCTGGACCCGGATTATCCCCGGGAGCGGCTATCCTTTATGATGACGGATGCCAGGGCAAAGCTCCTCATTACCGATGCCACCCTGAGGGAGCGGGTGCCTGATTATACCGGGGCGGTGCTGACCACCGATGCCATCCTGGGACTGCCTGGGTACGGTCCCTTACCTGGGGGACCCGCAGCCGAGGATTTATATATCCTACTCTACACCTCGGGCTCTACGGGGACTCCCAAGGGCTGCATGCTCCGCCATGAGAACATGGTGAATTTCTGCCATTGGTACCACCGTTACTACGGCCTGACCGAAGCGGACCGGGTGGCGGCCTATGCCAGCTACGGCTTTGACGCCTCTATGATGGATACCTGGCCGGCTCTGACCCGGGGTGCGGCCATGTATATCGTCCCAGAGGAAATCCGTCTGGATTTACTGGCGCTCAACGATTATTTTGAGGAAAACGGTATTACCATCGCCTTTATCACAACCCAGGTGGGGCGCCAATTTGCCACCTGTATTGAGAAAACCAGCCTGCGCCATTTAAGTGTGGGGGGAGAGGCCCTGGTTCCCTGCGCACCGCCGGTCGCCTATCACCTCCATAACCTCTATGGCCCCACAGAGTGCACCATTTTGGCCACGGCCAGTGAGGTCACCCGTCTTTATGAAAAATCCGTGCCCATTGGAGGGCCCATTGACAATACCAAGCTGTATGTGGTGGATGGGAAAATGCGACGGGTGCCCGTGGGGGTGCCGGGAGAGCTGTGCATTGCCGGGGTACTGGTGTGTGGGGGCTACCTGGGGCGACCAGAGCTCACTGCAGAAAAATTCATCCCCAATCCCTTTGATACCGACCCGGCCTACGCCAGACTCTACCGCACCGGAGATGTGGTGAAGTGGCTGTCCGATGGCCGTATCCAATTTGTGGGTCGAGAGGATGGACAGGTTAAAATTCGGGGCTTCCGTATCGAGCTGACGGAGATTGAGCAAAAAATCCGGGATTACCCGGGGATTAGGGATACTACGGTTATCGCCTGTGACGAGGAGGGGGGCGGAAAATATGTGGTGGCCTACGTGGTTTCGGACACCCCGGTGTCCATCCCGGATCTCAATGCCTTTATCGCAGCGGAAAAGCCGGCCTATATGGTGCCGGCGGTCACCATGCAGATTGACACCATCCCCCTGACACCGAATATGAAGGTGGATCAGCGGGCGCTGCCAGTACCAAACCGGGTGTTCGAGGATATGACGCCCCCCCAGACCCCATTGCAGGAAAAAATCCATAGTCTCTTGGCCGAGGTGGTGGGATCTTCTGCCTTTGGCATCGATACGGATATTTACGAAGCGGGGCTGACCTCCATCGGAGCGGTGAAGCTGGGCGTTGTCTTTTCCAAGGCCTTTGGCGTGAAGATGAACACCCAGGCCTTTAAAAAGTACAACACAGTGGAGAAGCTGGAAACCTATATCGACATTGCCGGTTCTGTTACCACGGCGGCTCAGGACCGCCCCCAGCAGGATACTTACCCCCTGACCCAGACCCAAATGGGGATTTATCTGGAATCCCAGCGGGATCCTCAGTCCTGCATGTACAATATCCCCCTGTTCTGCACCTTTTCCTACGACGAGGGAAGGGTGGATTCAAAGCCTTTGATTCAGGCGGTGACGGCAGCCTTTAACGCCCACCCTTATCTCAAGGTCCGTCTAGTAACTGACGGCGGAGAAATCCGGCTGAAACGTCAGGATGACGCACCGGTTTTGGTCAAGCATACCCGGCTGTCGGCGTCTGAGCTCACCGCCCGCCGGGCCCAGCTGGTTCAGCCCTTTAATTTTGAGAATGGTTTCTATCGCTGCGAAGTGATGGAGACGGAGGCAGGCATCAGCCTGTTCATCGATGTGCACCATTTGGTTTTCGACGGTACCTCAGCGATGGTTCTGCTGTCGGAAATCAATCGAGCCTATCAGGGGGAGGATTTAGTCGGAGAGGCCTATAGTTCCTTCGATTTAGCTCTGGACGAAGCCGAAAAGCGGAAAAGTGCTGCCTATACTGAGGCCAGGGATTTTTATCACGGGGTCTTTGGCACCATGGAAACCGATACCCGGCTGGACTACGACCGGCCCGAGGGGGACGTACCCCAGACGGCAGCCTTTAATGTGCCGGTGGAGGGGGTGTCGGCAGAGCGTCTAAAGGCCTTCTGTACCGCCCACCGGATCACCCCCAATGTGTTCTTTACGGGTGCCTTTGGGTTTACCCTGGCCCAGTTTAAAAACCAGGTGGAATCCGCATTTTGTACCATCTATAACGGGCGTAGCGATTCCCGCACGGCGGAGCTGACGGGGATGCTGGTTAAAACCCTGCCAGTGTACTGTAGTATGGAGGGGGCCAATACCATCGATGGGTATTTAAATGCGGTTAAAAAGCATCTCCTGGAAATAATGGAGCACGACATCTATTCCTTCGGGGAAATCAGCCGGGAGCTGGGGGTGAGTGCGGATATCCTCTTTGCCTACCAGGGCGGAGATTTCAATACCTTTACCCTGGACGGACGGACGGTGCCCATTGAAACCCTGTCCCTGTCAGAAACCAAGGCGCCGCTTTCGGTGGACGTGTACGACACCGCGGAGGGGGGCTATCTCACCAAGGTGGAATACCGCTCCGATTTGTACGGGCACAGCACCATGATCCGGTTCTTCGATGCCTTTACTGCGGTGTGTCAAAGCTTACTCACCGCGGAAACCTACGGGGATCTCAGGCTGGTTAACGCAGAAGATCAGCGCCAAATTACGCAGTTTAATGACACGGCGGTCCCCATTCAGGCACCCTTTATCCCTGAGCAGCTCCAGGCGGTGGCGGATGCGAACCCCCAGCACCTGGCTTTAATTAGCTGTGGGGAAAAACTGACCTTTGGGGAGCTCAACTGCGCCACCAACCGCATCGCCAATGCCCTCATTAAAAAAGGCATTAAACGTGAGGATATCGTGGCCGTACTGTTAGGACGGACGGCCCATGCCTATATGGCACGCCAGGGAATATTAAAATCCGGCGGGGCTTTTTTGTGCACCGACCCGGAATATCCGGATGAGCGCATTGGCTTTACCCTGTCCGACAGCCATGCCCGGCTTCTTATGACCACCCGGGATCAGGCTGAGCGGGCAGAGATCCTGTGCGGCGATGCCGGCACCTGCCGCCCGGTTTATATTGAGGATTTATTGGAGGAGGCGGATGATACCTATCCAGGAGTTGCCATTAAGGCGACGGATTTATGCTACTGCATTTACACCTCGGGTTCCACCGGTACACCCAAGGGCGTGATGATCGAGCACGGTAACCTGCGCCATTACTGCCATGCCAACCCTAAGAATCCGGAGATTCTATCCTATATTGACCATGCCACCGTTTCGTTGGCCTTTGCCGCACTGACCTTTGATGTTTCCATTTTAGAGGAATATGTGCCCCTGACCCAGGGGATAACGGTGTGTATGGCCAATGAGGAGGAAATCCATAACCCCCTGGCCATGCGGGATCTGCTGCTGGCCAACCAGGTGGATACTTTTACGGCGACCCCTTCCTATCTGGGGAACATCGTCGATATTGAGGAGATGGCAGAGCCCCTCTCTAAAATACGGAGCTTTAACGTGGGGGCAGAAAATTTTCCGTTGTCCCTTTATGACAAGCTGCACCGGGTTAGCCCGGCGGCACATATTTACAATGGCTACGGCCCATCGGAAACCACCATTGGCTGTACCTTTATCGAAATGACGGGGGAAGGGGTCACCATCGGCCGCCCCATGAGCAATATCAAGTGCTATATCCACAACCGCTACGGCCAGGAGCTGCCCATCGGCGTTGCCGGGGAGCTTATCATCGCCGGAGATGGAGTGGGAAGAGGCTATGTGGGACGTCCAGATCTCACAGAAAAGAGCTTTTTCCACATCGGTTCCCTGCGGGCTTACCACTCCGGGGATTTAGCGGCCTGGGATGAGGAGGGCCGACTGCCCTTCTTCGGCCGCCTGGACAACCAGGTGAAGCTGAGGGGGCTGCGGGTGGAATTGGACGAGGTGGAAGCGGCCATCAATGGCTACGACGGCGTTAAATCCAGTATCGTTCAGGTTCGGGGTCAGGATGACGGACAATTTTTGTGCGGCTTCTTCACGGCGGATCACCCGGTGGATCTTTCGGATTTAACAGAGCACCTCAAGGCGTCCCTCACCCACTATATGGTGCCGGGGGTCCTGACCCAGCTGGAGTCCATGCCCCTGACGCCCAATGGCAAAATCAATAAAAAAGCCCTGCCAGAGGTGAGCATGATGGCGGCCCAACGGGAATACGTGGCCCCGGAGAACGGGGATGAAAGCGCCATCTGTGCTTTAATGGAAGAGGTACTGTCCTGCGGGCAGGTGGGGGCCACCGACGATTTCTTTGAAATCGGCGGGACCTCCCTTTCTGCCTCCCGCCTGGCCATGCAGGCTGTGGGTAAGGGTCTGGGCTTCGTCTATCAGGATATCTTCAAGCACCCCACTCCCCGGGCGCTGGCGGCCTTTATTGCTGCGGGTGATACCCCGGCCGCCCCGGTGGCCGATCCCATTGTGGATTATGACTATAAAAAAATCCGACAACTTTTAAGCAGCAACCGGGTGGAGCATCTGGACCTGCTGAGCCGGGAGCCCCTGGGGGATATCCTGGTGACTGGTGCCACTGGGTTCCTGGGGATTCACGTCCTCCACGCTTTCTTAACGCAGTACACCGGTCGGGTATGGTGCCTGATTCGGAAAGGGGATGCAGAAAGTTTGGAAGAACGCATGCGCACCCTTTTAATGTATTATTTTGAGGATACCTTTGATGGGGCCTTCGGGGAGCGCCTGTTCTTAATCGAAGGGGATTTGACGGATCAAGCCGTGGTGGAGCATCTGGCAGAGGTGCCCTTCTCCACCCTCATTAATTGTGCCGCCAGCGTGAAGCACTTTGCGGCGGACGACAGTCTCCGGCGCATTAACACCGATGGGGTTAAGAACCTCATCCACCTCTGTGCCGCCACCCGGCGTAAGCTCATCCAGGTCTCCACCGTCAGTATTGCCGGGGACAGCTTAAATGACAGCATCCCCAAGGCCCGGCGCATGGCAGAGGACGATTTGTTCTTTGGGCAGTCCATCACCAACCAGTATATTGAGAGCAAATTCTTAGCTGAACAGGCGGTGCTCTCCGCCGCGGCCGAAGGCCTGCGGGCCAAGGTTATGCGCGTCGGCAACCTCATGAGCCGGGCCGACGATGGCGAATTCCAGATTAATTTTATTACCAACGGTTTTATGCGCCAGCTCAAGGGCTACGCCACACTAGGCCAGTACCCTGTGGAGAGCATGAATACGGTGGTGGAGTTTTCCCCCATCGACATCACCGCCCAAATGATTCTGGCCCTTGCGGAAACCGGGGATATTTATACGGTGTTCCATCCCTATAATAACCATTTTGTGTATATGTCCGATGTGGTAGAGGTCATGAATCAGGAGGGCTTCGGGATTCAGGTGACGGACAGTGCAAGCTATGAAGGGGCACTGCGCGACGCCATGGCCGATCCGGAGAAGGAGGACCGGGTGGCCGGGCTCATCGCCTATTTGAGCAGCGACACTGAAAATGTGGCCGTCCCCATCGATGGGGATAATACCTTCACCTCCGAGGTACTCTGCCGGCTTTATAAAAAATGGCCCATTACGGACAGTGCCTACATTCGCCAGGCCATTGGAGAGCTTTCTGGCCTTGGCTTCTTTGATGCATGAAGCTCTACACGATGTATACCTCAGCGCTGCAGTCAGCCGCCGTTTTCAATGGGCGGCTGACTGAGGTGCCGGTCTCCCGCCAGCAAAAGGCTAAAAGCTATCGCTTTGCCCGGGATCGGGCCCTGAGCCTGGGAGCTGGGCTTCTGCTGAATCAGGCGCTGGAAGAAGCGGGTATCGATCCCCGGGGTGTGGCGTTCCAGGCTTCGGATGGACAGAAGCCGGTCCTGAAGGGGCATCCGGATTTCCACTTTAACCTTTCCCACTCCGGGGACTATGCCATCCTGGGTGTGGCGGATACCCCCATTGGTGTGGATATTGAAAAAATGACGGACATCCCAAGGGCCCTTGCAAGACACTATTTTCATAAGGGGGAAATTGCTTTTTTAAATGGACTTTCGGAGGAAGGGTTTATTCCCGGCTTCTACCGGCTGTGGACCTTGAAGGAGAGCTTTATGAAGGCAACGGGCCTGGGCTTTAGCCTGGCACTGGATGCCTTTGAAATTCAGATGGGCAGTGCCATTGGGGTCCGCCAGAGGGTTAATGAAAAAAGCTATGGATTTACTGAGGTGGATGATCTTGGCGGCTATGCCATCAGCATTTGTGTCGAAGGGGGAGAAATAGGAAAAGTCCCTTTACAGGAGGAAGAACAAGAATGAAAAATATTCAATTTCGAAGTGCGGTTTTAGAAGATGTGGAAGCTTTAGGAAGGCTGTTTATCGACACCTTTGTCCACCGGGACCCTATGACGGCGCACCTTAAGCTTAGCGATGAAGAGGCCATGGACTACAGCCGGGTTATTTTTCCGGAATCCATCAAGGATGGCCTGACCATCCTGGCCGTGGATTCAGAGAAGGATAAAATTATTGGATTTACCACGGCCTTTAAGGAGGATATCGCTTCGGACCCCAGGGTGGTTTCACGTTTGAGCCCGCGCCTTTTGGAGGGCATGGCAGATACCAGCCATGTCTTCGATGTTTTGCTAAAACCCCTGGAGGAGAGGACCGATTACGATGCTAAAAGGTGCTTGACCGTGATGTACGCCGGTGTCCATGCAGACTACACGGGACACCATTTATCCCTTACCCTGATTGAGCAGCTCCTAAAGCGGGCCGTGGCCCTGGGCTTTACCACGGCTATTTCAGAATGCACCAGTGCCCGTTCCCAAACCCAGGTGGAACGCCTGGGCTTTACGCCCATCAATGCGGTGGCCTATGCTGATTTTGGGGTGGAGGCCTTTACCACGGTGCCCGGAGCCCTGGTACTTAGCCTGAAGCAATTGGGGAAAGTTGATTGAAAAGCCGAAAAAAGAAGGACTGGATGCCATGGCATCCGGTCCTTCTTTTATTACACCTGTGGTGTGGGGAGTTCGCTCATCAGCTCCTCGTTGATGATGCGGAGAATCCCCTCGAATTGGGCCAGCTCGTCGGGATTGAAACGCCCGCGGACCCGTTCCATCACCTCGCTCACATAGCGGTTGGTGATGTTGTAATAATCAATGTATTTCTGGGTAACCTGGAGATGGTATTCCCGTTTATCCTGCTCCGAGCGGACTTTTTTGAGATAGCCCTTACCCACCAGCTGATTGACCTTATAGGTGGCGTTGGGAGAGGAAATCTCTAAAAAAGTGGCGAACTCATTGACTGTCGGGCTGCCCAGGGCCATGATGGTTTCCATACAAAAGGTCTCCACTGTGGTCAGGCTGGCCTCCCGTTCCTGGAACCGGGACATGACTTCCTTATAAAAATGCAGTTTAAATTTTGTGTACAATTCTTTAAATACCGTTTCCAGCATGTGTTCTCCCCTTGCAATCATTTTCTGTTTTTATTATAGCAGGTGGACAGGACCACGTAAAGGGGATTTCACCCATGACATAAGGTAATGCTAAGCCTGAATGGCGAATATCAGCTCTGCCTTAGCCGCGGTTTTGCCGTTTACCCGGGCAATGGCGCTGCCAATACCCATGGGGCCCCGGAGGGTGGTGAGCTCTGTTTCCATTTCCAGGACATCCCCAGGGCGGACCTGGGCTTTGAACCGGGCGTTCTTTACCCCACCGAAGAGGGCAATTTTACCGCTATTTTCCGGAAGGGAAAGCAGGGCAACGGCCCCCACCTGGGCCAGGGCTTCCAAAATAAGAACCCCGGGCATAACGTGCTGCTCCGGAAAATGCCCCATGAAAAACATTTCTCCGGCGGAGACGCATTTAATGCCCTTGGCCCATTTACCCGCCTCGTAATCGGTGATCCGGTCCACCAGGAGGAAGGGGTAGCGATGGGGAATGATTTGTTGGATTTCGTTAGAATTCAGCTCTGGCATCCTAATCCTCCCAACGTTTGAAAAGCACCACGGCGTTATGACCTCCAAAGCCCAGGTTGTTACTCAGGGCATAGGTAAACGCTGCCGGTCGGCCTGCGTTGGGGACGATATCCAGATCACAGGCGGGGTCGGGATGAACATAGCCAATGGTAGGAGGGACGAATTGATCCCTTAAGGCCAGGGTGGTGAAGATGGCTTCCACGCCCCCGGTGGCCCCCAGAAGATGGCCGGTCATGCTTTTTGTGCTGCTCATACACAGCTTCTTAGCATGTGCTCCGAAAACGGCCTTGACCGCGGCGGTTTCTCCGGCATCGTTTAAGGGGGTGCTGGTACCGTGGGCGTTGATATAGCCAATGGCTTCCGGGGCGATGTCTGCATCCGCCAGGGCCTGGGCCATGGCTAAAGCCGCTCCGGCACCGGTGGGGTCTGGGGCGGTGATATGGTGGGCATCGCAGGTGGCACCGTAGCCCACCACCTCGCCGTAGATTTTAGCACCCCGGGCCTGGGCGTGGTTCAGCTCCTCCAGAATGAGGATACCAGAGCCCTCACCCATAACGAAACCACTGCGATCCGCATCGAAGGGGATGGAGGCCCGACTGGCATCGGACTCTGTGGTAAGGGCCTTCATGCTGGTGAACCCCCCCATGCCCAGGGGTGTAATGCTGGCTTCAGTGCCGCCGGTGAGGACCACCTCGGCGTAGCCATCCCGGATGTGGCGGAAGGCATCGCCCATGGCATTGTTGCTGGATGCACAGGCTGTTACAACACAGGAACACATGCCCTTAAAGCCGTGGGCAATGGCGATTTGTCCTGGGGCAATATTGGCAATGGCCATGGGAATAAAGAAGGGGGAGACCCGGTCAAAGCCCTTTTCCTGGCCACGGTCTTCCTGGAGCTCTGTGGTGCGCAGACCACCGATCCCACTACCGATAATGACGGCACAGCGGGTGGCATCTTCGGACGCCATATTAAGGCCGCTGTCCGTCATGGCACCCTGGGCGGCGACGACAGCCAGCTGAGTGCAGCGGTCCATGCGCTTGGCTTCTTTTTTGGGAATGAAGGCGTCCATATCCAGATCCTTCACCTCCCCAGCGATTTTGACCTTGTGGTTGACGGGGTCAAAGAGGGTGATGGGGCCGATGCCGCAAACCCCGGCCCTGGCAGCGGACCAGCTGTCCGCCGCTGTGTTGCCCAGGGGAGTAACGGCACCCAGGCCAGTGATAACAACTCTTCGTTTGGTCATAGTGATTCCTTTCCTGTGAAATTAGACGGCCATGCCACCATCGACACACAGCACCTGGCCGGTGATGTAGCCCGATGCTTCATCGGCCAAAAACGCTACGGCTGCGGCCACATCCTCGGGTTTACCTGGACGGGCCATGGGAATGGTGGTGACCATATCCGCCCTTTGGGTATCGGTAAGGGCGGCGGTCATAGCCGTTTCAATAAAGCCCGGGGCGATGGCATTGGCGGTAATCCCCCGGCTGGCCAATTCCTTGGCCATGGTTTTGGTCATACCGATGACGCCGGCCTTGCTGGCCACGTAGTTCATCTGCCCGGGGTTTCCCCGGAGGGCCACCACGGAGCTCATATTGATAATACGGCCGTAGCGCTGCTTCATCATAATCCGGGAGACGGCCTTCATACAGAGGAAGGTCCCCTTGAGGTTGGTATCCACCACGGCATCAAAGTCGGCTTCGCTCATGCGCATCAAGAGATTGTCCCGGGTGATGCCGGCGTTGTTCACCAGCACATCGATGCGGCCAAAGCGGTCGGTGGCGGCCTGCATCAGGGCAGCCACCTCCTCAGCCACAGCAACATCGGCTTTAAAGGCCAGGGCTTCAGCCCCCAGGGCTTCGCATTTTTCCACGGTCTGGGCAGCGGCTTCGGCGCTGCCGGAATAGTTAACCACGATGGAAAGGCCCCTTTTGGCCAGGGCCAGACAAGCAGCCTGGCCGATTCCCCGGCTGCCGCCGGTTACCACGGCGACGCGTTTGATATTGTTCATAGTGTTCTCCTATTTCCTGTTTCCAAATTCCTGGATAAAGGCGTCAATTTCGGCAGCGGTTTCCAGGGGAATGGTGCGAATGGTCTTATCGATTTTTCGGACAAAGCCAGAAAGGGCTTTACCTGGACCGATTTCGACGATGGTATCCACCCCTTTGTGGATGAGGGCCCGGATGGTATCCTCCATATAAACACTGCTTTGGACCTGGCGGACCAGAAGGTCCGGGATGGCATCTCCGGGACCCTTTTCGTCTCCCAGGCAGTTAAACAGCACGGGAATGGACATGGGTCCAAAGATAGTGTTGGTAAAGCGCGCCGCCAGAGCATCCCCGGCAGGGGCCATGAGGCTGGTGTGGAAGGGGCCGCTGACCTTTAGGGGAAGGCAGCGTCTGGCTCCGGCGGCCTTGGCCAGGGCTGCGGCCGCATCTACCCCAGGGGCTTCACCGGAGATAACCAGCTGTCCCGGACAATTATAATTGGCGATTTCTACCAAACCCACCGAGGAGGCTTCCACACAAATCGGCTCCAGGGCATCCCGGTTAAGGCCCAGGATAGCGGCCATGCCGACCTGCAAGCCCTGGGCGGCTGTGGCCATGGCCTGGCCCCGGAAGGCCACCAGCTTGAGGGCATCGCCGGAATTGAGGACTCCAGCGGCGTAGAGGGCGGAGTATTCCCCCAGGGAAAGCCCAGCCAGGTAATCCGGTCGGATACCAGCGGCGGTCAGCAGATCCGTAACGCCTATGGCAAAGGCCACCATACAGGGCTGGGTAAATTCTGTGGCGTTTAGCTTATCCTCCGGACCGTCAAAGCAGAGGGTTTTCAAATCAAAATCCAGGGGGGCATTATCGTAAACCTGGGCAAAGAGGGGAGCGGTGTCGTATAAATCCTTTCCCATTCCCAGGTGCTGGCTCCCCTGGCCAGCATATAAAAAAGCCATGGTCATGGGCATAACCTCCAATCGGTCATCAGCTCGTCAATCAATTGGGCGACGGGCTGTATTTTAGAAATACGGTGGGCATTACTGCCGCAGAAAAAGAGTCCCTCAGAGACATTTCCCCGGGCCGCGGCAATAAGGGCGGCGGAGATGCAGTAGGGGGTTTCTGCTGGGTTGCAGGGGGTCAGACAATTGGTGCAGGCCCTGGGACGGAAGCGCTTGCCCTGGGCCAGTCCCTGGATTAAGGGGGTGTTCAGGGCCCGGCCCGGCATCCCCACCGGGCTTTTGATCAGGACGATATCCTCGGCTTTGGCGGAAACCATCATTTCTTTAAAAGCCTGGCTGGCATCACATTCATCGGTGGCGATGAACCGAGTCCCGATTTGGGCACCGGCGGCCCCCAGCTTAGTGTAATGGGCCATATCTTCACCGTCGTACACCCCTCCGGCCACAAAGACCGGAATGGCCCGACCGTATTGCTGCTCAAAGGGAAGGAGTACATCCTGAACCTCTTTTAAGAGATCCTCCAGCCGGGGTAAGGGGGGTGTTTCCAGAACCTTTGGGGTAAATCCCAGATGGCCACCAGCCATGGGGCCCTCCAGGACCACAAAGTCCGGGATCACACCGTGGTGGCGGTCCCAGAGCCGGCAGATGACCTTGGCGGCTCGTCCGCCAGAGACGATGGGGGCCAGGGCCACATCCGAATCCCCGGCCAGGGCTGGCAGGGCGCTGGGGAGCCCGGCACCGGAGATAATGGCATCCACCCCTGCAGCAATGGCAGTGGGAATGACTTCATCGTACTGGGTGGTGGCCACCATGGCATTGATGGCCACCAGCCCCCGGCCGCCGCTAATGGTCTTGGCCCGGCGGATTTCCCGGGTCAGGCTCCTTAGATTGGCCTCCTGGGGATTCTTGGCGAAATCCGCTTCGTCAAAGCCGGTTACTGCGGTACTGATACAGCCCATGGCACCACAGGCGGCTACGGCGCCAGCCAGTCCTCCCAGGGAGATGCCGATCCCCATGCCTCCCTGGATAATGGGGAGCTCTAAATGTTTACTTCCTAGCTTTGTCATAATGGGGATAATCCTTTGAGGGTGGCCTCAGCACCAGCGGCTAAATCCTCGAAAATGCTGCGCAGGGGGCGGATTTCGGTAATCATGCCGCTGACCTGTCCGGCCATGAGGCTGCCGTTTTCCACATCCCCATCCCGTACCGCCCGACGGAGACTGCCCAGGGTAAATTCCTCCAGGGTCATCTTATCGGCACCCTCAGCCTCCATTTTCAGGTAGGTCCGGGACATTTTGTTTTTAAGGATACGTACGGGTGCGCCCACAGACTGGCCGGTGACCACGGTGCTGCGGTCTCCAGCCTTTAAAATGGCCTGTTTATAGTGATCGTGGATGGGGCATTCCACACTGGTCAGCAGGCAGGTTCCCAGCTGGACACCGGAAGCGCCCAGGGCGTAGGCGGCCAGAAGCTGACGGCCATGGGCAATGCCTCCAGCGGCAATCACCGGGACATCCACAGCATCCACCACCTGGGGAACCAGGGCCATGGTGGTCAGATCTCCCACGTGACCGCCGCTTTCCAGACCCTCGGCAATAATGGCATCGGCTCCGGCACCCACCAGGCGCCGGGCTAAAACCACTGAGGAAACCACGGGAATGACGAGGATGCCAGCGGCCTTCCAGGCGGACATATACTTGCCGGGATTTCCGGCTCCGGTGGTGATCACCGGGACCTGCTCCTCCACCGCCATAGCGGCAATGGCATCGGCATCGGGATTCATGAGCATGATATTTAAGCCAAAGGGCTTATCCGTCAGGGCCTTGCAGTCCTGTACCTCCCGGCGGAGTGTTTCTGCATCCATTCCCCCAGAGGCAATGAGGCCCAGGCCGCCAGCGTTGGAAGCCGCAGCGGCAAAGGCACCCGTGGCAATATTGGCCATGCCTCCCTGGATAAAGGGAAATTCCGTTTTTAAGAGTGTATTGATTTTATTCATATGAGTTCTGCTTTCTAATAATGGCTCCGCCCCAGGTTAATCCGGCGCCAAAGCCCACGCACATTATCCGGGCTCCAGGCTTCAGCCGCCCCAGCTCAGACAGCTCGTCCAGGGCCATGGGAATACTGGCCGCACTGGTATTGCCGTAGCGGTCCATATTTTGATAAAATTTAGCGGGATCGGCCTTGAGCTTCTTAATGACATGGTCAATGATCCGGGAGTTGGCCTGATGGCACACCACCTCATCGATGTCGGAAAGGCTTAAGCCGCTTTGGGTAAGGAGGGCATGGATAACCTTGGGAATAACCTGGACGGCAAAGCGGAAAACCTTCCGGCCGTCCATATGGATAATGGATTTTGGCGCAGCAGGCCCATCCACTAAAATGGCTTTTGGATCGGCCTCGGCCCCAAGGATGCTGTAATAGCCGGCATCCTCACAGCACTTTACCACGGCAGCCCCGGCACCATCCCCAAAGAGCACGCAGGTGGAACGATCGGAGAAATCCATGAGCCGGCTGAGAACCTCACAGCCTACCACGATGGCGTAGGGGCGGGCTGGAGTCAGTAGTCCCTGGGTCACCTGCAGGGCGTATAAAAATCCGGAGCAGGCCGCCCCAATGTCAAAGCTGGGGATATCCAGGGGCAGCCCCAACCGGGCTGCCACCATATTGGCGGTACTGGGGGTCATGTTGTCCGGACTGACCGTAGCGACGATACAGGCCCCAATGGATTCAGGGGAAACCCCACTGCGGGATAGGGCTGACTGTGCCGCCCGGGTGGCCAAATCCACCCCTCCTTCGTCCTCAGCACAGAAATAGCGGCTGAGGATACCGGTTCGCTCCCGGATCCAGGCGTCATTGGTATCCACAAACTGTGCCAGATCATCATTGGTCACCAGCCGGTCCGGGGTTCCCCGTCCGGTGGCGATGAGTTCAATTCCCATCATGGGTGTTCTCCTTTTCGAAAATACGGGCCTTGGGCAGGCTTTGGCCGAATTCCCGGAATTTTTTATAGCGCCGGGCGGCCAGCTCATTGCCGTTTGTCCGTTCCATGGTCCGCAGCTCCAAATCGATAATCTGGTCCACGGCGTCAAAAACAGCCCGGGGCTTGCGATGGGCACCGCCCAGGGGCTCAGGAATAACGCCGTCAATGACGCCTAAGGCTTTTAAGTCCTGGGCGGTGAGCTTCATCACCCCACAGGCCTCCTCACTTCGGGCGGCATCCTTCCAGAGGATGGCGGCAAAGCCTTCAGGGCTGAGCACCGAATACACGGCATGCTCCAGCATATAGATGCCATTGGCCACCCCCAGGGCCAGGGCACCGCCGCTGCCCCCTTCACCGGTAACGATGGTGATGATGGGAACCGTCAGTCCGCTCATTTCCATAAGGTTCCGGGCGATGGCCTCTCCCTGGCCCTTGGATTCGGCATCCAGACCGGGGTAGGCCCCTGGAGTATCAATAAAGGTAATAATGGGCCGGCCAAATTTTTGGGCAGCCATCATGAGGCGCAGGGCCTTGCGGTAACCCTCGGGGGAGGGCATCCCGAAATTGCATCGGAGGTTTTCATTTAAATCCTTGCCCTTGCGATGGCCGATTACGGTTACCGGACGGCCCTTATACCGGGCGATTCCCCCCAGAATACTGGGGTCCTCACCGCAGTGGCGGTCCCCCCGCTGTTCAAAAAAATCTGTAAACAAGGCGTCAATATAATCCACCACACCGGGGCGCTCCGGGTGTCTGGCTAAATACACCTTATCTGAAGGGGAGAGGTCCAGGCACAGGGCTAGCATTTCTTTTTTATTGCGCAGGAGCTGGGTCCGGCGCAGGCGGTCAGCATCCGAGCTGGGCTGATCCAGGGCGCTAAGCTCCTGGTCGATGGTGAGGATGCGTTTTTCAATTTCTGCAATCATCGGTCGGTCCCTCCCTTTAAATCGTGGAGGCGGAGGATACGCAGGAGGGTATCCCGCATTTCCCGGCGCTCCACCACCGCATCCACAAAGCCGTGATCCTCCTGGAATTCGCTGCGCTGGAAGCCCTGGGGCAGGGTTTCCCCAATGGTCTGTTCAATCACCCGGGGACCTGCAAAGCCAATCAGGGCTTCCGGTTCGGCCAGGGTGATGTCCCCCAGCATGGCGAAGCTGGCCGTCACCCCACCGGTGGTGGGATGGGTGAGGACGCTGATATACAGGCCTCCCCGGTCCGAGAATCGCTTGAGGGCGGCACTGGTTTTGGCCATTTGCATGAGGCTTAAGATCCCCTCCTGCATGCGGGCACCGCCACTGGCGCAGAAGATAATCAGGGGCAGCTTCTTCTTGGTGGCAAGCTCTGTGGCCAGGGTGATTTTCTCACCCACAGCGGACCCCATGCTTCCCATGAGGAAACGGGTATCCATCACCGCGATAACTACGGGAAACCCATCAATCCGCCCCCGGCCGGATACCACACCATCGGTTAAACCCGTGGTGTTCTGGACGGACTTAAGCTTTTGGGCGTAGCCTGGAAAGCCCAGCCAATCAAAGGGACGGACATGGCGGCCGATATCGTGGAAGGTACCGGGATCCAGGGTAATCTGGAGACGGGTATGGGCATCCAGGGGATAATGGTAACCACAGCGGCACACCTGGTCCTGCTTTTTAAGGATATCCAGGGTGGTGGTGTGGCCGCAGGTCGGGCAGGTTATTCCCAGGGGCTGTGTTTCGGAAACGGGTAAGGGACCCGGGGTGGATTGTCCCTCTCTCAGGGCCTTGAGTTTAAAAATCTTATCCCGCTGTTTCTTGAAAAATGGATTCATGGACGGACCTCCTTAGCCGGCTCTAATCCGGCACCGACGGCATTCCACTCCATCAGCTCGGGAAGCTCCGTGTCTAAAAAGCTGGTATCGTAGCTCCCCCGGACGAAAGCCGGATGATGGAGGATAAGGTAATTAAGCTCTGCGGTGGTGGTAAAGCCTTCGATGATGAGCTCCTCCAGGGCCCGGCGCATTCGGCGGATGGCCTCAAGCCGGCTGCTTCCGTGGACGATGACCTTAGCCACCATGCTGTCGTAGTAGGGGCTTAGGCTATAGCCGGTGTACAGGGCAGAATCCACCCGAACCCCGCAGCCTGCGGGAAAATGGATGAAGCTGGCGGTTCCGGGACAGGGGGCAAAATCCCGGAAGGGATCTTCTGCGTTAATCCGGCACTCTATGGACCAGCCCTGCTGGACAATCTCCTCCTGGGTGAAGGAAAGGGACAGGCCCGCCGCCACCCGGAGCTGTTCCCGGATAAGGTCCACGCTGCACACCATTTCCGTTACGGGGTGCTCCACTTGAATCCGGGTGTTCATTTCAATAAAATAATATTCCCCAGCGGGGGAAAGGACGAATTCAATGGTGCCGGCCCCCACATAATGGGCCGCCCTGGCCGCGGCGATGGCGTGGGCCCCCATCCGCGCCCGAAGCTCTGGGGTAAGGGCCTTGGAGGGACTTTCCTCCAGTAGCTTTTGGTTTTTGCGTTGGATGGAGCAGTCCCGTTCCCCCAGATGCACCACATTCCCCTGGGAGTCCGCCATGATTTGGAATTCAATGTGCCGGGGATGCTCCACCAGCTTTTCCAAATACATTTCATCATCTCCAAAGCAGGCGATGGTTTCGCTCTGGGCGGCGGAGAAGGCGGGCAGCAGCTCCTCGGGAGCGTAAACCCGGCGCATTCCCCGGCCACCACCGCCGGCACTGGCTTTGATGAGGACCGGATAGCCGATTTCCTGGGCGATATCTCCAATGGTATCAGCCGTTACGGCGCCTTTACTTCCTGGCACCACCGGGACACCATTTGCCATCATCAGGGAGCGGGCGGCGGATTTGCTGCCCATCTTCCGGATAACCTCACCAGTTGATCCGATGAAGGTGATGCCCTCCCGGGCACAGGCATCGGAAAAGTCCGCATTTTCAGAAAGAAAGCCATAGCCCGGATGGATAGCGTCACAATGGGTGGAGTGGGCCACCTGAATCAGGGCATCGGCATTGAGATAGCTATCCGCCGCCTTGGGTGGGCCAATGCAGACCCCATGGGTCGCCAGCTGGACATGGAGGGCATCGGCATCGGCTGTGGAGTATACCGCCACGGTTTCGATTTCCATATCCCGACAGGCCCTTAGGATACGCAGAGCAATCTCCCCGCGATTGGCGATGAGTACGCGCCGGAACATCCTAAACCTCCCGAACCCGAACCAGGGGGGCGTCGTAGGGTGCTAAATGTCCATCCTCAATGAGAATTTCCTCAATGACACAGTCAAAGGGTGCATTCACCTCGTTCATCATCTTCATGGCTTCAATGAGGCCGATGGGCTGGCCCGCCTCAATGCTTTTCCCCACCGTGATAAAGGGGGACTCACCGGGAGAGGGTGCATGGTAGAAGGTTCCCACCAGGGGGGCATTGATGGTCAGTGCCTCGGTAATATCCTCTGCGGGTTCCTCAGTAGAGGCAGGGGCAGCAAAGGCCCTGGAAGGGCTGGGGGTTAACTCAACCGGGTTACAGGTGCCCTTTTTTTCCAGCTCAATACTGCTTCCTTCTGTTTCAAATTTAAGATGGGTACATTGGCTGGCATCAAACCGATCCATTAATGTCAGGATATCTTTAAGCTCCATGGCGACTCCTTTTCATGGTTGTTTACATTGCTTTCATACATTTTCATAATACAGTAAAAGAATACCGGCCATCTGGCCGGCTAGGATTACACCTGGGCGTTTAAATACTCAACAATATTACCAACGGTTTTGAAATTGGCCAGCTCATTGTCTTCAATGGTAATGCCAAAGGCTTCTTCCAAAGCCATGGCCAGTTCCACAGCCTCCAGGCTATCCGCATCCAAATCCTCTTGGAGGCTGGATTCCAGGGTGACATCCTCTGCATCACAGTTCAGTGTTTCTACAATAATGGCTTTAATGGCATCAAAATTCATTTGATTATCCTCTTTTCATAAAAATATTTAATTAAAAATACTTAGTTAAAAATCTTTATGTATTATACCATTCGACTTTTCGATGTCAAGGGGGGATTCATTATTTAAGGAAATAGAAAAGTACTGTGGCCATTTCAATTACGGGAAAGAGCGGCTCATTGGAGAAAAGCAAAGGGTGAAAGATGAAAAGACATTGGCGGAATGACCGAAGTAGGGTAGAATAGGACACAATGAAACCATAATCAAGGAAGGGGCTGTGATGACTTTAAATCAATTGAACTATTTTGTAGAAGTGGTTAAACAGAGTAATTTCACCCGGGCGGCGGAAAAGCTTTTTGTCAGCCAATCGACCCTGAGCAAATCCATCCGGGCGGTGGAACGGGAGGTTGAGATGGAACTGATCAACCGCCAGGCTAAAGAATTCACCTTAACCCCGGAAGGGCAGATTTTTTATGACTATGCCCAAAGCATTCTCGGGTTTTACGAGGAGCAGACCACCGCATTATATGAACGCTTTCGCCGTACACCGGGAAGTTTGCATTTGGGGATGCCTCCAACCGCTGGAACCATCTATTTTTTTCCACTGCTTTATGATTATCGGAAGCTGTATCCCGAGGTGGATCTGAAAATCACGGAAATGACCTCCAAATCTGTTCAGCAGCTGGTCCACGAAGGCACCCTGGATATCGGTGTGGTTATTGAACCTTTTTCCGATGATAAGCTGGTTGCGCAAACGGTTTATACCTCTGAGGCCGTTTTGGTTGTGTCTAAGGATCATCCCCTGGCCAATCGACGTTCGGTGAATTCGGCCGATCTGGCCCAGGAGCAATTTCTCATGGTCTCCCGGGATTATATGTATTACGATGTGGTGATTGACCATTGCAAAACGGCAGGCTATACCCCGAATATCACCTTTGAAAGCTCCCAGTGGGATTTGATTTTAGAGATGGTCTCTGCAGGCCAGGGGATCAGCATCCTCCCCAAACCTTTAGTGGATAAGCTGTACAGCAAGCGGGTCCGGCAGATCCACCTGAAAAATCCAACCTTCCCCTGGGCCCTTACCCTGGTATATCGACGGGATAAGGTCCTCACCAGCCCCATGAAGGATTTTCTGGCTCTGTGTGAAGAAGGCGGAGGGCGGTAGGATAAGCTCTCTATAAGGTGCGGCGCACCTTGGTTAGTAGATACCGCCGTGCGGTGAAGGCGTTACACAGATGCCCCATTGCCACACTTACAGAACGCCATCCGCGTTCTTTTTTTTGTGGCACAGGGCGATGAATTCAATTCATGGCAGAATGAAATACAACCATTTTTCTTTTCTCCCGGACCATGCTAAGATGATGTTAGAAAATCGCAATGGCCATCGCGAACAAGGAGTAACAGAAAGGGAGTATATTATGGAGAATCAAATCAATAAAGCCTCCACATCGAGGGCGGTTATCATTGAGTTCGTGATGTTTTTTACCTACGCATTCTTTGCCGTGAACTGGATTGCGGGGAGCACCCTGACACCCCAGATCATGGAATTCTTTAATCTTAAAACCTTTGCCTCCGCCACCTTCATTTCCAATGCCATCACCCTGGCGAAAATCATTGGGAATTTCCTGGCAGCGGGCATTTTAGCCAAACTTTTCCCAAAAAAGGCCATTGGCCTGGGGTCCCTCCTCATTGTAGCAGGGAGTGTCCTGGCCATCTTCGCACCCCAGTACTGGCTCTTTATCCTCGGACGCTTTGTCATGGGATTTGGGGGCGCACTGTATGTGGTGTATTTCAGTCCCGTGGTCATCCACTATTTCAGTCCGGAAAAACGTCCCGCGGTCAACGCCCTTAACGGCGTTGCATACAATGTGGGGGGCGTCATCGCCATGGTCATTGTCGGACCCGTCATTGCCTGGCTGAAAACCTGGCAGTACAGCATGGGCTTCTTCGCCATCATCAGTGCCATCCTGCTCATCATCTGGCCTATCATTGGTCAGGACTTCGACTTAAACAGCGGAGCCGGGAAGGAACAGGCGCCCTATGGGATGAAGGATGCCCTTAAAGAAAAAATCAATTGGCTGCTGCCCTTTACGTATTCTGGGCTTTTAACCTTCTACATCGTCATGCTTAATATCTTCCCCATCTCCGGGGTAACGGTGATTGATGCCAAAACCTTAAGCGTTTTGGTAGCCGTTGGAGGGATTGTGGGCTCCCTAATGGCCATCGCCCTGGCAAAGGTCTATTTCAGACGGCTTCCGGTCATCCGGTACAGCGGTCTGGCCCTGACCCTCTTCGGTTTATTGATGCTGATTACCAATAATGGCATCATCTCAGCGGTGGCGGCCTTCTGTGCAGGGGTGTGTATCTTCCTGCCGGTGACCTCCCTGGTGCTCATTCCCCAGGAGCTGCCGGGCATGACCCCTGGAAAGCTCACGGTGATTATGGGGCTGTTCTGGGCCATCTCTTATATTATAGAAACCATCGCTTACTTTGCCATCGGCCTGGCCATTGACAGCTTCGGCTATACAACGGGTCTGTACATCGCCCTGGCCTTGAGTCTGACCTTCTTTGTCGGTTCGTTCCTCCTGCCGGAAACGGGGAAGAAGAAAGTCTGATGCGCGTCGGATACTGAAATAACAAAAGAAACGAAAATTATACCAATTCCAGGAGAAAACACAATGAAATCATTCCAAGAGCTTTATGAAGAAAAGAAGATGACGGCAAAACAGGCCTTAGAGCTGATTCAGGACGGAGACTACATGTTCTCCGCCCAGGCGGCCGGGGAACCGGCAGCCATCCTATCCGAGCTTCAGCATTTAAAGGAAACCGGGGTCAAGGGCACTACCCTGAACACCTGTCTGCCCCTGAAGTATTATGAAGCCTTCAAGGATCCGGAAATGCGCGGGGTCATGGATCACAACGGCTGGTTCTTCAGCGCTGGCCTCCGGGATGCTCACAAGCATAAGATGGTGAGCTGCGTCCCCCAAAGCTCCACCTCCATCCTGCGCAAGACCCTGGACCGCCTGGTCTATGAAAACCGGCGTCCGGTGGTGTTAGCCACCGTGTCCCCCATGGATGACCATGGCTATCTGTCCCTGTCCATCAGCGCCATCTACGAACGGGACCTCATTAATCAGGGGGCGCTGACCATTCTGGAGGTCAATCCCAATTACCCCCGGACCTTTGGGGATACCCAGGTCCACATCTCCGAGGTGGATGCCCTGGTAGAATCCGACCGGCCCATCCCGGTAAGTAATCCGGCCCCCTATACGGAGGTGGATGCCGCCATCGGAAAGCATGTCGCTTCTTTGGTAGAGGATGGTTCCACCATCCAGCTGGGCATCGGCAATATTCCTAATGCTGTGGCCGCGGAACTCAAGACCAAGAAGCATCTGGGCATCCACACCGAAATGTTTACGGAATCTATGGTAGACCTTATTGAATGCGGGGCCGTGGATAACTCCTGCAAGGGCCAATACGATGGCTACTCCGTCTGCTCCTTTACCATGGGCAGCCAGCGGCTGTATGACTACATTGATGATAATCCCGCGGTGCTCTTCAAATCCTGTACCTTCACCAATGACCCCTACAGCATCGGGAAGAATAACAAATTCGTGTCCGTCAACGCCTCCCTGGAGGTGGATTTAACCGGCCAATGTGCCTCGGAAACCGTGGGCTATGACCAATGGTCCGGTACCGGTGGTCAGTCCGAAACCGTCCAGGGTGCCCAGATGTCCCCCGGCGGGAAATCCATCATCGCCATGCATTCCACCTACACCACCAAGGATGAAGACGGCAATCCGGTCCTCCATTCCAAAATCGTGCCCTTCCTCCACGAGGGTGCCGCGGTGACCACCTCCCGCAACGATACAGATTATGTGGTGACGGAATACGGCATCGCCTGGCTGCGCGGCTTGAACGTGGGCCAGCGGGCAGAAGCTCTCATTAACATCGCCCACCCCGATTTCCGGGAGGCACTGCGTCAGAAGGCAGAAGAATATCAGATCTGGTAATCCGGATTGAAAAGAAAGGAGCCACGGCTTATTATGCCGGGGCTCCTTTTTCGTGGTTTTTGCATGAATGCTGGCGGCCTCCTGAATCAATGTTTGAAATACCCATGGAGAATTTCGTCGATGGCCACCTTCAGCTGGGAGGAATACAGCCAGCTTTGGGGGGCCGGCATCTGGGCGGACAGGCAATCCACGGAATCCGTATCCTTGGGATCATTAAAGATATAGCTGTTCTGGGGTTCATCCTCCCGGATGGTTTCGAGGACAGCGGGCAGATGCTTCGTGGAATAGACGTAGCTGTAGGGCTTGACGGCCTTGACGATTTCATGATCCAGGACCAATTGCTCAAAGCTGCTGCTCTGCCAGTGGATGCCCTTCCCCATCCAGGCGAGGAGGTCCGCGCCGCACATCTCAATCAGGGAATAGTAGGTGATGCACTTTTCAATGGAATCCGGATCGCCATCATTGAGCACGGATAAGTCATCGGGCCAGAGGATGGCCGGATAATGATAAAAATGGGCCATCTGGCTTTGGGCCGTGTGGAAGTAAAGGCAATTCAGGTCTTCGGTGGTTCGGAATCCGAGGGAACGGCGGTTGTTTTTTAAGAAACCGCTGTAATATATCCGGGCATCGGGTTGGATGCTCCGGGCCAGGATGAGCAGGACGAGGAAATAGATATTCCCCATGAGGATGAAATAATCGTCATGGAGCCCGGCGAAATCCAAGGGCAGCGGATAGGTGATGGCAATGGGGCATTGGGTGGGCAAGAGGATTTCCAGCTGCTGGGTGATTACCGAATCCACGGATAACAGCTGGTCTCCAAGGAGGACGTGCAGGCTTTCGGGGTGGGGATGCGCCTTGAGGAAATGGGCATCCTCCAGGCTGAAAACCGGATAGATGGTAGGCTTACGGCTCTCCCTTTCCGCCAGGCGGTAAATCGCCTCCTGGAGGTGCGAATCGTCAGACAAGGGCAGGAGGGTGCAGTCCATGGCATCCAGCCCGTTGGCCAGCTGGATGAAATGACGGCAATCCGTCAGGGACATGGTGGTGATGCCGTCCTCCCTGAGGTTGTCGAGATGAGTGAAGAACCCCCGGTTGGTGTGCCGGGGTCGACCATCCTGGCTGACCTTGAGGGGATAGGCCGCCAGGGTTTCCTGGATGCGGTCCACCGGGAAGAACAACCGCCCGTCCCGGCAGGTACAGCCCCAGTTCATCAAATAGCGACGTGCCGCGTCATCCGTGATTACCAAACCCTTCTCAGATAAGAAGGTCAGGGATTCCTCATGGACTGTGCGTGCTTCTTCATCGGAAAAATAATGGAATACTCCTTGCATAACATTTCCTTTCATCCCAGGCCGAGCTGGGATAATTTGCGATAGAGGGTGGATGTCCCGATATCCAGAACCTTGGCAATCTCCTTCTTCGCCTGGGTCGAGGACCCATAGGTGTCCAGATAATGGGAAAAGAGAGCGTGCTCCCAGGCCTGGAGCTGCGCCTTGTAGCTGCCAGCCGAGACCTGGGCGCCAGGCTGAACCAGGGCAGCTCCGCCCGTTGCCGCGGCAGCTTTACTGCGGAGGTGCTCCGGCAGATCCCCGACATCCAGGATATCCGTCTCACAGAGATTAAGGGCATACTCAATGACGTTTTCCAGCTCCCGGATGTTGCCATTCCAGGAATAATCCCGGAGGGAGCTGAGGAAGGCGGGACTCATCTCCCGGGCGGAGAAATCCCCGCGCTCCAGGAGCTTCTCGAAGATATACTGGGAGAGCAGGGGGATATCATCCCGACGTTCCCGCAGCGGAGGGATATGGAGGGGGATGACGCCCAGGCGGAAGTAGAGATCCTTTCGGAAGAAACCGCTTTGGACCATGGATTCCAAATCCCGATTGGTGGCGGCGATGACCCGGATATCCACCGGCTCCGGGCTATTGGAGCCGATGGGTTCCACCATCCGGGACTGGAGGACATGGAGCAGGGAGACCTGGAGCTGGAGGGGCATTTCGCCAATTTCATCCAGGAAGATGGTGCCGTGGTTGGCCAGGCTGAACTTACCCTGCTTGCCCATCTTCAAGGCGCCGGTGAATGCCCCGCGGACATAGCCGAACAGCTCGGATTCAATGAGGTTCTCCGGAATGGAACCACAATTGACCGAGACGAAGGGCGCGTCGCATCGGGGGCTGGCTTCGTGGATGGACTTGGCCAGAAGCCCCTTTCCGCTGCCGGTTTCCCCTAAAATAAGGATGGTCGAATTCCTCTGGGCGATGCGTTTGGCCTGGGATTTTAACAAGCGCATGGGTGGGGTATCCCCAATGATCTGATCGAATGGCGCGTGGTTATCCAAGGCTGCCTCCCTTCGCCAGGGCTTCCCTGGCTTCATCCATGACCGCATCCATCCGGGCCTGGATCTCCGGGGCGGGGATATCCGGCGGCTGGCTGAGGATCCAATTGATTTTATCGTTTATGAAAGTCCGATAATCCTGCTGCATAAAGGTATAATAATTCTTCTTCACGGAGAAGCAGGCCCGCCGGGTGACGTCGGAGAGGCCATCGTCAAGGTATGCAGCGACCATATCGGCGCCGGCACCCTGGCTGAAAAGTGGCGTATCCGCCTGGAGGGGCTTCAAATCCGAATAAATCTCATAAGCCAGAATCAGGTCCAGCTGGCTGGCGAATAAGGAGAAATCATAACCGCCAGCGCAAAAACAGGTATTCGAACGGACCATCAGGTTGCGGAGCTGCCGGAGGCGGTAGCCCTGGACCACCGGGAAGCTGGACGGTTCGACCTCGGAACAGTCGTGGGCGGTGGCGCTGACCAGGCCATAATGGTCGGCAAGCTGCCGGTTGGCGCTGGAAAAGAGCACGTACTCCGAAGCGTCGTAATCCACACTGTTATTATAGGGATTCGGCGTACAGGTATCGGTGGCATAGAGCAGGATGGCTTCGGGGTTGATGGCCTTGATCATGGTCAGCACCCCGAGAATGGCGGCATTACTCAGGGCCAGGGTCCCGGCGATGGATTGGGGGGCGGTAATGCAGGTCATCAGGGAGCAAAAGGTGAGGATCGGAATGCCATGCTTGGCGAAAATCCCAATGGTGGCGCATTCCTTTCGACTTAAGCTTAGCCCGGTGAGGGCCGGCAGATTAGCCGTGAACAGGGGCCGCCGGCGCAGGGCCTCCTCGCCCCCAGCCACCGCTTCAGCCAGACTGACGGCATATCGGGCAGATTCTGGGGAGCTGAAATAGCAATGGCAGTGCTTATCGGAATAATAAAGGGCATTATACAAGGCGTACAGCTCGCTTAGATTGGCCGGGCAATCCATGGGGAGCAGGGTCGCGGCATAGAAGGCGATCTCATCATAAAAATTACTGATGCGTGTGAATTCGATGGAATCGGCAATGGTGGAAGGCCGTTTGCGATGGAGCTTCCAGTCATAGATATGGGTGCAGAAGATGCTGTTCGTCAGCAGTGTCACATCGGATCGGGCGGGATAAACCGTCTTATCTGGATTGCGGGCGTACATGATATGTTCCTTCTGGCTGTGGTCAATAGCCCATTCCACCAGCTCCCGGGGGAAATAGACCCGGCTGTCTTCAAGCCGTGCCCCGTGGAAATGCAGGAGCTGGCGGATTTCGTCGTCCTGGATTTCCATGCCGACGGTTTCCAGGATTTCCAGGGAGGCGTGGTGGATTTCTGTTATTTCCTCCGTGCTCAACAGATCAATGGTCCCTTTCATCAGAGGGTTCTCCTTTCAACATTATTCTCAAAAACGGGAATAAATGTGGTGTGATGGGATGATTGCGTTTATACTGTATGTATATACTACCAGAAGCCAGAGGTTCAAACAAGGTTAAACATGGAATTCTCAATAATAAGAAACAGAAAGGATGAATAATTGCATAATTTCTCAAAACAGAGAAGTATATTTTAGCAAAAATAAACAGAAAAGTGATTAAAAAGAATTATTGAACCTACAGATGCTTTTAAAAGCGTTTCTTAAATAAAAAAAGCCGAAATACGTATGTTGGCATAAAGATTGCTTAATAAACCAGACAGAGAACACCTGCAGGTTCTTTCAAAAAAGAGGAGGGTTAGATGGATAATAAAGATTCAAACAGTGGTCTGCTCGGTCCGGATGGACTGGAGAACACCGGTTTAAAAAAGCATCGCATGTCCTTGATGTCGATGTTCCTTTTGATCTTTTGCCTGGTCAGCGGCGGCTACTTTGGTGTGGAGGATATGATTTCCTCGAGTGGGCCAGGCCTGGCGATTTTGCTCATCATCATCTTTCCATTAATCTGGAGTCTGCCCGCGGCACTGTATGCCTGTGAAATGGGTTCGGCCATTCCGGATGAGGGGGGCTATTATGTTTGGGTAAAACGGGTATTCGGAGAGTTTTGGGGATTCCAGGTGGGCTGGTGGCGAACCTTGTCCTGCTACGTCGATTCAACGGTTTATGTTGTCTTGGCAATCGCCTATATTGATTCCTTCCTGCCCCTGGCATATTGGCAGGCCATCCTATTAAAGGTTGCCGTCATTCTGTTCTTCACCTACATCAATCTCCGTGGGATCGAAGAAGTCAGCAAGATTACCAATGCGTTGATGTTCTTCATGCTCATTACCTTGGTAGCCTTTGTGATTTTCGGGATCATCAACTGGCAGTACAACCCCTTCATCCCCTTTGTACCGAAGGGACAGAGCATCGGCCAGAGCATCGGTCTGGGGGTTGCCGTCGCGATGTGGATATTCTCTGGGTATGAATCCATGAGTACCATGTCCGGCGAGGTCGAAAATGTGGAAATCATTCCCAAGGCCACGCTGTTAACCATTCCCGCCACGATACTCATTTATTTGATCCCGCTTATCTTTGGCCTGGCATCCTACGGCAACTATGCGGATTGGGCTGCAGAAGGCGGCGTCAGTTTCGTCACCATCGCCATGAGCTACGGTGTCCCATTTCTCGGCCTATTCATCATGCTGGGGGCGGCGGCTTCAAATTTATCCCTTTATAATAGTTACCTGGCATCCGCATCACGGGGGCTGTACGTCATCGCAGAGGACAATCTGGCACCGAAATTCTTCTGCAAGGTCAATAAAAAATTCGGGACCCCCCATATTGCCATCTTCGCCATGGCGCTTATCAATATCGCGTTGGTCCCCTTTGGCTTTGAAGCGCTCGTCGTCATTGATGTCATCCTGTTTATGATGTGCTATGTCGTGTGGTTCATCTCTGGAGTGGCCCTGCGGATTAAAGAACCGGACCTGGACAGGCCCTTTAAGATTCCCGGTGGCGTGCCTGTCATGGTGGGCATCATCGTCATCCCCCTGTGCCTCTGCGTCATCGCCATGTTCACCAATGGAGCCAACTCCCTTATATTAGGGAGCATCGCATTACTGACTGGCCCCATCGCTTATGTCATCTTTAAAAAGATGTACGGCGGCATGAACCATTCCAAAAAGCTGGCGAAAAGCGATTTAATATCCACTGTCGTCCTGATTGTCATCATCGGAATCTGTATGACCACCGGGATTGTGATGTATCGTAATATGGCCAATAATACTGCCGAAGTCCTTTCGGAGATTCGCCCGCTCCTGGAAGAGCGCTTTAATGTCGGCACCCCCCATTACAGTATGGAGGATGACACCTTCTATATCGCTCTTGAAGACAAGGCGCATGCAGAGACCCAGGCACAGATTTATGTCTATGATGGGAATTTCAGCGGGGATGTGGTGCTGTCTGAGAATTATGCGGATGAGCAGGCCTTCGCTGAATCCGCCTTCCAGGAATACGGTGAGTTCGTTGATGGGAATGGTGATTTAATCGTCGATGATCTGGACATCTACAACAACCAATATGAATTCTATGTGGAATCGGGAAATCCCGTTCAAAAAGTACAAGACGTGTACGATAGGTTAGGAAAATAAATCGAGAAAGCAGGAGTTTTTATGAGAGCGTTATTAACATTACTTAGTGAAAATGAGATCGAACAGATCCATGAAGCGACACTGGAGGTCCTGGAAAACACTGGAGTTGACATTCATTCCGATGCCGTCGCCAGCCATTTGGCCCAAAAGGGAGCGGTACGGACGGGAGATAACGTCCGCTTCCCGAGAAAGATGGTAGAAGAAGCCATCAGCATGGTGAATAAGGAAATACTATTTGCCGGACGTGATGCTGCCTTCGATTTCACCATTCCGGATTTCAACAGGACCCATAACTCCACCGGCGGGTATTCCCCCTTTTATTATGATGAAATCGGAAAGCCCCGCCGCCGGTCCACCTCCAAGGATTTGGTTAACATTGCCAAGCTGTGCAACGGCCTGGAAAACGTCGACTTCTTCTGGCCCATCATCTTACCGGGAGAAGAAAAGAATGCAGCATTAGAAGAAATCGGAATGTTCTATTATTCCACCCTGCATCTCGGAAAGCATCTGGAATGCTCTGTTTCCCATCCTGAAACGGTACGCTATATGATCGAAATGGCCCAGGCCGTGGCCGGTGGCAGTGAAGCCCTGAAGCAGCGTCCCATTTTATCCGCGGTTGCCTCGCCAACGACGCCCCTGGCCTTCGAAGACTGCACGGCCGACGCCATGGCCCTACTGGCAAAAGCAGAAATCCCCATCAGCCCCATGAATGTACCCCTGGCCGGTACGACGGCACCCGCTTCCCTGGCCGGCACCATGGTCCTGACCAATGCTGAACAACTGGCCACTCTCGTCATCGTCAAAGCCTATAACCCCAATGCGCCGGTGCTCTACACCTGCGATTCCGGAGCAGCAGATATGCGGACCGGCGATATCGCCTACAGCGGAGCGGATTATGACCTGCTGAGCATCGGCTGCGGTCAGATGGCTCGTTTCTATGACATGCCATGCTGCGTGGCCCAGGGCTGTAATGAAGACCGGCCCTACACGAGCCCCGGTGAATTTATGAACAACATCCAACGAATCAGCTACAGCCAGATGACGGAAAGTGATACATCCTGCTGGATGGGGAGTACGGATAACGCCCTGGCCACATCCATCTGGGATATCGTTCTGGATAATGAAGCCATGAACTACGTCAAAGACTTCTGTCGGGTGGCGGATGTCAATAAGAAGACCCTGGCAGTGGATGTCATCAACCAGGTCGGACCCTGCGGTGAATTCCTGTCCAACAAGCACACGGTCAAAAACTTCCGTAAGCAGCTCACCGTGAAGGATCATACCCAAAGCTTCATCTTCAAAGATGTGACAGAAGAAAAGGACTATCGCCATCTGGCCAGGGAACTGGGTCAGAAAATCATCGATGCTGCCCCGGAAATTGATGTGGATGAAACCCTGGCCACCGACCTTGGGAAAATCATGGAAGCAGCCAGAGAAGAATTGGGGAATCTAAAACTATAATAAGAGGTTAAGAAATGTCAAATTTCGAATTTTTATCCCAGGAGACAAAGCTCCTTATCCACAAAAAAGCATTGGAAATCCTGGCCGAAACCGGGGTTCAGATTGATAGCAAGGAAATACTGGAAAAGCTGGAGGGGTTTGGTGCAGAAGTCGACTATGAAAACTGCCAGGCGCGTTTCTCCAAAGGCATGGTGGAAGAAGCCATTAAACGCTGCCCTTCCAAATTTGTATTAGGCGGGGTCCAGGAAGAATACGATATGTACCTGGGCGAAGGAAATACCTACGTTTTAACGGATACCCAAGGCTGTTTTGTGTCCGATTTGAAAACTGGGGAACGCCGGAATTCCACCATGAAGGACCTGCTGGATGCGGCCCGGGTGACGGATGCCATGGACTATATCCATTGCTTCGCCCCCATCGTAATCGCCGGCGATGTACCCGAAGGCTCACGGACTATCCGGGAAATGGTTGAAATCTTCAAGGTATCCTCCAAGCATGTGGAAACGGACTGCTTTAACGAAGCTCAGGCGAAGTATTACATCGAGGTCTTACGTAAGCTGTTCAGAGAAGATGTATTGCTTGAACGGCCGCCGCTGTCGATCACCTGCTGCCCGGTCAGCCCGCTGATCTTCGAAGCACCCATGCTGACAGGTACCATCGCCATGGGTGAAATCAATACCCCGGTGCTCCTGCTGCCCATGCCTATTTCGGGAACCACGGCACCCATGACCCTATTGGGCACCATCATCCAGAACACCGCTGAAGTGCTGGCCGGAATCACCATCCTTCAAAGCTTCACTCCCGGACGTAAAATTATCTTTGGATCTGCTGACGGCATCATGGATATGAAATCCCTCCTGTGCTGCGTCGGCTCTCCCGAAGGCGCGCTGGTTAATGCGGCAAATATCGAAATGGGCCATTTCTACAATATGCCGGCCCTGGGCTGCAACGGCACCGATGCCCATAAGCCCAACTACCAGATGGGATTCGAACGCGGCTCATCCAACCTGCCCTTATTTCTGGCCCACGGGGACATGATCTGCGGCGTCGGCATGGGCAGCTCCGCCATGTGTCTGTATTTAGAAGAATTAGTCAATTGCGAAGACGTCATGAATATCTCAAGACGGATCGCCCAGGGCATCCAGGATGACGAAAAGCTGGCCCTGGCAGGTGTTGTGAAGAAAGTCGGCCCAGGCGGAAACTTCCTGAATGAAAAGAGCACCATTAAGCAGCTTCGGAACGGTGAACACTATTCGCCCAGGAATTTGATCCGCCGCCCCTATGATAAAGCAGATCCGGCAGACATGGTCGAAGCATCCAAGGCACGGGTCCGGGAAATCCTGGCTGCCCCGCCGAAGAAGAACTTCTCTGATCAAATTGAACAGGAAGTGGAAGAAATCCTGAAACGAGCAGACGTCGAATGTGCGGAAGCCGCTGCTGAAGAAGAATAAGAAAACTGCAAACTAAAAAAACAAAGAGATTGAAGGAGAGATTAAAATGAACGTAGAAAATATTTATGATTTAGTAATGGAATTTGAAGACGAAGAAATCGTAGAAGCCGTCCAGGATGCCTTGGCAGAAGGCGTTGATCCCCAAAGCATTTTAAATGATGGGTTAGTTGCCGCCATGGACGAAGTCGGCGTATTATTTTCAAAAGGCGATTTATTCGTACCGGAAATGCTCATGGCCGCAACAGCCATGAAAGCAGGTCTGGAAGAATTAAAACCGGTGCTGGGCGCTGGCGTAGCAGGTAAGGGCACCATCGTCATCGGAACCGTTGAAAAGGACCTCCACGATATCGGCAAGAACCTCGTGGCCATGATGATGGAAAGCTCTGGCTTCACGGTCATTGATTTAGGCATCGATGTCCCCAAGGAAAAATTCATCGAAGCAGCCAAGGAAAACAAAGCGGATATGATCTGCCTGTCTGCCCTTTTGACGACCACCATGGCCAATATGCGGGATACTGTGGAAGCCATCAAAGCCGATGGCATCGCAGCCAAGGTTATGGTCGGCGGCGCACCGGTTACCGAAGAATTTGCAACGGAAATCCATGCGGATGCTTATGCCAATGATGCTGGTGGTGCCGTCATCCTTGCCCGCCAATTCATGGCATAAAAAACGGAGGAAAAGCATGTATATAGTAGGAGAATTAATTAACGCCAGCCGGAAAAGCGTTGGTGAAGCCATCAAAGCCGGTGATGCGGAATTCATCAAGAAATTAGCAAAGGACCAGGCCGACGCAGGCGCCACCTTCATCGATGTCAATGCCGGCATCTTTGTCGATCAGGAAGGTGACTACATGGAATGGCTGATCAAGAATGTCCAGGAAGTGACCAACACCCCCATCTCCATCGACAGTCCGGACTACCATGTCATCGAGCGCGCTCTGAAGCTCACGGGTGAAGATGCCCTCATCAATTCCATTTCCTATGAAGAAGGACGCTATGAATCCATCCTCTCCCTGGTGGAAGGAACGAAGCTGAAGGTCGTCGCGCTTTGCATGGACGACCAGCGGATGCCGGAAACGAAGGAGGACCGACTGCGCATCGCAGATATCCTGGTCGATGGCCTCATCGGAAAGGGTGTCGATATCGGAGATATCTTCGTCGATCCTCTGGTGCAGCCCGTATCGACGGATGTCACCTTCGGCATGGGCTTCATCGACGCCATTGAAGGACTAAAAGAAAAATATCCAGGTATCCACACCGCCTGCGGCTTGTCCAATATTTCCTACGGCCTGCCGGAACGGAAATTCTTAAACCGGACCTTCGCTGTCATGGCCATTGCTAAGGGACTGGACGGCCTATTGATCGATCCCCTGGACGATAAGATGATGACCGCCATAAAAGGTGCTGAAGCCTTGGCCGGGCGGGATAAATTCTGCGCCAAATATATGAAGGCCTATCGGAAAAAACAACTCAGTATCTAACACGAGAACATCCCCTCAGGGTAAATCAAGCTCCGGATAAAAACCGGGCTTGATTTATTTATATCAGTTATCATGCCATAAAGTGGCGTCTGTGGAAATTCTTGGGCAAATGAACTGATTCCTTCAAATGAAAAAACAGACAATTTGGATAAACCGTCCATGGTATTTCGGGAAAAGAATGGTTATAATAAAAAAATCGGATGTAATCCATGTAAATGTGTAAGTGTGTGTAAACTCTTTTTATTACGGGTAAAAAGAGATATAATGACAATTAATAATCAATATGATTTTTTTAAGAGAATGGGGAATACATGAACATCTATTATTAAGAGTGTCATTAATAATTATAGGAAAAACCTTAAGCGCGACTGCGTAAAATTGCATTCTGGAAAATTAAAGTAAACACTAAAAAAGAAGAATGTATAACCTTTTCAACAGAAAATTATCTTGTTATTATCTTGACAAACTCCCAAAATGTGCTAGTATTGTTATATATTTAACAGACGGTCCCACGAGCATTCGGTTCGTCTGTCAAAATAAAAAAATAATCACAAAGTAATGTGAGATTTAATGGAGGGTATCAAAGTGGCAAAAGAAGTCGTATTAGTAGGCGCTTGCCGTACAGCAATGGGTAGCATGGGCGGAAGTCTGAAAGGTGTTCCCGCTGCTGATTTAGGAGCAATCGTCATCAAGGAAGCTGTCGAACGTGCTGGCATCAAACCCGAAGATGTCGACGAAGTCCTCATGGGCTGTGTCATCCAGGCTGGTTTAGGACAGAACGTTGCCCGCCAGGCCTCGATCAAAGCTGGTCTGCCCATCGAAGTTCCGGCAATGACCCTGAACAACGTTTGTGGATCTGGCCTTAAAGCCGTTAACTTAGCTGCTGATATGATCATCGCAGGGGATGCTGATGTCGTGATCGCAGGTGGGATGGAAAACATGTCCGCTGCACCCTACGCTGTTCCCAATGCCCGTTATGGTTACAGAATGGGCGATGGCAAATTAGTGGATACCATGATTAAAGATGCGCTGTGGGATGCCTTTAATGACTATCACATGGGTGTCACTGCAGAAAATGTCGCTGAAGAATGGGGAATCACCCGTGAAATGCAGGATGAATTTGCAGCAAAGAGCCAGCAAAAATGTGAAGCAGCTCAGGCAGCTGGCGTGTTTGAAGCAGAAATCGTCCCTGTCCCTGTTAAAGTAAAAAGAGAAATCGTCGAATTTAAAGTGGATGAATTCCCGAGAAAAGGCGTGACCGCAGAAGGTTTAGGAAAACTGAAACCCTGCTTCAAATTTGATGGCACCGGTACAGTAACCGCTGCCTCCGCTTCTGGGATTAATGATGGGGCTGCGGCTATCGTCGTTATGTCCGCTGAAAAAGCAGAAGAATTAGGTGTAAAACCCATGGCAAAATGGGTCGTAGGTGCTTCCGCCGGCGTTCGCCCCGAAGTGATGGGTGTTGGCCCCATTGCCGCAACCGAGAAAGCCTTCGCTAAGGCCGACCTGACCATGGATGACATGGACCTGGTCGAAGCTAACGAAGCTTTTGCCGCACAGTCCTGCGCTGTTGGCAAAGATCTTGAAATCCCGGAAGAAAAACTCAACATCTCCGGTGGCGCAATCGCTTTAGGCCATCCTGTTGGGGCTTCTGGCTGCCGTATCCTGGTTACCCTGCTCCACGGCCTGCAGCGGACTGGTAAGAAAACCGGTTTAGCGACACTGTGTGTTGGTGGTGGTATGGGTGTTGCCACTGTTGTAGAAGCATTATAAGCACAAAAACAAAGGAGATTCTCCATGGGTTTTGTAAAATATGAAGCAGACGGCGCAGTCGCTGTCATCACCATCGATCGTGAAAAGGCACTCAATGCCTTGAATTCCGAAGTCCTTGGGGACTTGGAAGCCGTCATTGATGGCATCGATTTAGACGTTATCCGTGCGGTCGTTATCACCGGTGCTGGCGCAAAATCCTTTGTCGCTGGTGCAGATATCGGAGAAATGAGCGCATTAACAAAGGCAGAAGGGGAAGCTTTCGGTAAGAAGGGAAATGATGTTTTCCGTAAAATCGAAGTATTACCTATTCCCGTTATTGCAGCCGTTAATGGCTTTGCACTGGGCGGTGGCTGTGAGCTCTCCATGAGCTGTGACATCCGCTTAGCTGCCGATAACGCACTCTTTGGACAGCCGGAAACCGGCTTGGGGATTACCCCTGGATTTGGCGGAACCCAACGTTTAGCTCGCCTGATCCCAGTGGGAAAAGCCAAGGAAATGGTTTATGCCGGAACCAACATCAAGGCAGAGGAAGCCAAAGCCCTGGGATTGGTTAATGCTGTCTATCCCCAGGAAGAGCTGATGCCCGCTGCCCTTAAACTGGCAGGCAAGATTGCAAAGAACGCTCCCATCGCCGTGCGTAATTGCAAAAAAGCCATCAATGATGGTTTAGAAGTCGGGATGGATGACGCCATTGTTATCGAAGAAAAGCTCTTTGGCGATTGCTTTGAAAGCGCAGATCAAAAAGAAGGCATGGCTGCTTTCCTCGAAAAAAGGAAACACGAACCCTTCACAAACTGCTAAGACAGAGAATTAAATTAAGTGATGACAAAGAGGGAATCCCAATTGGGGTTTCCTCTTTAAAAGAAAAAAATCAGGAGGACTAAACAATGAAAGTTGGCGTAATTGGCGCAGGTACAATGGGCTCTGGGATTGCCCAGGTTTTTGCAGCAACCGATGGTTATGAAGTCGTCTTATGCGATATCAAACAGGAATTTGCTGATGGTGGTAAGGCTAAAATCGAAAAAGCATTAACCAAACAGGTCGCAAAGGGCCGTATGGAAGAAGCTAAAAAAGATGAAATCTTAGGTAAGATTACCACTGGCTTAAGAGACAAGGTAGCAGACTGTGATCTGGTTGTCGAAGCAGTGTTAGAACAGATGGAAATGAAACATGAACTCTTTGGGGCGCTTCAGGAAATCTGTAAACCAGACTGTATCTTCGCTTCCAACACATCATCCTTATCCCTTACCGAAATGAGCAAGGGCCTGGATCGTGCTGTTATTGGGATGCACTTCTTCAACCCCGTACCGGCAATGAAATTAGTTGAAGTCATCGCTGGCTACAACACCGATCAGGAAACCGTTGATAAGATCTTTGAAATTTCCAAAGAAATTGGAAAAACCCCTGTACAGATCAAAGAAGCTGCTGGCTTCGCTGTTAACCGTATCCTCATTCCGATGATTAACGAAGCCATTGGCGTCTATGCTGCTGGCACCGCCTCTGTCGAAGATATCGACACGGCCATGAAATTGGGTTGTAACCACCCCATGGGACCTCTGGCACTGGGCGACTTAATCGGATTAGATGTTGTTTTAGCCATTATGGAAGTACTCCAGGCTGAAACTGGATTAGACAAATATGCTCCCGAACCGCTTCTCAGAAAGATGGTCCGTGGTGGTGCTTTAGGTATGAAGTCCGGTAAAGGCTTCTACGATTACAGTAAATAGTAAGTCTTTAACAGGCATGGGCTGATGCGGCAATGCCGGCTGCACAGCCGATGCCTTTATCTGTCTCCAATTGGGGATGTTAAAGAAAAATTTAGGAGGAACAGTATGGATTTCAAACTGAGCAAAGAACATGAGATGCTGCGGACCATGTACCGTGATTTTGCAGAAACAGAAGTCAAACCCCTTGCCCAGGAAGTCGACGAAACAGAACGCTTCCCGGCCGAAACGGTTGAAAAAATGAAAAAATTCGGTATGTTGGGTATTCCCTTCTCCAAAGAAGTTGGGGGACAGGGCTGTGATACCTTAGCATACATTATGTGTGTTGAAGAGCTTTCCCGGGTATGTGGGACCACAGGCGTTATCGTCTCTGCCCATACTTCACTGGGGACCGATCCGGTTCTCAAATATGGGAAGCCAGAAGTCATTGAAGAATTTGGGAAAAAGCTTGCTTCCGGGGAATACCTGGGTGCTTTTGGTTTAACTGAAGCTGGCGCAGGTACTGATGCTGCCGGTCAGCAGACCAAAGCCATTAAAGATGGTGATAACTACATCATCAATGGTTCCAAAATCTTCATTACCAATGGGGGTAAGGCTGACACCTATGTCATCATGGCCATGACCGACAAAAGTAAGGGAACCAAAGGGATTTCTGCATTCTTAGTACCTGCAACAACCCCTGGCTTCTCCATCGGGACTAAAGAAAAGAAAATGGGGATTCGTGGTTCTTCCACCACCGAACTGATCTTCGAAGATATGGTCATTCCTGCAAACTACATGCTGGGCAAAGAAGGCAAGGGCTTCGGTCTTGCTATGAAAACCCTGGATGGCGGCCGGATCGGTATCGCTGCACAGGCACTGGGCCTGGCACAGGGTGCCTTAGACGAAACCATCGCCTATGTCAAAGAACGGAAACAATTTGGTCGTTCCATTGCTAAATTCCAGAACACCCAATTCCAACTGGCTGATATGTACGCTAAAATCGAAGCCGCCCGTAACCTGGTTTACAAGGCTGCTATTGCAAAAGACACCCAGAAAATCTTCTCCGTTGAAGCTGCAACCGCAAAACTCTTCGCCGCAGAAGTTGCCATGGAAGTCACCACCAAATGCGTACAGCTCTTCGGCGGCTACGGCTACACCCGTGATTATCCCGTTGAACGGATGATGCGTGATGCCAAAATCACCGAAATCTATGAAGGTACCAGCGAAGTCCAGCGTATGGTCATCTCTGGCGCTATTCTCTAGGAAGACAGGAGGAAAAACACGTGAATATAGTAGTATGTGTCAAACAAGTACCGGATACCAACGAAGTCAAGCTGGATCCAGTAAAAGGGACATTGATCCGTGAAGGCGTCCCCAGCATCATGAACCCCGATGATAAGGCCGGCCTGGAAGCTGCCCTTCAGATTAAAGACGCCACCGGTGCCCACATTACTGTGGTCTCCATGGGACCTCCCCAAGCCGATGACGTTCTCCGTGAAGCCCTGGCTATGGGAGCAGACGAAGCGATTCTGGTAACCGACCGTGCCTTTGGTGGTGCGGATACCTGGGCGACATCCACCACCATTGCTGCCGCCATTGCAAAACTGGACTACGACCTCATCATCACTGGCCGTCAGGCGATTGATGGAGACACCGCACAGGTTGGTCCACAGATTGCAGAGCACTTGAACCTACCCAATGTCAGCTATGCTGAAGACATCCAGGTGGATGGGGATTCTGTGGTCATTAAGCGCCAGTATGAAGATCGCTACCACAGTGTCAAGGTAAAAATGCCTTGCCTGATCACCGCTTTAGGCGAAATGAACACCCCTCGTTATATGACCCCCGGTGGAATATTTGATGCCTATCGTGAAAAAGAAGTCCAGATCTGGACCCAGGAAACCGTCCAGGCCGACGTTGATAACATCGGGCTGAAAGGCTCTCCAACCCGTGTCTTTAAATCCTTCCCCAAGGCATTAAAAGAACCTGGCACCGTTGTTCAGCTTGACCCACAGGAATCCGCTGATTTCATCGTGGAAAAACTGAAAGAAAAATTCATTATATAGGAAAGGGTGAGAATAGATGAGTATTCAAGATTATAAAGGTGTATTCACCTTCGTACAGCAAGTAGATAATGAAATTACCCCCGTTTCCTATGAATTAATCGGAAAGGGTAAAGAACTGGCTGCTGATCTCGGAACCGAAGTGACCGCTGTTGTCCTTGGCTCCGGTGTTACCACAATGGCTGATGATTTAGCAAAGCATGGTGCAGACCGTGTGATTGTTGTTGATGATCCTGCACTGGATGTCTATACCACAGAACCTTATGTTCATGCTTTTGTGGAAATTATCAATAAATACAAACCAGAAATCTGCCTCTTTGGCGCAACCGCCATCGGCCGTGACATGGCACCCCGGGTCTCTGCCCGCGTCCACACCGGCTTAACCGCAGACTGTACAAAGCTGGAAATCAACCCTGAAGACAAGGGCCTCATGATGACCCGTCCCGCCTTTGGTGGGAACATCATGGCGACCATCCTCTGCCCGGAACACCGTCCGCAGATGTCCACTGTCCGTCCTGGGGTTATGCAGAAAGCACCCTTTGACGAAAACGCCAAAGCAGATGTTATTGTTGAAGAAATTGCTGATTTAGCTGCGCACAAAAACGTTGAAATCCTGGATATTGTTAAAACCGTATCCGAAAAAATGGATATCGCAGATGCGAACATTTTGGTATCTGGTGGTCGTGGAATGGGCTGCCCCGAAAATTTCAGCATGTTAGAAGATTTAGCGGATGTTTTAGGTGGTACCGTGGCATCTTCCCGTGCCTGTGTTGACGCCGGCTGGGTCGAAAAAGGCATTCAGGTCGGACAGACCGGGAAAACCGTTCGTCCCAACCTGTACATTGCCTGTGGGATCTCCGGTGCAATCCAGCATTTAGCTGGGATGGAAGAATCCGACATCATCGTCGCGATCAATAAAGACGAAACCGCACCCATCTTCAACGCTGCCGATTACGGTGTCGTTGGCGATGTCTGCAAAATCGTACCGCTTCTGACGGAAGCGCTAAAAAAGGAAAGAGCTGCTAAATAATAAAGTAGGGCTTTCATTAATATTACCTAACGTAAAAGACCGTGCCCCTTAAGCACGGTCTTTTACATTTTCCAATTCTAATTGATCCCGCATGGCATATACAGCACAAGCTTCATCGTAAAACTGAATCCGGTGCTCTACAATTTCTAAATTCTTTTCCAATTCAGCAATTTTTTTCATTAGGGCTACCCGATGGTCAATAAAAATCTGACGCCGCTCAGAAAGGGTGGATGTTCCTTTCATAAATAAATCGATATAATATTTAATCTCCTTGAGGGGCATTCCCGTATCCTTTAAGCAGCAAATGGTTTGAATCCATTCAATATCTGAATCTGTAAAGATGCGGTTACCCGTTTCTGTCCGTCCCACCATGGGGAGTAATCCAGATTTGTCATAAAAGCGCAGGGTGTGGATACTCAGGCCCGTTCGTTCAGATGCTTCTTTAATGGTATAGTCCATGGGTTCTCCTTTTGCAAATCCTAAAGTCACCTTTAGTTTATGCGAGAAATGTTAAACACAGCTTAAATAAAAGAGAAAAGGAGAGGAACAGGGTGCCCAATCCTAGAGTAAACTCTAGGATTGGGCATAAAACTTAATCGGAGCTTAAGTCAATGGCGAAGAATGCCCCGGGAAGCCAGAAGACATGAAGTCTTGGAAAGTTAGGTATACCGTCCTATCGAAATGTAATTTAGTGTAATTATAAACTAATGTGAAAATAATTGAAAAATCCCTTGCACTAGAGTAGGCTTTAGGGGGTATACTAAACACAAGTTAAAAAACAAGAAACAAACAAAACGAGTAAAACAGAAAGAAGGTAATCGTGATGATGTACTACAATCCTATTCGTAAAATTTTAGAAAAAGCATCCAAGGCTAACTAATTTAAGCCCAGGTCAATAGAAGTTTCCATTTAAAATAGAAGAGGTTATGATGATGAATGTTTATGCCAGCCCATTAAATACACTGTTAGAAGAAGTCAAGACCCTGCGTAAAGAAGTGGATGCTCTGAAAAAGAGTGCCGCTGTGGAAAAAAGAGAACAAGCATAAGGAGGAACCTGAAATGCATGGTATGTATTATAATCCCGTTGAAGCACTGTTAAAAGAAATCAAAGCACTGAAGAGTGAAATTAAAGAATTAAAGCAGGCGTAAGCACCTGCTTGTTCAAAAGCCCCTTCCAATTCTTTATTGGAGGGGGCTTTTTTGTGTGGGATTGGGAGTTCTGTTGAAATAATATTAAGAATCTGTTAAAATTTAATTATGTTTAATGAAAGGAAGGTATGGTATGAACGAATTCTTGGAAAGAATTTTCCACCTCAGTAAAAACAACACCAACGTGAAGACTGAATTGATTGCCGGATTCACCACCTTTATGGGGATGGCTTACATCCTCGCAGTGAACCCCGATATCCTCAGTGCGACCGGTATGGACAAAGGTGCTGTTTTTACGGCGACTGCACTTGCTGCGGTATTTGGTACTTTGGCAATGGCCCTATTCACAAATTATCCCTTTGCATTGGCACCGGGAATGGGGGTGAATGCTTATTTTGCATACACCGTCGTCATTAAGATGGGCTACACCTGGGAAATGGCTCTGGCTGCTGTATTTATCGAAGGTCTCATTTTTATTGTCCTCAGCTTGACCAATGTCCGGGAAGCCCTCTTCAATTCGATTCCGAAAAACCTGAAGATCGCCATCACCTGTGGGATTGGGCTGTTTATTGCGATGATTGGCTTTCAAAACGCCAATATTGTGGTGAACAGTGATGCCACATTAATTACGATGTATGTCTGGAAGGGGCAGGAATCCTTCACCATGGGCCTGACCGTCGGTTTGGCAGTCCTTGGCGTTCTGACAACGGCCATTATGATGATTAAGAATATTAAAGGGGCCGTACTCTGGGGGATTATTATCACCTGGTTATTGGGGATTGTCTTTCAGCTGGCGGGTGTCTATATTCCCGCACCAGAGCTTGGGCTCTATTCACTGATTCCTGATTTTTCAAATGGGATCCACGTATCGGGGATTTCTTCAACCTTCATGAAGTTTGACTTCTCGAAGGTATTGTCCCTGGATTTCATTGTCGTCATCTTCGCATTCCTTTTTGTGGATCTCTTTGATACTTTGGGAACCCTCATGGGCTGCGGGATGAAAGCAGGCTTCGTCACCGAAGAGGGCAAGCTGCCAAAGATCAAAGGGGCTTTATTGGCGGATGCTGTGGCGACCTCCGTAGGCGCCGTCTTTGGAACCTCTACCACCACCACTTATGTGGAAAGCAGCCTGGGCGTCGGAGAAGGCGGACGGACCGGCCTGACGGGCTTGGTGGTTGCCATCCTCTTTGCGCTGTCCCTCCTGCTGTCACCCATTTTCCTGGCGATTCCATCCTTTGCCACTGCACCGGCCCTCATTATCGTCGGTTTCCTGATGATGCAGCAGGTTAAGGAGTTGGACATGGATGAACTCACCGAAGGCATTCCGGCATTTTTATGCCTGGCAGGGATGCCCATGCTCTACAGTATTGCTGAAGGGATTGGCGTTGGGGTTATCTCTTATGTGGTATTAAACCTGGTTGCTGGAAAGCGGCAGAAGGTCAGTTGGGTGATGGTTGCCATTGCAGTTCTGTTTGTTTGTAAGTATATCTTTATCTAAAGCGACAGAATCGGTATAAAAAAACGGGTCCCCCTGGGGAAACCCGTTTTTTTTTTTTTGGAAAGCTTACATCATGAGTGCGGCCAGTGTACCAGCAGCAACTAAAAGAACCACAAAGGTAACAATTTCTAGAATAATGATAACCAGACCAATGGTCTTTCCCGTTTTAGCCTTGCTGTTGTTCGGATCAGCGGCATATTCTTTTTTGCCGTTGACAAAAGCCATAATACCAAAAACCAGAACAGCCACGCCAAATAACCAGCCAATCGTTGAAAGATTCATTAAATTTAAGATAATTGAGACCACCCAACAGATCAAGGCAATCATACCACAGGTGAAGCCCTTCATTCCAAATTCAAAGCTCATAATAAATTCTCCTTTTTCATATTTTAAATTGAGTATAACACGATAAGAAATAAAAAACATCATCCTTTAGGTTGATTTTTAAGAAAAAATTAAAAAAAGAAACAGCGATTATCGAAGGAGGGCATCCCGTATTAAACCCCTTGACCATGGGGCTGCAGGCATGATAAAATCAAACCATTGAGAAGGATTCACAAGCAAGTGCACCAAGGAGGGTAACCATGAGCTATATCAAAGAATATGCAGACAAATTAAAGACGGCTGAAGAAGCAGTCGCCATTGTTAAATCAGGGGATTGGCTGGATTATGGATGGACGACAGCAACCGTTCGGGCGTTGGATGAAGCCCTGGCGGATCGGATTAAAAAAGAACCAGAACTGAAGGACCTCAAAATCCGCGGTGGGATCTTAATGTGGGAACCGGAGATTTTTAAACTTCCCGATGCCAAAGAACATTTCACCTGGAATTCCTGGCATATGTCCGGAATCGAACGGAAAGCCGTTGCCAAGGGCTTTAGTTTTTATGATCCCATTCGTTATTCTGAACTACCCCGTTATTACCGGGAAAATATCACGCCGCCGGATGTCGCCATGTTCCAGGTGGCACCCATGGATAAGCACGGGTATTTCAACTTCGGTCCCAATGCATCACACATGATGGCTGTCTGCGAAACGGCTAAAGTCGTCATTGTTGAAGTGAACGAAAACATGCCCCGTTGCCTGGGGGGCTTTGAAGAAGCCATCCATATCTCTAAAGTCGATGTTATTGTTGAAGGGGAAAACCCAGCCATGGCAGAAATGGGTGCGGGTGGCCCTGCCACAGATGTAGATATCGCCGTGGCCAACCTGATTGTACCAGAAATTCCCAATGGCGCTTGCCTTCAGCTCGGCATTGGTGGAATGCCCAATACCGTTGGTGCTATGATTGCCGAATCTGATTTAAAGGACTTAGGGGTACATACCGAAATGTATGTGGATGCCTTCGTGGATTTAAGCCGGGCGGGTAAAGTCACGGGCTCCCACAAGACCGTTAATCGCTACAAGCAGGTTTATGCCTTTGCAGCGGGTACGAAAAAGCTCTATGACTTCCTGGATGACAATCCGGAGTGTATGGCAGTACCGGTCAATTATGCCAATGACATTGATACCATTGGGAACATTGACAATTTCATTTCCATTAATAACGCAGTGGATATCGACCTCTATGGGCAGGTTAATGCAGAAACCGCCGGAACCAAACAAATTAGTGGCGCCGGTGGTCAGTTGGACTTCGTACTGGGGGCCTATAAATCCAAGGGGGGCAAGAGCTTTATCTGCTGCTCGTCTGCCTTTAAGGACAAAAAAGGGGAACTGCACTCCCGGATTCGTCCCACCCTGGCCAATGGCTCAGTGGTTACCGATACCCGGGCCAATATCCATTATCTCGTCACTGAATACGGTATTGTAAACCTCAAGGGGTTATCCACCTGGGAACGGGCAGAAGCCATCATCAAGGTGGCCCATCCGCAGTTCCAGGATGAGCTCATAGCTGAAGCAGAAAAAATGAATATTTGGAGACGGACCAATAAAGAAGATTAGAATTAAAAAGGATGCCTTTCCGCATCCTTTTTAATTGCACAAAAGTATAGTAAGTCGCCAATAAACTGCTTTCTCAGGGGGATGTAAAGGTGTTAATATAGAACTAATCATGAATTAAAGCGAAGACACCATTAAGTGGAGGAACGATTATGCCCTACGGAAAACAAGAAGATTTTAATAATCCGACCCTTGAGGATTTTGAACAGAAAGCAACTCCCCAGGAAAAGAAGCTATGGGAGCGTTATTTAAAGGACTATCCCGAAAAATTTCAGCGCAGCATTATGGCAGGCAGTGACGGCTTTTTATTCGTCTGTCCAACCGCTAATTTAGTGGTTGAACTGGAAAAGTTCCGCCGGTTTTCAGACAGCGCCGGTGGGGTTTCGGGTAAGAAGGGGGATGCCCTGCGGGAAATGGGACTGAAGGCCGCTGCTTTCACCTACCGTGAGCTGGATACTGATTTTGACGGTGTCTGTGCCGCCATTGACCGGGCCGTTAAACGCCAACTCAGCCAGGAAAGCCTGGTGGAAATTAAAAAGCCGACCCGCCTTCCCCTGGACGATGAGGAAGAACGCCCCCGGGAGGGCTACAAAGTCACCGTATCCGGGGAATATAAAAGTGAAGAACCCCTGGGCAGCTACACCAAGACCGACCGGGAAGAAAGTGTGGCTAGCTACAGCGGAAACCATAACAAAGTCATCAATCCCCTGACTGATGACGGAGAAGGCTACAGCTATACCCGTTTTAACCACCGGGAGGAAGACATTGCCATAAAAGGCAATTGGAAACCCATTACCCCCAGGGAAGAAATTTCCGAACAGGAGGAACCCCCCAAGATGGCAAAAGAGGAAATCAATGAAGCCTTGGCCCAAACCCTGAGCAGTGCAGCCCCTGGCCGTCGGTCAGAGCATACCGCCGCTCCCACGGATCGCAAGCACATCTTTATTGCCAAGAGTGCCGATATTGTCGGTAATGTCGCCCTAGGCAATGACACCAGCGTCTGGTACCAGGCCGTACTCCGGGGGGATGAAGCCCCCATCACCGTGGGTGATCGTTCCAATATTCAAGATGGCACTGTGGTCCATGTGGCCCATGGCTACAATACCGTTATTGGAAGTGGTGTGACCATTGGCCATAATTGCACCATCCATGGTTGTACCATCGAAGATGATGTTTTGGTCGGCATGGGAACCACCGTCTTAAATGGGGCTAAAATTGGCCGGAATACCATTATCGGAGCCGGGTCCCTGGTCACTCAGAACAAAGAAATCCCAGAAGGCTCTCTGGTTTTGGGCAGCCCCGCCAAAGTAGTGCGCACCCTCACCGAGGAAGAAATCCAGAGTATTCTAAACAATGCCCAGGAATATGTGGATTTAATGGACGAGGAGCCTGGCCGCAGCTTTTATGAAACCGCAGAAGGTCATATCATTATAAGAAACTAAGAATATCGAAAATCCCCTTGGCACAATATCCGCCAAGGGGATTTTTAGAGCCTGCGAAGGTAATATAATAAAATATACTATTGATTATATCCATAAAAAGAATTATAATAAAGCCATGATTTGAACTCCCCGTTTATGAATCATACTGAATCTTCAACAGAAGTGGAAGGAGTTAAAATGACAAAGGAAATGAAAAACCGACAAAAACGCATTGACGCATTCGTACAGCGTGGAAAAGAAGGGGATGCCGCCGCCTTGGAAAAGCTGGCCAGTACCTACAGGCCCCTGCTTTTAAGCTTAGTCAAAAAGACGACCTGGTCAAATACCGATTGGGAGGACGCCCTGCAGGAAGCCCATCTCGCCCTCATCCAGGCGGTTCACAGCTACGCCCCCGAGGTAGGCGTCTACTTTCCCGTATATCTTAAGAGTCAGGTGTTTTACCACCTGATGGCCCGGGTCCGCCGGGAAAAGGAACCGGCCCTCTCCCTGGATACGCCCATGGGGGATCCCGAGGAAGGCGGGACCCTGGCCGATACCCTGGAGGATGATACACCCCCGGCCCTGTCCACCCTCATTGAGGCGGAGGAATATGCTGAGCTCCACCGCCGCCTGGAAACCCTGCCCAAGCGTCAGCGACAAATCATCACGGACCGCTACTTCCGGGGCCTTTCCCCCGGGGAAATTGCCAGCCGGCTGGGCCTTGCCCGAAAAACCGTGGAAAACCTCCACAGCCGGGCAATTAAAAATTTAAGGCGGTGTGTTTAAAAAAAATTTCATGAACCCTGGGGGAAAACCCTTCCAAAAAGCATTATATAAGTATAAGCACCGCGGAGGCTTAGAAAAAAGCATAAAGGAGAAATGAAAATGGCAATTGAACGTAATGTCAACAGCATTGGGATGAAGATGGTGAACAACTACGGCACCGTGGACGGGGAGGTTCTGCGCAAAAGCAAAACCTACAAAAATGTCAAAGCCGCCGCCACAGATGCCGCCATCATGGCCACCTACAAGGCCCTGGACGGCCTGCAGCAGCCCGCTGCAGAGAACTGCTATGTTGTCACCACAGAAGAACTTGTGGAAACGGTGTAGCTTAAAAAACCCATCACCGGATAAAATAAGGATTAGAAATTCACACTGATTAAGGAGAAGAAAATGAGTATTATCAACCAAAAGGACCTCGTCCTCACCTACAAAAAAGAGGATGACAGCAACTACAGCCTGACCGTCGCGGATTATAAGGATGGCATTACCGATGCCGAAGTAAAAACCGGTGCCCAGGCCATCCTGACCCAGGACATTTTCGCCCCTGGGGGCATGGATCTGACAGCCCTGGTCTCTGCCAAACGGGTCGACAAGACCACCACTGATGTCAGCCTGGCCGACTAAGCTTGGCCTCCTGGCCCTGACCCTCCTCCTGCTGACCGCCGCCGCCCTGACCCTGAGTCCGGGGGCGGCCCAGCCGGAGCCGCCGGGACAGGCTGGACCCACCCCCACCACCGAAGTCGCACCCCCAGCCCCGGACACCAAGCCCCTGGTCGATGCCACCATCCCCGACACCCCAGAGGCGGACACCCTGCCAGAGGGTGCTGTCACCATCCCCATGGCCAGTGCCCACTTTAAAATGGCGGAATACGCCTGCACCTGCCCGGGCTATTGCGATGGTTGGCCCAGCCCCATGGACCCTGACCTCCTGGCCACCATTGAAATCCTCCGGGAAAGCCTGGGTGCCCCGGTCATCATCACCAGTGGGGTGCGCTGTACCCGGTACAACGCCGAGGTGGGAGGGATTGAATACTCCCGTCATCTAAGGGGCCACGCCGCCGATCTCTACAGCCCCCAGATCGACATCCACACCGTTGCCCAGGTGGCCAGCACCCTGGGACTGACCGTCATCACCTATTATGACCAAGGCTTTATCCATGTCGAAAATGAAAAGTAACGCCAAGCCCCCGGCACACACCGGGGGCTTTTGAATGGGATAGCAAGCTGTAAAAGGGTGTGAAAGACATATTCGTCGGTGCCGATAGCAAAAAATACAGTCAATCTTACAGATAATCCTTGACAATACCCTGGAATGGGTGTAAGCTTGACCTATGATAAAGGCAAAACAGCCGAAAGGCTGTGACGCAAAGCTTAAGGGCCTACGTCCAGCAGGATATGGCAGCCAGTTACCGGAAATGCGGACTATTTCTGGACCTTAAGCCTCTGGAAAGCAGGACGCTGTTTTTGATTCCAGAAAAAATTGGCTTTCATTAAAAATTATATAAATAAAGGAGAAACGGTTATGCAACTATGGAAGAAAATGAAGAAGAACCGTAAAGGGTTCACCCTGGTAGAAATCATTGTGGTGCTGGTTATTCTGGCGATTTTGGCGGCTTTTACGATTCCTGCGATGTTGGGGTTCGTGAATGATGCGAGAGCGAAGGCTGCAATTGCACAGGCTAGAGAGGTTTATGTTGCGGCACAGGCAGCTACGAGTGAAGTTTTAGCCGGAAAGGGCGAAACGAAACTTACGGATGATCATAAAGCATCAATTATAAAAAAGACAACAGCACAAGTATCTAGTGATTTGGCAGGGTTTACGATTAAAGATACAAATGTTATTGATGCAACGACATTACCGGCTAATGATTCAGTGACAAAACCGACTAATCCTAATGAGGCTGTCTTATATATTGATGGAAATACAAGCAAAGTTCTAGGTCTTACATTTAAGTCTGCTGGAACAAATTCTAAAGTTTTATATCTTAAAGGTGAAGAGGGAACAGATGTTCTGGAGTAGGATTCTATAGGATTAGTAAAAATTAATTCTTTTGTATAATTAGAAGTAGCTAAAAGAGTAACGTTTGTTGCTCTTTTTTCATGGAGAATGAAATGGCAAAGAGAAGTAGTGTTTTGTTTTCGGAAAGTGTGGCTATAGTACTTTCCATCCTCCCCCTAATCACCATCCAACAACTCCCAGACCCCATCGTCCAACCCAAAATCTATGCAATCTTCTTCTGCGTTACGGCCAGTATCATCATCTTTTCACCGGGCATCATCACCTTTTTCGAGAGAAAGCCTCAGGCACCGGTGCCGGTGAAATGGGCGCTGTTGTATTTACTTCTGATCACCCTAACCCTGCAATTCTCCCAAAATATCTACCGCTCTCTCTACGGGGTGACTACCCGCATGGAGGGGTACCTCGTGTTGGTGTTTTACATCCTGATGTTTCTTCTGGCGGCTTTCTTTTATCGTCCCCGGCCCTGGCATTTGAAATTATACCTCTGCGGGGCGGTGGTGATGGCCCTCCACGCCCTGTTGATTCGCTACGAAACCCTCCTCTTTGGCATTGACCCTAGGGCCACGGATTTATTGGTTCTTCAGTTTACAGGCTGTGGAAACCAAAATTTTTTAGGCTCTTATATGGCCCTGGCCCTTCCCGTGGCCCTCTGGGCAGCCTTTAGATCCGGGGGATTGGCTTACCCGGCGGCGGGGATGATTTATTTCGGTTTGTTGTCCAGCAATACAAGGGGGAGCTGGATTGGGGCCTGTGTGGTTTTTGGAATGATGGTGCTGTGCTATTGGCGTCAGCCCGGGTGCCGCCGACGCATCCTGATAATCTGTGGAATTTTTGTGGCCATTACCCTGGTGTATTTTACCACCAGTACCGGAGCCACGGACCGCTTTAAAAGCTTTGGATCTGTGAACTCCCGGGGGTTTATTTATTGGGTTACCGCCCAGCTCATTTTCATGCGCCCTGGTACGGGTTGGGGCATTGAAACCTTAGACTTCGCTATTTTTGACCATTTTCAGCAGCAGGTCATCGATTATTTTGGGTATTACGCCATCATTGACAAGGCCCATTGTGAAATTCTCCAGGTGGCCTTTTGCAGTGGCATTCCGGCGGCAGTGGCTTTTGTGGGGACCCAACTATCCACGGTAATCCGGGGGATTCGGCGCTTTGCCCTCTGGGGCCCCCAGGCTCCATTGCTCTTCGGTATTGGGGCTTATATGATTGCCGCTCTGTGGAATATCTCCGTGGTCAACGTGGCCCCCATCCTCTGGACCTTCTGCGGCATGCTGGTTTCCGTCACCCGTACTGTGGAGGAGGATCCGGACCCAGAGGCTTTTCTGATGACGCTCAGATGAGTTGTTACAAGGTTAGCCAGTTTATCCAAGACATCCGGAAGAGCCTGTTTTAAACGGCTTAAAGCCCACTCTCGAACATTCCCAACAGTATTTTCCTGGCCTATTACCTCTTTTCATGCTATCATAATCGTAACGAATATTAGGAGGAGGAGATTTATGGAGCAGTTTTTTTTGAATCTCAGCATGTTAATCATCGAGTTTTTCATCTTTGCTGTGATTGGGTGGTGCATGGAGGTCATTTTAAAATACTTCCAGTATCATCGCTTTATTAACCGGGGGTTCCTCATCGGGCCCTATTGCCCGATTTATGGGGCTGGGGTGGTGGCAGTGACCCTGTTAGTCGGTGGAATGATTGGCCGGCACGGGACCATTGGGGAGACCTTCCTTGCCGGGTTTGTGATTTGCGGGATACTGGAGTACTTTACCAGCTGGTACATGGAAAAGGTGTTCCATGCCCGGTGGTGGGACTATAGTAAAAAGCCCATGAATTTAAATGGCCGGATATGGATTGGCAATCTGGTGCTCTTCGGGGTGGCCAGTGTGGGGATTATCTGGTTGATCGATCCCCTTTACTTTGGCTTGATGGCAGGGGTGTCACCCTTTGTGATTCAGCTGTTGGCTATAATCATTGTTGTGGTGATGTTAGGGGATTACGCTTACTCACACTTCTTAATGAATCTGGTGAAGCGGGAAATCGACAGCCAGGATGCGGATGATACTGAGGAAATCAGCCGCCAGGTCCACGCCATGCTTAAGGACAAGCAGCTTCTCCTTCGGCGGATTGAGGCCGCTTATCCCAATGCCCAGGCTCGTCCAAAGGATTTAATGGCAGCCCGGAAGGAAGCCAAGAAGGCTTATAGCTTTGCGGTGAAGCAGGTCCATCAGGTGGCGAAACCTTATGAACGTGCCATTAAAGAAGGCCAGGGAAGGGCGTCAACGGCTGTAGCCGATTTACGCCAGGCTCTGGAAGCGGCGAAGCAGAAAGAGGAAGCGGCCAAAGAAAAGCTCCATGATCTCGATGGTCGAATTTTTAAGGATTAATCCAATGGCCAAAGCGTACTGACGGACTCAGTGCGCTTTTTTAAATGGATGGAGACAGCAATTTTCTTTAAGAAACAGTTTAGGAAAGGACAAGAAATTACATTGTGATTAAATTGAAAACGTGTTAAAATAGTAACGATCTTCGTTTTTAAAGCGACAGATATTATTTTGTTGAGAAGGGGGAATTTGTTGTGTCGAATACCTTTGTGGTATTAATGGGAATTGGCACCGTTTTTGTTGGTCTGATCTGCATCGTGTTTTTATGTACGGCCATGAGTGCGGTGATCCGGGCCCTTGAAGGAAAAGGCCGGAAGACTGGGGCACCAGCAGGGGCTGTGGCTGCACCGGGCCCAGTGGCTCCGATTCCAAAACGGGGGGAGCTGGTGGCGGCCATCTCTGCCGCCCTGGCCGAGGAGCTGGGGATGGATATCCCAGGCTTTCGCATTGTTTCGTTAAAGCGTCTGTCACCGGGTGGGGATCCGCCCCGGGGAGAGCTGGTGGCGGCTATTTCTGCTGCTCTGGCAGAGGAAATAGGAACGGATGTTTCCGGACTTCGGATTACATCCCTTGAAAAAGTATCGTAGTAGAATAAGAAGAAGGAGCGTAATAATATGAAAAAGTATCGCGTAGTGGTCAATGGAACAGAGTATGAAGTGGGTGTGGAATTACTGGGGGAAGACGAGGTAGCGGCTCCAGCTCCCGTGAAGCCTGAGGCTTCTGCTCCGGCTCCGGCAGTGCCGGCGGCAGCTTCTGGTGATGGGGAAGTGGTAAAAAGCCCCATGCCCGGGACCATCCTTTCAGTGAAGGTGGCCGATGGAACGGCCGTGACCAAGGGCCAGGTGCTGATGGTGTTAGAGGCCATGAAGATGGAAAACGAAATTGTCGCTCCGGTGGCGGGTGTGGTGAATGGCCTGAGTGTCGTCGAGGGGGCTGCTGTGGAGTCTGGCGCAAAGCTTTGTGTGATTGCGTAATGGGCGTCAGAGGGTAAACCGATGGATGCCATTGTGAATTTTATAAACCAGACGGGCTTTGCTCTTTTGGTGGCGGATTGGAAGAACCTGATTATGTTGGGGGTGGCCTGCCTGCTGGCCTGGCTGGCCATCGTGAAAAAGTACGAGCCCCTTCTGCTGCTCCCCATTGCCTTTGGGGTACTGCTGTCCAATCTTCCCGGAGGTAATCTGTTCCACGAAGAGCTTTTTGCCGGGGGACATATTGATTGGGCGGCCTTTGGGGGAGCGGTTTCCCAGACTACTGGGGAATCGGTCAGTGTGGGACTCATTGATATTTTATACCTGGGGGTGAAGCTGGGGATTTACCCGTGCCTGATCTTCGTGGGGGTGGGGGCCATGACGGATTTTGGCCCCCTCATTGCCAACCCCAAGAGCCTGCTCCTGGGGGCTGCCGCCCAAATCGGCATTTTCATCACCTACTTAGGGTGTGCCCTTTCCGGGATGTTTAACCAGGCCCAGGCTGGTGCCATTGGGATTATTGGCGGGGCGGACGGACCCACGGCAATCTTTGTAGCCACCCGGTTGGCCCCGGAGCTTTTGGGGCCCATTGCCATTGCGGCTTACTGCTATATGGCTCTGGTTCCGGTGATCCAGCCTCCCATTATGCGGGCCCTGACGACGGAGAAGGAACGAAAGATTCGGATGGAGGAGCTGCGGCCGGTGAGTAAAACCGAGAAGATTGTTTTTCCCTTCGTAGTAACCATTTTTGTAGCGCTGCTGGTTCCTTCAGCGGCGCCTCTGATCGGCTGTCTGATGTTGGGAAATCTGCTCCAGGTCAGTGGGGTGGTGGACCGTTTAGCCAAAACGGTCCAGAACGAGCTGATGAATATTGTGGTTATTTTTCTGGGAATTTCTGTGGGGGCGACGGCTACGGCAGAAACCTTCTTAAAGCCCCAGACCCTGGCCATTGTGGCCATGGGTGTGCTGGCCTTTGGCCTGGGGACGGCTGGCGGGGTGCTGCTGGCTAAGTTTATGAATCTTTTCCTCAAGAAGAAGATTAACCCCTTAATCGGTTCTGCCGGGGTGTCAGCGGTGCCTATGGCGGCCCGGGTTTCCCAGGCTGAGGGCCAGAAGGCCGACCCGGGGAACTTCCTGCTGATGCACGCCATGGGCCCCAATGTGGCCGGTGTCATTGGCTCGGCCATTGCCGCGGGGGTACTGATGGCAGTGCTCTCATAGGGTTTAAGAGTAAGGAGATATGATGGGTTTAAAAATAACAGATACCATCCTTCGGGATGCACATCAAAGCCAGGCGGCTACCCGTATGCGCATTGAGGATATGCTGCCGGCCTGTGAAATACTGGATGAAATTGGCTATTGGTCTTTGGAATGCTGGGGTGGGGCGACCTTTGATGCCTGTATGCGCTTTTTAGACGAAGATCCCTGGGAGCGACTGCGCACCCTCAGGGCTCATCTGCCTAAAACCAAGCTGCAAATGCTCCTTCGTGGGCAGAATGTGCTGGGCTATCGCCATTATGCTGACGATGTGGTGGAGGCCTTTGTGGCGAAGTCCATCGAAAACGGCATCGATGTGATCCGGATCTTCGACGCCCTTAACGATACCCGGAACATGGAAACGGCCATTATGGCCACTAAGAAATACGGCGGTTGGTGTGAGCCGGCCCTTAGCTATACGCTGAGCCCGGTGCACAGTGAGGATTACTTTGTGAAGGTGGCCCGGGAGCTGGAACAGATGGGGGCAGATTCCATTTGTATTAAGGACATGGCCAACCTGCTGCTGCCCTATGAGGCTGCCAGCCTGGTGAAGCGTCTGAAACGCCAGGTGCGGGTACCCATCCATCTCCACACCCACAATACCACGGGAACCGGGGATATGACCTATCTGATGGCTGCCCAGGCCGGGGTGGATATTGTGGATTGCGCCCTGAGCCCTATGGGCAATGGGACCGCTCAGCCGGCTACGGAATCCCTGGTGGCCACCCTGAAGGGAACGCCCCTGGACACGGGCCTGGATTTAGAGTTGCTCTCCAAGGCGGCGGAGCATTTCCGAAAGGTGGCTGCCCGGCTGACGGCAGAGGGGGATATTAACCCCAAGGTCCTCCATGTGGATACCAATACTCTGCTGTACCAGGTTCCGGGGGGAATGCTGTCCAACTTGATCTCCCAGCTCAAGGAAGCCGGGGCTGAGGATAAATATTACGATGTTCTGGAGGAAATTCCGGTGGTGCGGAAGGACTTTGGCTATCCGCCCCTGGTCACCCCCACCAGCCAGATTGTGGGGAGCCAGGCGGTAATGAATGTACTGGCTGGGCGGTATAAACTGTTCACCAAGGAATCCAAGGGACTGCTGGCTGGAGAGTACGGCCGGGTTCCGGGGACGGTGAATGAGGAAGTCCGAAAAATGGCCATTGGGGATGCCCCGGTCATCACTGGACGGCCTGCAGATGATATTCCCCCGGAAATGGATAAGCTCCGGGAGGAAACAAAGGGAATCGCCGGGAGCGAGGAGGATGTGCTAAGCTGTGCATTGTTCCCCCAGGTGGCACCCAAGTTCTTTGAGCGCCGGGCTGCCAAGGCGGCCGGAATCACGCCGGGTGCGAAACCAAAACCGGTGGAAGCCACGGCGAAAGAAGATGGTGTACGGGTGTTGGTGGTAGAAGATTTGGGGGCTTAAAACCCTGGGATGTAAAGAGGCTCATTGGAGTCTCTTTTTTTGAAGAAATCATTAAGAAAAACTGAAGAAAAGTATTTTGCTGTGCTATAATATGTGTATCGGATCGGTTAAGGCTAAAGACGAGGTGCTGACGTGGATGATTTAAAGGATGTCAAAAGAATCCTCCGGGATCAGCGGGGGTATAATATGGTGGAACTCATTGCTGTCATTGTCGTGGTGGCCCTGGTGGCCGCTTTGATTATTCCAGGGATGGTGGGCATGATTGACGAGGCGAGAAAGCAGGCCGATGTCACCACGGCCCGGTCGATTTATATTGCGGCCCAGGCCCAGGCCACCCAGAACATGGCGGCAGCTACACCGGAAGCACCCTACGAAATCCCAACGGCCAAGGATCTGGAAAAATATCTGGAAAGCGATGGGCTTTATGCTGGAATCACCACCCTGACCATTTACGATGCAGGACGGGATGGGACCATTGATGCCATTTCCTTTAAAAAGGATGGCAATACCATTCGGCTGGATGCCGGGGATACGGTGCGTATCAATGGCAAAGACCAGCCACTGACGACTGTAGAGGGGTATCTCAATCAATAGGAGGACAGCATGAGCGTTGAGCTGGCATATTTTGTGATTTATGGTTTCATCTTTATTGTAGGCTGCTGTATTGGAAGCTTTCTCAATGTGGTCATCTATCGGGTACCGGCAGAGATTTCCATTGCCAGGGGCCGTTCCTTTTGCCCCCGGTGTAAGGCACCCATTGCCGCTAAGGATAATATTCCCTTAATCAGCTGGCTGTGGCTTCGGGGGAAATGTCGTCATTGCGGCGGTGCCATTCCCATCCGGTACTTTCTGGTGGAGCTTGCCGGGGGGATCGCTGCGGTATGGGTTGCCGTCCATTATCGGCTGGGTTGGCTGAGTCTGACAGGCTTTGCCATTACCGCCATCCTCATCACCATTGCAGTCATTGACTGGGATGAGATGATTATTCCCAATGGACTGGTCATTGCATTGGCCATTCCCGTTATGATTGGCTTTTTCCTCTATCCCACGCCGGATTTGGTTTCCCGGCTCGTGGGGATTGCCCTTGGGGCTCTGCCCCTCTTAACGTTGACGCTTGCCATGGGGGCCTTTGGCATGGGGGATGTTAAGTTAATGGCTGTGGCAGGCTTCCTTTTGGGATGGCAGGGAACGCTGCTGGCCCTTTTCCTGGGGATCCTCTTTGGTGGGGGCGTAGGGGTGGTAAAACTCCTTCGTAAAACCGGGGAAAAGGAAATGGCCTTTGGCCCCTATCTGTGCATGGGGATTTTTATCGCCATGCTCTACAGCAGTGATATTATCGGATTATATTTATCGGCCTTCGGGCTGGGTTAATGGCAATGAAATTCCAGAGAGGTTGCGGTTTTGGCAAAATTTAAATATAAAGCAAAAAACTTGGCATCCCAGGTCGTTACTGGAACGATGGAAGCCCCGGATGCAACAGCGCTGCGCCGGCGTTTGCGGGAGCAGGACGAGTTCCTGTTAAGCAGTAAAGAGTTAGATGTTAAGAAAACACCCTATAAATTAAAAAATATGGAGCTGGCGGATTTTTCCAGGCAAATGAACAGTATGCTTGATGCCGGGATTACCGTTGTCCGGGGGCTCGCCATTATGAAGGAGCGGGACATTAAGCCCAAGGTGAAGGAGGTCTACGAGATTCTCTACACCGAAGTCCAAAAGGGAATTACCTTGTCCCAGGCCATGGAGGCCACTGGCGGATCCTTCCCCATGCTCATCATCAATATGTATCAGGCTGGAGAATCCAGCGGTCAGATGGCAGAAACCGCCCTGAAAATGGCGGATTATTATGAAAAGGAGCATCGCCTCCATACTAAAATTCGCAACGCCATGGTGTATCCTATTATTTTAGCGGTAGTAACGATCGCGGTGGTTATCCTTATTTTTACTTTGATTTTACCCCAGTTTTTCAGCCTTTTTGAAGGGGTAGCCCTGCCAGCGATTACCCAGGTGATGATCAATATCTCAGGATTCATGGTCGATTATTGGATATGGGTGGTCATGGCCATCGTGGGGCTGTTTTTTCTGGGGCGCACCTTGCTGGAAACCCCTCCGGTGCGTTTGTCCTGGGATCAGTTTAAATTGTCTGTTCCTAAAATTGGGAAGCTGGTGGCCATTGTGTACACCGCCCGCTTTGCCAGGACCTTAAGCTCTCTGTACTCCAGCGGTTTATCCATGATCGGAGCCATGGAGATTGGGGCCAGAATTGTGGGGAATGCCTATATCACCAGTCAGTTCCCCAAAGCCATTGATATGGTCCGTACCGGGGGAACCCTGGCGTCGGGCCTGGACACCATCCGAGGCTTTGATAATAAGCTGATTTCTACGGTGTTTATCGGGGAAGAAACAGGGAACCTGGACGGATTGCTTGAATCGGTGGCCGATTCCTACGATTACGAATCAGAAATGGCGATCCAGCGGATTGTAGCCTTTATTGAGCCCATTATGATTATTATTATGGCGGTCATCATTGGCAGTGTCATGCTCTCGGTGATGATGCCGATTATGAGCTTATATCAAAACATCGGATAAGGAGGAACCATGCAAACATCATTATATTTCGCAGCAGACAGCTTACAAATCCTCCAGGGAGCAGGGAAGGGGAATACTCTTATTGTCGATAAATTCCTTAAAATTCCCATGGCCTCCGGTGGTCTGATCAATGGGGTTATTACCAACGAAGGGATTCTCCTGGATGCCCTGGATCGTGCCCGGGAAGAGTACGATGTTGAGTTTAAAAATGTGCAGTTAATCATTAACACCAGCTTGGCCATTTATAAAAATATTCCAGTCCCCAAGTTAAAGCCCGGGGAGTTGGTTGAGCTGTGCCATCATGAGTTTGAGGATGCCCCCGGTTATGAGGATCTGATTATGGATTATAAGGGCATGTTGGGAAAGGGCGAAGCGACGAATATGTTTGCCGTGGCCTTGGAAAAGGGCGTGCTGGAAAGCTATATGCACCTTTTTGAAACCGCCGGCATCAAGCTTACCCGGATCGATACTGCTCTGTCCGCTCTGGTGGATTATTTTGGGCAGACCCTGGATTTTCAGAGCCAGACCTTCGCCATCTATGTGATGGATGGCAATAACCTGCTGTACGCTCTGTTTGAAAATGGGCGCTATACCTTTTCCAGTCAGGCCCGGATGATGGCTGACCGGGGAACCGAGGCCTTTACTGCGGAGATGGCGGGCAAAATCAGCTCCCTGGTACAGTTTAATAAAAGCCAAAAATCCCAGTATCCTTTGGAACGGGCCTATTTTACGGGGGTTACCCCTGGGGAGATCAAAAGCCTGAAGGCCTACACCCAGGATATGGAGGTGCTGTGTGAGCTGCTCCCCACCACCGATAATATCGTTGGGAAGCATGCTTTGGATGACCATTTCTTTTTAGACGATGGCTTCCTCCCTACGGTAGGCAGTTTTGAGAAGAAGGACGCCATCAATCTCCTGCGGGCCTATAAAAAAGCAATGAATCCTCATAAGGGGATTGATATTCATAATAAGGCCGTTATTCCACCGCTGGTGCTATTGGGAATTTTTGTGGTGGGCTTTATCGGCTTTTTTATCATGGGGATGGTCATGCAGAAGCAAATTAAAGATTTGGATCAGTATATCAACGATGAGTCCAATGTTTCCATGTATGCCAAGGCCCAGAGTGTGGATACTGAGCTTGGGACTGTCCAGGCCGAGGCTAAAGCCTATGATGACACCCAGGCCGCCGAAGGCAGCTATCCCGCCTTTGATGGGGATAAGCTTTATCAGGTATTGTACTCTGGGGACGGTATTACCACCACCACTGTGAGTCTCGATGCGAAGACCGGGGTATTATCCTATAGTGGCAGCGCCGGTAATGAGTACCAGGCTGCGAATTATGTGAATAATATTATTAACTCTGGCCTCTTTGCCAGTGTGGATTATCTGGGATATAGCTACAGTGCGGGGTCCACCGTATCCACCGGGACCACCAGCAGCACCGCCCAGGCGGCTGCTGCCCCATCCTATAGCTTTACCTACACAGCGATTATGAAAGGAGGTGTGGGTCAATAATGACAGCCATTCCTCCAGAAAAAAAGACAAAAACGGATGTGAAGGCCGAACAAGCCATCCGGAAAAAGCAGGAGCAGGCTAAAAAAGCTGCTGCTAAACGCCAGGCTCAGGCTAAAAAGCAGGCCCTGGCCGCCCAGAAAAAGGCGGAAAAGCCACCGAAGAAGCCCTTAAAAGAGATAATCAATGAGAAATTTCCCAGTCTGAACTATGAATTCACCAAGCGGGAAAAAACCCTGCTGTATATCTTAGGGATGTTCCTCATGGTCATGGGGATCTTCTTCTTAGTGCTGATGCCCGGGCTTAACCGATACCAGGATTTATCCGCTCAGAAGGATGAACGCCGGCAGACCAAGGAGAAAATGACACTTTCCATCAGTACCCTGGCGGCCAACCAAACCGCTTTGGATAACACCCGGGTGGCCCTTTCCACTAAAAAGGAGAGTTTTGCCCAGCAGATGAACAACGCCCAGCTGGATAGCTTTGTCACCAGTTTTGTGGTGAATAATGGCCTGACCCCTCAGAGCCTGTCCATTGACAGTCTGAGTGCTTCACCCCTGGCCACCTATTCCCCCGGCAGTACCGGAGAAAACACCACCACCTCCGGGGATATTGAAAGCGGCAGTACCACCACCAGCACCACCGGGGACAGCACCACCACCAGCGTGGCCCAGACCAGCGCCAGCGGGGTGGTCATTGGTACGGTTACCGTCAGTTTTAAAGGCGGCGCGGATGGTCTGATGAGCCTGCTCAGCAACGCCAATGCCCGGACGGATATCCAGGTCATGGCCAGCGACTACACCGTCGCCCAGCAAACCGGCAGCGTCACCCTGAACGTCTACATGAGCTATGAAAGCGGGCGGCTTCAGGCGGTGAAGCAAACGGAAGCCAAGTAAAGGGAAAATTGGGATTAAATAATTTATAATCAAGGAAAACGCCATTTCCTTGATTAAGAAATTCCTTATTCAAGCAACAAACGGTTTCACTTGAATAAGGAAGGCTCTAATCCGGGAAATGGGAAAATGTTGGAATAAGGATTTAATGCAAAGGAAGGATTCGATGCAGCGTCTAGAAAATTATCAGTCAGGAAAATACCGGAATCAAGGCGATTTTAAATCATTTATTCCTTCCGGTATCAATAAAAAATGGACATGGTCTGATATCGAATTAAATTATCTGCTCGCTCAGGCCAATAAAGAATTAGGTGGATTAAATACCTATTCTGAACTCATTCCGGATATTGACATATATGTGCGAATGCATATCCGGGTAGAAGCCAATAAATCCAATCGGATTGAAGGCACAAGAACCAGTATCCAGGAAGATATGATGGGTATAGAGGAAGTGTCGCCTGAAAAACGTGATGATGTCCAGGAAGTCAATAATTACATCAACGCTATGAATCATGGTGTAACACGAATTATCCAAGACGACTTTCCTTTTACCAGTCGGTTACTTTGTGAAATGCACGAAATCTTGTTACAAGGTGTCAGGGGAGAGCACAAAACACCCGGTGAATTTAGACGCTCTCAGAATTTTATTGGGGGTTCCATGCCATCCAATGCAATCTATGTGCCACCATCTATGGTGGACATGCCGGAATTAATGGGTGACCTTGATAAATTTATGAATCAAATAGAAGGAATACCGGAGCTTATCAAAATTGCCATGATTCATTATCAATTTGAATCCATTCATCCCTTTCTGGATGGTAATGGACGTATTGGCCGTTTAACAATCCCACTTTATCTGTTATCTAAAAAAGAGCTGCAAACACCTTGCTTTTACATTAGCGATTATTTTGAGAGGAATCGAATCGAATATTACGATCGATTACAAAACGTACGCCAACAAAACGATATGGTCGGGTGGATTAAATTCTTTTTAAAAGGAGCTATCGAAACAGCGCAAACTGCACGGCTTAAGTTTAAAAACGCAGTTGATCAGGTGAATATCTATCAAAACTACTTGCTATCGAAGCGTACATCCGTGGAATCCCAGCGTAAAATATTAGAAGCTCTCTACAAAAATCCAGTAGCATCCGTTAGTGATTTATGTACCTGGACCCAGTTAAGTGCTCAAACCATTAATACAACAGTAAAAACACTCCGCGATGATGGAATCCTTCAAGAAGTTACCGGAAATAAACGGAATCGTATTTTTGTTTTAAAGGATTATTTGATGATCTTTGGATAAACGTAAAATGAGAAAGCCTTAATCAAGGAAAACGCCATTTCCTTGATTAAGAAATTTCTTATTCAAGCAACAAACGGTTTCACTTGAATAAGGAAGGCTCTAATCCGGAAAATGGAAAATGTTGGATTAAGGACAACTTTAGAATAATGTGAAAGGAGCGCGACAATGGGAACACACTTACGAAAACTCATGGCTAGAAATAATGGGATGACGCTGGTGGAGGTCATTGTCGCGCTTCTTTTGTTTTCAATGGTGTTTTTGATTTTGCTTTATGGGATTAACTCGGCGCTGAAGGTGATGGGGAATGCCCAGGCCATTAATAATGCCACCCAGAGTAATGTGAGCAAGCTGGAGAGCTTAGGGTCCTCTCTGGAAGCTGAAGGGGCAACCTTGACCAATCTTGGGGATAAACTGACCATTGATGGAAAGGCCATTGCAGGGACTTTTAAGGTGGCCACGACGAAGAAATCCAATGATCAGACGGATTTGTCCTTAACTCTGTTTCAGCCAGGGACACCGCGGAGTACACCGCCATTGCCATCGGTTATGCCTAACCCGGCGGCACCGGGGAATGGGTGGCCGCCCTATGTGCCAAAACCAGAAAATGCAGAGAGTTTGAAGAGTAACACAGATACCTATAATCATTTAGGCGATAAATTAACATCAACAGCTTATGATCGGATTGTTATTACCGATTCGGTCACTGGAAATATTAATGGCAGTGTGCCGCAGCTATTTTTGACAGGATCTCCAGCCATTAATTTGGCTCAAAACAAAAAAGTAGATATCAGTGCGAATTTTTTATATATTTCAGGGGATTTATACGGAACGAACGCAGGAAATTCGGATAACTCAACAACTTTTATAATTTCGTCGAAAGGCACGAATAATCAAGAAAAGGCTTTAGTTTATTTTAGCAAAGACATAACCATCAAACTTACTTCAACAAATAATAAGGGCGAATTATCAGGAAGCATAAAACAAGGATATTATCTCCTTCCTGCACCAGAAAAAGACGGCTTTAATCTTTTCAGTATTTTATCAGATGAGACGGTAAAACCGAATTTCTCAAAAAAGGTTACAGAAGGTGGATATTACTATGATTTGCAAGATTCTGAATGTTTAGCTCAATTAAAAACAGAGTTAATCAATCGTGATATCAAGCTTGAAAACGCCAATGACAGCAATGCCTGGATTAACCCCAGTGATTTACAATAGGAGGGGGACGTACGATGAAACAAAAGCTAAACAGTACTGCGGGTTCCGCCCTCATCTGGGTTCTCGTCCTCTGTATCATCTTCGCCATTCTGGGCACTGCCATCGCCTGGGTGGCCCTCTCCATGAACAAGCGCAGCGTGACCAATTATGTGCTCCGGCAGGATTATTTCACCTCCCGGTCGGCGCTGGATACCTGTATGAATGAGCTGAATGGATTGGCGGAGGATCAAAGCTACAATAACTCTTTTAACGCATACTTGAATGCGAATCTGGTGAACGGCAATAAAAAAATCGTCATTACCGATTTCTTTGGAACGGCGGGGGCGACGAAACCTCAGATTAAGAATATGGGAAAATGTACAGTAGATGGGAACTACAGCAAGGGAATCATCACCCTGAATGCAGTGACTGGCACCGCCAGCGAAGGGAAGGTCAGTCTCACCGCCTATCGCAAAGTGGATGATAAAAACTTATACTGGCCCAATGCCCGCTGGGCGGTGGAGCTGCCGGTTAGTAATGATAAATTCACCGTCGGTGGGGATGACCCCAATTTTAAGGACGAAGATAACGTGGTGAAGGATGTGGCCATTTATAAGGTGACCACCAATCAAACGGGAACTCTGGAGATCACCAAGGACGTTAAAACTGAAAAAAAAGCCATTTTTATCTACGTCCAGCCCGGGGTAACCCTGACCATAAATAATATCACCGTGAGCAATCCGGTGGGTGTGGCATCAAAGTCGTATAACTCGGTGGAGGCCTGGTTTGATGGTGGAGACACTAGCGATTGGAACACCTACTACGGTCCGGATATCTTTATCTTCTTACAGGGAACCGAAACCCAAAATGCGACCCTTGCTTTCAGTAAAAATCTGAGTACCACCGGTAAGGATATCCCCTATCCGCTGTATGTTTCAGGCTCGGGGGCAACCACCGCAGGGGTCACCGGACCAGAGGGGAGCAGTAAGACCCTGGTCTATGGCATCCACAATGCGGGTAGCAACACTGTGGACTTTAATAAGGAAAAGGATCAGGTACCTGCCCGGCTGCCCATCAGTGGGTACGCCTATGCCGGTGTGCTGGCGACTGGAAATGAAACAGGATTAAAAGCCAGCCAATGGACGGTGCAGTCCTATACCAATGGGAGTGATACGCCATGAGGAAACCCTACAAGCAGACCCATAAATCTCAGGACGGCTTTACCCTGGTGGAAATCATCGTCACCCTGGTGATTTTATCCCTGGTTCTCACCGTTGCGGGAACGACCTACCTTTACGGTGTGCGGATGTACACCCAGACTGAGGTTAAGAATACCGAGAAGTACGTCGGGGATAATGTCTATAAATACATGCAGCAAAAAATCACCTATGCCACCAAGCTGGAAGTCCGCCCTAACCGCACCGACGATAAAAGCTATCAAAAGTATATGGCAAATATCAAGGACAATACCCGGGTGGAGGATTCGGGTACCGGGTATCTCTATTTTGGGGATTATGATCAGGGTACCCAGGAAAACGTCCTGGGCGAAAAATTCTATGGCAGCTATACCATAAAGTATCAGGTGACCCTGCCAAAGGCCACCAAAGAGGGAGATGAGAATACAGCGGTGGAAAATCTCCTGGACCTGACCGTCATGGTCTACGACCAGCAAGGCCAGGAAGTGTATCAAACTGAGGGGCGGATTAAAAACCTGAATTGCAATCTGACTGTAGAAGGAGAGCGTGGGATGGCCCATACGAACCCCTTGATTGTCTATAATGATACGGCACAACAGGAAATCGATCCCGCCATGGCCATCGCCAACCAGCTGAGGACGGAATATATTAATTTGTACACCTGCATTGTTGAAAGTTCCACAGTGGACCAAATTGAAGCAAAATATCCGGGATGGAAAGAACTGACAAAAGACTTATCGGTTTATTTTAAGACAAATCCGAACAATGATAATATTTTGAAATATTTATTTCAGTATAAATATCACAGCGAATGGCCAAAATTCCCACAACCACAGGATAATAAGCTTGAAAAATATCCAGAAATAAAGAATTTTTACTATCCAACAGTAACAAAATCATTATATATGCGGCCATATTGTGGTGTGATGAGTACAACGGATGCAGCATTAGCGGGGAAAAACACCTTTGTTTTTGTAAGTCCAAATAATGCGGCGACAGGGTGGGCCGATATATATTTTATCATTGATTGTCAAAGCGGTACCATGTATGCATCAACAAAAGTTTCGAGTGGAAAAATCGCAGGCAATGCTTTTGTGGTGAATCAGGAATGGGTTAAAACTTTGGAAGAACTTAAAGGTACGGGCTGGAAGATTTTTGAATAAGGGAAAAGGGGAGCGGTATGAATAAAAAAAATAGAGACAATAACGCTGGATTCACCCTGGTCGAAATCATCGTCACCCTTGTCATTCTGGCCATTGTGGCGGCCTTTACCGTGCCAGCCCTGGGGGGCTTTATTGAGGATGCCCACGCCCGGGACTGTCAGGCGAAGCGGACAGATTTAGCCAAGGCCTACACCACCCAGCTGGTGGATGATGGGGTGGCTAACCCGGGCAGTACCATTGACATCACGAATATGGAAACCGTCCTCCAAGCCAAAGGCGCAGTAGGGGGGGATGGCATTGAAACCGCAGCTTTGGACACCCAGTCGGATGATGCCGGGGTCATCACCTATGGACAATATACAGGCCTTTGTCCTGATGGCGGTGTTTACGCCATCAAGACAAAGCCAGCTGCGGCTGGGGGCCAGGTCGTTTTTTATTTGGAGTGCAGTAAGCATGGTGTTGTTGATGTGTGTCAGGGTGCAGACGCATTAAGTGTGGTTAGTATCCGAATCACGAAGACACCCACAAAAACAATTTATAATAAAGGTGAAGAATTTACTGCGGCTGGTGGAGAAATCGAGGTGACCTTCAAGGATAAGGATGGCAAGCAGACCACCAAAACCATCACGATGACCAATGCCATGTGCTCAAAGCCAGATATGCAGCAGGTGGGGGATAACCAGAGTGTAACGGTGAGCTATGGCGGGAAAACGGCCAGTTTTACCATCGATGTCAAAGAAAATATTCAACTGACTGCACTCAGCATTATAACACCACCAACGAAAACCACCTATTATGTTGGAGAAAGTTTCAATCCGGCAGGAATGGTGGTGACGGCGACCTACTCCGATGGAAGCCAAAAACCTGTGACGGATTATACCATCACGACACCAGATAAAAACGCAATGCAGAGTACAGGAACAAAAGATATTGGCGTCAGCTATACCGAAGGGAATATAACCAAAACGGCGACATGGCAGTCAATTACGGTTAAGCTGGTTCAGGTTCGCATCGTTGATGCCAATGGTGGTATGGTCAAAGAATATACGGATACTGTATCGGGGGACAGCACAGCCCTTAAGCAAGCGGTGAAGGACGTTAAGGATAATCAGACTATCCAGATTGTGGTAGCGGATTATCGGCTGAATCCCGATGTTCAAGTTAATCCGGCAGGGGGTGGCGATGAAGGGATTAGCATCAGTAAGAATGTGACGATTACGACCGCCCAGGATATCGTCGGGGGTCCGTCCCGAATTTATACGAATAGCCAGACTGCCAGTAATCTGTTCCAGGTTAAAGATTCTAATGCGACATTGACCTTGGATAATATTGTGCTTGATGGTGGAAATACTGGCGAAAATTCGTCAGGGGCGACCTGTCGCGTGGCTTATGTGTCTAAGGGAAAGGTGGTTGTGACAGGGGCAACAATAAAAAACTTTACGCTTTCTAAAACAAACCTTTTTTATGGCGGCGCTTTTGCTTTAAAAACGGAAGGGGAATTGAGTATCAAGGGAAGCACCATAGAGAACTGCACCATTAATTCCGCTGGTGGAACGGGGGAAATAATAAGCAATGGTGGTGCCATTGCAGCAGGTGGCACCGCCTTGGTGACACTGGGTGAAGGAACGGTTATTAGAGGGTGCAGCGCCCAATATGGCGGAGCCTTATCGGTTGTCACAGAAACCAATAAATCATCGACAACGCCTGTTACCTTAGATGGGGCTAAGATTGAAAACTGTACCGCTGTCAATCAAGGTGGTGCCATCAACTTGATTAGTAATAGTTCCCTAAACATAACGGGTACATCCATCACCAGCTGTTCCTCCCCCACTGGTGCCGTCTATGCCGGAGGCGCAAGTACGACCCTTGGCGGTACTGTGCAGATTACAGAAAACAGTCAACCGGTAGAGGGCGAGGACCCCAGTCCCTGCAACCTCTACCTGCCAGGGAATAAGAACCTGACCATTGCAGAAGGCGGTCTGACAGAGACGGCCAGTATCGGAGTGACCATGGAGAATAAGACCCGAGAGGCCAATGGTCAACAATTTGCCACGGCTGCGGAAGAAAAGGCCCAAAATGTTAATACGCTTTATGCCGACACGAATGTACAAAAAGAGGCGAAAGATCAATACTATGGTTTTGAGGTTAATAATAAGCGTATTGTCTGGCGTAATGCGGCTTATGTTGCCGTTTGCCAGCTGCGTCATGGAGAAGATGTTATCCCCTTTGATGGTGATACGGCCATACAGGATGCCCTCACACAGGCAGTGGACGGTGATCGTATTGAAATGCTGGTACCAGAATATACAGTGAAAGCCCAGGTATCTTTTACAAAAAATATCACCTTGACGAAGGTTGAATCATTAGATTCAGTGACATTAACGAATGGTATAACAGGAACAGAAGCCCTTTTCAAAGTATATACCACAGGTAAGACAATTACGATTAAGGACCTCACCCTTAAGGGAAATCCCCAAAACAAAGACAGCCGGGCACTCTTTCAAACGAGTGGTACAGTTATTTTCGAGAATGTAATCATGGATGGATTTGGGAATCAAAGTAACGTTAATAAAGGCGGTGCCATCTATTCGAAAAACAGTACACTAACGATTGAAAAAAGCGCGATTAAAAATTGTGAGGATAATTCGGACAAAGCGGCAGGCGGTGCCATTTATCTGGAAAAGACCAAGGCAACCCTTAGGGAATCAAGGATTGAGGGATGCACGGCTTCTGGAAGCGGTGGCTCCGGCGGGGCTGTATATTCTAAGGATGCTGTAGGTTCGCTCACCATTAGCGATTCGACCATATCTGGTTGTAGTGCGGTCCAATTCGGTGGGGGCATCACAACTTTTCAAACTCCACTGACGATAACAGAAAGCATCATTGACAATTGTGCCTGTACGGCTACGACATCCAGCAGTGGTAATTACACAGGCGGTGGTGCAATACGAATTGCGACGGTGACTCAGGCCAAAATCGAGAACTCAAAAATTTCGAATTGTTTCGCGCTCTACGGTGGTGCCATCAGTGGTCGCGGTTCCACGATTACAATCGGTGGGTCGGATGCAGAGAAAGCCAATATTACAGGGTGCCATGGTCAGTATGGTGTATTAGACTGCGACAGCGGGACCCTGACCCTACAGGATAATCTGACCATTAGCGGGAATAATAATGACCAAACATGGGCCATCCTTACTCATTCTGGCCAGGAAAAAGCAAAAGAAAACGCCACAATCAATATTGGAGACAATGTTAAAATCCAAAACAACATCATTGCTGGCAGTGAGACCACCGGTATCGTTGGTGGGGGAACCACGCCGCAGATTATTACGGTTTCGGGCAATGTGGAAATCAAAGGAAATCAAGTAACCCAAGGTGCTGGCGGCATTTATGTCAATGAAAAATCAACCCTTAATGTAACGGACAACGTCCAAATTACTAAAAACACCAGTGGTGCAGAGGGTTCAAAAAATGCCAGTAATGTATTTCTAAAGGGCACAAAATATCTGAACGTCACCGCTGATCTTGGTACCAGCGCAAAAATCGGTGTCACAGCGGAGGACCGAATGAGTAATGGCCAGCAATTTGGGACACTGAAGACAACGAGTACGACCGTTCCTGAGGGATGCTTTACGGCTGATACCGAAGGGTTGTACGGTGTTGCAGAAGGGACGAATATCAAATGGGCCAATAGTATTAAGTCCATTGCGTTTAAAAGTGATGGTAGTAAATATCTTTACCCCAAAACCGTGTATAAAACTGGGGAGGATTTCTCCACCGACGAAGGAAAGCTGACGGCGACCTATAGTGATGGTAAAACATATGATATTGACCTCAGCGCAGCCAGCTGCTCGGGGTATGATTTATCCAAGGCAGGGGCGCAGACGGTGGTGGTTACCTATAAGGGCGTCACGACGACCTATTCGATTATCGTCCAGGAGGCACCGCCAGAGGATGATAGTGCAAAGAAGTGTATTCAAAAGCTTGCGAATATGCTGTATGGTGAAAACTATGGTCCTGTATATTGGAATGCTTGTACATTTTATAATGGATTATTTCACGGCAACAATCGTAATACTGGTGCGGTAATCAATTCGAAACAAGGATCGTCCAGTGGTTGGTTCTCTGATAAATGCGTTTATGGCAACACCAACTCAATATTGGCAAGTGCCGCGGACATTTCGGATATCAATAGTCAATACGTCTGGGCTGTGGTCCCCAATTCTAGGGATGGGGGATATGAGCCCAATGGCACGACATCCAACGCAGATGACTATGGCTACACCATTATCTGGTGTGAAACCAATGGTCTGACCGGAAGCAAGGCCATCCAATCCGGCAAAAGCTACAAAGTGATGGTTTATGATACCAAACAGGCGGGGTATAGAACCGGTCAGATTACCGCAGCGAAAAGCTCGAATTTCACCTATCTGAATACAGCAACGCTTACTTTAACGGATGCAGAGTGAAAAGGATTAAGAAAATGAAGTGTTTTGACAATTGGGGAGAATATGAAGGGGCCAATGAAGGGAGCGGTCGGAGTGAAAAAATCTGGCTCACCCAAACAGAGAGTGGAAGAATCGGGCTGTTTAAGTTTAGAAAGTCAGAATTGACAAAGGAACATGTCTCAGAAAAACTAGCTCAGGAATTAGCTACAGCCGTTAAGCTGCCTTGTGCAGATATCGATTTGGGAAGACGCGATGGGCGCGAAGGCTGCATGAGCTACCTCATTAATAAAGGGGATGAAGAGCTTATCGAAGGAATCCGTCTGATTGGCCAAAAATATCCCTCTTTTAGAGCGGATCAGTTATTTGATAAGGATACTCAAAGCTATTATTCGTTAGGGATGATTTTGGAGGTGCTTGAAGATAAGTTCCTCCAAAGGGAGGCTTTGAGAATGGTGATCTTTGATTTTCTGATTGGAAATAGTGATCGGCATCAAAGTAACTGGGCGTTATTGATTAACCGTGAAAAGGCACGCCGCTTTTGCCCGATTTATGATAATGGTTCATCATTATGTGCTTATGTCACGGAAGAACAAATCGATTCGTATTTGGGAAATGATCGGGTGCGTTTTATTTCTCTGGTCGATTCTAAGTCAAGGAGTCGGATACGGATTGATTCTAACAAAAAGAAGGAACCAACCCATTTGGAGATGTTGGAACATATCCGACAGCACTATGTTTCGGATTGGTTGATGCAATGGGTTGAGGAAAGTGTCATGGTTCTTTCTCCCCAGAAGATTAATAAGATTGTTTCAACCTTTGAAAAATCAGAGGTTAGTGAAAAACGAAAAGAATTATTATGTCGATTTTTAAATACAAAAGTGGTATATTTAAAAAAGTGTTTGGGAAGGAGGATACAGAATGACAAAGATTCAGAATAAAGATTTTCTTTATCTGGTATGGAAGGATGATGTAACCCGTCGGCAGTTCGTGGTTGGTCAGCTTATCCATAATGGGGGATATACCTTTAATTATGGTCTGGAGGTGGAAGCGGCTATAGAAGCAGGATTTGATCTGATGCTCCCCTTTGATGATGTTAAAAAGACGTATCACAGTGCTTTTCTGTTTCCTGCTTTTTCCAGTCGATTACCTGACCGGAAACGGGTTGGAATTGAAGGGATTTTAAAGAAGTATAAATTAGACAGCTATGATGAGTATGAGCTTTTGAAGCGAAGTGGAGCAAAACTGCCAATCGATCAATTTCAATTCATTGATCCTATCTTTGCAGAACAGGAAAAGGATGGGGAGATTCAGCGATGTTTCTATGTTGCTGGACCTAGGTACTATTTAGGCTGTGATGGAGAGAATTGCGAGAAGGCCCTGCATTTAGCCCCCGGAGATTCCCTTTATCTGAAAAGCGAGCCGAAAAATCCCAAAGACCACAATGCAATTCAAATTCTAGATAGTGATGGAAACCGTATTGGATATTTGCCACGCTATTATTGTGAGGGGGTCAGCGTTCTTTTACAGAGCGGGTACGAGTATACGTGCATGGTCAAGGCCGTTAATACAGACAATCGATGTGATGAATGTATTTGGATTGTGCTGACGTTAAAACTTTAAAAGTCGGAGAAGAGGCGTAGGGGATGAAAAAATTAATGAAAACTCGGGGCTTCACCCTCGTTGAAATCATCGTCGTCCTGGTGATCCTGGCCGTCATCGCCGCCTTCACCATACCGGCTATGCTGGGCTTCGTGGAGGATGCCCGGGGGAAGGCGGCCATTGCAGAAGCCCGGGAGGTGTATGTGGCGGCACAGGGGGCGGCGACAGAGCTCATTGGGACATTGGATAAGGTGCCGGTCAATGACAATACGAACGATGGTGCTTACACACAGCTCCGAAAAGACTTAGGCGCTAAAATTAAGGCATATGTCAAAGGTGATATACCCTTTTCCTTCGGGAGCTTAAAAGGCAATGCGAATAGCAATGTGTTAGATGTCAGTTTGGATAATGGAAATTTTAAGTATCCCTTTACGGATGAAACCTATCTTCCTCAGAAAAAGGGGTGTTGTCTGGTTTTAATCGGTGGGGCGGGGGAAACCCAGATTGGGGAACAGGTTAAGGTGCGTCTTGTGAGCTATGTAGACCAAACCGGAAAGTATCGCATTAATATCAAGGTGAATGATCAAAAAGGCGGGGCATCAGAAACCGTCGTCCAGAAAAAGATTGGGACTGCCTGGCAGTAGTGTGACAAAACCGAAATCATCAAGCACCAAATTTAAATAATTTACCCCTTGCCTTTTTCAAAAAATCCGGTACAATAAGAATAGAATATTGTTGCACGCATCACTGCAAAAAAAAAACCACTTTTGCAGTGATTTTTTTATTTTAATCGGGAGGCAAGATGAAGACAAAGTATATTTTCGTAACGGGCGGCGTGGTATCCTCGCTGGGCAAGGGGATTACCAGCGCATCCCTGGGGCGGCTGCTGAAGGCCCGGGGGATGAAGGTTTCCATCCAAAAATTTGACCCTTATTTGAATTATGATCCGGGCACCATGAGCCCTTACCAGCACGGTGAGGTCTTTGTGACGGATGATGGGGCTGAGACGGATTTGGATTTGGGCCATTACGAACGGTTTACCGATGAAAGCCTGGGCAAGTACAGTAACGTGACCACCGGGAAGGTGTATTGGAACGTGATTTCCAAGGAACGCCGGGGGGATTACCTCGGGGGGACGGTACAGGTCATTCCCCACATTACCAACGAGATTAAGGAGAGCATCCAGCGGGTGGCGGATAGTCCGGCCAATCCAGATGTGGTCATTACGGAAATTGGGGGAACCGTAGGGGATATCGAAAGCCTGCCCTTCCTGGAAGCCATTCGCCAATGCAAGGGGGACCTGGGGGCGGATAATGTGATTTACATCCATGTGACCCTCTTGCCCTACCTGGGGATGGCCGGGGAGCTGAAGACCAAGCCCACCCAGCATTCCGTTAAGGAGCTGCGCAGCATCGGGATTCAGCCGGATATTATTGTCATGCGCTCAGAAAAGGACGTGGAAGAGGGCATGAAGGATAAAATTAGCCTCTTCTGTAATGTGGATAAGGAGGCTGTGGTGAGCAATCTGGATGCCTCTGAATTATACGAGGTGCCCTTGCTGCTGGAAAAGGAAGGTCTGGCCAACCTGGTGTGCGAAAAGCTGCACCTGCCGGAGTGTAAGCCGGATCTGAAGGAATGGAAGGAGCTGGTCTCCAAGGCGAAGAGCTTAGAGAATAAAATGAGTGTGGCGCTGGTGGGTAAGTATGTGGAGCTCCACGATGCCTATCTGTCGGTGGCAGAGGCCCTGCGCCATGGTGGGATTGCCAATAATACCGTGGTGGATATCAAGTGGATTCACTCTGAGGATCTCAATGAGCAAAATGTGGATCGTTACTTAGGAGATGTGGATGCGATTATCGTGCCTGGGGGCTTCGGAAACCGGGGGATCGAGGGTAAGATTGAAGCTATCCGCTACGCCAGGGAGCATAAGGTGCCTTTCCTGGGCCTGTGCCTGGGCCTTCAGCTGACGGTCATCGAATACGCCCGCAATGTGGCGGGGATGGCCGGGGCCAATAGCATTGAGCTGGATGAGGAAACCCCTTACCCGGTTATCAGCCTGATGGAAGAACAGAAGAAGATTCAGAATATGGGAGGAACCATGCGTTTGGGGGCTTACCCCTGTAAGCTGACCGAGGGGACCTTGGCCCATAAGATTTATCGGACGGATGAGATTGAAGAGCGCCATCGTCACCGCTATGAGGTGAATGATGCTTTTATTCCTCAGCTGATGGAAAAGGGATTGGTGTTCTCAGGAATGTCGCCAGACGGGGTGCTGGTAGAGATGGTAGAGCTTAAAAACCATCCCTGCTTTATTGCCACCCAGGCCCATCCTGAGTTTAAATCCCGGCCCAATAAAGCCCACCCCTTATTTGCCTACTTGGTAAAAGCGGGGCTTAAGTTCCAGGAATCCAGAAAACATCAGAAGTAAAATGACCCGCCGCAGAGCTGTGGATAACCACAGATCTGCGGCCTTATTTTTTCTCAAAAAATCCTTGACACAAAATATAGGTTGGAGGATTTTTGTGTGGATAAATTGAAATTATTTACAGGATTTGGGGTAAGTTATCCACAGTTTTGTGGAAAATGTGGAATATAACAGTGGATAATGTGGATAACTCAGTGGAAAGTGTCGAAAATGTCGGTATTAAGCCAAAATAATTAAGGGGCGGCTGTGTATTATTAATGGAAAAAGTTATCCACAATCCTGTGGATAATGGGGATTAAAAAGGACACCCTTGCAGGCAGATTATTTTGCGGTTATAATTGAAAATATCCCATACTAGATATGGGGATTTCAAAGAATTTACATGAAAAATGACCATTTTGATGGAAAAAGAGGTTGCGATGAAACGATTTGGATTTGTTAAGACGGCCTGTGCCGTTCCCCAGGTGGTGGTGGCGGATACGGTAGCCAATACGGATAAAATTCTGGAGCTGTGCCAGCAGGCTTGGAATGGGGGTGTAGGAATTGTTATTTTCCCGGAGCTGTGTTTGACGGGCTACACCTGCGGTGATTTATTTGCCCAGTCCCTCCTAATGGATGGGGTGGCCGAGGGCCTTGGGCGTATTGGTGCCTGGTCCCAGAATAAGGACATACTGATTATCCTGGGCGCACCCATTCCTGTGGATGGGGCAGTGTACAATGGGGCGGTGGCCTTTAACCAGGGGGAGCTGCTGGGGATGGTACCCAAGGTTTATGTTCCTAATTCCCATGAATTTTATGAGAAGCGGTGGTTTTCCTCGGGGGCGTCTCTAAAGCGCGAATGGGCCAGCTTTGCGGGATTTGATTTTCCAGTGGGGACGGATTTACTGTTTCGCAGTGAGGATTGGCCGGAGCTGGCTCTGGGAATCGAGGTATGCGAGGATTTGTGGGCGCCCATTCCACCCAGTGGAAAGCTGTCGGTGGCCGGGGCGGTGCTCATTGCCAATCCTTCGGCCAGCAATGAGCTCATTGGTAAGGGGGAGTACCGCCAGGAGCTGGTGAAACAGCAATCCGCTCGCTGTAATGCGGGCTATCTGTACTGCTCCAGCGGAACCGGAGAATCCACCACGGATTTGGTTTTTGGTGGGGATGCCCTGGTGTATGAGAAGGGTACCTTACTGGCTAAGAGCACCCGATTCGCTTTTGAGGACCAGCTCGTTGTGGCGGATGTGGATGTGGAGGCTCTCCTCCATGACCGGAGAACCCAGTCCTCCTTTATGGATGGGGTGGCTTTTTATGGGGATGCCCCCCTGCGGGATGTGTTTTTTACCATTCGCCATGGCTACAAGGTGGAGCGGTCCTTTAACCCATCTCCCTTTGTGCCTGCGGACGCTGAGCGCCGGCGGGTACGCTGTGGAGAAATTTTCAACATCCAGTCTATGGGTCTGGTGAGTCGCTTAAAGCATATCGGTGAGCCTCCCATGGTTCTGGGAATTTCCGGGGGATTAGACTCAACCCTGGCCCTTTTAGTGTGTGTGAATGCCTGTGATCGCATGGGGATTTCCCGGGACCGCATCCATGCCATTACGATGCCGGGCTTCGGGACCACGGATCGCACCTATGACAATGCTGTGTCTCTCATTAAAGGGCTGGGGGCCACTTTTCACGAAATCAGTATTAAGGATGCTTGTGTTAAACATCTGGAGGCCATTGGCCATGATTTGAGGGTTCATGATGTCACCTATGAGAATGCCCAGGCCCGGGAACGGACCCAAATTTTAATGGATGTGGCCAATGACCTGGGTGGGATTGTCGTAGGAACCGGAGATTTATCGGAGCTGGCCCTGGGCTGGGCAACCTATAATGGAGACCATATGTCCATGTATGGGGTGAATGCCGGCATTCCCAAGACCCTGGTGCGCTATTTGGTGAGCTATGTGGCGGATATGAATGGGGATGGGGCGATCCAAGAGATCTTGTACGATGTCCTGGATACTCCGGTGTCTCCGGAGCTGCTGCCCCCGGATGAGACGGGGAAAATTGCCCAGAAGACAGAGGATTTGGTGGGGCCCTATGCCCTTCATGATTTCTTTTTATATCATGTGATGCGCAATGGCTTTGCTCCGGAGAAGATTTTCTTTATGGCCTGCCAGGCCTTTGATGGGGTCTATGGGGAGACGGTGATTTACAAGTGGCTGCGAAATTTCTACTGGCGGTTCTTCAGCCAGCAGTTTAAGCGCTCCTGTCTGCCCGACGGCCCCAAGGTGGGCTCGGTGGCTCTGTCCCCCAGAGGGGATTGGCGGATGCCCTCGGATGCTAAGGTGCGGCTGTGGATGGATGAAATGGACCGGATTGGAGAGTGTGTAGAGAAGTGACGGCTGTCCGCGGGTTGTCGTGTGATTTCAGCGGATTGGTTTGTTGTCCAGTGTGCTATTCTAACCGGGCCACGGCCTTTTTAATTAAAATCCCCTGCTTTAAGAACAGGGCTTCGTGCTCGGTTTCAATATTGAGGGGGTCCTGGGCGGCGTGGAGGTCCCGGATTTCCTGGGTGAGGGTGAATCCGGCTTCTTCAAAATAGCCCAGGGAGGCATCGTAAAGGGCGTCATCATCGGTTTTAAAATGGATTTCTCCACCGGGGATTAAAAAAGCCTGGTATTTTTCGAGCTGACGCGGATGCGTCAGCCTTTTTTTATGGTGTCGGCGCCGGGGCCAGGGGTTGCAGAAGTTGATATAGATGCGTTCGGTGGTATCGCTGGCGTCAAGGATGGTATCGATCCGGGCGATATCCCAGGCGGTCAGGCGCAGGTTGTCCACCGGGGCACCGTCGTAGGCGGCCCGGACGTTACGCTGGGCCAGACCCAGCACGGTGTCAATCATGTCGATGGCAAGGTAGTTGATGTCTGGGTTGCGCTGGGCCAACTCTGCGATGAACTGGCCCTTGCCGCAGCCCAGCTCTAGGTGCAGGGGCTGGGACTTGGGAAAGGCCTCTGCCCAGTGGCCCTTTAAGGTCCAGGGTTCTTCAATGAAAAAACCGCAGGCGAGAAGTTCTGGCCTCGCCCAGGGTTTGGGTCTTAAATGCATGGTGTGTCCTTTCTAGTGGCGGCGATGCGCAGGGTAATTTCCCCGGAGCTGATATTTTTGATGGGACCGTCATTATCGCTTAGGAGGAGGTGACCGGAATCGTCAAAGCCGATGACCTGGCCACGGTGTTGATGGTTCCCTGCCGTGATGATGACCTCTTCACCGATGAGGATGGAGCGGGCCCGGTAATCCTCAATATAATCCCCAATGCCCCGGGAATGGCCCAGCTGCCACAGCCCTTTAATGAGTGCGGCGGTAAGGCGTAGACGGAGGGTGGGATCGGTGGGCTTTTCACTGGGATAGAGGGAACCGGCAATGGCTTTTATATCCTCTGGAAAGCCACCTTCTGGGGCGTAAAGATTAATGCCAACGCCCAGGACCATGTGGTCCACGCCGCCAGCTTCAATATTGACGGAGGCCTCGGTGAGAATGCCGGCAATCTTTAGCCCATCCAGGTAGAGGTCGTTCACCCATTTGATGCCTGGGGACTGCCCGGTGACGGCTTCAATCGCCTGGGCAATGACCACACTGGCCGCCATGGTGATGGTTTGGGGCAAGGTACTGTCGGGGGTAGGGCGATAAAGGACACTGAGATAAATACCAGAGCCTGGGGGAGAGAAGAAGTGGCGGCCCATCCGTCCCCGGCCTCCGGTTTGGGTGTCGGCGATGATGGTTCGACCAGCCGGGGCCCCTGCCAGAGCCTCCTCCCGAAGGAAGGTGTTGGTGGATGGCAGCGAATCGTACACGGCGATGTGCTCGGCAGCCTGGGCGTCTCCCAGCTCCAGGGCGATGGCAGATGGGGTTAAGCGGCCATCGGCCTCAAGGATGGCGTATCCGCACCGATTTTTCGAATCAATGCGGATGCCCTGCCGGCGAAGGGTTTCGATGGCTTTCCAAATGGCACCACGGCTGATCCCGAGGCGTGCGCCCATTTCCTCGCCAGATAGATAATTCCCCTGATTTTCTTGTAAAAGCTTTAGTACTTCTTGGTATGATTGCATAATTCCTCCATGATTTCCTCCATTATATAAGAATGGTGAGGGAGCGTCAACACGTGGTAAGGGATAAAAAACTAAGGAAACTTAAGGTTTTAGTCAATTAAGTGCTGGAGGATGACAAAAAAATCTTGAAAAATGAAAAGAGACTGATAAAAATTCGAGTCCTGTGCTATAATAGAGTAAAAATCGGAAAAGTATCTATTTAAACAAGGAACAGAAATTGGTGGGGTGTGTATGAGAGTCTTGCTAAAAATAACTGATGTGTTTGACGTGGATGTTCTCCAGCGAATCCAGGACTCCTTTTCGGAGGCAACGGGATTTGCCACCATTACGGTAGATTACAAGGGGAACCCCATCACCAAATACAGCAATTTTTCGAAGTATTGCCTGAAAGTCCGTGAAGATGCCCATTGTCTGGAATGCTGCTATCGCTCTGATGCCCATGGTGGGATTGAGTCGGCACGTTCTGGAAAGCCGTCCATTTATATCTGCCATGGTGGATTAGTGGATCTGGCAGTCCCCATCATGGTGAAGGGGAATTATCTGGGGGCCATTTTATCGGGACAGGTACGGATACCCAAGGAAGAAATGGATAAGCTCCCCATGGGCTCTTCCATGGAGCTAACAGATTTTTCAGATCATCCTGAGGTGCAGAAGCTTCACGATGAGACCCTGGTGACGACGCTGAACCAGGTGCGGGCCTCAGCCGATTTATTATACACCATTGCCAACTATTTGGTGGAAAAGCAAATGATCCACATCATGCAGGAGGAGCTCCACAGCAAAAACCTGGAGCTGATGGAGGAGGTCAAGCATCGCAGTGAGATTGAGGCAGCGCTGAAAGAGGCGGATTTAAAGGCGCTTCAGGCACAGATCAATCCCCATTTCCTTTTTAATGTGCTCAATACCATCGGGCGGTTAGCCCTGTTGGAGAATGCGGACAAGACCCAGGAAATGATTTACTCCTTCTCAGATATGATGCGCTATACCCTTAAAAAGGAAAATAATGATTTTGTAACCTTGGGTGAAGAGATGGAACATGTGGGAAATTACCTCTCCATCCAGAAAATGCGGTTGGGCAACCGTTTGGATTATACCATCGATCTGGATGAGGACTGCAGTGATGTGCTTTGTCCCTTCATGACCATCCAGCCCTTTGTGGAAAATGCCATTAATCATGCCATTGAACCCAGTGTGACTGGAGGAAAAATTACGATTTCAGCTCATATGAAGGAGGATTATGTGTCTATCCGTGTCATCGATAATGGACCTGGCATCAATGAGGCCCTGGAAGCCCAATTGATGGAAGGGACTTATGAAGCCGGGGAAGGAGGAACCGGAACCGGCATTGGAATTGACAACACCAATAGGCGTTTAAAATATTATTTTGGAGAGGATTATGGGGTGCGTTTCAATGAAACGGTAGAGATCGGCACGGAAGTGGTCATTCATCTGCCGTTTAAAGTCGTGCCAGGAAGGGGACTCAATGTATAAAGTTTTTATCGTAGAGGATGAGCATCTGGAAATCGAAGCCCTTGAACTGATATTGACCCAACAGGCTGATGATGTGGATGTGGTGGGGACCGCAGCCTCGGGAACCGTTGCCCTGGAAAACATACGGAAGACGACCCCGGATATCGTCATCATGGATATTAATATTCCGGAGATGAACGGCATTGAGGTGCTCAGACAGATTAAAAAGGATGATCCGAATACCAAGGTCATCCTGATTACGGCCTTTAATGAATTTGATTTTGCCCATCAGGCCATTAAAGCCAAGGTGGATGATTTTCTATTAAAACCCATTCGGCCTGCCCAGCTTATCGAAGCCGTGAACCAAGCCATCACCTCTCTTAAGGTGAATGCTAAAAATAAATTCGATGAGAAGATGAATGAGGTTATTTTTGCAGTGGTACAGAAGAAGTACAATGATTCCCGGGTGGCGTTAACGGAATATTTGGATATTTTGTACGATTATTACGGCTACGATCTGATATCCATCCAGCATGAAATCCAGCATTTCATGGAAGAGCTGAATGTGGTCAGCGTAGATACCTGCAATTATGATATTAAGAGCACCCTCCGCAACCGCAATAACCATCAGCATTTTGTCAACAGCTATCAAAATCGCTACGACCTGAAGGTTGAAATTATGAAATCTATTGATAAGATTTTTGATAAGCTCATGGATATCCGGGATAACCGGAAGAATAGCATTGAGGATATCTTAAATTATATCGATCGAAACTGCCATAAAGATATTTCCCTGGATCAGGTTGGGGAATATGCGAATATGAGCTCCTATTATCTAAGTAAGATTTTTAAAAAAGAAACCGGGGTCAATTTTGTGACCTACTTAACGGAACGTAAGATTGAAATTGCCAAGGATATGCTCATTAATACGGATGTGCCGATTATCAATATCGCCTTGGATTTATCTTACCACGAGCCCAATTATTTCAGTAAGGTGTTTAAAAAAAGTACGGGGCTTACCCCTACGGAATTCCGGCGGGAAAAGAAAAAATTAGCGGCAGCTGCTGCTGCGGAAGAATAAAAGAACTGGGATGCCATCCGTCAGGAAGGCATCCCTTTTTTAAAAGGACAAAATTGTATAAGATGAACACAAAAAAACGCCTTCTCTTTTTGAGGTTTTATGAAGACATCATGATTTTGTAAAGAGTGAAAAAAAGAATGTTTTGCAAGTTTATGTAAATACGTGTAAATGCCCTGAAAATGGGGTGTTCAAGGATTTTTTATAATAATAGTGCAAGTAATTACCCGGGGTTATGGTTTAAAATAATGACAGTAACAATAATATTCAAACCAAGGAGGACGAAGCTTATGACTAATGAAGCTTTAGGCATGATTGAAACCAAAGGTCTCGTCGGCTGTATTGAAGCCGCAGATGCCATGGTCAAATCTGCTAATGTCGAGCTCACAGGATACGAAAAAATCGGATCCGGTCTCGTAACCGTAATGGTACGTGGCGATGTGGGAGCGGTTAAGGCAGCCGTTGACGCAGGTGCTGCAGCTGCAGACAAGGTCGGTCAGGTCGTTTCAGTACATGTGATTCCAAGACCACATCAAGATGTGGAAAAAATGTTGCCCAGTTTCTAAAAAATTAATGGAGGTGTGAATTAATGAAAGATGATTTAATGAACAAATTGATGGAAGAAGTCATGAAGAAAATGGACGAAGTTGAAGAAACAGGTACCTGTGCAGCTGCTACTGGTGTTTGTGGTTTAACTGAATTCGTTGGAACCGCTATTGGCGACACAATCGGTTTCGTTATCGCTAATGTAGACTCTAACCTGCATGAAGCAATGAAGATCGATCCTAAGTATCGTTCTATCGGTATCCTCTCCGCTCGTACTGGTGCTGGTCCTCAGGTTTTCGCAGCTGATGAAGCTGTTAAAGCAACAAACACCGAACTGGTTATCTGTGAATTTGCCCGTGACACCAAGGGTGGCGCTGGTCATGGTTCCCTGTGTATCTTCGGTGCAGAAGATGTTTCCGATGCAAAACGTGCTGTCGAAGTCGCTTTAAATGACTTAAACAGAACCTTCGGCGATGTCTATGGCAATGACGCTGGCCATCTGGAATTCCAGTACACCGCTCGTGCTTCCTTCGCATGTAATATGGTATTCGGCGCTCCTATCGGTAAAGCTTTCGCTATTATCGTTGGTGCTCCTGCTGGTATCGGCGTTCTCATGAGCGATGGTGCCCTGAAAGCTGCTAACGTTGAACTCATTGGTTTTGCATCACCTGACAATGGTGGTACCAAATACTCCAACGAAGCAATTATCTTCGTATGTGGGGATGCTGGTGCTGTGCGTCAGGCTGTTTATGCTGCACGTGAAATTGGTAAACAAGCCCTCGAAGCCTTAGGTGGACCTTGCCCGTCTACGACTACTCCTTACATCTAAGTTGAAATTGGATTAGTTGAAGATAAATCAAGGAGGAATGACAATGAGATCAAAAAGATTTGAAGCTTTAGATGCACGTCCAGTTAAAAAGGACGGTTTCGTTAAAGAATGGCCTGAAGTTGGTCTGATCGCGATGAACAGTGCTGGGGATCCTACTCCGAGCATTAAGGTCGAAAACGGCATCATCGTCGAAATGGACGGCAAATGCAGAGCTGAATTCGATATGCTGGATACCTTCATCGCAAACTATGGTATCCGTCTGGACAAAGCAGAAGAATATATGGCAATGGATTCCCTGGAAATCGCCAACAAATTAGTTGACATCCACGTACCCAGAGCTGAAGTTGTCGATATTACGACTTCCATCACTCCTGCTAAAATCGTTGATGTACTCAACAAAATGACTGTTTTGGAAATGATGATGGCACAGAACAAAATGCGTGCCCGTATCATGCCTTCCAACCAGTGCCACGTTACTAACGTTAAAGATAACATGATCCAGATCGCAGCTGATGCTGCTGAAGCCGCTATCCGTGGTTTCGACGAAATGGAAACAACTGTTGGTATCGCTCGTTACGCACCATTCAACGCCCTGGCTATCATGATTGGCGCCAATGTTGGCCGCCCTGGTATCTTAACCCAGTGTGCTGTTGAAGAAGCAACTGAACTTGACTTAGGGATGAGAGGCTACACCGCTTACGCTGAAACCATTTCTGTCTATGGTACAGAACCTGTTTTCATGGATGGTGATGATACGCCTTACTCGAAAGCATTCTTAGCATCCTGCTACGCTTCCCGTGGTCTGAAGATGCGCTTTACCTCCGGTTCCGGTTCTGAAGTTCAGATGGGTTATGCCGAAGGTAAATCTATGCTGTACCTTGAAGCCCGCTGCCTGTATGTTACCAAGGGTGCTGGCGTCCAGGGGACTCAGAATGGTTCCGTTTCCTGTATCGGTGTTCCCGCTGGTGTCCCCGGTGGTATCCGCGAAGTCCTGGCAGAAAACCTCTTGGCAGCCTGCTTAGACCTCGAATGTGCTTCTTCCAATGACCAGACATTTACACACTCTGATCTGAGAAGATGTGCCCGTTCCCTGATGCAGATGGTACCTGGTACTGACTATATCTGTTCTGGTTACTCCGCAACTCCAAACTACGACAATATGTTCGCTGGTTCCAACTGGGATGCAGAAGACTATGATGACTGGAACGTTATCCAGCGTGACCTTAAGATCGATGCCGGTTTACAGCCTGCTGATGAAGATACCGTTGTTGCTGCTCGTGCTAAAGCTGCTCGTGCAATGCAGGTTATCTTTAAAGAATTAGGCCTGACCGAAATCACCGATGCTGAAGTCGAAGCTGCAACCTATGCTAATGGTTCTCAGGATATGCCTGACCGTGATGTCGTTGCTGACCTTAAAGCTGTTGATGATCTTCTGGGCCGTGGAGCAACTGCTGTTGACTTCATTAAAGCTCTGGATCGCGGCGGCATGCGTGATGTTGCTGAATCTATCTTTAACATTCAGTTACAGAAGTGCGCTGGCGACTACTTACACACCGCTTCCAAGTTATCATCTGACTTCGAAGTTATTTCCGCTGTCAACTACCCGAACACCTACCATGGTGTTGCAACTGGCTACCAGATCAGTGATGAAAGATGGCAGGAAATCCAGAATATTCCATGGGCAGATGACCCGGCAACAATTTAGTGGAAAGGGGTGTATAGAATGGCTATTAACGAACAAATGCTTAAAAGTATCATCGAAGATGTATTAAAAGAAATGAGTGGCGCCCCCGCTGCAGCTCCGGCTGCTGCTCCTGTGGCTGCTGCCGCAGAAGGTGTCGAACTCACCGCTGTTGGCGAAGCTTCCGTAGGAACCGCTGCTGACGAAGTCGTCATCGGTATCTCCGCTGCTTTTGCAGACGCTCAGACCGTTAACATCATTGGCGTACCACACGCTAAGATCTTAAAGGAAATGATCGCTGGTATCGAAGAAGAAGGTATGAAATACCGCGTGGTTAAGGTTTATCGTTCTGGCGACGTTGCTGTTGTTGGACATGACTGTGCTGAACTTTCCGGTTCTGGCGTTGCTATCGGGATTCAATCTCGTGGTACCTGCCTCATCCACCAGAAAGATTTACCCCAGCTGTCTAACCTGGAACTGTTCTCCCAGTGTCCTCTGATCGACTTAGACACCTACCGTGCAATCGGTAAGAATGCTGCTAAGTATGCCAAAGGCGAAAGCCCGAATCCTGTTCCTGTACGGAATGACCAGATGGCTCGTCCGGCATACCAGGCACGTGCAGCTCTCCTTTATCTGAAGGAAGTTGAACATGTTGTCAACGGTAAAAAAGCCGTTGAAATGCAAGTAACATTCAAATAGGAGGTGGAGAGAATGACTCAAGAACAAATGTTAGAACAAATCGTTAAACAAGTTATGTCTTCTATGTCAGCCGCTGCACCTGCCGCTGCAGCAGCAGGCGCTGTATCCGCTGCTGATTACCCAATCGGGGACAAGAGACCTGAACTCATCGTTTCCGCAACCGGCAAGGCATATAAAGACCTGACCATTGACAAATTGTTAGCTGGCCAGTTAAGCCCTGAAGACTTAAGAATCCGTCCTGAAACCCTGGAACTCCAGGCTCAGGTTGCTGAATCCGTTAAACGTGACGCTTTCGCTGGTAACTTAAGAAGAGCAGCTGAACTTATCGCAGTTCCTGATGCTCGCTTACTGGAAATCTACAACGCACTGAGACCTTACAAGTCCACTAAAGAAGAACTTTTAGCTATCGCAGAAGAATTAAAGGGACAGTACAATGCTCCGATTTCTGCTGCATTAGTTGCTGAAGCTGCTGAAGTTGGATACGCTCGTAAGAGAACGAAAGAATTTAAATAAGCGGATTATTCGCTTAAAACCTACAGGCAGGACTTTCCCTGTCTGTAGGTCTCATCATAAAGAGACTGTTTGGAGGAAGATATATGATAGTAGCAGGGATAGACATTGGTAATGCCAGTACAGAAACTGCCTTGGCAAGAATTACCTCCGGTTCACCTGAATTCCTTTCCAGCGGTATCGTACCGACAACAGGAATCAAGGGAACGAGACAGAATATCCATGGTGTCTTCTCCTCTTTAAAACAAGCCCTCGATAAAGTCAACTTAGCTGTAGAAGACGTTGATTTGATTCGCCTTAACGAAGCCGCTCCTGTTATTGGGGATGTGGCAATGGAAACCATTACTGAAACAATAATCACAGAATCCACAATGATCGGGCATAACCCATCCACTCCTGGTGGCCTGGGAACCGGTGTTGGGGTGACTGTAAACATAAGGGACATTAAGAATGCGAAGAAGGGGGATTCGGTTATCGCGATTATACCGCGTGAAATCGACTTTGAAAACTCATCCCGTATGATTAATGAGGCCGTCGCAAACGGCATTTACGTAAATGGTGCCATTGTCCAAAGAGATGATGGCGTTTTAATTAATAACCGTTTGAAAAAGCCAATCCCCATTGTTGATGAAGTGGCTCTAATCGAGAAGGTGCCGCTAGGCATGCGGGCTGCCGTTGAAGTAGCTTCACCTGGCGCCGTTGTCGAACAGCTTTCCAATCCCTATGGGATTGCTACAGTGTTTGATTTATCTCCGGAAGAAACCAAGCAGGTCGTGCCTGTATCCCGGGCGCTGATCGGTAATCGCTCCGCTGTTGTCATCAAGACACCAGCAGGGGATGTTAAGGAACGTAAAATCCCCGCTGGTCAAATCATTATTCAGGGTGCCAATAAAAAGGCAACTGTGAATGTGGATGAAGGCGCAGAAGTCATCATGGAGGCCATTAGAAGTGTGGCTCCCGTCGAAGACATTAAGGGAGAACCCGGAACAAATGCCGGGGGAATGTTGGAAAAGGTGCGGCAGGTTATGTCAAACCTTACTGGACAATCACCCGTAAACATCAAGATTCAGGATTTGCTGGCTGTGGACACCTTTGTACCTCAAAGTGTACGGGGGGGCGTTGCTGAAGAGTTTTCCATGGAAAACGCTGTTGGTATCGCGGCCATGGTTAAAGCAGATCGCCTGCAAATGAGCATGATCGCTGAAGAGCTTGAAAAAGAGCTGGGAGTTAAAGTTGAAGTTGGTGGTGTGGAAGCTGATATGGCTATCCGCGGTGCGCTGACGACTCCGGGTTCTAACAAGCCGATGGCGATTATCGATATGGGGGCAGGATCAACGGATGCGGCAATTATTAACAGGGCTGGTGAGATCAAATCCATCCACTTGGCTGGTGCCGGCAACATGGTAACCATGTTGATTGGCTCTGAGCTGGGTTTTGATGATATGGGTCTACCGGAGGACATCAAGAAGTATCCGCTTGCAAAGGTTGAAAGTCTTTTCCATATTCGTCATGAAGACGGAACCGTTCAGTTTTTTGACACACCATTGGACCCGAGGACATTTGCCCGGGTAGTTATCTTAACGCCTAATGGTATGGTTCCGGTTCCTGGAAACCACTCCCTGGAACGCATCAAGCAGGTGCGCCGGGATGCTAAGGAAAAAGTCTTTGTCGTCAACGCGATCCGATCACTGGAGAGGGTCAGCCCGACGGGCAACGTAAGAGACATGGAATTCGTCACCTTGGTTGGTGGTTCAGCACTCGATTTCGAGGTCCCACAAATGGTTACAGATGCGCTGTCACGTTACTCAATTGTAGCTGGGCGTGCAAATATCCGTGCCTGTGAAGGGCCAAGAAATGCCGTCGCCACGGGACTTGTCTTATCTTACGGCGAAGGTGAATGAAATGAACGTTAATTTTGAGGCTCCAAAACCTGAGATTAAAGTATACTATGTAAAGAATACCGTTCCTAAAGACATCCTTGTTGAAGTTCTTTTGGGAATTGAAGAGGAAGGCCTTCCTTTTTCTTTAGAAGAAAAGGATAAAAAGGCCGCTGTGGAATTGGCCTATAAGGCCGCAGAGGCATCCCATTTGGGAGTTGGCATTGGCATCAGCGATCAAATCGTTTTACAGTACATTAAGTTAAAGGAAGATGAACCTTTGTTCATTGTTTCTACTGGAAGCGACGAGACTACATTACGAAATATTGGTGCAAATGCGGCACGACTCGTCAAAAGGATGCCTTTTAAAGATGTCGGGAACCCGGAACAGTAAGGAGGAAAGACATGAAACAAGCACTGGGCTTAATTGAGGCCATCGGTTTAGCGACAGCCATTGAAGCGGCAGATGCTGCGGTTAAGTCAGCGAATGTTGAACTCCTGGGCATGGAAGCATGCAAAGGTGACGGGATGCAGACCATTAAGGTACTCGGTGATGTGGGAGCCGTTAAGGCAGCCTGCGAAGCGGCAAGTGCCGCCTGTGACCGCGGACGGGGAGTGTTTTCTGTAAAAGTGATCCCCAGACCGGCCGATGGACTGGCTCCGATGATTTATAACAATCAAACCCTTGGCTTTAACCCGGAGGACACCTGTGATACGGATTATTATTGGGCATTCAGTAAGTATGACCAATTAAAACCAACACGGGCCACCAAAGAACCTGTGAAGGTGACGTGCGCAGAAGAAATCAGGGAAGAAGCGACAGAGGAAGAAAACGAAGAATAATCTGTTAGCGAATAGCGTAATAGAAAAGGTGTAAGCAATGAACGAAATGGAAAGACAAATTATTGAGCAGATTGTCATTAACACCGTTAAACGGTTGATGGCAGAAAAGGATGCTCCTAATCGAGTCCCTTTAGGGATTTCTAATAAGCATCTCCATTTAACTCAAGAAGATGTGGAAACACTCTTTGGCAAAGGTCATCAGCTTACCAACTTAAAGGATGTCAAACAGCCAGGTCAATTTGCCTGTGAAGAGACTGTAAAGATTGTTGGACCTAAAGGAGAATTTCCAAAGGTTCGTGTCCTAGGGCCAGCACGTCCAAAGACTCAGATCGAAATGTCTCTGACCGATGCAAGAAGCTTAGGGATTAAAGCACCCATCCGGGAATCCGGTCAGCTTGACGGAACTCCGGGTGTAAAGCTTGTTGGTCCTTGTGGTGAGGTGGCGCTTGAAAATGGGGTAATGATTGCCCTGCGTCATATCCATATGACACCGGAAATCGCAGATGCCCTTGGTCTAAAGGACAAGGACTGTGTCGGTGTTGAAACATCCGGCCTGCGTCCGCTTCTGTTTAGAGATGTATTAGTGCGGGTATCTCCGGATTTTGCCTATGAAATGCATCTTGATACGGATGAAGCGAATGCCGCAGGCTTAAGCAATGGAGACCTGCTGAAAGTACTGAAGAAACAGGAGAAATAATGGACTGGAAGAGCGGTAACGACACTATATTGGAGTTCAATGAACTAATCAGATCAAAGAAATCTAACCCATATCAAGGTAATTTGAAGGTGGGCGTCGACCTCGGAACTGCAAATATCGTTGTTGCCGTCGTGGATGAAAACAACCGCCCCATTGCAGGCGCAACCCAGGGAGCTTCAGTGGTGAAGGATGGTATTGTTGTCGATTATATCGGTGCGGTCACCATCGTCAAAAAACTGAAAGCCCAGGTTGAAGAAATTTTGGGGATCGACCTGAGCTATGCCAATGCGGCAACAGCTATTCCACCAGGAATCATGTCAGGTAATACAAAAATCATTGCAAATGTTGTGGATTCATCCGATTTCGTCGTTACGAATGTAGTTGACGAACCGACGGCTGCAGCCACTGTTCTGGGAATCCAGAATGGGGCAGTGGTTGATGTTGGGGGCGGCACAACAGGGATTTCCATCTTAAAGGATGGGGAGGTCATCTTTACGGCAGATGAGGCTACTGGCGGGACTCATATGAGTCTGGTTCTGGCCGGTACTTACCACATCAGCTTTGAAGAGGCTGAAGAGATGAAAAAACATGATGATCAGCGGCAGGTTTTCCCGGTTATTAAGCCGGTGGTTGAAAAAATGGCATCCATCGTCCATCGTTTTATTCAGGGTTATGACGTTGATACCATTTATGTCGTAGGCGGTGCCTGCGTCTTTGATAAATTCGAAGAGGTCTTCGAAAAGGAAATTGGAATCAAAACGGTCAAACCGGTTGAACCTTTGTTGGTAACGCCATTAGGAATAGCCTTTAATTGTCAAGGGTAGAAATGTGGTGATTAAGTTGGACATGAATGAACTGATTAACAGCGAAGCCTTTATGGACCTTTTTATCCAAAAGGTTGTTGATGAAGTCATCAGAAGAATAAAAAACAGGCCAAAGACGGCGCTGGTATGCTTTTCCGGTGCTGCCATCGGTTTTAAACAGGCGATGGATTCTCTGGTAAAGCTAAAGAATGATGGCTGGCAGTTGAAAGTGTTCCTTTCAGATGCGGCACTCTGTGTATTAACAGAGGACTATATCCGAAAAACACTAGGTGTGGATAAAATCCATACGAGCCAGACCAAAACGCCACAGAGAGAACTTTATGCAGATGTGGATCAAATTATCATTGCATCGACAACCGTCAACACCGCGGCAAAAATTGCCACAGGTGTATGTGATAATGAAATGCTGACCCTCATCAACCATGGGTTAATGGCAGGAACCCCCTTTATTTGTGCAGTTGATGGGGCCTGTCCGGATAATGCAACCCGTGCCCAGCTTGGGATGGGTAACGCCTCTGATGGATATCGTGAATTGCTCAAAAACAATTTGCGTGCTCTTAAAAATTACGGAATGCGGCTGGTAGCAGCCGAGGATTTATATGATGCCTGTGTGGGAACACCGGCTGGGAAGGTGACAAAAAAAGAAGCGCCAAAGCCGACAGCCTGTGCTGTACCGGAAAAGGCGCTGGAAGCACCAGCACCAGTGATGAACCCGGATCCTTTCGCTGAGGATCCTTTGACCACTAAACGCATCATTAGCCGCGTTGATATTATTAAAAATCGTGGTAAACAAGCCGTAAAGGTGTCCGCCAATGCCATTATTACAGAGTACGCCAAGGATGCAGCGAAAGAACTTGGCATCTGTATTGAAAGGGTTTAGGTGACAACATGCATTTAGCAAAGGTCGTAGGAACCATCGTTTCAACCCAAAAGGATCCACATCTGGTGGGTTGTAAACTGATGATTATCAAGAAGATTAATGAAACCAGCGAATTTGAAAAGTATTCAAGCCAGTCCACAGCCATTGCGGTTGATACCGTTGGCGCAGGGATTGGGGAGACCGTCATCGTGACGACAGGGAGTACTGCCCGCTATGTTTATGGCGATAAACACACGCCTTTGGATATGACCATTGTCGGGATCGTTGATGAAATTCAAACGGCTGATTTCGATAAAAAAGTAAACTAAGGGGGGATAGTGAATGCCGAACGTCTATACACGTGGTGGCGATAAAGGTGAAACCGGCTTATTCGGTGGTAACCGCACACCCAAAGACGACATTCGCGTAGAAGCTTATGGGACCATGGATGAAGCTAATTCAGCCATCGGTATGGCTTACGCATTGTCGAAAGACGATGATATCCGAGAAATCCTCCACCATGTACAGGAAAGAATTTTTGTTCTAGGCGCTGAACTCGCTAGTGATGAAAAGGGGCGTGCACTATTAACAGACCGCATTGAGCAGTCTGATATTGATTTCATGGAAAGTACCATGGAGCACTATCTGGCCATCATTGGACAGCAAAAAGCCTTTATCATTCCAGGTAAAAACCCAGCCTCTGCTGCATTGCACTATGCACGTACAGTGGTTAGGCGTGGGGAACGACGGATTGTGACTTATCGCAGCCAGGAGCCGGATGTTCGTCCGGAAATGGTCAAGTTTGCTAATCGTCTATCCGACTTGCTCTTCGTTTTGGCTCGGACAGAAGAGTTTGAAGAAACGATAAGGGAAGTTGTAAAGGGAATGGGAGACAAAATCGATTTAGGCGGAGGTACTGAAACATCAGGTGTACCCCAGGAAGATCCAAAGAAATTGCTCACCATTGCAAAGCGTATAGCTGCCGCCTCTCGAGTAAAGGCTGAAGCTATGGGGGTTCCCATTGTTTTCTCCTGTGTGGACACTGGTGGAAACCTTGCTTATTATGAACGAATGGAAGATTCCCTTTTAGCAAGTATCGATATTTCGCAAAATAAGGCTTTTACAGCGAACGCTTTAAAATGCCCGACGAGCGTAGCTCATGATCTTGCAAAAGAAGACAGCCCACTTTTCGGGATTCAATTCACAAACAATGGGCGTATCGTGACCTTTGGTGGCGGTTATCCCCTTATGGTGGATGGAAAACAGATTGGTGCAATCGGCGTTAGCGGTGGGACCGTTGATGAAGATATGGCCATTGCAGAAGCGGGTCTGGCGATTTTAGAGTCAAAGTAACAACTTATAAGGAGGACTGACAGTATGAATATTGATACAACTGGCATTGAACAGATTGTCAAAAAAGTAATGGAAAGCATTGACTTCGCAGAAGAAAACAACGTCCCTGTTGTTGATGGCGAATGTGGTATTTTCCAGGACATGAACAATGCTATTGATGCTGCTTTTGCAGCTCAAAGAGAATACATGAAACTCCCCTTGGCAATGCGTTCCAAAATGATCGCAGCCATTCGGGAAACCATGAAGAAAAAAGACCATGCAGAAACGATTTGCCAGATGGCAGTGGAAGAAACGGGCATGGGTAATTTTGAAGATAAGCTCTTAAAACAGTACTTAGCCGCTGACAAAACACCGGGTATGGAAGATTTAATGGCAGAAGCCTGGACTGGAGATGATGGTCTAACCTTATTAGAGCTCTCTCCCTTCGGCGTTATCGGTTCAATCGCACCGACGACCAACCCCAGTGAAACCATTATTAATAACTCCATCGGGATGTTGGCTGCGGGGAATGCGGTTGTCTTTGCTCCCCATCCGAGAGCGGTTAAAACCAGTAACTATTGTGTGAAGCTCATCAACGAAGCGATTAAGTCAGTGGGTGGTCCCGCTAATTTGATTGTTTCAACTGCAGAACCGACACTTGAAAGTTCTCAGGTTATGATGGCACATCCAAAGATCAGAATGCTTTGTGCTACCGGTGGTCCAGGGGTTGTTAAATCCGTTCTGTCCAGTGGTAAGAAAGCCATTGGCGCTGGCGCTGGTAACCCACCAGCATTAGTGGATGAAACCGCTGATATCGAAAAGGCCGGAAAAGATATTGTCGATGGCTGCTGCTTCGACAATAACCTGCCTTGTATTGCAGAAAAAGAAGTTGTCGTTGTCGATCAAGTCGCCGATTATCTGATTTTCAATATGAAGAAACACGGTGCTTTCGAAATTACGGACCGTAAGGTTATCGATGCTTTGGCAGATTTAGTTTGCCCTGGTGGAAAACTGAATCGTGATTTCGTTGGTAAGAGTGCAAAACATATTGCGGCAGCTGCGGGCATTGATGTGCCGGAAGATACGCGTGTGCTGATTATGGAAGCACCGGCTGATCATCTCCTGGTCGTTGAAGAATTAATGATGCCGATCCTGCCCATCGTCCGTGTCGCAAATGTTGACGAAGGAATCGATTTGGCCTGTGAACTGGAACATGGTAATCGCCATACTGCAATTATGCACTCCAAAAATGTGGATAAGCTGACGGAAATGTCCAAGCGTATCCAGACGACTATCTTTGTAAAGAATGGTCCGTCCTATGCCGGTATTGGGGTAGGTGGAGAAGGTTATACCACATTCACGATCGCTGGACCGACCGGTGAAGGTCTGACATCTGCAAAATCCTTTGCCAGAAGAAGAAGATGTGTCTTGGTCGGAGGATTTGATATTAAATAACAGGAGTGTTATTCATGAGCTCAAATTTAGTTGAAATTGTCAAAAGTGCCGGCATCGTCGGTGCTGGTGGGGCGACTTTCCCGACCCATGTGAAAATTGATGCTGAAGTTGAAATTGTGATCGTGAATGGTGCTGAGTGTGAGCCTTTGTTAAGGGTTGATCAACAACTTATGGATTTGAGAGCCCACCACATGCTGGTGGCTCTCAAAGCCGTAATGGATCAAACCGGCGCAAAGCAAGGAATCGTCGGTTTAAAAAAGAAATACACGCCGGCCATTGGGGCTCTGAATAAGGAACTTCCACAATTTCCTGGCATTAAGCTCCATATCATGAACAATTTCTATCCGGCAGGAGACGAACAAACCCTCGTGTATGATGCGACGGGTAGAATCGTCCCTGAAGGTGGTATTCCATTAAATGTTGGAACTTTAGTCATTAATGTAGAGACACTTTTAAATATTTATGATATGATGGTAGACGAAAAGCCGGTCATTGACAAATATATAACTGTGACGGGATGCGTCCAAAAGGAAATTACCACCCAGGTACCTCTGGGGATTACGGTGCGTGAAGCCTTGGAATTGGCGGGGGGACCCACTATTTCTGATTTCGTTATTATCAATGGCGGACCCATGATGGGGAAAATTGTTGATATTGACTCCTTTATTACGAAGGGGACGAAGGGGTTGATCGTTTTACCGAAAGACCACTCTTTGATTATATCTAAGACCAAAAGTGTCCAGGATACAATCAAATTAGCGGCAATGGCTTGTATGCAATGCTCATTGTGTACGGAGCTGTGTCCGCGCCATGCACTCGGCCATAATCTGGAACCGCATAAATTGATGCGAATTGCAGCCTATGGTTCGACCTGCGATATGACCACCCAAGCCACCAACGCTTTCTTATGCTGTGAATGTGGCTTATGTCAATATGCCTGTGTTATGGACCTCCAACCTTGGAAGTTCAACCAGGTACTCAAACGCGAACTGGGTGCAAAGGGCATTAAAAACCCGCACCACAACCATCCTGACAAAGCAGATCCCTTTAAAGACGACAAGAAGTACGATGTCCATCGTCTGATTACGCGTCTGGGGTTAGATGCTTATGATAAACCGGCTCCAATGGTAGAGTGTAAAAAGACCTTCACTGCGGTCAATTTACAGTTGAGCCAGCATATTGGTGCACCAGCAGAACCGGTCGTAAGTGTTGGCGATGAAGTGAAGCGGGGGCAGCTGATTGGAGAGATTCCAGAAGGCAAACTCAGCGCACGCTTGTTCGCAAGTATTGATGGCAGGGTAACGGCCATCAAAGATGGTGTTATTACCATCGAGTCCTAAATATTTAAACAAGGGGGATAATTATGGACTTCACAATGTTAATTACCGCATTTGGCGGCGGCCTTCTGGCTGCTGCAATCGGCGGGGTTCCGTCATTCGTATTTACAGGGTTAACCGTTTTAGCTGCCGTTTTCGGTGGTGAAGCTGGTGCACCCATCGTATCCTTTATCAGCTTCGGTTCCTTCTTTGGGCCTCACGTGGCCTTTGGTGGTGCTGTCGCTGCTGCTGCCTACGCTAAACAAAAAGGCGTTCTGGACAATGGTCAAGATATCGTAACTCCGTTATTCCAGACCCAGGATCCTATGGTTTTAGTAATGGGTGGTGTCTTTGGTATTATTGGTTTTGTTATTCAGTGGCTGCTTAGTGCAGTTCTTGGCGGAATGGTCTTTGGCCTGGTTGGCTGGACAGATACTGTTGCTTTAACAGTTGTTATCTCCGGCATCCTCGTTCGCCTTATCTTCACAAAATCCGGTGTTATCGGCAAATATGACGGTGCAGAACCGCGGAAATTCTTCCCATCTGGGCAACGTCTTTCCTTCTTAATCGTCGTTGGTTTAGGTATCGGTGTTGCCATTGGTGGTGCTGCTGCCAGCTTAGGTCTTTTAGCTGCTGATGGCGATGCTGCTGCATTGGCTCTCTTCAGCAACATTGGCGTTATCGGTTTCGGTATCGCTGCTGTGTCCTTGGCATTCCTGTGCATGGGTCTTCCTCTCGAAGGATACCACCATGTTATCCTGCCTGCCGGTACAACCGCAATGCTCCTGTTCATGGCTACCCTTAATCCCTTCGTCGCCGTTATCGGCGGTGCTGTGATGGGTGTCATCACTTCCGTATGGGGTGAAGTAATGGGCATGACCTTCAATAGCTATGCAGATTCTCACATTGACCCTCCTGCCTGCACCATCTGGGTATGGCAGTTAGTTAACTTCTGCCTGCTGGCAATGATGTTCCCAGCAGCTGGCGTGTTTGCTGCATAATCATTAAGACAAAGCCTTTAATCTCTAGGATTAACTATTCACAGTAAAGAAAGAAGTGGTATTTTGAAAAAAGCAATAGGTTTTATTGAATTTAAAAGTATTCCTATCGGTATCGAAGCCACTGATCAGATGTTGAAATCCGGTAATGTTGATTTAATTTCGGCTACACCGCTTTGCCCAGGGAAATATGTTACCCTTATTTCCGGCGATGTCGGGGCCGTAAGATCTTCAATCAAGAACGGAGAACATGTCGGTGGAATCTATGTTCTCGAATCCCACGTTATTCCGAACATCCATAAGGATGTGCTGCCCGCTTTATTGGGTGCGGGGGAAGTCGAAGAGGTCAAATCACTTGGTATTATTGAAACAATTAATGCGATATCCTCAATTGTGGTGGCTGATGCAGCAGTGAAGTCTTCAAATGTTGACTTAATTGAGATCAGAATCGCCCGTGGCTTAGGTGGTAAAGGATACGTATTACTGACTGGGGAAGTATCATCTGTTAAAACAGCTGTTAAGGCTGCTCAGGTTGAAATGGAAGAATACGGTGTTATTACAAGTTATTCCGTTATTCCTTCACCTCATAAGGATATCAAGCAGGTTATCTTCTAGAACACAAATGTGTTTAGGCGGGGCTTCGGCCCTGCCTAAATCGATTCGGACTTGTTTTTTACAAAGGCTTTCGTAAAAGAGCCCTTATAAAAAACAAAACCATCAAGAAAGGTGGACCACGTGAAGACGATCAGTTTTTTTAATCTAAAGGGAGGCTGCGGTAAAACGACCTCTGCGGTGAATCTGGGCTTCCTTCTAGGGGAAAAGCTCAAAGCACAGGGAAAGAAACTGTTATATATTGATTGTGATATGCAGAGTAATCTGACGAACTCTCTAATGGAGTATGATTTAGATCGCCCGTGTATCTATCATCTCTTCACGGACGAAAATGATGTGCATGAGGTTATTTATCCGGTACGGGATAACATCGATATCATACCGTCGAGTCTTTTAATGGCCACCATTGAACCGCGTCTGGCGAGCATGTATGGTCGGGAGTTCGTCTTGAAACGAAAGCTTGAAGAAATCCAGGATGATTATGCCTACTGTATTATCGATTGTTCACCATCGTTTAGTATTGTAACCACCAATGCGCTGATCATCACGGATGATATTTTCATTCCGGTTCAAACGGAATATTATGCCGTGGATGGAGTCCATCTTTTGGAGGAAACGCTGGAATATGTCAGTAAATCCCTTGGAGTCAGCAAAAGCATTTCCTTACTCTTTGCAACCCTCCATGACACACGGAATAATATAAATAATTTGCAGTACGATAATTTGAAAGTCGCCTTTGGGGAGCGGTTTATGGATAGCACCATTCGAAAGAATATTTCTCTGGTGGAATCGCCCATATTCAAACAATCTATTTTTGAATATAAGCCCAGAGCAAGGGGAGCTGAGGATTATCAACGATTATTCAAAGAGATTGAAGCAAAAGGGGGATTTTAATGGCACGGAAAAGTAAACTTAAATCAGAACTAAAGAATCACAACAGCACCATTAAAGAAAAAAATGAAATTGCATCGAAGGTCATTGCTGAAGAAGAAACCAAGAAGATGGGGGAAGAAACTGTGGGTTTGGTGGATGATTTAAAGAAAAAGGTAAAAGAAGCAGTGACACCGAAGGAACAAGACAATGCAGCCATTCTGAAAGAAGCTGCGGAAGACACACGGAAAAAAGCGGAAGCAGAAACTAAGGCGAAGGCAGACGCAGACGCTAAGAAAAAGGCCGATGAGGAAGCCAAAGCGAAGGCAGCAGCAGAAGCCAAGAAAAAGGC
>NZ_FNOU01000021.1 GCF_900107125.1 Eubacterium barkeri
TGAGGGCTAACCCTTTGTTCGTCAGCGCCTGGGGTCCGGGGTGAATCTTTTTTATCCTCACCCTGACCGCGCTACATCACTTTGTCTACGCTTTGAAACCCGCCAGAATGGCGGGTTGGAAGAATATATCTCCAGAAAAGCGGTACTGAGCAAACACACTTTTCGGGAAAACGTAGTTATTTTCTTTTCCTTATATGATAGGTTTTACTTTAATTTAAGACGGATATGGGTAAAAGCCTAAACCCGTTTTCCGACCAAGCTTACCGCCACGGACCATCTTTCTTAAAAACGGATGTGGCCGATACTTGGGGTCTCCCATTTCTTCATGGAGAACTTCCATGATGGCCAGGCAGACATCTAGACCAATAAGGTCGCCTAGAGCCAATGGCCCCATAGCATGGTTGGCCCCAAGCCTCATGGCATCATCAATGCCTTCTGCCGATGCGATTCCGTCGGCATAAATCCCGATGGCTTCATTGATCATTGGAATTAGCACACGATTAACAACAAATCCAGCCCCCTCTTTTACTTCCACCGGAGTCTTCCCGATTTCAGTTGCAATATCCGTAATTTTATCGATAACCGCCTGAGGTGTATTTAAACCGGCAATCACTTCCACCAGCTTCATCATTGGGGCCGGATTAAAGAAATGCATGCCGATGACGGTCCGGTCTAGACCATTGCTCATTTCTGTAAGGGATAATGACGAGGTGTTGGAGGCAAAGATACAGTCTGGTCGGCAGATTTCCTGCAGCGCACCAAACAGCTCCTTCTTTATCTCCATCTTTTCCAGCACGGCTTCCAGCACTAAATCACACGTAGCAACCGCATCCCGGAGCCCGGTGGCGATCTTATTTAAGATTGCCGTCATCTGATCCTTTTCCATACGTCCCTTTGCAACCTGGCGTTCCAAATTTTTTCTGATTTTCTCCTTGCCGCCATCTGCGAAGTCCTGGGTTATATCGCACAACACGACCTCATATCCATCTGTACATGCAAAGGCCTGGGCAATGCCTGATCCCATGGTACCTGCACCAATTACGCCTATCTTCATCATATGTACCTCCATTTGAAAAACCATGCCGTGGGCAAGCCCCTGCAACGGACCCTGCCGCTTACTAATGATATCACCGATTTTCAAAGAGGGCGTGTTTTCTTTTGCTTAAAAAAGCGGACATCCCCTCTTTTTGATCCTCTGTGGCGAAGCATTGCCCGAAAAGCCTGCATTCGAGGTCGATTCCCAAATCGAGATTGACCTCGATGCCTTCCGTCATGGCCTGCTTGGCATAGCGGACAGCTATCGGTGCATTGTTAGCGATTTTACCAGCCAGCTTCATGACAGCAGGCATTAAATCCTCCTGAGGATACACGGCATTCACCAGTCCCCATTTCAACGCTTCTTCTGCCTTGATGGACACTCCGGCGAAAATCATTTCCTTAGCCTTACCCACCGGGATGCGGCGCATGAGCCGCTGAGTCCCCCCAAAGCCGGGTGTAATGCCCAGCCCAGTTTCCGGTTGGCCGAACAATGCGTTCTCCGCTGCGATACGAATATCGCAGCTCATTGCAAGCTCACAGCCCCCGCCGAGCGCAAAGCCGTTGACAGCAGCGATGACGGGGATGGATAGTCGTTCAATTCGCCGGAAGATGGTGTTGCCTCGTTCTCCAAAGGCACGGCCTTCCTCAACGGTACAATGAAGCATTTCAGCAATATCCGCCCCGGCTACGAATGATTTCGTCCCAGCCCCGGTGATGACCAGGCAGCGAACCATCTCAGAATCCACACCGTCTAAAACGGTCTCCAGATCATCAAAGACCTGGCTGTTCAAGGCATTCAACGCGTCTTCCCTGTTGATGGTCAGTACGCCGATACCATTTGTCACTTCAAAAATCACAAAACCCATATCACACCTTCTCAAAGATAGTGGCGACACCCATGCCACCACCAATACACAGAGTCGCAAGCCCTTTATGGGCATCCTCCCGCTTAAGCATCTCATGGAGCAGCGTCACGATGATTCGTGCGCCCGAAGCCCCCACCGGATGGCCAATGGCTATGGCACCGCCATTGACGTTGACCTTCGCCATATCAAACTTGAGGTCACGGGCGACGGCTACAGACTGGGCGGCAAACGCCTCATTCGCTTCAACCAAGTCGATCTCGTCTATGGAAAGAGACCCCTTCGCCATAGCCTGGCGGGTTGCCGGAACGGGACCGATACCCATGATTTTGGGATCTACCCCTCCCTGTCCCCAGGAGAGCAGCTTAGCCATGGGTTTGAGTCCATACTGCTCAATAGCTGCTTTGGAAGCCAGCACTATGGCGGCCGCCCCATCATTGATGCCAGAAGCATTAGCAGCCGTCACACGGCTCCCCCTGGATCCGTCAGCCAGGGGGAATGCTCCTTTCAGGCCGCCAATGCCCTCGGCCGTAACGCCGGCGCGCGGGAATTCGTCAACCGAAAATGCGACCATTTCCTTCTTTATCCTGACTGGTACTGCGACAATCTCATCATTAAACCGACCCGAAGCCAATGCTGCTTCGGTCTTTTGCTGAGATGCGGCTGCAAAAGCATCTAACTCTTCCCGGGTAATACCATATTGTTCGCATATGTTTTCCGCTGTGGTTCCCATATGGTAATCATTAAAGGCATCCCATAGGCCATCTTTAATCATGGTATCCACAATGACGCTATCTGACATCCGTGCACCAAACCGGGCCGCAGGCACCGTATAGGGTGCTGCTGACATGTTTTCCATTCCGCCAGCCACAATGATTTCCGCATCCCCACAAACGATGGTCCGAGCGCCCTCGATGACTGACTTCATCCCCGAACCACACACCATCGACACCGTATAGGCGGGAACATCCACTGGAATCCCTGCGGCCAATGACGCCTGGCGTGCCGGATTCTGTCCAAGACCAGCACTCAGGATACAGCCAAACATCACCTCATCCACATCCGCCGCATCGACACCAGCACGGTCCAACGCCTCCTTGATGACTATACCGCCCATTTTAGTCGCAGGAGTATTTTTCAATAAGCCGCCGAAAGCTCCAATGGCCGTCCGACAACAATTGACAACATAAACCTCTCTCACCTGTTTATCTCCCCATTCTTCCTATGCCCTAGCGCTTCGGATTTCCTCCGCCAACACCGGCAATACCTCGAAGAGGTTCCCGACGATTCCGTAATCTGCAATATCGAAGATGGGAGCATCGGCATCCTTATTGATGGCCACAATGCAGTCCGATCCGCTCATCCCTGCCAGATGTTGGATAGCGCCAGAAATCCCACAGGCAATGTACAGCTTTGGTCCCACGGTTTTGCCGGTTTGGCCGACCTGATGACTGTGGGCAATCCAGCCTGCATCCACAGCGGCACGGGATGCACCGACGGTAGCTCCCAGAACCTCTGCTAACTCGCGCACCGGTGCGAAGCCCTCCGGCCCACCGACACCACGGCCGCCAGACACGATGATTTCCGCCCCTTCGAGGTCCACGTTTTCCTCACCCATCTCCTTGATGACTTCCAGGATCTGGGTCCGGATATCCTTAGGATCCATATGGATATTCTCCCGGATAGTGGTGGCGATATCCTTTCCACTGTCACCCTTTTTAAATACACCTGGACGTACCGTCCCGATTTGCGGACGGTTGTCTGGGCATTGGATTGTGGCCATCAGGTTCCCCCCAAAGGCGGGACGGGTCCACAACACGTTGCCGGTTTCAGCATCCACATCCAGGGCGGTACAGTCTGCCGTCAGGCCGGTCTTTAATCGACAGGAAACCCGAGGTGCCAGGTCGCGGCCATTATTGGTCGCTCCGATAAGGATGCTGGTCGGTCCATATTTTTCAATCAGTTGACACATGGCATTGGTATAAGCATCTGTAGAATATGATGCATATTCCGGTCCTTCAACGATGATAATCTGGTTTGCTCCTAACACGCTGACGACTGAAGATACCGCATCCACCCGTTCGCCGATGATGACGGCAACCAGGGCTCCGCCTTGCTTATCAGCCATCATCCGGCCTGGTGTCAATAACTCCAAACCGACTTTCTTAGCACTGCCGTCTTCATTCGTCTCTATAAATACCCAAAGATCCTTTGTTTTCGCTTCCATTATCTTCCCTCCTAAATCGTGCCAGCATCACTTAACAGCTGGAACAGTTTTTTTGCAGCATCCTCATTGGATTCCCCTTCGATTTTCATGCCGTTATTCTTTTGCTGCGGGACAAAGCTTTTCTTAACCTTGGTAGGCGATCCCTTCAGGCCTGCCTTTATCAGATCGATAGCTGGAATATCTGCGGCCGTCAATGTAGGGATCTGGACCTTATTTGCCGCCATTTTTCTTTTGATGGTGGGGTATCTGGGATCAAAGGACGGTTTGGTGAAGGTGACGACGCAGGGCATCTTGATGCCAATGACCGCAATGCCGTCTTCTATTTCCTTGTGGACCTTCAGCTGATTGCCCTCCACTTCCACTTCCAGACCATAGGTCACCTGTGGATAATCCAAATGCTCTGCAATTTCAGGACCGACCTGAGCAGTATCCCCATCGATGGCTTGCTTGCCACAGAAGATTGCGTCAAATTTGCCCTCGGTTTCTTCAATCCGTTTGATAGTTTCGGAAATAATATAACTCGTCGCCAGGGTATCGGAGCCGCCGAATGCTCGGTCAGAGACGAGGTATGCCTGATCTGCAGCGATGGCGATACATTCCTTTAATGCAGTTTTGGCTTGTTCTGGCCCCATGGATAAGACGACGATTTTCGTATCGGGGTTGCTGTCCTTAATTCTGGCAGCCGCTTCCAGGGCATACCCATCAAAAGGATTGACAATGCTCGGAACGCCCGCACGAATTAACGTATTGGTCTCGGGGTTAATCTTTATTTCCGTGGTATCCGGTACCTGTTTAACGCAAACTAAAATATTCATAGTGCTTCCTCACTTGTATTAGATTTTTTGTATCGTCCTTGCTTATTTAACGCCCATCCAACTGGCAATGACCATACGCTGCACTTCACTGGTGCCTTCATAGATTTCTGTAATTTTGGAATCCCGCATCAGACGTTCGAAGGGGTATTCACGGGTGAAGCCATACCCTCCGACAAGCTGGAGGGCTCGGCGGGTAATACTGGCAGCAGCTTCCGACGCATATAATTTGCCCATTGCGGCCAGATGGCTGTAAGGTTCATGATTCTGCTTAGCCTGGGCGGCACGGTAGACTAAAAGGCGGGCAGCATCCACACGGGTCTGCATATCAGCCAGCTGGAACTGGGTATTCTGGAACTGGCTGATGCGTTTGCCAAACTGCACCCGAGTCTTGGTATAGTCGATGCATGCGTCAATGGCAGCCTGGGCAATTCCCAGAGCTTGGGCCCCAATTCCGATACGACCACCGTCCAGGGTATTCATGGCGATTTTGAAACCCTTATTTAATTCCCCCAGCAGGTTTTCCTTGGGAACGACGCAATCTTCAAAGATTAGCTCGCAGGTAGAAGAACCGCGAATCCCCATTTTCTTTTCATGGGCACCCACCTTAAATCCTGGGAAGTCTTTTTCGACGATAAAGGCCGAAATTCCACGGTTACCTTGGGTCTTATCCGTCATCGCGAAAACAACAAAGGTCGAGGCAAAGCCCGCATTGGTTATGAAAATTTTGGAACCATTGAGGAGCCAATGGTCACCCTTGTCTTCTGCCACGGTCTTTTGCATCGCCGCATCGGTACCGGCACTGGGTTCCGTCAGGCCGAAAGCGCCAAGTTTTTCTCCAGAGGCCAAGGGGGTCAGATACTTTTTCTTCTGTTCTTCCGTGCCATACTCGCTGATTGGCCAGCAGCATAGCGAGGAATGGGCGGAAACCAGCACAGATGTGGTGGCACAGTGCTTAGCCAACTCTTCACAAACACCGATATAGGTTACGTAAGATAATCCAGATCCCCCATAGGCTTCGTCGAAGGGAACCCCCATCATGCCCATTTCCGCTAGCTTATGCCACGTTTCTTCTGGGAATCTTTCCTCTTCGTCGATTTCAGCGGCGATGGGTGCCACTTCCTTTTCCGAAAACTCGCGGAGCATCTCTAATATTTCTTGTTCTTCTGCATTGAATTTAAAATCCATGGTATTTCCTTTCAGATAATTGCGATATATTTAAAATAGTTTTAAAGTGGAGTGCAATATCCAAGGCACCGGCGTCAGCCGGTTTCCTGGATACTGCGTGAACTAAAGGGGTAAAATTATTTGATATTTGTGATGGACTCACTCCGAATACCCATGAGACGGGCAACGGTATGTTTGTGAACTTCGGTCGCACCTTCAAAGATTGTGGTGATTCGCACATTTCTGTACAGACGTTCCAGTGGGTAATCCGTGGTGTAGCTGTATCCACCTAAGAGTTGCATACATTTATAGACAACTTCGTTGGAAACTTCCGGTGCAAACATCTTGGTTTCGCTGCACAGCTGAAAATCCTGTGTGCCGGTATCCAGGGAGGCTGCAGCTTCGAGGACAAGCAAGTTGGCTGCATCCAGCTTAGCCTGGCATTCGGCCAGAACGAATTGGGTATTCTGAAAATCGGCAAGAGTCTTGCCGAACATCTTCCGGGATTTAACATAATCAATAGTAACATCAATGGCATGCTGAGCGATGGAAACTGCCAGAGCAGATAAGCATACGCGGCCGGGGTTCAGTCCCCACATGGCTGCTTTGAAGCCATCTCCAAGCTTGCCGACCAGATTTTTCTTCGGTACACGGCAGTTATCGAAGAATACCGAGAAGACCGGCGCACCGTGCATACCCAGTGTGCTTTCCGCATTGCTGATAGTCATGCCCTCGTTGCTGACACTCTTTTCCACCATAAAGCAGGAGATTTCCTTCTGTTCTGCACCAGAGGGACTGGTCACTGCGAAGGTCAGCAGCGCATCGGCTTCTTCTGCATCCGTAATAAAACACTTGGAGCCATTGAGAACATAATCATCACCATCCAGCACGGCGGTGGTGGCCATCATCCCGTTGTCGCTGCCTGCATTGGGTTCGGTCAGGTTGAAGGCACACAGCATATCACCGGTGATAATCTTCGGAATCCATTCGGCCTTCTGTTCGTCATTGGCGTAGCGCAATAAAGGCATGATGAAGTTACAGTTGGAAATATTGATGTGTTCTGCCAGAGCTTCGTTGTACTTACCCAGGGTTTCCATAGCCAGAATCAGCATTCTCCAAGTCGCGTTCATTCCTCCATATTCTTCCGGTGCGACCATACCAAGCAATCCCATTTCCCCCATTTTACGGACTGCATCCCGGGCACTCTTCCCAGCTTCCATGTCCTCTACCAGTGGGGCCAGAACTTGCTTCCCAAAGGTATCACAAGCTTCAACAATCGCTCTTTCTTCATCATTCATTCTAATTTTCATAATATCCTCCAATAATTTATTAATAATTTTTTTCTTTGATTTTTTTTGATTCATTGACGTAGTGCTCAGCACTATCCAGAATAATTCGTTGGTACTCTTCCGAGGTCACTTCACGACGAACTTTCGCCGGCGAACCAACCACCAGGCTATGAGGTGGAACCGCCATATGGGCTGGGACAAGCGCCCCGGCGGCGACAATACTGCCCGTGCCGATATGCGCATAATCCATGACGATTGCCCCCATCCCAACCATACACTCATCCTCGATGATACAACTATGGAGAATAGCACCATGTCCGACGCTCACATCCCGTCCCAAAACCGTCACGCTGTCCCAATCTCCGTGTACCACGCTGCACTCCTGTATATTGCACCTCGGTCCAATAGTTATTTTGGTCACATCGCCGTGGAGTACAGCATTATGCAGAATCGAGACATTCTCCTCCAAGGTGACATCGCCTTCCACCACAGCACCAGGGGCAATATAGGCAGTTTCGTGAATCCTTGGCGTCTTTTCTGATTTCATTATTTCAAAAGGTTACGCGCAATGACAATGCGCTGAATCTGGTTGGTTCCTTCGAAAATCTGGAATATTTTTGAATCACGCATCATCTTTTCAACCGGATATTCCCTGGAGAATCCATAGCCCCCGAATACCTGGACGGCATCGGCTGAAACGCGGACGGCGGTATCCCCGCAGAAGCATTTAGCAATAGAAGCTTCACGGTTAGCCTTCAGCCCGGCATCCAGCATGCGTGCGGCGTGCATATACAGCTGGCGGCCTGCTTCCGTATCCTTATCCATATCAGCCATCATCAGCTGGATTGCCTGCATATCCGCCAGGCGTTTCCCAAACTGGATTCTCTGCTGAGAATATTCGATGGCGGCTTCGATGGCGGATTGGCTCAAGCCTGTGGAAATAGCAGCATTGAAGATTCGTCCAGCATCCAGGCCAGCCATGGCGATATTAAATCCCTTCCCTTCTTCGCTTAAACGGCTGGTTTGAGAAACCCGCACATTATCGAAGAAAACATCCGCCGTATTGGACAGGCGCAGGCCCATTTTGTCTTCGTGCTTTCCGATAACTAAGCCCGGTGTGCCTTTTTCAACCATGAAGGCCGTGATTCCCCTGGCGCCCAGCCCCTTATCGACGGTGGCAAACACGACAAAGAGATCGGCGAATTCTGCATTTGTCGCAAAGCATTTGTGTCCATTAATTATATAATCAGAACCATCACGTACGGCCGTTGTCTTAAGGGATGCAGCATCTGAGCCGGAATCCGGCTCAGTCAGACAGAAGGCTCCAAAGGCCCCTGGCACAAGGATATCGCTGGCTTTCTGTTTTTGTTCATCATTCCCACCAACCAACACGCATTCCAGTGCCAGTGCCGTACACAGATATGTGATGGCGAAAGCGGGTTCGACCTTCCCTAATTCTTCCAGCATGATGCATTCGGTTAAATGATCCAGCCCCATTCCCCCATAAGCTTCGGGGATACCTAGGAGATGCAGGCCAAGTTCAAACCCCTTTTTATATAGCTCCAGGGGAAACTCGCCACTTTGGTCATACTCCTTAATATAAGGCTTGACCTCGTTGCGCATGAAGTCACGCGCTAACCGTTGTAATTCAATTTGATCCTCTGTCAGAAAATTTGACATAATCGTCCTCCTCATCATCGATATTTAATATTTCAACCTGATTCTATGGGACCTGCTAAATGGTCAGGCTCCACTCAAAGGCAGAATGGGTTGCGTTCATAGCTGAGCCTGGTTTTTCGGCATCGCCAAGTTTGGCATAGGGAATATCCATCGCATCCAGAGTATTAATAAAATCCGGAACATTGCTCTTTAATCCTGCGGCCAAAATGATATTATCATAAGGTAATGCTTTCTGGCCCGCTTCATCCTCAACAATGATGACCGCGTCTTGAATTTCAACGACTTTTGTTTGGGTCAGCATTTTGATTTCAAGACGTTTAGCGTCCGGAACAGCAAATCGTCTGAGGCTTCCCAAATCGCTGCCGACTTTCTTCAGCATTTCAACGATAGTAATATCCTGAAAGTCCAGTACCGGTGCCAGTCCTAGGGGAGCCACCTCATTAAAGTAAAAATCCACGGCCTGGCTGCCACCCATGCTCTTTTCAGAGAGAAAAATGGCTGTCTCCAAACCGACAGATCCCCCGCCGATTACTACCGTCTTTCCCTTTTTAAGATGGGTCAATAACTCTGGCCCTGCTTCCAGTACCTCGCTCGGCAGATAAACCTGATCCCGTTCGATACCCGGGATTGGTGGAATGAAGGGCTTTCCACCGACGGCTACCGCCACATAATCGGGCTTGAAAGCTTCGATGAATTCGGTATCGACCTCCGTGTTGAGCAGGACTGTTACCCCCAGCTCTTTCAGCTCATAAGCTTTGTTTTCAATAAAAGCGGTCAAATCCTGCTTCCGCGGTGGGATAGCAGCAATATTCAAAGTCCCCCCCAAACGGTTTTCCGCTGTGGCCAGAGTAACCAGGTAGCCCCGTTTAGCTGCCTTAACCGCAGCGTAAAGGCCTGCAGGACCACCGCCAACCACCAGCATCTTCTTATTCGCATTTTCGGGATTCTTCACATGCTTTATGTCGACATATTCCTGCCCAACCTCAGGGTTTAACACACACGTCGCATCCAACGGGATATAAATCCGTTCATTACATCCCCGGCTACAGCCCAGGCATTTATTGAAGGGCTTTCCATCCTTTATTTTGTTGGGTAACGCTGGATCCGTTAAGAATGGTCGGCCCATCCCCACGAAATCGGCGATTCCGTCCTGGAGCATTTTTTCGGATGTTTCCCCATCGTTAATCCGTGTGGACACCAGTACAGGGGATTGGATATTGCGTCGAATGGTGTCGGCCATATAGGCGTAGCCTGCCGGCGGGACATGATATGTAATCAGTGGAAGGGGTGCTTCATGCCATCCCCCGGTGACGCTGACCATATCTAAAAGCCCTTCTGCTTCCAACCGCTGGCAGAGACGGATTGCCGTTTCAATACCATATCCGCCCGGTTCCATCTGTGCAGCCGATAAACGCATCATCACCGGATAATCCGGACCCACAGCTGCCCGGACCTTGCGGAATACCTCAAGAGGAAAACGAAAGCGGTTTTCTTCTGTACCGCCATATTCATCGGTACGCTGATTGGTGACTTCAGAGAGGAACTCACTGATGATATATCCGACAGAAACGCTGAGTTCAACACCATCAATCCCCGCCTTTACCGCACGTACGGCCGCAGCGGCAAAGGCTTCCTCCACCTCACGGATATCATCAATTGTCATCTCCTTCGGGGTCTCCTTATAGATTCTGGAGGCAACCGGAGAGGGTGCGATGGGGGTCAGACCAGAGAGGGTGTCCTGGTTTCCGCATCTGCCACAGTGAAACAGCTGCACGAAGAAGCGACAGTCCGCTTCATGGATTACATCAGCCAGGCGGCGTAACCCCGCGATACGCGCGTCGGTATCGATGAAATGCATATTATGCAGGGTCCCCCGGGGCGAGATTGCAGTGGACAGGGTAATAGCGGCTACCCCGCCGGCCGCCCGCTGCCGATAGAACTCGATATCCCGTTCAGAAACCTCATGATCTTCGGTAAAGCATAGATGCATCGGCAGCATGAGCAACCGGTTTTTAAGTTTTAAGTTGTTGATATTTTTAGACGAAAACAACAAATCGTACATATTATCTACTGTTCCTTTCTGCCCATCCAGCAGAGCCCCTTAAGGGACTTGCTGCTGAATCGCCATCATCGTCAATCCTTAACTGCTCCTGTTTCCACCAGATTGTCGATTTCCACTTCTGAATAACCGTACTGTGCGAGAATCTCGCGGGTATGATAACCGACCCGTCTGGACGGATTAGCTTCAGGCTGGCCGACACTCCCGAACTGAACCGGACTGGCCACATGGAGGTGTTCCTCACCATTGGGCGATTTCGCCTTATACAAGAATTCTGCTTCCCAGGCTTGCTGGTCTTCGGCGATATCTTCAAATGTGCAGCAGGGCTCGATGGGGACCTCAGCCGCATCGAAAATAGGTTTCCAGTATGCAACAGGTTTTTTGCTCAAGGCATCATCCAGCAGATTGATGACTTCCCGCACGCGACCCTCCTTTTGAATGGTCGCCAGGTCGTTGTATTTTGTATCACCTACCAAGTCATTCCGTCCGATACATTGCATCAGTCGGTCATAATAGTCATTGTACGTCGGGCAGGACAGCTGAATCCAACGGTCGGATGTTGGGTAAATATTGATACCCGGAGTATTGACTTCCAATCTTGAGCGGGGGTACTGGGGTGTATCGTGGTATTCAGTTGCCATAATTGGCCAGATATTAAACCACATTCCAACATGATACAGGCTAACGGTAATCTTATCGCCTGTGCCGTGGAGGGCCTGACCCACCAGTGCGCCGGCAATCCCACCAGCAAAGACCATCCCGGTTGTAAAGTCACCAGCTGCCGGAATCAGGTTGATGGGTTCCTGGCCCTTTTGGTACATGGTCCCGATGATGCCGCCCCGGGCCCCATACGAAATCGTGTCGTAACCTGGAACATCCTTATCCGGTCCCTTATTACCATAACCGGTTAATTGTGCAAAAATCAAATGGGGGTATTTTTCGTGGAGGATTTCATAAGTTAGGCCCATCTTTTCCAGCACAGGGGTCCGGTAGTTGGTCATAAAGACATTGGCAGTTTTCAACATCTTGTGGAGAATGTCCATCCCTTCCGGCTTCCGTGGGTTCAGGCCCACAAACTTCTTGTTAAAGCTGGTTGTATCAAAAGACGGGTTTTCGTCATCCTCAATGGGCATGTCATTCAACAACCCCATAATCCGGTTGTGGTCCCCGTTAAAGCCTTCAAGTTTAATGACCTTCGCGCCCCATTCGGCTAGAATCCGTGTGGCAGAGGGCCCGGCAACGAATTGTGCAAGCTCGATAATCGTAACCCCTTCCAGGGGCTTTTTATTCGTACTAGATATCATTTTATGTACCTTTCTCTATTCTTCTGAATGTGATTTTGCTGCTATTTCCTGTTCCGCCGCACGAATACTGGCTGCTGTTGTCACCTTGCCGGTGGTTTCCAGCTGCCGACGCATCCGTCGAACCCGGAAGGGTGCGATAAAAATCAATGGAATCAAAGCAATGGGAATCCAGACATAAGACTGCCATGCAAAAAGTGTCGTCGTAACAAATCCGAATCCCAGGGTAGAATACAGGAAGCTCATTATAACGAATAATGCGCCGACCAGGGCCATCCGCAGACCCTGTTTCTGCTTGAGGAGATTCGTCTCTTTCAGCTTATCCCAGAACTTGGCATTGGACCAGCGGTCCGCCTGGCCATACACGAAAATCGGTCCCGTTGAAATAAAGGCACAGAACAACAAGATGGGATATGCGTAGTAAATAAAGGGAGAATTTAAATCGTTGACGGCCTCCAGGGTATAAATCACTGCATCGAGATTCCCGGGAAAGCGACCAAAAAGTAGGAGGCTGAGGCCGAACATGGTAATCATGACGCAAACGGTGGCGACAATACAAACGATTTTAGTATCCTGCTTGCTCTTCAGGACCCCTTTAGTAACCGCTGGAAGACCGCTCAGGTTAACGGTCTGCGTTGATATGAATAACACAGCATACCAAAAGGCCATGGGAATACTGGAGTACATCCCCTCTCCCGTCACACGATTGTTAAAATTCAGAACAATATTGTCCCAATTGCTCGGAATCCCTAAAACCAAAGTCACAATTAAAACCACCACCATGGTCAGGGTAAGCCCGCTGGAAATCGTACTGATAATCTTTGTCCCATAAGCCGCCATCAACACAAACACCACCATAATGGCTACCAAGGCAATGGTATAGTTCATCCCCAGGTAATCCGTTAAAACCTGGGCACTCCCCGCCATACACGATCCAGTGAAAATCGGAAAAATCAAAAGACACAGGACATCGAACAGCGGCACACAAAACTTATCCAAGGGATAAACCAATTCCCTGATCCACCCCTGATAATGGTGCTGTCCGCTGACTCGGGATAGCTCAATCCCCCAATAGAAAAACCACACCTGTACGGCAATGGCCAATACAGTGGTAAAAAGTCCAATCCAACCAAAACGAACGAAATAAGTCATCTGATTGGCCCCGGAAGCTGTTCCGCTTCCCATTTGGGCACCATACCACACACAACCAATCGATATCGGTCCGAGCAGCCCCTTTATTAAAGCGCTTTTTTTACCTTTATTCTCCATTTACTTCGTTACCTTTCGTGGTTTATTTGCCCAGCATTTCGCAAAATGCCTGGATTCTGGTCCCAGCCTGTTCATCGTTACCGGTGGTCGCCTCAACTTCCAAGAACAACTCAGGCAGCTCCGCTTTTTTAAATACCTTCCTGAGAATCGGATAATCATACTCTTCCATTTCACAGAATTTAAGTAGGCAAACCAACACACCGTCTGCACTACGCTGCTTTGCCATTTCGGCCAGCATAGTACCACGTTTCTTACTGGGGTCATAGAGAAGGCTACAGCCTTCCATCCGGGACCAGCGGTCAGCCAACTGGTAATAAAGGTCGATTCCGTTATTCACGTCGACCTCGTACCGTTTCGACTCTGCCACAACATCGTCACCGACTATCCCAATCTTATTCTTTTCCAGTAGATTCATCAATTCGGTACTGTCAATCATGATTCCGGTCGATACGACCCGGACACCGTCAAAAAGATAGACTGGACGTTTTTTCAAGGCTTCAATTAGCGCCCTTACCCATTCCAGATGCTCCGCCTTATCCATGAAATGTGCACTTTTGAAGACATTCCGACGGACCAGGGGGGTAATGACATCCAGGTGATCTCCAGCAACCAGCGAGAATTCACGCATCGCCTGCCGGTGAGCATTGAAAAGATGAATGGTATGCTGGAGGTCCAAATCGGTAATCTTGTGCTCGGTTATTTTTTCCACCTTCTCCGCACAAAGACGCAAATCCTTGACCATATAGTACTTAGCCGGCTCAATCTTCCGATTCTGGGGATAGACACACTCAATAATGGGGATATCGATGGCTGATTTCCAGTTTTCCATCAAATCGTTGAGGCTGTCACAACAGCAATTGCACACCACGGCGGCCAGCTCACGGTACGATCCCTGTAAAGCCAACTGAGTGACTGTCGTAACCACTGAGCAATAGAATGCCGGATAGAATTTATACGCATCGTTGGGTTCGATATCCGCTCCCCACATGGTCACCGGTAGCGCCCCCGCAGCATAAATAATTTCTTCAGGCGGGAATGGCGCAATACCACCGATGGCCACTTTCCCGGTCCGTTCCTTCCAATCGACCAAATAGGCGTTTGGGTTATTCGCAACCGCTGCAAATTTTTCAAGCAATTTATCTAAAGACATCTTACTTCCCCTCCTTCTTATTTTCTTCCATGATTTCTACCAGGCCCTGCAATCGCGTTTCATACTGTGCTTTAGAGAATGAACGCGGATCCGATTGGTCTCCATCAAATAACGCAGAAGGAATCCCATGTTTTTTCTCAAGTCGACGGTTGCATTCCCGCATTTTTCCAATCATTGGTTTGCAGCTCCGGGTCACATTACTCAGAATTCCATCTATCTTATACGTATCGATGATGTAATCCCGGCGGCCTTCCCACATATCCATCCCCGAATTACACACCAGAGAGGTATAGCAATTAACCATTTCCCGGACATCCTTATATGTTTGGAAGAACAAGTCGGTGTAAGAGCTCCCCGTAAAATTACACCCCATATTGGCCATGCATTCGTTACAGTAACGAAGATGAGGCCAGCAGGCAATTCCGTCAGAAAGGATTCTATATTTTTGTTCGCCCCTGAAGGTCGTTTCATTGTTGGCAATGCGGTCCTTCAACTCCTGGACCCACAATTCAAACACTTCCGTCGTTTTCGGGCTTCCTTTCATTGTCACCATCAATGACAGATAGTTTAATAAATCATGACCATTAGCGGGTGAGGGGTCGTGCCCAATTAAATCCTGGGCTTCATGATATAATTCACCATTGCGATCTGCAATAGCCATCGTTTCCCGGAATTTATCATAATCAAATTTTCGGCCGGTGATTTCTTCAAGCTGATGGACAGCCGTTTCCAGCTGGCGAACCATATATTCCTGCTTATACTCCGGTACAGGCACCTGGTTATTGAAGGGCATGTCAATTAAGATATAGGGAATATCGAACTCCCATGCGAGATTTTCATACCAATGGACGGACATATTACAGATATTGCTCCCCACGATAACATAGTCGGGCATGGGAACATCCAAATCGCGTCCGAAGGGCTTCCCAGAGAGGCAGTACCCCATATTGATACGGGAATATGAGCATAAATCCATGGAATATCCGTGGTTTTCTGCATATTCCAGATATTCATTAGCGGCAGCGTGATCTTTCGCGGCAATGGCCGCGGAGTGATTTTCCGGATACACGACCTTTAAATCCATGGATTCAAACAATTCTTTTACGAATTGTGCCGTACAGTAACCAATGGGCTCCCCACGATCCTTGGCCTCCCGAATATCAGAATAGTGGGTTGACAGCGCTTCTCTGCATAATTGCTTACTGTTTTTTTTCTCATTCATAATATATTCCTCCTTTATTTCATAGAGCGTTTACGAGGATTATTCTACTTTTCCAACCCCCTCCCTTCCTGCATTGCTTCAAAAGCCAGAATTGCGGCACCCAAAGCCCCCATCATTTGGGGATTCTCCGGGACCGTTACCGGCAGTTTAAGTTCTCTTTCGATTGCTCGAATGACCCCCCTGTTTTGGGCGACGCCCCCGGTCATGACAACTGAGGCTTCGACACCGGCGCGATGGGCCAATCCACACACGCGTTTTGCCACCGATTTATGGATGGCTGCTGCAACATTAGCCAACTTAGCACCATTGCTCATCAGGGAGATGACCTCGGATTCTGCAAACACTGTACAAGTTGTACTGATATTTAAATCTTCATCTGCCTGGGCTGATAAATCACCCATCTGGTCGACCCTCGTTTCCAATACGCCCGCCATAACATCTAGGAAGCGACCAGTACCAGCGGCGCACTTCTCATTCATAGCAAAGCTTTCCATCTTGCCAAGCTTGTTAACCTTAATCGTTTTGACATCCTGACCCCCGATATCAATAATGGTCCGGACATCCTTCAGCTTAAAATAAGCCCCTCTGGTGTGGCAGCTCAGTTCACTGATCTGCTTATCCCCAAATTCAAATTTCTTTCTGCCATATCCCGTTGCAATGGTATAGGCAATCTCTTCCGGCTTCAGATTGCTCTTCTCAAATAGTGCATCCATGACGCGTTTTGAACCGCTTGTTCCTGTTCCCACATCCACTTTTGCTAAACTGACAATATCTGTTCCATTTTTTAGGATAATACCCTTTGTCGCTGTTGAACCTATATCGATTCCTAAAGTATACATGAGACCTGCCTCCCAATCTTTCCGACTGACCGCTATAAATATAGAGCGTGTTCTAGATATCGATTAGCTTAGCACCTTTTGTTTTCGTTGTCAAGACTGCATTGATACTTTTTTTGTCAAAGTACACCCTTAATGTAAACCTATTACTTCCTGAGTGTAATCGAAACGCCCATTTCCTGCGGAGGTTGGTCGATTCCTTTCCCACGAATTAAATTCCCGAGGAAAAGCAAAACTTAAGTAGAACCACCATAGAACCATTTGATTTTATAGCTTTTTATGCTATATTATTAATATCAAGCTCATACAAATCTAACCTATTCCCTAGAAATAGGCGAATCATGTATAGAAAGGCCAGAATAAATAAAGGATGAAAGTAAAATTTAAACAGTTACCTATGACACGCAAGCAAAAAAGCCTGCAAACCCGTAACAAGATTATTGATGTCACGATGCATTTACTGCAAAAGGATGGCTATGATCAGGTGACCGTTCGCAATATTTGCAGTTTGGCAGAAATATCCAATGGAACCTTCTACCATTTTTTCAATTCCAAAGACGACCTTATGGGTGAATACCTGAAACAAACCCAAAAGGATTTTAAAGCCGATATTGGAGAACTTGGCTTATTGGAGTACATTCTCACCGGATATCTCAATTTGGCAGACAACTATATGGAAATCGGCACTGAATTTACGAGCGGCTATTATACGGCTAAAAACAAAGCCTTTAATATCCATACACGGAGTCCCGGCAACTACATGCGTGATTTATATTATCAGAAATTGATTGAAGCCCAGCAGGAGGGCTACATTAATCCCCGCCTCACCATCGACACCATTGTCCACGATATCCAAATCATCGTCATCGGTAATATATTTGAATGGTGCGTCGTCGATGGGATTTCAAATTTAAAGGTGGATCTGGAGCGGACCCTCCGTGGGTACTTAGAAACTATTTTTACGGATTCCTATTTCAAGATTTTTCCCAAAAAAGACTAAGCCCGCTTCATTTCATTATCATCCGGGTTGTTGCCGCCCATTATAACCAAAACTCCAATGTGACTTTTCCCTCACATTGGAGTTTTTTTATTTTTCCCTTGACAAAGGGAAGATATCCTTTTACACTTGATATAAATAGAGCGTGTTCGAGATTCAATCCAGATTTTATTTGTATTCCAGTTGTATTGGTGGCAATAGCCCGGATTCGTCCTGGGTTAAATTATTTACTTGCCCCGATTATTTAATTCGAAAAGGAGTATTTATGGATTTTTATGGAAAAACAACAGTGGTAACTGGTGCCGCCAGTGGCTTGGGTGCGGAAGTAGCCAATGCCTTTGCTGAAGCGGGCGCGAATGTCGCACTTCTTGATTTGAATGAAGATGGTGTTAAGAAAAAACAAGCTGAACTCGCCAGCAGCAGCAAAGGAAAGATTGTCGGTATAGCCTGTGATCTGACAAACTTTGATGCCGTCCAGCTTTTAAATGAGAAGGTCGAAGAAGAAATCGGCCAGATTGATGTTTTATGTAATATCGCTGGTGCCAATCCTGCCGCTGTTAATAAGAAAATCATCGAACAGGATAAAAAGGGTTGGGATACCGTCATTAATCTCAACCTCAATATTGCCTTCAATTGCATCCGGTCATTCGTCCCTGGCATGACCCAACGCGGCTACGGCAAAGTTGTCAATATTTCCTCCGTCGCAGGTGTCATGGGTGGCGGACTCATGGGTAAGGGCGCTTATGCCGCTGCAAAGGCCGGCGTGATTGGGCTGACCAAGGTATTGGCTCGGGAAGTTGGCGAATTCGGCGTGAATGTCAATTGTATTGCTCCCGGCATGCATTTCACCCCCCTAGTTCAAGAGTTAAATAGCGATGAAGGCGCACGGGATACCATCAAACGGATTGTGGATAACCTTCCCCTCCATACTGGTGGAGATCCGGCGGATTTAGCACAGCTATTCCTCTTCTTGTCCTCTGATTCGGCTAAGTTTATGACCGGCGACATCATTTGCTGTGATGGCGGCTATTCAATGCATTAGAAAGGGAGTTCCTTCATGAAAAAAACAAAATCCTGGGTGGTTACTGATGCCAAAAAAATGAGCCTGCAGGAATTCGATGTTCCTGAAGTTATCGCAGATGACGAATTATTGCTTAAAGTGAAATGCACCTGCATCTGCGGAAGCGATCCCCACCGTTACCTCAATGATGATGGAAAGGCTACGAATTTTTATCCTTTGATTCTCGGTCACGAATTTGCTGGTGTTGTGGAAAAAATCGGCCCCGATGCCGAAAAGATCTATGGTGTGACCGTCGGCGACCGCGTAACCGTAGAACCCTATATCGCATGTGGTCATTGCGACTATTGCCGTGAAGGCTCCTATCAATTATGTGTGGAAGGCCAATGCTACGGCTGGTCCATTCCGGCAACCGATGGGAAGCACCTCAACGGTGCCTACGGCGAATACGTCGTAGTCCGCCCCAACTCCAGAGTCTTTAAGCTAAAGGATGATGTCTCCTTTAAAGCAGGTGCCTTATCCTCTGTCATCGGCAATGGCTACCACCTGGTTATGGATAAAGCCCAAATGAAGCCTAATGAAGCTGCGCTTATCCTTGGACCGGGTGCCCTTGGCCTGTGTACCGTCGTTGCAGCAAAAGAAGCTGGTGCCAACCCCATCATTATTGCAGGAGTTGGAGACAACGATGAAAAACGCCTGGCCCTTGGCAAGGAATTAGGTGCCGATTATACCATTCGACTGGATAAGGAAGACATTGTCAAACGAGTTAGCGCAATAACTGAGGGTAAGATGGCCGATGTTGTATTTGAATGCTCCGGTGCCGCCCCCGCCTATAAAACCGCTTTTTCCTGCATAAAGAAACTCGGAACCATCGTTCTGTTGGGGATGACCGGCGGTAAAGAAATCCCCCTTTCAATCGATCAGATTGTTACCCAGGAGTTACAGATTAAAGGGTCCATTGGACAACCGGATGACGTTTCCTACGCAGTAAAGACCATAAATAAACAAATTTATCCATTGGAAAAAATGATTACCAATGAATTTCCCATGAGCAAAGCCGACAAAGCCATCGAATTCTTTATTAGCCGCACGGATCCCAGCTGTATCCGTGTCGCGCTCATCAACGACTAAACAATAGACGCTTACTACCTTCCAAAAGGAAGCGGGCTGTCCTGACAGCGGCCCCTTCCTTCTTATTATCTACGCATTAGCAACCTCCATCCACTAAAACTTTAATGCAAAATCAATGGGTTGTGCATAGCCAGTAAACAGGAGAATTATTTGTGAAAAAAATAGTTCAACACCGTATAAACGTCATAGCAACACTGTTGGAAATAGTTTTTTCCGTAATTTGTATCATCATATTGATCATTTTGTCATTTCTCATGTTGAAAAATATGATGACCATTGAATTCCTGACTCAGGAAGGCGCATTGAATATCTTTTTAAATACGACGCTTTTTATTCTGATTGGGTTTGAATTTTTGCGAATGCTTATGCACCCAACCGCTGCCACCATCGTTGATGTCATCTTATTTTCGACGGCGCGGCAAATCATTATATCCCACAACTCGATTTACGAAACGCTGGTGGGGATTGCATGCATCTTCGCTCTTTTTTCCGTACGTAAATATCTTTTGTGCCGTACCGATACCCCAGAACCTGTCGTCTTCAAAGGTATACGGAACACATCTCTGATTAATCGTCTCCTGCGGACGAATATCCCCGGGAGCAATGGTGAAGACCTGGCCGCCGTAATGACGAATAACCTTGACCAAAGGAATCAGAAAATCGTAACCGGTGCGATTGTCGTTTTTGAAAGCGTAATCCTCCGTGTGAAAAAAATGCGGGATAATCAAATCGATCTTGTCGAGATCATCAAACTCCCAAAGCAACACGACTTTAGCCGCCATTAAAGAAAAGGCAGCTCCGCTATCCCCTTGAGAGCGTAACGCCAAAATCGGAATGAAACCATCGAACGGATCTTTGCCATCGTCAAAGAACATCATGGAATGCGTTATACTCAAAGCGTCGGGAAAGCCCGGGTTACCATACAGGCCAGAGGCTAACATTGACCTACCTGAATTTAAAAACCTGCCTATCCTGAAGCATAATTTGTACCACCCTCAATATTTTTTTCGTTTTTCAATTTCTGGACAAAAAGAAAGCCAGCTAACCGATTTCTTTGCTTCAGTTAGCCGGTTTGTCGACGCTCTGATATCGCCACCATTTGATGGCGATGCTTTTTTCATTTTTTCTCCACCATAACCGCAATCCCATTGGGAATCACTGTGAATTTAGCGTCATTCCCTTTGATTTCCCTGGCTTTGTCCATGGCGGTTGGAAGATCCGGGGCGTAGATCATCTTCATTTCCTCGATGGTCTGCTGCATTTCCGGGCGGCTGACGTAGATAACGGGATGCTTCATCAGAATCCGGGCCTGGATTTGGTATTCCCATTGATCAGGCTTCGTTTGATCCTGGGGAACCTGGAGGATTTCTTCCATCAGAGCTTCCGGACTTTCGCAATCTTTTAAGGCACGGTAGAAACCTTCTCCACCCGTCCCGTCAGCACATTCAGCACACAGAATGATAACCCCATCCTCCCCGGCGCTGGCTTCAGCAGCGGTCATGCTCTTCACACATTGGTACATATTCTGGTCCAGGGGGGCACCGCCGTTGCTGGTGATGACGATATCCGCCGGTACGGCATCCACCTTGCAGTAGCCCCGGAGGAATTCGCAGCCTGCCTCATGGGCGGTGAAGGGATCCCCGGCAAAGGCGGCCACCACCTTTTTATCCTCATCGATAACGGTGTTGACGATATAAGCCAGGTTGGCCTGCTCGGCCGCAGATTTCATATCCTTGTGAATGGGGTTTCCCTCTAAAATCCCCGTCCGGGCATGGTCACTGGCAATAAAGGCCCCACAATGGTTGCCCAGCACCGTCACCCGATCAGATACGCCGGGGAGGACACTCTTTCTCCCACCGGAGAATCCGGCAAAGAAATGGGGCTCGATAAAGCCTTCGGACACCAGCAGATCGGCTTCAGCAGCCACCTTGTTGATGATAAGGTCTGCCCCCGAAGGGAGTACCCCGATTTTAACATTGGCATCGGCATTGGCGGAATCATGGACGATGATTTTTTCTTCTGCCACAATTTTTTCACCCAGCTTATCCACCAATTCTTCCTTGACGGTCAGTCGATGAAAGCCAGTGGCCACCAGAAGGGTGATGTCAATATCAGGGTTTCCTTCCCGCAGTTCCTTTAGCATAAAGGGGATGATATGCTTGCTGGGCACGGGCCGGGTGTGATCGCTGATGATGATGGTAGCATCCTTCTTACCCTGGGCCATCTCCTTCAGGGTCTTCCCACCAAAGGGAGCAGTCATGGCGGCAACGACAATATCGTCCTCTGAGCCTTCTGCTTTCAAATCGGTAATATTGGATTCCAGTACTCCGGCAATATGTTCATCGGCTAAGTCCAAACTCAGCCGTGTGCTGCCATAGGGAATTGAAAAATGCATATTCTTCCTCCAAATTGAATTTTATTTTGGTCTGTGGTCTGACCAATTAATTGATTTCATTATACGCTATTTCCCTCCCCAGTGCAATAAAAAAAGCCGGTAAAAATCCGGCTTTCAGGATGTCGACAAACGAAGGTTAGGGGGAGGGTAAAAATACGTGGACAGAGGAACCTCTGCGGGCAAGAGCTCTAAATGACCTGCAAATCAAGTGAGTCAACCCGCTATAAACCTGATCAAAACCAAAGGTTTTGTGCCTTGACGGTTGAGGGCTGTCCCTTTATTCGTCAGCGCCTGGAGTCCGAAGGGAATCTTTTTTATCCTCCCCCTGACCGTAATATTCCACTTTATCTTCACTCTGAAAGCCGGTAAAAATCCGGCTTTTCGGTCTGTTTCTTAAAGAGTTTGTACCCGGCCGACCACCCGCAGGTCGTCCGATGCCCTTATGATGATGGGGGCGTAGCGTTCATTGAGGGAATGCAGATAGATGCCTTCCCCTTCCTCCTGCTGACGCAGCTCCTTAATATAGCCCTCTCCATTTAAAATAAAGATACCCACTTCTCCAGGCTTCAGATCCTGGGTCTGCTGAACGAAGGCAATATCACTGTCGTGAAATTTAGGCTCCATGGAGTCTCCAGAAATACGGACGGCAAAATTCGCCCGGCCCGGAACCTCTTCAGCAGGAAATGCAGTTATTTCATAATCATCAGCGTCCAAAAATTGGCCGGTTCCGGCCGATGTCGGCAGACAATACAATGGAATTTCCACATAGGGAAGCGATTCCTCTTCACGAATCATGGCCTGTTCATACTCCCAAAATTCCTGAATCTGGCTGCGCACCATTTGCCGCCCCTCTTTGGATAGATTCCGATAATGCTCCAGGATAATGGATTCATTTTTACTCAGGTGCTTCCGGGAACCCCTATCATCATCAAAGAGCTCCCACATCTGGCAATGCAGAGCCTGGGCCAAAGCCGCCAAGGTATTCACCGTTGGGTTGGTGGTAATACCACAGATAATTTTTGAAAGGGTGTTGATGGGAACTCCGGATGTCTCAGCCAACTGCTTATTGGTTAAATTCCGTGCTTTTTTTAACTTCTTCAAGTTATCAGCGATTAGGGTATTCATTTTCATTTTTTCATCCTCCATTTTTTTATTATAGCACACATTTTCCCATAATAAAATCCTCTCCTTTATTTTATTTCTTATAATGCATTTTAGTCTTTACATATGCCATCAACAGGTGTAGTATAAAAGAAAAATTCCTTTTATGGAGGTTCGTATTCAGTGGATCGCATTATATTACATTCTGATATGAATTGTTTTTACGCTTCCGTGGAGCTCCTTTCCCGACCAGAGCTTAAAGGTCGACCCGTAGCCGTAGCCGGTGACCCCCAAAACCGCCACGGTATTATCCTCGCCAAATCCCAGGCAGCCAAAGAAAGGGGGGTGAAAACTGCAGAGGCCATTTGGCAGGCCCGGGAAAAATGTCCAGATCTGATTCTCCTTCCCCCACATTATTCTAAATATATCCACTATAGCCAATTGGCCCGAAAAATTTATAACCGATACACCGATCAGCTGGAGGGCTTTGGGCTGGATGAGGCCTGGATGGATGTCACTGGCTCCCAACGTTTGTTTGGTAATGGGATGGATATCGCCCGGTCCATTAGCCGTACCATTAAGGAAGAGCTTGGCCTGACCGTATCCATCGGCGTCAGCTGGAATAAGGTCTTTGCCAAATTCGGAAGCGATTATAAAAAGCCGGATGCCATCACTGAAATCAACCGCAGAAATTACAAGGACCTCGTATGGAATAGCCCCATTGAAAATCTGCTGTATTGCGGCCGGGCCACCACCCGGAAGTTAAATGCCGTAGGGGTAAAATCCATTGGACAGCTGGCCCGTTTGGATGATGGCTTCCTGAAAGGACGCATGGGGAAAATCGGCCTGATGCTCAAGGCCTTTGCCCTGGGGCAGGATATCTCCCCGGTTCGCCCCTTCGATGAAGCACTGGGAGATACAAGGCGTCTGGTAAAATCCATTGGGAATGGCTACACCGCCCCCCGGGACCTGGAAACCCGGGAGGATGTCAAAATGATGACCACCATCCTTTCCGAAAGTGTGGCGGCCCGGCTTCGAACGGCAGGCCTCCTCGCCCAAACACTATCCCTTCACTTAAGGGACAAACAGCTCCACTCCATCACGAGACAGAAAAAGTTTGCGGCCCCCTCGGATATTACCGAGGAGTTCATCGCCACGGCCATGGCCATTTTTGATGCCAATTACTTCTTCCACTCCCCCATTCGATCCATGTCTATTCAGGCCTGTGATCTGGTGGACCCCGTGTGGGGGACCCAAATTGATTTTTTTACCGATCAGGCGGACAGAGAGCGCACCGCCCGGCTGGACCGAACCATCGACGATCTGCGCACACGCTACGGTAACCAGGCCGTACGGCGGGCCATCACCCTCGGAGATAGTGCCATGCGGGTGCTGGATCCCCTCACGGATAATGTTGTCCATCCCAATGGCTTTTTACATTAAACCTATGTTATAATGCCAGCATAAATGAACAGGAGGAAGGACATCAATGAACTATGAAGGACGGGTATTTCGCCCCCCAAGTGAAGCCTACAGTCTCATTATACAGGCCACTGTCGGCTGCAGCCACAATGCTTGCCGATTCTGCGATATGTATAAGGAAAAGCGATTCCACATCCGGCCCTTAGAGGCTATTCTGGAGGACCTGCGGGAAGCCCGTTCATTCTATCCCCGTATCCATCGCATCTTTTTAGCCGATGGTGATGCCCTGGTGATGCGCCAGGCCCATTTAATCGCCATCTTAAAAACCATTTCCCAGCTTTTTCCAGAATGTGAGCGGGTGGCCTGCTATGCCTCTCCTAAAAGCCTTGGCACCAAGGACGACAACCAGCTGGCTGAGCTCCATTCCCTGGGCCTGACCATGGCTTATATGGGCCTGGAATCCGGGGACGATGGTGTACTGACCCACGTGAATAAGGGCGCGAGTGCCGGGGAGATGATTACCGGGGGCCAGCGTATCCGAAAGGCTGGTATCGCCCTGTCGGTCACAGCGATTTCCGGTTTGGGGGGCACGGCCCACTGGCAGGACCACGCTATCCATACCGCTGGAGCCCTCTCCGCCATGAATCCCGATTATATCGGCCTGCTCACCCTGCGCTTAGAGGGACAAGCCCCCATGGTGGAGGAGGTCTCCAAGGGAGATTTCACCATGCTCACTCCCATCCAGGTCGCCGCTGAAACCCGTCTGCTCCTATCCCATATGGATAGCCCCGGCAGCGTCCTCCGGGCCAACCATATCTCCAATTATGTCAATCTTGCCGGAACCTTGAATGCCGATATTCCCAAGCTGCTCGCCACGCTGGATGCCGCCCTTGAAGGGCAAATTCCCTTCAAAAGCGAAGCGGCACGGTATTGGGACGTTCGATAATCCCTTGACATTCAATTCAGTTTCCACTAAACTATACAGTATGTTGTACATTAACCCTCTCCTTTTGGGAGTGTAAAGGAGCCGCCATGACAACCCGAGATGACGAATTTATCATTACCCGCCGGGTCCTGCACCTTGGCAACCTGCTCATCAACAGCCAACAGGATGAATTTGATAAATTTTCCCTGACCTTTGTCCAGGCGGAGGCCTTGTTTTTTTTCGATAAAATCAAGGGTGCCCGGGCGATAGACCTTAAAGAGCATCTGAATATTTCCCATCAGGCCGCCCGCAGCATCGTTGACCGCCTGTGCAAAAAAGAATACCTCCACCGAAAAACCTCTTCAGAGGATGCCCGCGCAAAACAAATTTATTTAACTCCATCCGGCCAAGCTGCCTGTGATGAGCTGAAGCAGCTTGGTCTGAGCGATGGGCAGCGTCTTCTAAAACAGATTAATGCCAAGGAGCGGCAGCAGATTCTAAGTCTCCTAAAAAAGATGATTGCCAATGTACAATAAATTTTTCGACATATATACAACCTGTTGTATATATGTCTGGTAGATTGATCTATTCTGCCATGAAAGGACTTATATTTTAGTGGAAAAATTACAACGTTATGCTATTTTCGCCCTCGGCCTTTTTGTGAATTCCTTTGGGGTCAGCCTAATCACCAAAGCAGACTTGGGAACCTCCCCTATTTCTTCCATTCCCTATGTTCTAAGCCTAAACTTCCCTGCATCCCTTGGGATGTTTACCATTTTCTTCAGCCTTGTCCTAATCGGTCTCCAATGGTTAATTCTCGGAAAAAATTTTACCTCAGAGTATCTGCTCCAAATCCCTGTTTCCATTCTCTTTGGCTATTTCATTGACTTTTGCATGGTCATTTTAGCGGCTCTGCAGCCATCGACCTATTTTCTTCAATGTCTATATCTTCTCCTCGGCTGTCTTATTTTAGGCCTTGGCGTATATGTTGAGGTCCTGGCAGATGTGGTCATGCTTCCTGGGGAATCCTTTGTCCGAGCCATTGTTTCCCGCTGGAATACTGAATTTGGTCTAACAAAAATCGCCTTCGATGTCTCTATGAGCGTAATGGCCGTGGCTGCTTCCTTCTTTTTTTCAGGTACCCTTGCCGGCGTCCGGGAAGGTACCCTGATTGCCGCTCTTTTAGTTGGCTTTATCGCCCGTTTCATCGCCAAACGTTTTTCCTTTTTGCCCCCTTTAATTTTTCGTTAGGCGTGTTTTTTTACAGGAAATCCGCTATAATGGAATTATCTCCAAAAGGTAGGTTCCACCATGAAAAACATCCATCTCTCTCAAAAAATAACGTCCCTGCGCAAGGACCGAAAAATCACCCAGGAGGCCCTGGCCAAATTCCTGGGAGTCTCCAAGGCTGCGGTATCTAAATGGGAAACGGGCCAAAGCTTTCCCGATATCACCCTACTGCCCCAGCTGGCCGATTATTTTGGGGTGACCATTGATACCCTCATGGGTTACGAACCCCAACTTACCCGGGAGGAGATCCGGGAAACCTACCATCGCCTGGCCCGGGCCTTTACTACAGAGCCTGCAGAATCTGTCCTTAGCCAATGTCGGGCTTTAATCCACGATTATTATGCCTGCATGCCTCTGCTCTTCCAAATGGGCCTCCTCCTAATGAACCATCTGGACCGGTTTCCGGCGGCACGCCATCCCGCCTTGCTCCAGGAAATCCTCGTTCTGATGACACGCTGCAAAAAAGGTGCCCCGGAGCTGGGGATCTTCAAACAGGCCAATGCCATGGAAGCCCTCTGCCAATATAACCTGGGAAATTATGACACCACGATCTTCCTCCTGGAGGATTGTACCAGCACCACGGACTGTGGCGATGACCACGCACTCCTGGCCATGGCCCACCAGGCCAAGGGAGATGCCGGAGCCGCCCAGGAAACCATCCAGGTAGGAACCTACAATGCTCTTTTGAATTTTTCATCCCTGCTGATTACGGATTTAAATTTAATCCCTGACCAACCCAAGCGTTTTGATACCATCATTACCCGGTTTCTTGCCCTAAGGGATGCCTTTTCTCTGGAAGCCCTCCACCCCAATACCATGTTCCAATTCTATCTGACAGCAGCCTCTGGCTATTTAGCCCAGGGCAGGGAAGAAGCGGCCCTGGACATGCTGGGGCATTACGTGGCCATGGTCACCCCCAGCCTCTTTCCCTTCACCCTCCACGGCGATGACTTTTTTAACCAAATCAATCCCTGGCTTTCAGATTTTGATTTAGGACCCGTTGCGCCCCGAAGCGATGGGAGCATCGCCAAAAGTTTAGTGGCCGCCCTTCGGGACCATCCCGCCTTTGCCATGCTGCAGACCAACGGACGGTTTAAAAACCTACTGGCTGAATTAATCCAACGAATTGAGGCAATCACCCATGGCCAGTAGCCGACTCTTCGAAATCCTTAACCTGCTCCTGGCCCGGGGAACCCTAACGGCCAAGCAACTGGCCGAGCATTTTGAGGTTTCCACCCGGACCATCTATCGGGATGTAGACCAGCTCTCCCAGGCGGGCATTCCCATTTATACATCCCAGGGCAAGGGCGGCGGCATCGCCTTGCTGCCTGGATACGTCCTGGACCGGACCATCCTAAGCGAAGGAGAGCAGCTCAGCATCCTCGCAGCTATACAGGCGGTGGATGTCCTGAGCCCTGAGCCTTCCGATACCGCCCTGACCAAGCTCGCCGCCCTTTTTGGCACACCCCAGGATGATTGGCTGGAAGTGGATTTTTCGGATTGGGGAAATGGCCAGGAGGAGGCAATGATTTTTATCGCCTTAAAGGAAGCCATCCTTAGGAAGCATCGCGTCTCCTTCTATTACCATGGCGCCACCCACTCTGCCCAGCGGGTGGTGGAGCCTTTAAAGCTCTGCTTTAAAGGACAAAGCTGGTACCTCTACGCCCATTGCACCCTTCGGGATGAACCCCGATTTTTTAAGCTGCGCCGAATTCAAGACCTCACACCCCTTCCAGAAATCTTTGGCCGAGTGGCACCCGCCCGGGTTTTTACCGATGATCCTGCCATCGATACACCCACTCTTTGCGCGAAACTGCGGCTTTCCCCCAGTGTGGCATATCGGGTCCGGGATGAATTTAGCACCTATACCACGCTCCCGGATGGCCGCTTTGAAGTTACCCTGGAAGTGCCACCTGGGGATTGGCTCTATCAGTATCTGGCCACCTTTGGTGCCCACTGCGAAATCCTTTCCCCACCCTCCCTCCGGGAGGAAATGCGCCGCCGCCTGGAAGAAAATTTAAAAGTTTATTCTAAATAAGACATCCTGTTGTCATATTTCATTTGGTACACTGGGACCATCAACGAAAAAACAGGAGGTTTTTTTATGAATTATGAAATGGTATCCCTTGAGGAAAAGATTGTCGTGGGGCTCTCTGCCACCACAGGAAATAATGATCCCCAAATGGGGGAAATTATCGGAAATCTTTGGAAGAAGTTGTACGAAGGCGGGGTGTATCCCCAGATTAACAACAAGGTGGATGACCACGCCATCGGTCTGTACTCTGACTACACCGGTGAAACCTACTGCGTCACCGTGGGCACCGCCGTATCCACAGCTGATAACCCGGAGCTTGCCCGCAAAATAATCCCCGCCGGGCGCTATGCCCGTTTCTTAATCCGGGGTGATATGGTTCAGGCCGTAACGGCCGCCTGGGGTGCCATCTGGGAAATGGATTTAGACCGCAGCTTCACCGGGGATTTTGAAGAGTATTTAAGCCCGGATCCGGTGAATGGAGAAATTGCCATTTATGTGGCGTTGAAATGATATCAAAAGGGAACGCACAGCCATAACACTGTGCATTCCCTTTAATCCATTCTTCCCTTCTTATTTTCCGTTCAGCCTCTCAATCTCCTCCGTAATGGCCTCGTACACTCCGGGGTACACGCTGCCCGGGCCACCCTGGGTGATACAGGGAATAAAGTACTGGCTGCCACAGGCTTCCACCACGGCGTCCACTTCCTTGGCCACACCTTCCGGGGTCCAATCCTCTTTATCGATTTTGGAATTATCGATGCCCCCCATAAAGGAAATCTGTCCCCCGTATTCCTTGATCAGGGTGGGGATATCATTGGCGTCAATACAGCCCTGCCAGATATCGATCCCCACTTCAATCATGGCCGGGACCAGGTTGGCGGCGTAGGAGTCACTGTGGTGGACGATGAGCTCGACCCCGTGGGATTTGTAATAGCCATAAATCTTCTTATAGGCCGGAACGATGAATTCTTCGAACATGGCCGGTGACATAAAGGAGGATTTGGCACTGCCCCAGTCATCGTGATGGAAGATACAGTCTGGCTTATAATAGGTGCAGAGTTGCTCGGCGTAGCGCAGCTCGTAGTCAGTAATATACTCAATGAGGGCCGCCATTTCTTCGGGCTCCTCGTAGAGATTGATCATGCAGTCCTCCATCCCCATGAGGTGATGGCACTGCTCAAAGACACCGGGTGCCACAAAGCAGGTGGCAAAGACTTCATTTCGGTCGATGGCGGAGACGGCGGGCATAAAAGGTGCCCAATCCTCTGCGGTAAAATCGGTTTTAGGTGCCACAACCACCTCCCGCCAATCTAAAATGTCCTTTAAAACCTTATGGGCATCGTCATGGACAGGAAACATCCCGGGCACACCCTCTGGCCAATCAAAGGTAATGCCCCAGGCATTCTTTTTCGGCCCGCTGCCGGGAAAGACCATTTCCCCCTGGGCGGAGATGGGGTCTCCCATGAGCATCTTATACACGGCATCTGTGCATTCAAAGGCTTCGTACTGATTGACCAGACGGTCAGGATGGCCGCCGCGAATGGTTTCAAGCAGATTTTGACGTTTTGTTAACATGATTTTTCCTCCATAATTTAAACTACAATCACACATTGGTACCCAGATTCATCTTCCGGGTAAGGACAAAGAGCAGTACTGCTGAAATGGCGATGGACACCCCCGCCAGGTAAAAATACATCATCATATTGCCGCCTGCCAGGGGAATGACGATATAGGTGGGGATGATGATGGATCCCAGATTCATCATGGTGGATGCAATGCCGCTGGCTGTCCCAGCATACTTCGGCCCGATTTCCGGGAACATCACTGTCAGGGATACCATAATGGAAATCATCCCGCTGCGCAGGGCGCCGTTTAAAAAGGATGCCAGATAAATGCTCCAGGCCGCCCCTTCCACCATGGCCACCGCCGCACCACCGGCAATGAGTCCGGCAATAAGCAGGATGAGGGCGGGACGCCTGGATTTAGCAATAATCATCGGAAAGGTGACCGACCCGATGATGGAGCCAATCATCAATACGGTTCCAAAGGACCCTGCGGAAATTTCGGTATAGCCCTTGTAGGCAGTTAGATAGGCCACCTGAAAATTAGCAATAACCATAGCTCCCCCCAGCATGGTGAGCATCGTCAGTCCTAAGAGCCACACATTTTTACTTTTCAAAGAAACCCCCAGGGCCTCTTTAATGGGAACACTTTCCACCACCCCGCTGGATTCGCCTTGAAAATCCGACTTTCGGACCAGTACCAGCCACAATACGGTAATAACCGTGCAAATAATGGCCGTTACCCAAAACAGCAGCTCCAGGCTTGGGAAAAGAGCCGTCGTCCCGTAGGCAACGGCCATGGCGCCTGTGGATCCACCCATGATAATGCCGATCACGCTCCCAACCTTCTCCATGGGAAACAGCGTCGCCGTAATCTTAGCAAGATTCGCATTGAGCACTGCAATGGAAAAGCCCGCCAGGGCCATTCCCAAAAAGACCATGGTGTAATTCGTGGCGAAAACCCGGATGAATAATCCAATGGCTGAAATCACCATACACACCGAAACAATTTGCTTCACCCCATACTTATCCACCAAGACCCCAAGGACGATGCTTAAAAACAACGCGGGAATCAGGGGTGCCGTCATGATACTGGAAAACTGGGCATCCGTTAGCCCATAAGCCGAATAAACCATGGATGGCACCGCCGCCACTTGATACTGGGAATAACTTCCGAAGAAAATCCCCAGGAACACTAAGGTGATGACGACCATCGCCGCATTGCGTTTTTTTGTCCTACTCATACATACCCTCCTCAACAAAACAACACTACCGCATTACAAAAGACGGTATCCGAACAGCAGCATGCCGGCATTTTGCCCTGTCACTCTCTTATGCCCCCATCATAAACCCTTTTCATCTTGCTGTAAATCCGTGAATCTGTTAGAATCTTTATAGAAATAATGTGCAACATGCACAGTGGAGGATACTATGCAGATCAATGGTGATATTCTTTTATACCAGCTGTCCCAGTATTTTGATGTGGCCGAGGCCCGATGCTCAAACCATTACCCCGTTAGCCATGCCCTGTACTACAACGCCTTTTTCCCCATGAAGGGCTGTGCCATCATTTTTTCCGGGGGAAACCTCTCAGAAGCCATTCCCATCATCCACCACTGTGTCATCATCTGCCTGGATCCGCCTGGGGATTCCCTGGAAATCGGTGATAATGACCTCATTGTATTAAGTGATCCCATCTCCCATCAGATCATCTTTAATATTTTGGCGACCATTTTCCAGCTTTTTGAAAAATGGCATCAAAGTCTTTTTCAAATCCTACACAGCTCCATGGACTTTCACGCCCTTCTTGAAACGACCCAACAGGTTCTGCCGGCCCCACTCAGCCTAAGCGATCAGGAATTTAAATACGTGGCCTACACCGCCGACTCCGTTCTGATCCTCACCAGCTACATCGATGAGGCCAATTACCTCCCCATGGAAAACATCACCTCCCTAACCACAGCACCGGGCTTTGGCGAAAGCCAAAACCGAAGGGAATCCTATATTTTTTCCGCCGATAATACCGTCGTCACCCGAAATATTTTCTGCGATGACCAGTGCGTGGGCCGCCTGAACGTCATCATCCTGGATGATGATGCTGTGGAGGTGGCCTATAAAAAAGCAATTTTCAATATCCTTGGCCCCTTTGTCGAGGAAATTTACACCCAATCCCGGGGATTCGATATCACCCCACCCAGCCGGCTTCACCTTCGGCAACTTCTGGAGGACTACCATGGTGGAAAATCCGTGGACCCCGCCGGCCTGCTGAATGCCCTTGGAGACAATGGCTATGCCCCAGGGGATACCCTCCAGGGCATCGTCTTTACCCTAAATGCCACCGACCGGGTAGCCTATAACCTCGCCTATCTTCAGGGACAAATGGAACGCCAGTGGCCCGGCGCCTGTTGCCTGAGCTTTGAGGATTCCCTTCTTTTACTCCTCAATGATTCCGATTTTAAACGCTGCTGTCCCAAGCGGGATTTTCGAAGTGAACTCTCCTATTTTCTGCGGGAAAACCTCCTCCGGGCAGGTCTCAGCCGCCCTTTTGTCCAGCCCCTGCAATTTCTCTCGGCCTGGAAACAGGCCCACTACATCCTCACCCGGGGTCAGGAAGCGGCCCCCTCCCGCTGGGTTCACACCTTTGATGAAGATGCCCTGAACTGTCTGTTAGATCTTGGCATCCACACCTTTCCCCCAGAGCTGGTGTGTCATCCTGGCCTTCTGGCCCTCATTCAGCACGATGAAAAGCAAGGCACAGCCTTTTTCACCACCCTGGCCCACTTTATCCGCCACCGCTACAATGCCTCGGCCGCCGCTAAGGCTTTGTATATCCATCGTAACTCCTTTATCGGACGCATGGACCGCATTCGAGAGTTGATTTCTCTGGATTTAGAGGATTTAGATGAGCGGCTGTATTTGGAATTGTCCCTGCGGATTTTAAAGGAATCCCACCGCTCTTAATCCCATCAAAGGACGACCATTCAGGCTAGAAAACGGATTATGGGGGACTTTCCACTATAATCGTATAAATTTTAAAGCTATTTTGCTTTTTCACACATAAAGTATGTTATGATTTGAGTGCAATAAACTTATGAGGAGAATCGTATGTCAGAATTTATATATCACATGTATCAAGCAAGAAAAGCCCACGGGGATAAGGTCATCCTTGACAATGTTTCCCTATCCTTTTATTTCGGCGCAAAGATCGGAGTCGTTGGACCCAATGGCATGGGGAAATCTACCCTGCTCAAGGTTATGGCCGGCATGGAGACCGTATCCGCCGGGGAAGCCACGCTTTCCCCTGGATACACAGTGGGGATGCTCCAGCAAGAACCGCCCCTGGATGAAGATAAAACCGTTATTGAAAATATTCGAAAGGCCTTCGGGCCCCTACTCAAAAAGGTAGAACGTTTTAATCAGATCGGTGAAGCCATGGCCGAAGCCGATGCCGACTTTGATCGTTTAATGACAGAAATGGGCGACCTTCAAGCCGAAATCGACGCAGCAGATGGCTGGGATATCGACAGTAAATTATCCCAGGCCATGGATGCGCTGCAATGCCCAGACCCGGATACCCCGGTCCATATCCTCTCTGGCGGGGAACGCCGCCGGGTCGCTTTATGCAAGCTCCTGCTCGAAGGTCCCGATCTTCTATTGCTGGACGAGCCCACGAACCATTTGGACGCCGAATCGGTTTTATGGCTGGAGCAATTTTTAAGCACCTACCCCGGTGCGGTGCTTGCGGTCACCCATGACCGGTATTTCCTGGATAATGTTGCCGAATGGATTTGCGAGGTGGATCGTGGGCAGCTGTATCCCTACGAAGGAAACTACTCCACCTATCTGGAAACCAAGGCTGCGCGTCTTGCCGCTCAGGGACAGCAGCACGCCAAGCTGGTTAAGCGTATCGAAGCCGAACTGGCGTGGGTGCGCAGTTCTCCCAAGGCCAAGCAGGCTAAAAGCAAGGCCCGCCTGAATCGTTTTGCAGAAATGGAAGCGGCTGCCGCATCAACCAGCACTACCGACTTCAGCGATATTAAAATCCCCCTCGGTCAAAGGCTGGGCACCAAGGTCATCATTGCCGATGATATTTCAAAATCCTTTGGTGACCGGGTGCTCATCAATCACCTTTCCTTCCAACTGCCCCAGGGGGGCATCGTGGGGGTGATTGGTCCCAATGGCGTGGGAAAGACCACCCTCTTTAAAGCCATCGTTGGTTTAGAACCCTTAAGCGACGGCACCCTGGATATCGGCGAAACCGTCAAAATTTCCTATGTGGATCAAAATCGTGGGGGTATCGACCCCGACAAAAGCATCTGGGAGGTCGTGTCCGATGGGAATGATTATTTGAAGGTTGGCAATACCGAGGTACCCAGCCGGGCCTATCTTTCAAGCTTTGGCTTCAAGGGTTCAGACCAACAAAAAAAAGCCGGAGTTTTATCCGGCGGTGAAAAAAATCGTCTGAATCTGGCGCTAACTCTAAAGGAAGGCGGCAACCTCATCCTCCTGGATGAGCCCACCAATGACCTGGATGTGGCCACCTTATCCAGCTTAGAATCCGCTTTACTCAGCTTTCCGGGCTGTTCTGTGGTCATCAGCCATGACCGTTTCTTCTTAGACCGTATCGCCACCCATATCCTTGCCTGGGAAGGCACCGACGAAAATCCTGGGAACTGGCACTGGTTCGAAGGAAACTTTGAGTCTTACCAAAAAGACCGCATCGCCCGTTTAGGAAAAGAACTGGCTAAGCCTCGGGTCATTCATCGCAAGCTTACAAGAGCCTAGTACCGCTGCATGGTGCCTTGTTTTGGCGTACTTTACTGGCACCTTTTAACAAAGAAGGATATTGCCTCCAATGCAAGGCTGTAAACCACCTTTTTGTGAAAAAGCGTCCTGGTGACAAAACGCCAAACAGAAATCCCCCCTGAATGCCCATCAGCAATAATGCGGCATCCAGAGGGGGTATAAAATAATGATTTAATAAAACACCATCATTTCAAAGGGGGCGTATGATATATTCCTCAATCAGACCCATGGGATCCAACGTCGCGCACCCGACACAGGGATAATCCTCCCCGCTCAGGGTGACGGTGTAGGTCATGGCGTGCGGCAGCATCTGCTTGATAGTGACGCTGGCATCATACTGATTGAAGATACCGGTGAACACCCGGGCGACCTCGCCCGGTGTCCGGGCTTCCATATCCGGTGCGCCGGTACGGCGCAGGGCACCGTCGCTGAAATAGCAGGGATCGGCGAACAGATCGGCGATGGCCTGGGCATCCTGGCCATCCAGGGCCAGGGCATATTCTAATAGTGCTTTCATTTATTCCTCTACTCCTCCCGGGCTTTCTCCATACACACATCCACCGTAGCGGGTGTGCAGCAGCTGTTTCGCCATCGCACTGAGGGGCTTGCCGTAAAAGGCATTGTAGATCTTGGTGATTTCCGGATTATCCATGGCATAACGCATGGCCACATCCCCATCGTTTTGATACAAGGATGCGATTCGGGCTTTCCTCAGGGACTCCGGTACGGGGATGACCATAGCATTGGGCTGTCCGGCGCCGCTGATACAGCCCCCTGGACAGGTCATGACTTCAATGAAATGGAAGGCCTTGTAATAGCCGCCCTCAATCATACGGTCTGCAGCGTCCAAACCATGGACAACGGCGACGCGAATGACGGTCCCGGCAATCGCTACCTCAGCCCCTTTGACCTGGCTGAGGCCCCGCACCGGGGCGTAGTCCAACAGCTCCTCGGGGGCCCGCTCCCCAGTAAGGGCGGTGTAGGCCATGCGCAGGGCAGCTTCCATGACCCCCCCGGTATTGCCAAAGATCACGGCACCGCCGCTGCCCCGTCCCAGAAGTCGGTCGTAGGTGACGTAGGGATTCAGGGCGGCAAAGGTGATTTCTTCCGCCTTCATCCATTGGGCCAGTTCCTGGGTGGTGATGACATAGTCATTGTCCCGGAGGATGCCGTCCCCCAGGTATTCGCCCGCATCCCGAAGCTCTGGACGGTTGATTTCCGCCTTTTTCGCGGCGCAGGGGGCGACGGCCACACTGACGATACGTTCGGCGCTTATATCCATCTGCTCGGCAAAATAGGTTTTAATGGTCGCACCCTGCATACTGATGGGACTTTTTGCCGTAGAAATCAGGGGCAGGATCCCAGGGTAGTGGTTCTCTGCATGGCGGACCCAGGCCGGACAGCAGCTGGTGAATTGGGGAAGGTTCTCCCCTTCCACCACCCGCTTGAGGAACTCGGTCCCCTCCTCCATGACGGTGAGGTCCGCCGCAAAGGTTACATCCAGGACATAATCCCCACCCAGCTGCCTTAAGGCATCGACCAGCTGGCCTTCCACGAAGGCCCCGGGCTTCTGTCCGAAGGCATCCCCCAGCCCCACCCGAACGGCGGGAGAGGTGGAGAATACCACGATGGCATCGGGATCGGCAATGGCCTGCTTCACGGCATCCACATGGGACCGTACGGTCAGCGCCCCTTCCGGACACACGGTGGTGCATTGCCCGCACCCCACGCAGGGATAGGGCCCGACGGCCCCCTCCCGGAGGTAGCGGGTGACCACGCCCACATTTTCCATGCACATATCCAGACAATTGCCACAGCCCACGCATTTATCCTCATCCTTGACGATGGTAGGATGTCCAGGATCGACCGGGATACACCTCAAGGTTCTTTCAGCCATCCAATCCCAACCCCTTCCGTTTTTCCGCGATGATGGCTTCAAAGGCCGCCGCGGTGGAATCCACATCCTCATCGATGAAGAGGTAGCCTCCTGTGAGGTCCTTCATGGTTTCGGTGAACAGGGTGACCGCCGTGTCACTCCCGGTAACGAAGGGGGCCAGCCCTAGGTGCAGCGGGAAGCCCAGGGTCAGGGCGAAGGCACCATCGGCCAGGGCCTGTTCCTCCAGCCATTGGGGTGCGGAGACGACAACAGGCAGCTGGGGCAGATCCACCCCAAGGGCCGCTGCCAGCTCCCCTGCCACCATTTCGATGCGGCCGATGGCCAGACAGGGACCGAAGTTCAGCACTGGTGGGACGCCCAGGGCTTCGCAGACGGCTTTAAGGCCGGGGCCAGCCTGGGTGCTGGCCGCCGGGCTCATCAGCCCACTATTGGCCAGGCCGCCGGAGGTACAGCCCGCCGACAGCACCAGGATATCTGAAGCGATGAGGCGCTTGGTTAATTCGATGGTAAAGACATCATGGCCACCAGCCCGCAGGTTGGAGCAGCCCACCACAGCGGCTACCCCCTTGATCTGCCCGGCAACGATGGCATCCAGGACTGGCTGCCAGCTTCCCCCCAGGGCTTTCTTCAGGGTAAGGTCCGTAACGCCGGTGATGACGTCCTGAGCCCCATGGCCGGCCATGGGATTGATGCGCTTCTGATCCCCCACCCGCTTGGCATAGGCCACGATGGCGGTGGACAGGATTTCCATGGTGATGGCTTCCCGGCTGGCCTCGCTATAATGTAGGCCCCGTGCACCGGCCTTCTTGGCCACATCATCCAGGCAGAGCATGGGGATGTCCAAATCGGTACAGATGGGCTCGATCCCCGGCAGGGTACAATTGAATTCTGATACCACCACATCCACGCAGCCCGTCAACAGGACGGCTTCGCTGGTGTAGTTGTTGCCCGCATGGCCGGAAAAGGCCGTTCCACAGTGGTTGTGCCGCAGCTGCAGGTCCTGCCCCACGCAGGTACAGCCCACGATCTTAATGGCTTTGGCCCCCACCATGGCGGCCTTGGCCTGGATCTCTGGCTGTTCCAGCTGCTGGATTAAATCGCCGAACATGGCCTGCTGATGGCCGGTGATCATGATATTGACGCAATCGGGATCTATGATCCCCAGGCCGGTGGCCTCGAAGCCCAGCTCTGGTTCACCCAGGATGATATCATTGAGCAGATTGGTGAGGACCAGGCCGTAAAGGCCCGTGGAAATACCCAGGCGCAGGCATTGCATGGCCATGTCCACAGGATCAGAATTCAGGTTGGTGGAGGTTTTAACCAGGGCGTTGAAGATTTCATCCTTTCCGCCACCGGGCAGGATGCCCAGCTCCCGCCATTTTGTCAGGCGCAGGGGCGTGGCCAGCTTCTCCAGGACCACCATCTGCTCATCGTAGGGCCGGCGCAAATCCGTCAGAATAGTTTCAGCCAGAATCAAAGCGGCATCCCCATCTTCGGCGGCAGAAATTCCCAGTTGCCCGCAAAGGCGGTGGAGGGTTTCCGGTCCCTTTAGCGTCCGACCAGCCTGGACTGCTTCCTTCAGCCGCTTTGCGGCATTTTCCACCACGTGGATGTAGCAGCCGGATCCCGCCGCCACCGAGCGCAGGAAATTGCGCATGACGATGGTATCCGCATCCGCGCCACAGACTCCATAGGGACGGTTTTTAGAGATGCGGCAGGGACCGTTGGAGCAGAGCTTACAGCAAACCCCTGCCAGGCCGAAGCCGCACTTCACCTCCTGGTCCACCATGCGATGGTGGGAGACCCGGCGGCCGGATTCCCCTAAAAACTGCTCCAGGCAGCCATCCGCATTCCGACACATTTCACACTGTGTTACTCCCATATCCTTCTCTCCTTACAATCGAATATCCCCTGAATCCTTCAGGTTGGGACTTATTTGTTGCTTCGCCGCCAAATCTTCATCTTCCCGGCCTCCCGGATGAGTTCCTCCTGGAATTGGGGATGGGCGATGGAGATCAGGGCTTCCGCCCGCTGCCAGGTGGACATGCCTTTAAGGCACACCTTCCCATATTCTGTGACCACATAGTGGGTGTTGGGTCGGGTATCCGTCACCGTGGACCCAGGCTTTAAGATGGGCAGGATCCGTGATTTCAGTTCGCCGGACCGGGTTTTAAAGGTGGAGGAGCAGCAGATGAAGCTTTTACCCCCCTTAGACAGATAGGCCCCCAGGACAAAGTCCAGCTGGCCGCCGGCCCCTGAAATCTGATGATAGCCCGAAGATTCTGCGTTCACCTGGCCGAAGAGGTCGATGTCCACCGCATTGTTGATGGACATGAAGTTGTCGATTTGCGAGATGACCCGAACATCGTTGGTATAGTCCACGGGCATCCCCATACACTGGGGATTTTCATCCAAAAAGTCATAGAGCTTTTGGGTGCCCGCCCCAAAGGCATAGGTCTGGCGGAAGCGGTCGATGGCTTTTTTTGAGCCATTGATCTTCCCCGCCTCGGTGATATCCACAAAGGCATCCACGAACATCTCCGTATGGACACCCAGGTCCTTGAGGTCCGACTCGGCGATGAGGGCTCCCACGGCGTTGGGCATCCCCCCGATACCCAGCTGGAGGCAGGCCCCATTGGGGATTTCCGGCACAATGAGCTCGGCGACCCTTCGGTCCACCTCGCCGGCCTTGCCCGCCCCCATTTCGGCCATGGGCGGGTTGTCCCCCTCAACGATGTAGTCCACCTGGGAGATATGGATGGCTTCTTCCACCCCGCCCAGGCAGCGGGGCATATTCTTATTGACTTCGACAACGATGACCTTGGCGGTTTCGCAAAGGGCCATCATATGGGACGCGTTGGGTCCAAAATTGAAATACCCGTGGGCATCCATGGGCGCTACCTGGAAGAAGGCCACATCCACGGGGTCGATATTCTCCCGGTAATACCGGGGCAGCTCCGAATAACGCAGGGGGCAGTAATAGGCAAAGCCCTTCTGCACCGCCCGGCGTTCGATGCCGCTTAAATGCCAGGAATTCCAGACCAGGTGGGCTCCGGGATCCTCCAGCTTGAAGATCTCTGGCTCCCACATCAAAATCCCCCCATGGAATTTAAGATCCGTGAGGTTCTCTGACTCGATTCGTTTGGCCAGAGCGGCATCCGTGAACCGGGCCGTTCCGGTGGTCCATCCATAATCCACCCAATCCCCGGATTTCACGACCTTGACCGCATCTTCCGCAGTGGAAAGCTTGTTTGCATATTCTCGAATGTATCGCATCGTTTCCTCCATTCCCTACTGGCTAAAAAGAAAGCCAAAGTGTTGGTTTTGGCTTTCTTTTGTTGGGAAAGTAATTGAAAAATATTATTTGATTTCGAATCCGCCGCTTAAAATGCAGCGCCGGCGACGGACAAAGGATTTAGCTGATGTCAGGCCTTCGCCGGTAGGTCCGGCGATGGTGAAGGTCGGAAAGCCTTCCCCGCCGACACCCAGGCCAGCAAAGGAGGGACCGTTCTTCACGAAAATCGTGGTCTGGATCCGCTTGGACATTTCAGAAAGCTTATCGATATTTTTAGAGTGCATGGTGGCCGTGTGGCGGTTGCCATGTTCTAAGTCGCAGGCCACATCAATGCCGTCATCCACATCCTTGACCCGGATGACGGGCAGGATGGGCATCATCAGCTCTTCCACGGCCAGCAGGTGATCCCTGGGGACCTCCATGATGAGGCAGCGGGCTTCCCTGGGAACCTCGATCCCCGCGGCAGCACCGATATAGTGGACATCCTTGCCCACGAATTCCCGGCTTAAACGGCCGCCGGGGAATACCATTTCAGCCAGGGCATCAATGACCTTCCGGTCCTTCAGCTCGAAGGCGCCATGCTTCTTCATGTTGAAGATGAGGTAATCCGCCACCTCATCCACCACGACGACTTCTTTTTCTGCAATACAGGGCATATTATTATCAAAGCAGCAGCCATCGACGATGTCCTTGGCGGCTTTTTCAATATCGGCGGTTTCATCCACCAGGGCCGGGGGATTCCCCGCACCGGCACCGATGGCCTTCTTACCGGATTGGAGCACGGCCTTGACCACTCCAGGGCCGCCGGTGGCGCAGAGCATGTTGATCTTGGGATGGACCATCATGGCATCTGCGCTTTCGATGGTGGGTTTGGCGGTAGTCACCATCAGGTTGCACAGGCCACTGGCTTCATAAATGGCCTGATTGATGAGCTTCAGGGTATAGTGGCAGGTCTGCACGGCTTTGGGATGGGGTGAGAACACGACAGTGTTCCCCCCCGCCAGCATTGAAATCCCGTTATTGATCAGGCTTTCGCTGGGGTTGGTCGTCGGCGTGATGGCTCCGATGACCCCGAAGGGAGAGAGTTCCAGCAGGGTGAGGCCGTCATCGCCGGTCATGCATTCTGCTTTCAGGTCCTCGACACCCGGCGTATAAAGAGATGCCAGTTCATGCTTGACCAGCTTATCCTGATAATTGCCCATGCCGGTTTCCTCTACGGCCATGCCGCAGATGGTTTCCATGTGATCCTTTTGCATCATGGTATCCCGGATGGCCTGGATGACCTTGCGGCGGGTGGCCAGGCTGCACCGCATATATTCGCGCTGGGCCGCCCATGCCGCTTCGATGGCTTCTTCCATAGTTTCGAAGATGCCCCATTTTGGTTCCGCTGCTTCCCCTTGGGGCGCTTCTGTATCCCCGAGTTGATCAACCACCTGTTTCACCAGTTTCTCGATGTCTTTAATATTTAATTCCATTTCACGCCTCCATTTTGCGGTGCTTAGATATAAGGGGTCGTCATACTGGCTGCGGGACCGGCCAGGGCGTTCAGGCAAGGCAGTCCGATTTCACGGGCGGCGTAGACGGCTTGACGGACAGCGCCGGCATCCCCGGAAATGAAGATCATGCCTTCGTTGGAGTACTTGGTCCCACCGTTATCCGGTGATGCAAAGCCGATGAGCTCCACATTGGCTGCCTTTAAAGCGGCATCTGCCATAAGAACACCAATCCCGGCGGGTGCGCCGACGATGATGGCGAAGGCCTTGCCGATGGGTGCGCCCAGGGCCATGTTGCAGGCGAAGGAGGCACGGGCGGTGTATTGGAATTCCAGATGACCGGCATCGTTGCCGTAGACATCTCCGAAGGTGCGGTTTAAGTCGGCCAGGGCCACCTCGACGGCGCGCTTGGCATCGGATACATCCTCTGCCCCAAAGATGATGAGGGAGCCGTGTCCGGCACCGCCCTTGGTATCACGGGCCATTTCACAGATGACCATTTCGGTATTGGTGGCTTTAACGGCTTCGTCCGCCGCAAAGATATGGGGGCCGGCACCGGTCCGGGCGGATAAAATCCCGATGGAACGGTATTTGGCATCCAGCTTCATGGCTTCGTGGAGGCTGGCATCTACATTGGCGATGACGAATCCGATGGTATCGCCCATGGCAGTTCCAACAAATTCAGTCAGGCCGCAATTGGCAACGGGCTTCGGACAGCAGTCGGCTGCTTCTGCCGTATCAATCTTCTTCATCACTTCTTCCATTAATTGGCTCATTAATTCTTCTTTCATGGCTTCTTCCTCTCACATTAAACCGATTCAAACTTCGGTAGCATTTTTTCTACATCGGGATGGGGACGGGGGATGACGTGGACCGAAACCACCTGTCCAACCTTGTCCGCAGCGGCGGCACCAGCATCGACGGCGGCTTTTACCGCACCGACATCACCTCGGACCATAACAGTAATCAGACCGGAGCCGATCATCTCATAGCCCGTCAGCTCGACATTGGCGGATTTCACCATGGCATCGGCGGCTTCGATACAGCCCACCATCCCTTTGGTTTCAATCATGCCTAAAGCTTCATTCTGCATTATAATCTCCTATCTCTTTATTCAGGATGGAGCATTCCGGATAGCGGAATGCCCCATCACGAGGTGTGTGTATTGATCGATAAACGGTATCCTAGTTGAAATTATCGTAGGAGTTCCGGCCGATGAGGTCGTCCTGGAGGGCCTTGGTCATCCGTACGAAGTAAGCGGAATATCCGGCAACACGAACTAAGAGGCCCGGGTAGTTTTCCGGATGCTTCTGAGCATCCTTCAGCATTTCCGTGTTGGCGATGTTGAACTGGCAGTGCTGGGCACCCTTATGGAAATAGCCATCGATGTAATTGATAAAGTTTTCGGTTCCGTTGGCACCGGCCACGCAGGCAGGGCTGAAGCGGACGTTCATCAGGGTGCCATTTCCGGCCTTCTGATGGTCGATCTTATTGGCGGAATTCCCCATGGCGGTGGGTCCGGTGACATCATGGCATCCAATCTTGGTATGCACTGGCCCTAAGCTGTTGGACAGGGCTTCCTGGGCCATACGGCCATCAATGGAGGCTCCCTGGGTCAGGCCGATGCCGACATTACCGGAGACGGAATAGATCCCGGGGATCATTTTGCCACCACGGGTACAATTGTGGCTGCTGACTTCATCACAGTATACGTCTGCTGCATAGGTCGCATATTTATCCGCGTAGTCATCATCGTTACCATAGTGATGGACCTGTTCGCTGTTGATATAGCGGTATAATTCTTCATAGCCTGCCCAGTTCTTGCTCAGGGCATCCAGGAGTTCGGCACCGGTGGCGCGTTTTTCATCGAAAATAATCTGTTCAATGGTGGACAGACCATCGGCGACGGATGCGATCCCAACACCCTGAGGACCAGCGAAGTTGTACTTGGCCCCGCCCTGGGTCAGGTCTTTCGCCTTATCGATACAATCGTCGATCATGCAGGATGCGAAGGGCAGAGGTTTAATCCGGGCATGCATGATTTCGGTGGCATTCATGAAGGCGGCCATGCGGTTGACCCAATATTTCATCTGAGTTTCGAAGGAAGCCATGACTTCGTCCATATTCTTGAAGGTGGCGATACTGCCGGTGTCGATGGATACCTGCTCGCCTTCGACGGTCTTCCCATTATTGATGGCGAATTCCAGAACACGGGCCATGTTGAAGTAATCGGCATCGTGGGCACCGTAGGTCTTCCCGGCGACTTCCACTTCGACGCAGCCGACGACGGTGTAGTCACGGGCTTCTTCAACGGTGAGGCCATTGGCAATCAATGTGGGGATAACGCCGCCATCGTTGAAGAGCTTCGGCTGGCCCGTCCCGATCTTAATGGATTCCACTAATTTCACCTTGTATTCCCAGGGTGCATCCTCGAACCAACGGGCTGCGAACCAGGGGTCAGTGAGACGGGTATGGTTATAGGCTTCGATACACAGATAGGTCATATCATTGGTGGCATCTTCACCCTTTTCATTGACGCCGCCGCAGAGGAGGCAGGAGCCGCCGATGCCTACTTCGGAGTTGAGGGTCGCGGTCTGTTCGTCCCTTAATTTACGCAGTTCGAAGATCTTCACATAGAAGCACTCGATGAGCTGAGATGCGAAGGACTTTTTGATGAGACCAGCCTTCATATCGGCTTCGTAGTAGGAATTTAAGATCATGTCGAAACGGCCGTAGGAGATGGAGTGGCCATTGGATTCGATGAGGACCAGTTCCACCATGAAGTTCATGAGCTGCATAGCTTCCCACAGGTTGCGGGCCGGGTTTTCGGAGATCCATTCACAGTTTTCGGCGATGTTCAGGAGTTCTTTCTTCCGTTCGACATCGGCTTCCTGATCGGCCATTTCCTTGGCCAGAGCGGCGTAGCGGCGGATCCACATGGAGCCGGCTTCCAGTGCGATTAAGGTGGCGGTATAGAATTCCCGTTTTTCCAGACCTTCCTGGGTATCGATGCTGTCTTCACCTAAGCTGGTCAGGCAGCGGGCAACGTGGCATTTCACGCCCTTGAGGCCGCATTTGAGCACGCCGTCAAAGTCCATGGTATAGTGGCCGATGCCGCCGTACATGTACAGATTCGGGAAGTGGACGGGAGCGGTATTGCCTAAGGAAGAACCGATTAAAACTTCTTCGCTTAAGAACTGTTCCAGCTGATCCTTTAAGTTCTGGCCTTCCCAATAGTCGGCGATGGAGAGCAGGTTCTTCTTGGTTTCTTCGGAGCAGGCGAAACGGTCAGACTGACGGTCTGCCCAGGGTGAGTTCTGGAGCTCATCCACGATCCAGTCATAGGAGAATTCCGGGTAGATGGGTGAGAAACGCGCCGGTGCGCCCATTTCACCAACGATGAGTTCGTCCGGATAGATGTTGATGGTCATGTTCTGGAGGATGTGGTTTAAGATCTTAGCATTCTTCAGAATCACAGAGCCGCCGGCACCCAGTTTTTTATGGGCTTCGGTGAAAAGCATGGCCCGTTCTTCATCTACGGTTTCTTCGATTTCGTGTACCCGTTTGAGAATCCGATTCACTCTCGGATAGGGGCTGGGTCCCAAGGTCGATAAGACTGAGGAGTCCATCAGGCCGTAGTCGGTATCGAAGGGTTCACACCCACCTTCGCCTAAGACTTCATTGGGAACGAAATTCTTGTAGAAATCGGGACGGCTTTCATCCTTGACAGCCGCTGGTTTTGATCCCTGCATCTCCCCCAAGATACGAGACACGATTTTGCTGACATCCTGATCATTCATGTTCCAACTCATAATAAAACCTCCATTAGTTTTTAAAAATTATCTGCAACTGCAGTTTTTTAACGTTTCAACCAGGGTCTTACGACCCGTTTAAAATAAATCCCCTAAATCCACGGCTTCCCAGGGCAAGTCCAGATCCAGCCGGCCGAAGTGGCCATAGCTGGCGGTCTGGGCATAAATGGGGCGCCGCAGTCCTAAGCGTTCAATGATGGCCTGGGGCCTTAAATCAAAGCCCTGGGCAATGCGTCCGGCGATGGCGGCATCACTGTGTCCCTGTGCCGTCCCGAAGGTATCCACATAAAGGGATACGGGCTTGGCCACGCCGATGGCATAGGCCAGCTGGATTTCACATTTTCGAGCCAGGCCCGCCGCAACGATATTCTTGGCCAGGTACCGGGCGACATAGCTGCCGGTGCGGTCCACCTTGGTGGGATCCTTCCCGGAGAAGGCGCCGCCGCCGTGGCGGGCATAGCCGCCGTAGGTATCCACGATGATCTTCCGGCCGGTCAATCCCGTATCCGCACCCGGTCCCCCCAGGACGAAGCGCCCCGTGGCATTGACCAGGATGCGGACATCCTCGCCCAGCAGGATATCCGGCACCACCGGCTCAATCACCGCCGCGATCATCTCACGACGGATGCGGGAGGGGCTGATTTCCGGCCGATGTTGGGCCGCCACCACGATGGTCTCCACGGCTATGGGACCATGGTCGCCATAGCGCACCGAAACCTGGGCCTTCCCATCCGGCTTCAGATAATCTAAGATTCCCTGCTTGCGCACCGCCGCCAACCGCTTGGTCAAAGCATTGGCATAGTGGATGGGCAGAGGCATGAAGGCCTCGGTCTCATCACAGGCATAGCCGAACATCATGCCCTGGTCCCCGGCCCCCAGGCTTTTGGAATCCTGGGCCAAATCCACGCCCCGGGCGATATCCGGTGACTGCGCGTGGAGGCTGACCATCACGCCACAATGCCGGCCATCAAGGCCGCTTTCCTCACCATCGTATCCGATGCCCACCAGGGCCTCCCGGACAACGGCGTCGTAATCAATGTGCGCCGTGGTGGTAATTTCGCCCATGACGTGGATAAGTCCAGTGGACGCAGTCACTTCACAGGCCACCCGGGCTTCCGGATCCTCCCGGAGCAGGGCATCCAATACGGAGTCCGACAGGATATCACACACCTTATCGGGATGGCCTTCTGTGACGGATTCCGATGTAAAAATCCGCCGACCTTCTCCTGCCAATTCCCTCATCCCCTTTCTTTTGGCACCAGGTGCCACTCTGTCTTTAGCGCTTACCGCCGGCAACCATCTCTGCATTCAGATTATCGGCACCATTTTCCACCGGTACGCCGTATTCCCTGAAAATCTCAGCGATGTGCCGGTTGGCCGGCATGTACACCTTGGCATCAATCTGCTTCTGGCCCTCCATGGGGTATTCCCGTCCCAGGGAAAGGTATTTATCCTCGCCCATGGGCCGGAAGGGCAGGAGCTGCAGCTGCACAATGCGATTGCCCAGCTCCTTCTGGATGAATGCCGCCGTCCCCCGGATATTGGCCTCATCGTCATTGTAGCCCGGAACGATGGGAATCCGCAGGATGAGCGGTACCTTGCAATCCACCACATGCTTGATGTTTTCGAGGACCAGCGCATTACTCACACCTGCAAAGCCCTTATGGACCTCCGGGTCGATGTGCTTGATATCCGAGATGATGAGATCCGCATAGGGCAGGATTTCATCTAAGACGTGTTGGCGACAATACAGCTCGCTTTCCACACAGGTGTTGATGCGTTTCTTTTTGCATTGGCGAAGCAGCTCCCGGACAAATTCCCACTGGACCAGCGGGTCGCCCCCGGAGATGGTCACGCCGCCGCCGGAATTCTTATAATAGGAACGGTCCGCTTCGATGACCTTCATCAACGATTTGACCGATTTCCATTCACCATAGCCCTTCAGGGTCCCCGTCGGGCATTCCTTCACACAGTCCATGCAATAGGCACACAGGCTGTAATCAATACCGGTCACCAGACCATCCTTTACGATATGGGCCCCCCGCTGGCATGCCGCCAGACACGCACCACATCCGATACATTTATCCGCATGTACCCCGACCTCCGGATGAATAATCTGTGATTCTGGATTGCTGCACCAGGTACACCGCATGGGACATCCCTTTAAAAAGATCTCCGTGCGGATCCCTGGTCCATCGTGTACAGTAAACCGTTGGATATTCAGGACCAGCCCGAGTTGAAACTTATCATCCATAACTCCCCTCCTCGCAAGAAGTGATTGATTTAATTGTACTGGCTTCATGTTTTTTTAACCATTGCAACAATTGTGGGAAACTTTGCATTTTTTGACATCGAATACAGGAGTTATTCCGTACTGTGAGTTAAAAATTATCAATATGACAAGAAAAATCAATTTAGCTTAAAATAAATTTAAGATAGATATTTTTTTGTTTTGAAATAGTTTAAACTTGATACTCTTTTGTCCTCGAAATGATGTTTTCTTGTCATTTTGAATCCACTTAAGGAACTGTAAACCTTCTTGCATTTAATTTAAGAAGGTAGTAGAATTATTTTGCTACCAACCGATAACAATTAGTCGTCAAGACTGATACGATATGGGCAAAGGAGAAAAAGGGATGCCGCACTTTATCATGAACTTAGCAGAGATCGTCAATATTGATGAATTAGAAAAAATATTGAACGCCTATACCAAAGCTACGAAAATGAGCTCTTTAATTACTGATTATCGTGGAAACCCTATCAGTACCGAGCGATACTTCCATCCCATCTGCCTGGCTATTCGAGAAGATCCAAAGCGACGGCAGCGCTGCATAAAATGTGATGCCCTTGGGGGGTTGGAAGCCTCCATCAAGGGTGAACCCTGTATTTATAAATGCCACGCTGGTTTGGTGGAGGTTTGCGCCCCCATCATTATTGATGATCAACCTGTCGCCAATCTCTTTACCGGACAAATGCTTCTTCAGGCAGAGGATTCCGCAAAAATTGACTATCTCTGTGAAGAACGGACCGATATTCTGGCCGATCCCATCCTGGGTCCTATTTATACCCGCCATTTGGAAACAGCGCCCCGAATGTCTTATGAACAAATTCGATCCTATTCCACCTTCATCATCGAAATCGCCAACTACATTGCTAAAATCAGCTATGAAAAAATTCTACAGAAGCGGCTGCAGGAGCAGGAAAAAAAATTATTGGAAAGCAAAAACGTCAAGCTGAAGTCGAAACTCATGGTGAATCAATATAACGCACTCTTCCTCACCGAAGCCTTTAATACCATCTATAATCAGGCTATCCTGGAAAATGCGGTCAACACAGCAGAGCTTTTGTTTTCCTTCTCAACCATGTTTAAGCGCAATATCTCCATGGATACCCATTATATCTCCATGGCCCAAGAGATAGAGGATATCCTTGGACTGGTGGATTTATTTAATACTACCTTTGACCAGCAGGTAGAACTGCTTTTAGATATCCCTAGAAAACTGGACCATGAGTTGGTCCCTATTACTGGTTTCCAGCCTATCGTTTCAAATGTTTTTTTATCTTGTTTATCCCAATCAAATACCCCAATTCAACTGAATATGGGTATAATCAAGGAACAAGACTTACTAAAGGCACGGATTTTCTGCTCTTATGTTCAATTTCCAGATATCAATTTTAAATCTGAGGAGGCTTTATTCCAACAAGAGCTTTTCTTTTCCAAAGCCAGCTTTTTCACTTTAAAACTTGTGGCGGATCATCTCAGTGATTTTTACCCCACAGGTTTTAAGATGTACACAGAATCAAATTGTTTTTATTTTGAATTCCCATCGGTTCTAAAATCATAAGGAGGATGGTATGGCCACACTTAAAAACATCATCGCATTGGAATTCAACCACATTGAATCCCAGGTTTTTTCTCGTTACTTCCATTCAGAGGGAGACCTTAATTATCTTGGCAATTATCGGATCGCCTCGGGCCTTTGGAATACCACTTATCCCCATGACATCGTGCTAATCAATATCAGTTCGGATAATTATCGCAATTGTGTTTCTTTCCTACGCCACTATCCCAGAACGAGTGATTGTCAGATTTTTTTCACAGCCAACACCTATTTCGACCAACTAACACAACTGGTCCAAACCAATGCCAATGCACAAATCATGATGAAGCCTCTGCGTTGGGACTGCCTTCTCAGCAGTATCACCGAGGTCCAAACCCCAGTTCCCAGTCTGGGTTTAGGCACAAAAAAAAACAGCAGCCAATACCTTTCTCTTATTAATACCTTCATCAGCTGTACCAATAAAGAAATTGATCTCTGGATCGACACCACCCTTGAAATGATTCTTCCAGATGGAGAAATAGATTGTGACGATGCTTTATCGAATTGTAAAAAATTCGTATCTTATTTCATCTATACCCTCACCCGGGATTTAGATGCCGACCTGGTCATCCGCTTATCCCAAAACTATAATGATTTTCTCCATAGTATAAAATCAATCTGCCGAACCAAAGCTTTAATTCGATTGATGGAGCGGTTTCTACATTGTTGTTATAACGCCTTCCATCCCAGTTATGTTTCCCTTGATGAGGAGCGTATTTCTGATCTAAAAACAAAAATAAGCCACTATGTGGATGCCGAAATCGACTTCTCTCTGGAATCCATCGCTCAGGAGATGCATATCTCCACTTCATACCTGAGCCGGATGTTCAATAAAATTGAAAAGGTCAATTATAAAGACTATATCCTCCAACTCCGACTGGAAAAGGCCTGCCAACTGTTGTCCAATACCAACCAGACGGTGGAGGAAATCGCCCTGCACTGCGGGTACCGGGAAAGCAGCTCTTTCTCCCGGGCCTTTAAAGGGTATCATCACCTATCCCCCATCAACTACCGTAAACAGCAAACCAGCCGTTAAGAAAAAATCCCCTTCCATGGGCAAAAAATTAATTGAAGGAGAATTCACATGAAAGTCTTACTTGTTAATGGAAGCCCCCATCCTCAGGGCTGTACTGCCACCGCATTGACCGAGGTGGCCAAATCTCTGAAATCCCGTGGGATTGAGAGCCATTCTTTCTGGTTGGGCAAGGAGCCTATCAGTGGCTGCCTGGGCTGTGGTGCGTGCCGGAAGACCGGTAAATGCTTCATCGACGATCCGGTCAATGTTTTCGTTAAAGAAGCCGCCCAATACGATGGTTTCATCTTTGGTTCTCCCGTTCATTTTGCCGGTGCCTCCAGCGCCCTCTCCGCTTTCATGGATCGGGCATTCTTCATCCCATTTGGAAATAATTCCCCCTTTGCCGGCAAACCTGGAGCTGCAGTGGTCAGCTGTCGGAGAGGCGGTGCCTCGTCCGCTTTCGATCAGATCAATAAATATTTCACCATCACTGGGATGCCGGTTGTCAGCTCTCAGTATTGGAATCAAGTCCACGGCACAACGCCGAAAGAGGTTGTACAAGATGCTGAAGGCATGCAAACCATGCGCACACTGGGTAACAACATGGCCTGGCTGCTGCTGTGCATTGAAATAGGAAAAGCTGTCGGCCTGACCTATCCGGAGCAAGAGCCCGCTGTTTCCACTAATTTCATTCGGTAAATCCTTCAGTGAAAGACTAAGCTAGTGTTAGTACATACGTGTAGACACGAAAAGTTGAATAGCCTATAATAACATAGGAAAAAGAAAAAGAGATGTTTAGCGTGGGTAAGAACCAATAACTTTATACACTTTTAAACAGCAACTTGTTGATTTCGGTAGATATTCGTATCCATAACTGGAACGTGAGTATGGCGCAGATCAAAATGGTAAACAAATTTCTTACCACAGTCGATTGTGGCAGTCTCGAATGCGCTCGTGTAGTAAAGGCCTCTGATTTAAAACTTAAATGGTTGTATTGTTAACATTGCCTCCACCCTTAAACTTCGGCGCATATACCACCGCTAAACGAATGGCTTCAATCAAACTAACCGGGCTGGCAATCCCCTTTCCGGCAATATCCAGGGCCGTGCCATGATCCACCGAGGTCCTCAGGATGGGCATCCCGCAGGTAATGGAAATGGTCCGTTCGAAATCCACCATCTTCGTGGCAATATGGCCCTGATCATGGTATAAGGACAGAACGGCATCGTACTGCCCCTTTAATCCCTGGTAAAATACAGAATCGGCTCCGATGGGGCCGACGATATCGATGCCCTTGGCCCGGGCCGCTTCCACCGCGGGTATAACCTGATCCACCTCTTCAGTTCCAAAGAGTCCATGCTCCCCACTATGGGGATTCAGTCCAGCCACCGCTAGTTTCGGGGCATCTACCCCCAGGACACCCAGAGCCTCCACACAAGCATCAATGAAGGTTGCCAGGGCATCTTTTGTGACCAAATCACAGGCCCGGCGAAGGGAAACGTGTCGGGTGAGGAAGAACACCCGGAGGTTTCTCACCTGGAACATCGTAAGGGGATTATGGGTTCCTGTCAATGCTCCAACAATTTCGGTATGCCCAATATAGGGCACCTTTGCCAGTTTCAAAGACTCTTTATTGATTGCGGTGGTGGTCAGCACATCTGCTTTACCCTGAAGACATAACGCCGTAGCCCTTATGATATATTCATAAGCGGCTCCACCGGTCATCGCCTGTATCTCACCGATTTTTAATGTACTCATATCAATATTTTTAAGGTCCATTAAATTGAGGATACCGGGTTTATAATCACCGGTATCAGGGGTCTCGATACATTTGATTCTTAAATCCACATTGCTGAAACGAAGGGCATCTTCTAGCACCTCCCGGTCACCGACAACGACACAGCGGGCAATTTTCTGAATCATTGGATCAGCCAGAGCTTTTACCGTAATCTCCGGACCGATCCCCGCTGCATCCCCCATGGGAATTACAATGATTGGCTTCAATTTCTACTCCTTTTTATGAATAACAGGACATTGTAAAACAGGACAGCATCTCTATCGAGGGGCTGTCCTGTTCGACTGTATCTTTTTAATAATTCTCTTATTCGGGCATATTCTTATAAAAAATCTCCAGCATTTCAGCCGTAGAAGCAGCACCGGGGTCCAAGTGACCGATGGCCCGTTCGCCCAGGCGCATGGCCCGGCCCTTGGTAGCTACAATATTTCGGGTGGATTCCAAGCCGACCTTTCCGGCTTCCACAGCCTTAGCCATGGCGGCTTTGGGGGTATCCCCCGCTGCATTAGCCGCTTTAAGGGCGTCTAAGGCTGGCATGAGGGTATCATTCATGGTTTTTTCACCGATGGTGGATTTCCCACGTTTCTGGATGATGGCAATGCCCTTATCCATGCAGTCGATGAATTCGTCGAAGGTGACCCCTTCATCCTCGCCCTTAGTCTTGACCGGCAGGCCAAATTTCATGAAAAAGCTGCCGTACAGGGGGCCAGCCGATCCGCCAACCTTATCTAAAAGGGCGGTTCCTACTTTTTTATAAAGATTGAAAACACTTTCCGATTGCCATTCATCGATATGGCTGGCGACTTCCCGGAAGCCAATGGACAGGTTCATGCCATGGTCACCATCACCAATGGCAGAGTCCAAATCAGTAAAATAATCCTTTCGTTCTTCGGACCAGGGAATCAAATCCTTGATCACGTCCACAAAGTACTGTTTATTTAAGATGTATTCGCTCATTTTTCCTCCAAAATAATAACTTAACATAAGTCGCAGTGCACATTCGCTCCGCCTTTGGCTACGCTCATTTCGGGCTGCGCCCTATGTTTTAAACGGCCAAAATGACCGTGGTGAAGAGCTTGCT
>NZ_FNOU01000024.1 GCF_900107125.1 Eubacterium barkeri
ACCGGCTGGTTTCCTTTATTTATGCGGTTTCCCGCAACTTTTCCAGTGGAGCCTTTGAGCGGATTCGAACCGCTGACCCCATCCTTACCATGGATTGCATAATGGCTATATAAAGGTAGATAAAATTTAATTACGACAATTTTACGACACTGTATTTTAAAATTTGCATCAATCGGGGTTGAAGTAATGAATCAGCACAGTGCAAATTGTGTAAATAATGCTCAAAATAAAAAAATCCCCCAGCCTGAGCCAGGGGAAAAGAACCTAAATGATCACCCAATTAAAACGTGGTATGTATTTTCGCCAACAATCCCATCATCTTCCAAACCTCTTGAGCGTTGGAACGCTTTGACCGCCTCGAAGGTTTCTGGCCCGGCGATGCCGTCTACAGCACAAGTAAATCCGTGTCGGTTGAGGGCTTCCTGATAGGCACGGATCTGGCCTTCGAACTTAGATTGGCTCTGCGGCCCCCACAGACCGTCTGCGGTGATACCGTATGCCCCCTGGGCGATTCTCAGGCACTGTTCTGTTTCTGGCCCCCACTCATCGTCAATGTCCGGGGCACCATAGTTGCAGATATTTAATGCATACTGTACATTATCGGTTCCCCAATCAAAACCCGTGGTGCTGGATGCTCCTTCGGGAGATGTCCCAGGTTTGACCGGGTTCACGGTGTTAGTGTTGCCAACTTCGGCATAAGGTTCACCCGCATAATCCATCATGCCATAGGCAACGCAATGACCTAGCAATCTGGCATTATTTCGGATAAAATCGTTGTCTGAACAGATTCCGCCAATCTCAAAGATAACGGCTGGCATATCGGTTCCGGTACACTCATAATCCGCCTGGTACTTGTTTCCACGGTCATTGATATTGATGCGTGCTTTTAAAGCTGCCCTGATACAATCAGCCATAGCATACCCAGCGTCAGAAACGTACAGCGGAAGGATACCACTTGGTGCCCGGTCATAATCCAGATGGATAGACAGATAATGGGTACAACCGTTATTATTTGCGGCGGCCACACAGTTGGTGATGTTACTTTCATTATCTGGATAATCCGTCAGAAAATCCTTGCCGTTTGCGTTGAAAGCCTCAATGATTCCAGCAACGACATCTTTGGCCATACTCGTTTCATCATACCCGTTCCATGTACATCCACAGTCCCAATTTCCGTCCGTCGTCCGACCGTGGCCGATTGCAATATAAGGATAAAATCCCATTTATTTTTCCTCCTTATCCACAGTTGGCAGATTTGCCACATTAGTCAGCACACACAGCACCCCGGCCAACGCAGTTGCAGATGCCACAGCCACCCAATCCACTGAGGTAATACCAACGGTATTGGTCCCAATTAGGGCCACAGCGGTCTGCGCCATGGTTTTTACTGCCTTGATTCCAGTTTCTTTTAACCAAACAACATATTTATTAGTGTTCATTTTTTTATCTCCTTTAAAAAATACTATTCTGCAATGCATACATAAAAAATCCAACAAGCCCAGTCGCTGCCAAACCAATCAGCCAATTAAGAGCCTTTGTTTGAGACTCCAGCTTATCGCACAAGGCGACGATCCGCTCCTCCAGCCGGCCGCTTTGTAGCTCCAACTTGTCCAAGCGCTCCCCGTGGTCGTTAATCCGCTTTTCGTGGGTATCCACGATGTGTTCTAGCTTTTCTTCATTCATTCACCTTTTCTCCATCCTCGTTGAAAATATAATGCCTCAGTGCATTTAAGTTTACCATCGCCATCCGCACCGGAGACGCCACGATGATATCCAGGTACTCCGCCGGCAGTGTTTTAAGCGCCACGTCCACCTCGATGCTTTGTAGCTCACAGACCTTTGCGGTAAGCTCCGGCTTATTGCCGTATTTGGCGTTAATCTTGTCATATTCAGCGGCATAGGGCTTGTACGCATCCAGCAGAGCCTCCGTATTCTGAGACAATGCAAAAGAGGCCGACACCGGAAAGTCAACCTCCTGGATGGCGGCAATGCCATTGATTAATTTGATTAGTGCGGCGTTAGACAGTTTCATCGGGGGCCACATCGTTTGGTTTTTTCATTGAGTCGAGTAGTGCGTAGGCTTCAACTTCAAAATCCGTTTGATCCTGCATCACCTCTGAGCGATTGGCTCGGTACGCCGAACTATCCAGTATGGAACGCATCGGCACCATGTTTTCGAGGTTTTGAGAGTCAAAGTTTGCCGAAAACATCGCAACGTTTAATCCACTCACTACGCTTGTCGCCGTTAAATTAATACTCTTTGTTTTATTTTGTAATGCCATTTTTATCCTCCTATAAATAATATGTTGCAAACCCAGATAAATCAGGATGGGCATTTTGCACCCAAGCATATACCTTCCCATCTGCATATATGTTTATTTGGTTCGCCCCACGTGCTCCAATAATACCAGGTGCTCCAATTTTTTGAGCAGGACTATAGCCATTGGGTATTGTTAATATATGGGTCCAAGCACCAGCAGGTAAATTGCCACTGATTGTAAATGTTAAGTAGCAAAACCCACCCATTGCATTAAAAACAATGTTGTTCGCGTATCCGCTGATTTTACTAAAGCCTGGCGCCATTGCAAAATCAACAACTTTAGTGCACCCAATAGCACTAATCTTAGGATATCGGCCGCTATCATATTGTATATTGTTTCCAGCATCGCCGATCAAGAAACTGGATCTACCATTTTCTTTTCCAAACATTCCTACTACATCCCCGCCTGCGATAAATTGTCCAAATCCTTTTGCTCCAACCGCGTCACTCACTGCTAAGTTGAGCAGTCCTTCGCCCTTAACTGATAAAATTCCAGGAGCCCACTCGTACCCAGACGGAACAGCACCAAAGAATATAGAACCTACAGGATTTCCCGATGTATTGTTAATTCTCATAGTCTGTGCCCCTTGCATCTCGAGGTTTCCTTTAAACGTCAGATTTCCGGCCGAATCAGCACTAAGAACAGTAACCCCTGCATTATTTTGTATTTTTAACCCGCCATTTTTAATCAGCAGACCATCCTTGTCCATTACAAATTTAGTCGTCGCAATGGTGTTGCTGCCGGATAATGCCGTTGAGATAGTGGTGGTAAGTGCGGTAGGTGTTAACTTTGACTCAGCAGATTGTAATCTCGTATTTATAGCATTTGTGTCGTTTTTCGTTGTATATGTCGAACTGACAGACTGATTAATCTCATTTGCTTTTAATTGTATGGCACTGTTCATCTGCGTTGTTGTGCTATACGAAGCAAACTTACCATCTACCTGCTGAACAGTTGTTTTAGTGGCGTAATTTTGGCTAACACTCAAACTTATCTCGTCGGCCTTTGCATTGATGGCAGCATTCATTTGGGTAGTCGTCGAGTAATTCACAAACTTACCATCAACCTTTGCGATCGACGCATCGACATCCTCCGGAGCGGGGGTCCAGTCGGTGGGTTTGTTGCCAATACACAACATCGGAAAAGCCATATAAACTCCAAGTGTTAAATCTGACCAACTACTCCATCCCCCAAGCACGAATTGATATGATGTTCTGATAGCGGTCTCATTACTAATAATAGTAAATCTTTTCCATTCTGTTGTAACATTACACAATGTTCTGCTCTGGTCTGTACCTGTATTAAGATTAAACCCAACATATACAGCACCCGCTTTCGTCCCTTTAAGCCAAACTGAAAGTGAATGGTATCCTGTTTGTTTTAAAACAGTTCCAGGCGTAAGCATATAACTGTTCACATCTGTATTTCCATCGACTAAAACAGCTTTATTTCCGCCATATGGGTCTGTTTGCCCAACCGTTTTTTTACAATTTCCAGCACCCCAACTTGAATATGATACAGTATTCCGCAGCAAATTCCGCCCACCAACCTCCAACCCATCAATATCGCTCTGTGCTTTATTTGCGTTGGTAAGGGCGTTATTTGCTGTGGTTTGCGCCTGGGATACTCCTATATTAATTTCGTTAGCCTTTTGGTTTATAGCTGAGTTCATCTGCACGGTTGTTGAGTAGTTACTAAACTTACCGTCAACTGTCTGTAACTCACCTTTTGTCGCATAGTTCTGAGACATCGTACTTAGTAGCTCCGTCTTGGTCTGCGTTAGCTTGCCATCTACTACTACGGCCGCTTCCCATCCAGTGTCACAATATGGCTGTGTGTAGACCGTTCCGCCAGACGTGTAGGTAATCTTATTACGTATCCACAGATACTTGCCTTCTGACCATGCCGGCATCAAAGCGGCCCATGAGCCACCTGTTTGTGTTGTTTTTGACGTCGACAAGTAATACTGCGCCTCAATGGATGCAACGCCATTGCCAGTAGCCCCGGTTCCGCCCGTGGCACCCGTATCACCCTTATCACCTTTCGGACCAGTTGGGCCGGTATCACCCTTAATAAGTGACCAGTTATACGCCGACGGCGATGTGCTATCTGTTGCTGTAAAATCGGTATATTGTCCAATATACGTCTTTCCAACGCTATCAGTCGTTGAAAACCCAGCTGTGCCGGTAGCGTTTGTCGCATAGGCAATATGGAGGTATGAGGTTCTGCCGTCAGCACCGTTTGTTCCGGGGATACCTTGCTCGCCTTTGACGCCCTGGGATCCCTTAACAAGTTGCCATGAATATTTAGACGGGATCGTTGAGTCTGTCGCTACGCTATCAACATACGTCCCGATGTACAGCTTATTGGTGCTGTCCGAAATGCTGAAATCAAGCGTCCCGGTTGCATTGTTGGCATAAGCGATGTGGAAATAAGTTGATATCCCATCATCACCTTTTGGCCCCTGGACGCCCTGGTCACCCTTGCTGCCTTGAAGGCCTTGGATGCCCTGTGGTCCACGGTCTCCTGCATCGCCCTTATCTCCCTTTATTTTAGTCCAACTATATTTCGATGGTGTTGTACTATCCGCTGCAACAAAATCAGTGTACTGTCCGATATACAGCTTTCCCACCGAATCGGACACCGAAAACCCACTGGTGCCCGTCTCGTCGTTAGCATAAGCGACATGAAGGTAAGGCGTTTGTCCGTCTGACCCCGCTGGCCCCTGGATACCTTGTGCGCCGTCGGCCCCTTTAATGAGTGACCACCGATACTTTGATGGGGTTGTGCTATCCGTAGCCACAGTATCAACGTACATCCCAATGTAGGCTTTATTGAGACTGTCAGAGATACTAAATCCAATCGTACCATCAGAGCTATTGGCATAAGCAATATGGGTGTAACTTGACACGCCGTTTGTCCCTTTAGGCCCTTGGATACCTTGGTCGCCTTTATCGCCTTGCAAACCTTGCAAGCCACGCTCTCCGTCATCACCCTTCGGGCCCTGTGGTCCAGGTGGCCCTTGTGGGCCGATTCCGCCGTCTACACCATCGCTGATATCAACCACCGTCACCTCAGCACTGCAAAGCACCGTTCCAGCATCGCTAACAGCATTTACCTTATACACTGCTTTATCTGTGATATCTGCTGCTGTAATAGTCAATTTGCCCGATGATCCGGTGGCCACGCCATCCTTATACCAGGCAGTGGCAACCTGAGTGGTCACATCCTTCTGGCCTTTTAAAATCCGTGGCGTTAAGGTTGTGGATCCGGTGCCGTTTTTGAAAATAAGCCCATCACTGGACAACACCTCCATGGTATAGGGCAGTGCATTTTCCACGATCGTTTCTAACCGGCTGGTAATATCGCTGGACAGCTGATTTTCAAGGGCTCTAAAATTAGCAAAGATATTTTTGTTTTGGGTTGGATCGCTAAAGGATACTTCCTGTTCGCTCACCCGGGCTTCCAGCAGCAGCGTTGGCGTAAACTTAGCATCGTGGATAATGACCGTATCCCCAATACCCAGATTGAGAGTGCCCTCCGCCTCATAGGTGATGGCAGGCAAGCAAACACTCTTGAGCTTGGCCAGCCCCTTGGAGTATAGTGTCTCCGTGTTATCCGTATCATAGGACCAATACAGCACAATCCAGCTGTCTTTTTTGCTTGACAGCTGTGGTGGGTACTCCACGGCGGATTGCGGGGCGCAAATATCTGATGTCCCGGCCGCTTTGGTGTACAATGGCTTGCCATTCGCATCATTGACCACACGAGCTGGTATCGAGGCGATGGTGAGTCCATCTTTACCGATTGGCCGGATGGCCGTGTATAGGCCGGTCTTATCCACCGTTCGGTGCACACCTTTAATTTCTTTTCCGTAATACAATGTCACATCACTTCGGCGCTTCCCCACGCCTTGATTTCTCTCGTTGTAGGCTTTATACACATTAAGGACAATCTTATCCAGGGTACCATCTCGATTAAGATTTGTTTCAAACTCACACTCAGCATCAAACTGCTTCACGATTGAGAGCAATCGGGCCAGCTTGGATTCTGTATCCTCCCAGGATAGCGTCCGTTTATAATCGGATATCTCATTGATGCCGATGACCAAATCTGAGTAAGCCGCGCCACCCACTAAAAATGGGTCGTTAAAATAATCCACAAAGGGCTTGGCGCCAGACGCCTTATACTCCGATGCATCCTCATTAAGTAGTTCAAGGTTGAGGTTTTCGCAGTAACAAGTAATTTTGCTCTCAGTCTCTACCGTCTTCATAATATTAAAGAGATAATCTTTGCCGTCGTATCGAAACGAGACATAATTCTTTTCAGTCAAAAAAGCTAAATCAGGATGAGCTTCCATCGGTTTTGGCACCGTAAAATCAAAGGTGCTTGTCGCCTCAACCAGATACCGGTGCCATGTGTCATTGTAAAAATGCAACGTCCCTGGCTTGTCGTTGTCCAAAAAGGCAACCCGTTTTAAGTTTTTATCATGTATGGATATCAACATTAGAGCCACCTCTTTTTAAACTCAACAGCTACCGTCGGGTTGGTCGTGCACCAGGATGACGGATAAAATTCCACATCCGTCTCCCCTGGTGGCAGCGGCGCAAACACACTGCCGGTCACTAATTCATCATTTCTGGGCAATCCATTCACCGTGATGGCATCCGTAGCAGTATTCACAACAACTTCACTGCCAGCCGTGTAGCGATTCGGGACATCCTTCCATTTTTCGACATTCGATTTTTGATAGGTTAATGCCCGTAGGTAATTTCTTGTGACATACATATTAGCCGGACGGCCAGCATACTGGGTAAAGGCAACCTGGATTTTATGGCATTCCATGTCCTTGATCTCCGGTACGGTAAAGCTTGGATATCCGCCCCACCAGTAGAACGTTACCTTATCCCCTTCTTTTCGGATATCATTGTGCCCTCGGCCATTGTTAAATGGATTTGCACTATCCCAAGCTGCTGGCTCAAAGTTGATCGATCTCAGCACCTTCCCGTTTGCCCAAAACTCCAAAGTTGCCATATTGCCAGACATATCCGCTTTGTACAAGCTGTATCCACAAATTACCTTATTATCGGCGGTCAGAAATGCAATGGACTGTTCAGCTGTCTGGCCCATGAGTCCGGTCTCAAACCAGTGATTTAGATAACAGTAAAAGTTTTTAGCCCCAGCCACACCCTCTGAATCGGCGGGCAATGTCAAAGTCCGCATCCCGCCGCACCACTTCTTTGCGGTCTGAGTCCCAAAAGTGTTGATATAAAGACCTTTTGAGTATCTCCCGGGAGTCGTGTTGTATGTCAGTGTTCCGCCCATCACATGGCCCAGGTAACTGTGCATGTAATTTGTGCCATGATCGTCGGGTAGAGATTCAAAACTATTGATGGTGGCCAGCGTTTCGGACCGCTTATAGGCTTCCTGGTCCACCTCATCCCGGTTGCCCATCTCAAAGGCCCCGCCGGGATGCACAATCCCCAGATAGCCATTTTCAGCCCCGTGGGTGATGCGGTAGGTCGGATACACCTCCCCACTGCCATCATTGACCACATGGGCCGTCAGCTTGCCATCAACCACAGCCGCTGTCACACTAGTTGTGATGTCCGACTCTAGGTAAGGGTCAGCGCAGTAAAAGGCAATCTCAGCCACCACCCGGAGGCTTCCGGGCTCTGGGGCATCCACACTGGATAGCGTCCCGGTGTAATGGGCGTTCGGCTCATCAGCAAAACGCAGCTTACGGCCATCGCCCTTGCAAAAATCCTTAAGCTTGCGATATCGGCTCATAAACTCAGATGCCGACGCGGCAGACAGCTCGAACCGCACCGTAATGGTCCGGCTCTGCTGCCGCTTGCCATAATATTCCATGCCGTCAGTGCCAACCGGCCGGTCCTCATCAGTAATGGTGTAGGCCAGGGACTCCCGGCCACTTACGGACAAGGTGCGGTAGCCCTCCACGACGTCCTCGATGTAGGTGCCGTCGAGGGAGATGGCTTCATCACTTGCGTTATTCACATCATACACTCACGACACCTCCAATCCGGTTCTTTCGATTTGTTTCATAGTCATTCTTTTCCTGGACATATTTCGCCGTTCCGTAGCCGACTTCTCGGCCATCAAGGACCGATTTTACAACAGCCTGAACAACGATAGGCCGCTCCGAATCTTTCGTTTTTACCTGGCTATCCGATGTCAGAATTGCACTCTTGCTTGCACGCAAATTTCCATCACTCGCCAATGCCATGGTCATCGTGCCGTCAAATCGAGTTGACGCAATATCAGCCGTTATGCCATCAAGCGTATTTTTTACAGCCGGTACGCCCTTCTCAAGCCCTTTGGCCAAAGATTGCATAATCCACTGCCCATTCGGGATAAGCAATGCCAAGTCATAGGCCTTCGGGCCTTTATGCTCGGCAATCCATGATCCGATGCCAGATACAAAGTTTTTGACGCTTTCAAACGCACTGCGAATCCCATCAAGCAACCCTTGCATGATATTAGACCCGGCATCCCAAAGCCAGGAACCAGCCCCAGAGAAAAATCCAATAATTTGTCCTGGTAGCCCAGAAACAAAATTGACAACATTGCTTACAGCATTAGATGCCGAAGAACTCAAAGAATCCCAGATCCATTGGAAAAATCCAACAATCGAATTCCACGCTCCCTGGATATTTGAAACCGCAGAGGCAAACGCATTTACACACCAGGTAATAAATCCTTCGCACGCCGAAAGCACGGAGTCCCATACCCATTGCATAAACCCGGAAAATACTTCCCATGGGCTTTTGACATTGGCCACGCACCAGTTGACGGCGGCAACAATGCCGTTGAGGATTCCAGATACAATAAAAATTAATCCCTCGACAACCGGAATTACAATCGAAAGAATCACTGTAACCACAGTCATTATTGGCGGAATAATAAAATTCAAGAAATTAAGAACGGCCCCAAAGAATTGCATCAAGATTGGTGCCAATTGACTAACTACCGGCTCGAGTGATGTTTTCATGCCGTTGAAGGCCTTTCCGATGGTTTCGCCGAGGCCGCTAGACTTAACCATATTTACAATTGTTACAAATCCACTCCCGATTCCATTTATAATCGGGATGATAGATCCTATAGCATTCGCTATATTCTCTCTTCCGATTGCATCAAAAATACCAGCCATCGCTCGTTCTACTGATATCTTAACGTTTGACAGAGATGTTCCAATCCCCTTAGTCGCATCCTTTGCTTGTTGACTGAATGACGCAAACCCATTCGCGCCATTAGCATCCAAATCAAGGATTGCGTTGTTAAAATCTTGCATCGTTAGCGACCCACTTTTAATTGCGTCGTAAAGGGTTTGACTATTCGCGGTAGGACCAATTAATGCTTGCGCAACTTGATTGAGCTGCCCTGGCATAACCTCTTGGAGCGTTCTCCATGATTGCATGTCAACAGTTCCCTTCCCAAGCATTTGAACATATTGATACATTGCCCTATTTTGGTCGTCTACTCCCTTTCCAGAAGCAAGCAGCATATCATTGAAAGCCAATCCGACGTTAGTTGCTTCATCAAGACCGTTAGTCAATGGCGCAATCTGTTGCACAAGACCTGTCATTCCGTTTAGAGATGTCGGTAGCCCAATCAAGCGGTCGCTCATTGTTTTTATTGATTTTTCGGCATCCGTTGCCGAGTAACCCATATTCTGCATAACCTTCGGGAAGTTGTTCATGGTGTCCGTTCGTTTGATTGCTCCATCCATCGCACTGGAAATGGCATTCATTGCCGCTGATGTTATCGATGCGGCGGCACCTGCAATTGCACCAACGCCAAGCAGTCCCTTCGCAAAACCACCACCGGCCTTTGTGCCCATTGTTTTCCCGGCTCCAGATGTATCAATCCCGCCTAGCTGCTTCGCTATCGTTGCCTGCGCCCCTTTAAGCGACGGAATCAAAGTAATATAGGCTGCTGCTAGTTCAGTTGCCATTTAGATCCACCCGCTTTCTGCTTAAAATCTCAGAGCATTCTTCGATTGTTAATGGCGTACGGCCCTGCTCCGTTTTGCTTTCTTGCCCGGGACGCTCAATCATACTTGGACGGTTAATGCCTTTTACCCCGTCCTCGGTGTTGCACCAAAAAAAATAAGCCAAAGTATCACTAATTTTGGCTAACAAATAATGATCGATATCCCAGGATAATTCTGGTTTTTCAGCGGACATGCAGCGGGATCGGACTGGCAGCATCGCCGCTAAATCCGCCGCCTCAGCCACAGAAATCCCACTCCCGATATCATCGGCACTCACATGGTAATACTGCCTAAAATCGGCTCGCAGCTCTGCTGGGTACTTCCCCCTTAGGGCTGCAAGCCACATCAGTTTTTTGCGTTCAGTGCCTCCATAGCCTTTGTAAACCAATTGGTCATAGTTTCAACGCTTAAAGTCTCTGAATCGCCCTTTAGTTCTGCCTTAATCCGACTATAGTCATCCCTAAAAATCCGCCGAAACAATGGCACAATTTCTAGCGCTTGCCCATGCTGGATATCAGACATTGCTTCGAGTGTTTCCATGTCTTCTAGTCTCTCCTGCGGAATTTCAACAATGATACCATCAACAACAATTTTATTTTTATCCATTTTTAAGCCTCCGCTGTAGCAGAAATATACTCATAAGCTGTATTTCCACTAGAATCCGGTGCTGCTGATAACGTCACTTCATACCCGATAGCTTCATCATCCTTGTACACAACATCACCAAGCTCAATTACCTTCCCGTACGGAATCACAACCCTCTTAATTTTATTATCAGATAAGATCAACTCAATCGCATAGATATAATTCGACTTTTCCTTACTATTGTGTTTAATCGTTATTAATCCGCTTACGGATTCTTTTGCGACGTTTCCTTTTCCGTATGCTTGTTCAAGGGATACTTCGTTCGCTTCGATCATCTTAAATTTAAATGTTTCTTCCCTCGATGTCTGCGTGGTCAATACAGCATCGCCGCCCCATGCCTTGACTGGCGTGGAGTCCGTCTTGATGGCATTGGTCACGCCATCCTCACTCACATAACCGACGCACTTAAACGCTTCATTTAAGGCAGTTTTTGCATCTGTCGGTGCAGCTGTCCCGACTGGAGCTACAAAAATAGCCCCAGTGGCCAACGGCTTACCGACGGATACGTTTTTTGCATCATTTCCCATTACTCATTACCTCCTATGTTGTTACAAAATCCACAACCAATTGATATCGGTTTGACCCGGATTCAGGATCCGGGTAGTTATAAATTGAATTAATCGACACTTTGCAAATGTTCACTTCCGAAACCATTCCGATAAGTGCATCTCGGATGGAATATGCCAACTCGGATGCGCTCAACCGCTTATCCGCCCATGCTTGTATAGCAACGGTTGGACGGTCAATAACCACGCTGTCGTTGCTTCCGCCAGTCCGCTCAACCGTTACAAAGCTATTCGGTCGATCGGATGGGACGTTAGCGTAGGCCTTAAATCCATTTTTATTCAAATACTCAACGATCTTTACTTCGATATTCATGTTATTTCCCAGCATTAATCGACTTAAGCAAGGTGTTATGCTTTGCGTTGGATTTTTTGGATATAAAATCTGTTGTTTTTACCATCGCGTGAGCCCTATTCTTCCCTGGCTGGACATCTGCGACATACTTCCCACTTCCCATACCATCTGCCCTTACTTTTATTTTTTCGGCCCGCTTCAGTAGCTCCCCTTGCACGGCAGCGCTATTTAAAAGCTGTCTGGCCCCAGCACTATTAATTTTTACCTTAACATCAGCCATCGCAACGCTTCACCTCCACAGGGTAGTCCCACGCTCCAGGCGTATTCTCCGGCGCGTAATATGTCGGATCGCCGACAACCTCCATCCATTCACCGCGGACTTTAAACCGACATCCCCGAAACGAGTAAGTTTCGTACCCCTTTGGGATATGCAGCGTATACACCACGACAGTGCCATCTGGTCGTATCGATGCATTTAATCGCCCAGACATCAAATCGTCGGTTACTCCTGGGTTAATAAGGACATTTTCAATATCTTCAATCGATGGGATTAAAGTAGGGTCGCCCATTGCGTCGGGCGGCCCTTTCGTATAGCGTTCAAGCGTTACTTTTTCTCCGGTAATCATCACGCACCCCCAATTAGCGGGGCGATGCTGCCCATTTTTTGCGTGCCAATACCCAGCACTTTTTTCTCGCCAAGGGTCATATACAAATCGCCCGTTGGATTAACATAGGTCTGGGACTCGCTATAACTTCCGGCGGTCTGTGCAAAGTTGGATACAGGCGGCATATCAATGGGTGACATCATCGCCCGCTTGACCATCTCACAATTGATGGACTTAAGAGCCTCACTTTGCAGATCGTCCGCTGCGTCAATGGCTACGCCACTTTGCTTGCATGCCAGCGCAATCTTAACAGACGCATCAGAGAGCAGCGTGGCGGCGCGCTGCTGCTCATCAGCTGACAATAGGCGCCACCGGCTCTGCAAATCCTCTAGCGTTGCATAGGCAGTCATTAAGATTTCGTTACGGTGATAGTGTAAACCTTGCTGTAATCACCGTTTGTTACTGTTACGGTCACGGTATTTGCCCCGCTTGTCCAGGTGGCCGCCGCCCCACTCGTCACTGCTGTACTGCCATTCTTGATAGATACTGTGGCGGCAGAGTTTCTGGAGACGGCTGTAATGGTGTTGGTCGCATCAGTCGTGGCGCAGGTATACGCTTCCGTCGTGCCATCAAAGGCAGGGGTTAATGTTTTTCCGCCAATTTTCAGTGTTTCTAAGGCGCAGTCCGTGGCATCGGTCAACTTAACAAAGTATTCATTTCCGGTGATGCGGAAACCCACTTCAATTTCAGCCCGAACCGCAAACATATTCCGCTGGAAGAGGTTGATATTCTGTCCGCCAGTTGTTAGTGTTGCCTGGTCGGAGATGGCAATCTGCACCCCTTCAACGGTTCCGTATACCGCCTGGCTCCAGTCACCTGCAAAACCGATGGTATTAGGTTCTCCCGGGACGTAGGTAGCCTTTTTGATTTGCACCGGGCTGCCCAAAATCATCGGGATACCATTTTCGGCAATTGAATTCACAAACAGCGGCCGCTTGTTCCCGTCAACGGCGGTCAGTAAGATGCTCTTCGCTTGAGGCGCCAGCGCAAAACCGTTTAAGATTCCGCCACCAGCCGCCACGGCTGCATCAGCGGCAACAAGGCCCTCCCAAGCGTTGCTCTTAATGCCAAAGGCAGAGCATCCAGAGAGCTGGTCGAAATTATCACCAGGCTTCACGGTCCCGCCAAAAGCCGTATTGTCAAATGTCCTCGCTAGTGCATATGGCAAACGCCGCACCAACTCTTCGTACAGCGCCCGCTTATCGCGGCGGAACTGATTACTAAACGGCTCAATGACCGCAATGGTGTAAGGAGTGATGGTCTTTGTGTTCAGTGTGTGCTTAGACACGGCCTTTTCGTCTGTTTCATTTACCCATGCCGCGGTGGGTTCACCGGTAATTGTCTGTACTTCTAGCCCTCGTCCTGGCAGCTCAATGCGCCGTGCCAGGTTCATGACTGCCGAATTTTCCAGCACTTTACTCCAAATTTCCGTAGAGATTTCTTTCGGTAAAGAAACGCCGGAAGTCCCTCTGTTAATATCAATAGCCATATTTTTATCTCACTTTCTATTTTTTTTAAAATAAATCCTTCGTTGTTTCAGCGAAAAGATCCGCCGTCGTTAATCCCGGCTGGCCTTTCGGCTTATTCCCATCGCTTCCAACGATTGGTGCCGTTGGTTGCTCACTGGTAAATTCTTTGAGCAGTTCAGCATGGGCCTCCATCTCTTCTTTTGTGCTTCCACGCAAAAGACTAGCTGGAACCCCGGTTTCTTTCGATATCTCCGCCGCCCAGGAATTCACCTGCTCCCGCTGCTTAAACGCAGCGTTTTCTTTTTCCGCCTTTTCAATCTGGTCCTGCAATTTTTGCAATTCGGTCTTCTGGCCCTCTTCAATGGCATCGTATTTTTCTGCCTTCGCCTTAAGATCCTCAAAGCCCGCATACTTTTCACGCTCCCGTGAAAGACGTTTCCCAATAATCTTGTCTAAATCTTCCTGGGTCGTGATTGCTTCAAAAGCTTCTTGACCTTTAACCGTAGGATCCGTATTTACTTCGCTCATAAATTCTCCTAACCCGCCACTTCGGCGTTGAATCCACCGTCAATATGACGTCACACTATTTCACACCAAGGTCCTTTCGCATCTGCGCAAGGACATCCTTATAATTTCCGCTATTCGCGTTTTCCCGGGCATCCCGGTAATCCGAATACAAAGCATCCGGATCGTAACCCTCTACGCCATCCACCCCAGCGACAACGTGGCAGTCACAATCATTGTGAAACTGCATCATCTCACCGGCGGATCGCTTCGAGTAATAAACAAATCCACGGCTTGCCAACATCATACAAAAAGCACATGTATGCGCACCCGTTGGCACTCTGGCAAACATTGTGCGATTTTCCCTTGCATTATCAACCATCGTTTGGTGGGCATAATTCTTCGTCTGCCGTGCAATATTCTGATTCACAGCAGATAACGGACTTTTTTCCAGCGCATCATATCTTGCTTGAGATATTGCGTAACGCAAAGACGTATCCAGGCTTTTTAGATCGATGGACTCTGATGCCAAGGCGTTAGCGATACCCGTTTGCATCTCAAAAAAATCAGCCGCATTCAATGCCGCCGCTCCGCCATACTCCCGGATCAACCCCTCTGCAAAGTCCATGATGGTTTCCCTGACCGGCCAATAATCCGTTACTTTAAGTGACTTGACAAACTGGTCAAATTCAGCAGACGCCTGATTCGCAAGATCCACCGTCATCCGGCCGTAGTTTTCAAAATCCTCACGGCTCAGCATTACCATCACCATCATTCAAGGTCGCCCTGATAGACTCCAATGCTTTTTTTGACTCATATTTACGCTTATCACTAAGCAGCCTTGTAATCTGACTCTCGGTGTACCCCAGTTCCTCTAGGGCCACCTGGCTTTCAGCAATCCACGGAATGGCTGACACCTGCTTAATAATGGCATCAGATTGGCTTACCACGGATGGAATCGCCGGATTTCTAAAACGTGGCTGAATCTTTTTAACATCATCAGGAAGCGCATCCACCGTGGTGTTTCCAGCGATGGCCGCCACCAAGAGTCCGATATTCCGCAGGGCCATGCCGTTTGTTTCGTTGAGTCCCTCCGCTTCGATAATCAAATCCTCCTTGGCTGCATAAATCGCCTCAGCTGATGCTGGATTATCATGGATAACACCAAGAGACGATATCGGGATACTGGTTTCCCCAGCAAACTGTGCAGCCAAACTGCGCATATAGTCCATGTGGGGCTGCATTGATGCTTGCGGCAACTGTCCAAATGCTGGCACATCGCCGTCCTCATCCTTTGACACCGAAAAAATATTCCCAATGTAAGCTGCCCATTTTGAGTTGTTTGCAAATAACTCTGGGTCGGCTCCCATCAAATACTTTTGAGGAGAAGTGAAAAACTCCGATGAAATCTCTGTGCGAACGGCGGTCCGAATCGCGCTATCCGTAATAGACATCACTGCCCGGCTAATCCGGCTTTTCCCAAAGGGCTTGTCCAGCGTTGGCCGATAAACCATCGGCTCCATGAGCGGCCGGCCTTGTTTATGGTATAAGTAATTTGCCTCCCAGATTTCGGCGTTATTTCTAACCATCTCAACGACAGCACCGGCCGTGTATAGATTAATCCTAGTCGGCTCCCGTGTTTTAGTATCCACATCAACAATGGTCATCCCGCACTTAATCTTTTTCCGCCGATTATCCCAAAGTGCTGCCGCCGTTTCGGCATCGTAGGATGACAGCATAACAGATGGATCACCTGAGCCGCCCTTGGAAACGGTGATAAACGCACAAGAATGGATTAACTCGCTGGTTGTTGCCTGCCGATAAAGTACACCAAAGTTATTGGCGTGTAGGATAGCATTGACGCCGAAATCCTCACTATCTGGAAAGACGAATCCATCAAATCGGCTCCGAACAGTCAACATATCCACAGCTTTTGCCGGCCAACCCATAGCACACTCCATATTTTTAAGGGCTGGTGGGATGGCGATGCCCAGATCTTTTAATCCGTTTTTCTGGTTATAATACTGTTTCTTTGTCCTATTCCGAAAGAGCTTCATCCGCCAGACATCTACTAGCTCATTAAGATTCTCCTGGTCAATACCAGATAACCCAAGAACTTGCGGTGCTTTAAAATCAATACACTTACCGGATTCCCACATTTCACTCATAGCAACACCTGCTTTCTTTGCGGATTTCTTTTCGTCGTGGTCACAGACCAGAAGGCCAGTGCCACCGCTTCAATCAATGTACTATCCACATTCTTCCCTCCAAATGACCAACCGCCATTATTCCCAATTAACCGCTTTTCGCTCAATAGAGCCGAATCATTTAGTGCTGGCTGTCCAAAGTGTGTCACGTCGCCTTCGTGCACGGCATTGAGGAGCATACTGGCCGCCGCAACCACATCACTGGACTTCGGTACTGTGATGGCGCCCTTACCTTTGATTCCGCCCTCCGTCAGCATCTCAACCAACGCTAAGGATGAGTGCAATCCGTCCACCACAATGGTGGCAGCCTTGTTCTTCCGCTCAATGAGCCATTCCGCCAACCAGGATATTCCAGCGCCCATTGGACGGTTCTCAATGATTTCAACGTGCACGGAACCGGACTTCGGTTTTAGTGCCACCGCCAAGGATACGGTCGCCCCATCGGCAGAAAATTTTACGGCGTATGTCAATTTCCCATCCTCTGGAGGATTCTTCGTTTCGCAACGCTTCCACTCATTTTCATTGATAACCGCCACAAACTGATATTTTGGTATCCAGTACCCTAGTCGCTCCTGGGCAAAGGACACATCATTCATGGTGCTGGCCTCAGCCCTCACAACTCCGATATCCAAACGGATGCCCAGGGCCGGATTGGCATCATACCATCGTTTTTCGTCATGGATATCGCCGACTTCATCAACGCTCCATTCATTCCAGGATACATCATTTTCCTCTCCGGCAATCGCACCATCCCGGATATGTGCAAAGACATCCCCGGACGTTTCCGGCCCAGGAGGCGTCCCGGTAAAGATATACTGTGGGTTTCCAAGTGGTGCGCTGGAGGCTGTGGCCATGATGGCCTTAAGCTGCGTATCCGTTAGCTCCTGGGCCTCATCCACTATGACCACGTCAACAGTAAAGCCACGCCTTGACGACTTTGTCCGAGTCGAAAAGTAAATGGCAGCCCCATTTTTAAAAAATATAGCTTCCTTCCCTGCCGCCCTGCGAACCGACGTTACCCTTGCATTTAGTTCCGGGTAATTCGCCGACTCATCATTCTTTTTTTCTCCAAAAAAATACTGCACCCGGTCAAACAACTGGGTGACAGTTGAATAATCGTGAGCAGTATATAAGATTTTTTCTCCGATGAACAAAGCACCGTAATTGATACGGCTCTCGAGGAGTGCTGTCTTTCCATTCTGTCGTGGGCACGGGAGGCCGTTTCGGATATGCTTCCACTTTCCTCCAGGCCCAACGGCTAGCCAATCACTAAGGACGCCGACTTGCCAGTCATCCAGGATGATGCCCATGGCACTGGATAATTTGATTGCCTTGTCAGACTTGCTTTTATCGTAGTCCTGGGCAATATGGATTCTTGGTTGTTGGTTACCGCGCATCTTCCAACTCCGCAAACAGAGCTTCAAGCTTAGATTCGCTTCCAGCATCTGGTTCCGTTTCTGTCATTTCGTGGATGGCTTGGATGGTGTCACGGTACTCCTTGGATAACTTTGCAATGATTGTTTTCGGTGTGTTGGCAGAAAACAGATTATCATGCAGCATATCGCGGAGTTCGATCAGACGCTTAAGCGTGTCGCCGTCTCTATCATTGAGGTTTGCACTCTCTATTAACTCTTCGGATGTCATAACCGCTGCTGAGTTTTCTTCTTTCAGACCCAACACTTTTACCCTGTATTGGACACTTGACTTAGACCGACCTAATTCATTGGCTATCTCGCCAATTGAATACTTGAGATAATTCGTACGTATGAATTCATCCTGTTCAATTGTAAAATTGCTTTTTCGTCCGATATTATCACCTCCTAAAAGAAAAAAAGCCCTATGCCCCCGAGAGTCTGAGCCGCCATGGGGAGGGTATTCCGCCCCATACGGATCCCTATCTCATCCGACATTACCAATCCCGTGACTTTGGGATAGGTTTATCGATTGTCCGCTCTACTGTTATCTTATTTGATTTACGCCGATTGCAACATCGGTGAGTCAGCTGGACGTTATCCTTATCGTAAGGGCTACCACCTTTTGATATTGGGATGATCTCATCCACTTCTGCGCTCATCGGGTGTGGAGTTTTGAGTGACTTGTCGACAGGTTTGCCGCACAATGCACAAACATCTTGCGTCGCTAACACCCAACGCCTGACGGCATCTCTACGGGCACCATTCGCCCGCCTTGGATTGCTTGCCATATACTACCCCCTACTATCACAAATAAAAAAGCTCCAGTAACAACAGCGCACCGTCGATAACTTGATAGTAATGTAGTTTGTGGTTATATACTGTGTGTGCTGTTGTTAATAGAGCTTTATATTTTTGCATTAAAAAGTCCCCAAAGGATAACCTCTGAGGACTTATTGTTTTTGATTTATTAATTGTTTATATTTTTTATCACCTTAATGATAACATGATTTCCATGTGCAGTCAAGTGCATTTTTTAAATTTTAAGTGTTGTAGCCCCAGTTATTCCTCTTGGGCGTTATTTTTATTTTTTATCTATATCCTTTGATTGTAATGTTTCTTCCGTCGGTTCCATGTTGTTCCGGATTAAGACTTTGTCAAACATTTCTATCTCTGCCTTCCTTCTTGCTTTGACAGCATCTTCTATTTTTTCATAACCTCCAAGATTATATTGTTTACCCTTGAACGTTATCGAAGCAATCCATTTTTTACGTTGCTTACTCCAACTCACTCCTTTGTACCCTGACTTATTCGCTTTTGACTTCGACATTTTCAGGTTTCTAAGGTTTGTTCCATCTACACATTTTGGCTTTATGATTTTTTCAAAGGATTCTTTTCCAACTTTTGATACCACCTCCCTGAAATAGCATCCGCAACTTGTTACTTTTCCACATTTCAATGAGCTCGCCGTTGCTTTTGTTGTATTCCCGCAATCGCATTTACAATTCCAGACTCGGGCTGATCCTCTTTTCTCGCCGCTATACCCGGTTACAACCAGCTTGCCGAATCGCAAGCCCGTTAAATCCTTATACATCCGCGTCGCCCCCGTAAATGTACTGCTCCATCAATCGTGTGATTGCCGCCGCCTGCGACTCTCCGTTTTCCTTGCATTTTTTTGCAAAATCATCAACTAGATCTTTTTTAAGCTTGTAGGATTTTGACACGAGCCCTACCTTTTCCTGCCACCGCTCCTGGGCATCGTATCTGTTTTTTGCTTTTGCAATTGTCATCTTGGGTGGCCTTGTCGTCTCAAGATTTTGGAGCGACTCCTTATAATCCTGCTCTTGTTGGTCCGTCGTCATAAGGTCGTACATCTGGCGTTGTATTTTATAGATGTCGCCAACCGTAGCGATTTTTACTCCAAACTGTTCTTCGAGCATCTTTGCCGCCTTTGGTGCATCCTTGGTGTCCTCGGTTGCCGCCATTGCCACGTCGTACCAATACTTTGCTTGTAGATTATTCATATGCGTTCCTCACTATTATTTTTTTAATAATTATTTTTAAAATTTTCCCAATCCCATTCTTTTTCAATATACTTCCAAACTTTTTTGTAACCAGCCATCTTTCCGTCTTTTTCTTTCAATTCTTTGAACTTTTTCTCGTTAAGCTTTTTTGCTTCATCTCCGTCAAGCAAATCGTATTCTGCTAAAAATATAGTAGATGCACCAAAGGAGTTACCTGCCACGATTCTTTTGTTTCTGTTTTCTTGCACTGTTCCAATATATATGATTTCGATGCTATCACATACTTTTTCAAGGTCTAGTCGATATTCGTAGCCGCCATAAAAATCAGCGACAACATCTTCCAAAAAATCGACTCTGTAAATATAAGCAGTTTCAAACGGAGCAATCGATATATCATCTGTAAAAGCTGTTTCCATTTCGCCAAATACTGCAATTGGTTCCCCATCACAAAAGTGATACAAATTGTCTCCTGGCTTGAATGTTTTCGTTCCTTCTTTCCGCTCACTCCATGAATTTGGATGGATAAATGATTTCATGATTCCTGATTTAATCTTTATTTTAGATCCTTTTTCCATTTTTTGCCTCTTTCTTTTTTGTTTCAATTGCTCTTAAAGAGCGTTGATTAATTCTTCGTCGTATACAATAGCCCAACCTTCTCCATACACTGCCATGATTTCTTCCGGGTCAAGGATTGTGTCCCACAACCAGGCACTGACATCTTCATCATCGTAAGCTTCTGCACTCATCACGATGTCGCTTGGATCAAAGCATGTATAAGCTTCTTCACCGCTGATTTTCGGAAGATCATAGTCTGATTCTTCGGATGCCATTTCTTTTTCCCATGCATCGATGATGGCACCTTTTAAATCTTCAATGTTCGTAGCGTTGACTTCGTCGAACCCCCATAAATTCTTCCCGTAACTTCCGATTCTGTCTGCATATTCAGTGAACATTGCATGTCCACTTCTGCTCATTGGGTTTTCTGTATGTGTTCTTCTGTATAACATTTTCGTTTCTCCTTTATCTTTAACTTGTCTATATTATATCATAGGGTGTACCCTATGTCAATAGTTTTTATAAAAAAAAGACACCCTCATAATTGAGGGCGTCACAGCATATTGTGCTATTCTCCTATTCCTTAAAAAACTGAAGAAATCCACCTGCATATTCAAACACATCTTCAATCTCGACATAATTAAAATTAAAACCTCTGAAAATATCTTCACTTAAAACTTTGTTTTTCTCTTTGTATCGCTTTTCGAGCATTTTGAAAAGTTCTTCTTCCTTCGATTCTCCGCACTCCTCATCAACACATATTAAATACGGTTCACCGATCAAAGCTCTGTGATCACTGTATCTTATTCCATCCTTAAAAACTGCTTTGTAAAATTTCATTTTACTTCTCCTTCAGTTTTTTATTTAAATATATATCATGTGTCGCAGTGTTGTCAATGTTTCTCAAAAAATAAAAAAATCCCCCAGCCGAAGCTGAGGAAGAAGAATCTAAATGATCAACCATCAATATGGAGGTATGTTTTTTCTCCGGCAGCCAACCTATCAATAATTCGAGTATGGATGTTTTGCACTTGTCGTTTTTTCAGTCCAACACTCTCTTCAATCACGCCCCATTGCACTCCATGGATATATCGCAATCGCATCACACGCCACTCTATTCGATTTTTACACGCGCTCTTTATACATGTCTCAATCTCTGCTGTTAAATCCGTTAGACGTAGGATTTCGCACGAATAACAATTAATCAAATCATCAATAGCCTGGATTGCCATCTCAACGATATTAGACTCTCCAGATCCACGGGCGCCATCACTAATATGCGCTGCTCCAAGCCCATCTTTTCTGCCCTCCCACTCCTGTATATCCAACCTAATATCATCTACAGCCCCTTTACTTTGTACGTACTTCTGTAAATACTCGATCTTTTGTCTATTTGTCATCTGCACCTCCACGATGTACACGCCTCATTATCATCCAAAACCTCAAAACCATCCGCTATCCGGTTGCTATACGGGATCCGCATGCACCGTCCATCCACATGATAACCGCAGGTCCCACAGCGCTTATCCGGCCGTATGATCCCCTCGGCCAGCTTGTACGCCTCCAGGTCATCAATCTTGATAACGTCCATACGCCACCCACACAATCACAGATATGACAATAGCTACACCAATCAACACCAACGACATCCCTGGCCAGTCAAAGGCCAAGATAATCACAAGCCCAACACTCGACCCGATACCAACAGTTGCAATTACCCATCCGATGGCCAGGCAAAGCAAAATCATTTTAATCTTCTGCATGTGCCACCTCCACCAGAAAATTAACATTGCACGCCACATGGTCGATATGCAGTAGTCCACTCTCAGCGTCCCGGCTCATTGGATCTTTGAGATACTCGCACCAGTGGCGCATCAGAGCATCACGGTAGCGATCCGGCTCAACCTCGCGCCAATTGTCTGGACTACCGTATTTTTCGGTGCCATAGGTCCTCACTGTGCCCACCGCCTCGATGAGGTATGGGCTGACGAGGGATAGGCGGGGCTTTCCGGTGTCGGATTTAGCTGTTTGCGATGTACCCGACCAGTCGAAATCATCAAATTCTAGGATGGTGTAATCTTTATCAACAAAATACTTGTTACCATACCGACCATCGTTGAAGTAATACACCGTCCGTTTAAGATTCATGCCAAAGTTTGTTTCATTTTTATAGCTAACGTTCGTGGACCACTGAAGCCCAACACTATCCATATATTTACAAAATACTTTCGCTTTTTCCTCGGTATCACAATGCATTACATAATTTCCGGGATATTCGCTAATATCGAATTTAGGTTTACTCATTTCCCGCCTCCATCGTAGAGCATAAGTATTGCAACTCACCTATTGCCGCAAGGAACTTGCTTTGTTCAATTTCAAACAAAACATTATCTTCTGAATCAGTTAATTCAAACATGAAAACTTCTGTTCCATATTCCGTATCAATATATTTACAACGTTCTAATGTATATGGTTCGCTTTCTACATAGTGCATTCGTGCCATCATTCCACCTCCATCGCAAAGTCTGCCGCCACCAAATCCAACTCAGCAGCGATCCATCCATTGTCCGACATCCGATAAATGGCATTTATGTCGCTGAGGTCATCTTTCCACGATTTCCTCATTGCAGTTCTTTTGGCTTCCATATCGCTATTAGCTTCGATTGTACTATGGCCGCCACTTATATATTCTATTCGGTATTTCATAGTTCCTCCAAATAATTAAAAACTTACGATAATAACTTCTTTCCAGTTTAATTTCTCGACTTCGTTTTTAAATTCGTCATCGCTCATTTTTTCGATGGCATCACCGCCAATTGCGCCGCAAAGTGCGTCGTATCCATATTCATCGCCAAATAAATAGAAATAGTCATCAATGATTGTATATTTATCAACATATACGCTTGTTATATTCGCGAGACACGAGCAGCAGCCCTTTTCATAGTCATTTTCAAATAACACCTTTACTTCTAAATCTGGATTATCTTTTATTAATTTAACAAGCTTATTTTTCATTTTTATTATTCATCCTCTTTTCTTTACTTACCCACGGCTCAAACCTACATCCTGGTTTCCTAAGACGGCAGTACATAGTCTCGGCATCATTCTTGCGCTTATAGCTATGTTTGCATTCAAGGCATTTATATACCCATGCTTCATGACCATCCATCACTCAACCTCCAATCTAATCACAAACCCGCCATCCTGCCACTCAAGCTCCCATGGCCACGGCACCACATACACTGTGGATTTAGTCTCGACTGTCGGACGCTTTCCGGAGTAGCTCCAGATGGCCGCCACACCAAAGACCATTAGCAGCATGGCGATGATTAAGATTAGGCGTTTTGATTTAGTTGTCATACCGCTACACCAACAACTTTATTATTACAGTTCGCCATCACAAGTGCCCGGCTAAATGCCGGAGGAACAGCATTTCCACACCTCGCTACTTGTGTAGATTTACTCAATTTCTTACCGTTGATGTCGTGGTCGATGATATAATCCGGCGGAAAACCCTGAGCATTAAAGAGCTCCCGGGGAGTCAACATCCTCATACCGATATCAACAATGCAATAATCTATTCCATGGACCGTGACTAACCCAAACCGCTCTTTGCTTGTAATTGTACCCATCGGATTATTGGCGGGCTGTCCAATACCTTGTCCATAATACTTAATTAAATATGCAAGACAAAGACTATTGTGATCGACAGCGGTCACCGTACCTAACGGATCATCCATTTTGCTTCCAGCACCTGTATAGCCTCCACCGAAATATTTCTGGATAAATGCTGTCACCAATCCATATCGTGGATTGCTGTCAATGGTCATGATAGGCTCATCGATATTTTGACCTCTCACCTCATCTTTTTGTGTTTCAGTGTGATACTGAATAAGCGTTGGCATAATTAAACATTGCTCTGCTTTGCTTACAATCGTTCTAATCGGTTCGTTGCATCCATAGGACCGATCAGCAGTAAACCCAGTTTGCCCAATTGCGGTCATAAACGGTGTATGTTTTCCATCAACGATATACGGTTTTGGATTATCCATCACGAATTTTTTTAATCCCCTTGCTATTCGATTCATTGTATTTTGCGCTAAAGGCCTTACAGCCCTAATCCCGTATTTTTCTTTGATGTCTTCCGTTGTATCAAAAATAGATGGGCATGGCAAATTCCAGTTAATAATGGATGCCGCTGTTTTATACGGTTTTAATCCAGGTCCATGAGTCTTTTTTGGCCAGATAATTTCCTTACCATCTGAGCGAGCGACGAGGAAAAAACGTTTCCTCGTTGTCGGCGCTCCAAAATCACAAGCAACCAATTCTTGATAGTCTACCTTGTATCCTAGATTTTTCAATTGCTCAACAAAACTATGAAATGTTTCGCCCTTTCTTCCGTCGATGATATTTCCATCATCATCCAGCGGCCCCCACGTTTTAAATTCCTCGACATTTTCAAGGATAATTACTGATGGCCGTACCATCACAGCCCATCGTATTGCCACCCATGCCAAGCCTCTAATCTTTTTACTTTTGGGTTTCCCACCTTTTGCTTTTGAAAAATGCTTGCAGTCCGGAGAGAACCACGCTAAATCTACAGGCTGACCACCGCAAACTTTGACTGGGTCAATCTCCCAAACGTCCTCGGTATAATGCCTCGTTTTTGGGTGATTGACCATGTGCATGGCGGTGGCCTCCGGGTCATGATTGATGGCAATATCAATAGGTCGACCCATGGCCTGCTCAATACCGACCGATGCGCCACCGCCACCGGCAAAATTATCTACAATTAATCCCATTTCATATTACCTCCACAGTTAATTCACACATAATTCCACATTCTGGGAGTATCATTTTTTCGTTTCTTCCCCTCTTTGGGTCTAATTCATCCAGGAATACTGGACCGTTTTTGTCTTTCAGGATGGAAAATCCTAGTTTTCTTTCAATTTCTACCCTTGACTGGAATACGTCTGGAAAGTCTGTTCTTATTTTGTTCCAATATCCCATTCCTCCTTTGACACATCCGATGCAGTTGTTGTTTTTATAACCCAGTTCATACATGTACGGCCTTTTTATTCCTAGTCGCTTTGCCATGCCATGGGCTTCTTGTTTTGTTATGCCTGCTTCGATTAGTGGAAATTCGTGGTCATATTCTGGCATGTTTTCTTCTAACCGTTCTGCTCTTTCTTTTTCTGTTGCATCCAGTCCCCATACATATGTGTGTCGTCCTGGGTTGTTTCGCTCCCATTCTTTTCGCACTCTACGCTTTAGGATGTTCGTGCATGGTGCTCCATAGGGTGCTTTAATGTACCCTACTCCTTGGATTACGTTGTTTACGCTTTTGTACCGACTTTGTGTTATCAGTATTGGTTTCCCCAATACTTTTTCTGCGTCATGTACGAATCTTAAACTGTCTGGGTGCTGGTCGTTTATGTGGGTGTAAATTATTTCGTCCACATTTTTTGCTAAATATGCGGCGATAAAGCTGCTTACGCCTGCTGAAAACCATACTATCTTCAATTACTCCACCTGCTTTAGTCTGTATTTACAGTGCTAAGCAGGTAACGGGATCAGGCCTCCCATGCCAACGGGTTTCTAATCCGTCAACGCTGTTGTTCTCCCGTTTTATCCTTTAATTTCTCACCTTTTCGGGAATCCTTTTCGGATTGTTTGAATTCCTTTTGTGGGACTGCATCACCCACTCACCCTTGGAACCTCTATTCGAGGAGAAGTTTTTATATTTTTTAATCTGTCTTTTTTGTCTATTGTCATATTACCTCCAACATCCACCCAACTAATACCAACCCCCACAAGCACCAAGCACTCCCGGTCATCCAGACAGCAAACGCCACCGCCGCACATCCTGAAATGGCCGCCGTCGCCTGGGCGATGTGGCGCCATGATTTATCGGTCATTTGGATTCTCCACATACCGGACATTTTCAATAATGTAAAATTCTGGTTCGAGGTTGTTTTTCTTCAACCACTTCACAAACACTGCATTTAATTCTTTACCCAATTCTGTTATTTGCTCTTCCGTCATCTCGTCAATCCAATATTCCACGGCTTCTCCGACATAGTAGTATGCGTCATCTTTAACGCCAGAAATTACCCTGTCGACATCAATGCCATATTTTGTATATGGGACGCACTCGCCTATATATAGACCGTGTATATTTCCCATTGTAAGATAATCACTCGCTTCGCTAAAACACTCTCCAATAGATTCACATATCCTATTTTCCCATATTTCATTATCTTCATCTATTGACCATGTGTACTTCATTATTTCTCCTCATCTATAATAATTTGACGTGTTTTTAATCTGTAGGCCGATAATGGTTCTGCAAAGCAACAAAAACATGCATCGTTCATTATTCTTGAATTGCAATGATCGCTACATTTTCTTGTTTCTGGGTCCCACATTTTACAGTCCCTGCAATAACACTTTGCCGTTGGTGGCTTATCAAATCTATGTTTAATTTTGTATTCTCCGATTGCTTCACTAATTTTTTCTTTTATTATATACACAAGAAAATACAGAAAAAAACATATTACAACTGCCCATGCTGCAACACCTGATATTTGTATAAAATATATTAATCCCATCTACTCCTCCTCCAAAACATCAAATTCCATGTCTGGCCGCTCCGGCAGGTTTGCGATTTCACGGGCTAGGTTAGCGGCTTTTTGCCAATCACATTCTAAGCACCATAATTTATATAAACTTTCTAAGCAAGGTTTTTGACAACCAAAGTAATTACCCCAATCTATAGGGCAGCCATTCAAACATTTACAGTTCCCTAAGTTAAATAGGTATTCACAGCAATAACATTCAAGACTCGGGATATCTTCGATTTCAAAATTATAAAAATATTCACATTTTTCTACTTTAAATTTCAGCCGATCCGTCTCATCCGCAATCCAGTTCCACATCTTGCGGTGGCGGCGGACGGCCTCGGATTTAGTTGGTTCCATCGTCTACCCCCACGATTCTCGCAGACACCAGACAATCCATTAGATCGCTATATTCAAATTCAAACAAATCTCGTTCGCCATTATCTTTATAAAAATCAACAATCAATCCATCATCATCTTGAAAATGCTCCTCGGCAAAATCTTTGAATTCTTCATATAGATTTAATAATGGATTAACGTTTACCGTTTTAAACGGAACTTCCACATAACGCTTTGAATTTTCTGCGACAAACAATAATTCATATGTTATTGTCATGCTTGATTTACTATTCCATGGGACCTCACAATCGATTGTAGGCTTAAATTTAATATGGTCTGTGAATACATAAGGGACATAAAGAACGGTAACTCTTTCAATACAACCGTCATTTCTTATGTTCTTGTCAATTTCTATTAAATCCAAATTTTCTATGCAAGCATCAAGGATATCCGTATTGCCATTTTCTGTATCACTCTTAAAAAGTGACTTTTTATTTCCATTGGAATCAATACGTCCAATCCCATCCCCAAATGTCGGGGCGTTCCATTCCCAGGTCGGTACAAGTTCAAGTTCCTGATCTAATGGGATATTTTCAGGAATTCGTTGTGGACATACCACTTTATATTCATATTTGTTCATCATAAATCCTCACTTTTCACAAACACCCCGTCCCGCATCTCGCCGGTACGATCCTTGATTTCATCCCATGCCACCTGCAAGCACTCTTCCAATGTCAATCCCATCTGCTGGGCTAAAATGATGAGCGTCACCATCGTATCACCGATAGCATCTTTTACAGCGTCCTTATTCCCGCGGGCTAATCCTGCCGCAATCTCGCCGCACTCCTCAGCAACTTTGAGATATTGATCCCGTGGCTGGGCTTTATTCAATCCTTTGTCTCGAGCCCATTTCTCGACGTTGCAGATTAGACCATCCATGGTTTCAATGCGAGTGTTCCAGGATTTAATCGCCAATCCCCTCGTTTCACATTCCGTTGTTTTGCTATGGCATTTTTTACATTCGACTTGATGAAGATCCCAAGGGACTACACTATCAAAAATCGTATATAATTTAGCTTCACTTCCGCAAAACGAACAGGGTTTTAATTCACTCATCGTCCATACCTCCGATTCCACTTAAACACTTGCTCCGACCGCAAATCCCTGGCATCTGACCCTTTATGCTTCGCGGCCTTGACCGCATCATTATATTTTTTTAGCTTGCTGGCATAGTCCATATATGCTCTGCACTCCGCATGGCAGGTGATGGATCGCCTCAGGCAATCTGGTACACATGGCGGTTTTGGTTTACGCATGGCAACCACCACAATACTCACATGCTGGATGATCCGCATCGAGTGGAGGCACGAAAGCCTTTCGCATGATATCCCGACCCTGACAGACCTTTTTCCCATGGCATCCATCGCAGTAGCTGCTTAAAAACAGCTCGATCAAATCGTCAAAATCATCATCAATTAGCGTTACCTTGTGATAATCCACGCTCTTTTTAGGTACCGCAACCGCAGAATAGGTATCCGTCTTGTTAAGCATTGTCTTCAATGCCTTTTGGCTGAGACGACTCCCGACAAGATCGATATACTTAAGCATGCGTGTTTTTGTGTGCTTGAGTTGCGTGATTTCATCCTTTGTGGCATAGGATTTTCCGGAGATATACTCTTCGATGGCGCTCAATGCGCATCCCATTAGGATGATGTTGCCGCTTTCTGTTGCACTCAGGTAGTCTTTTTTCATATTTCCTCCATCATGTACCCATTTTTTGTACCCAGTGTACCCATTTCACTTTTCAAAACGGGTACAAAAAAAGTCAGTGTTTATGCGGGTTTGAGGCACCTTGTACCCGTTGTACCCGTTGTACCCAATTTTCACAACATAAGACTATATAGGGAGCTTCGATAACTTTTTTTGTTTTTAACACTCCTATATATATATGCTGTTGGAAATAGTGGGTACAACGGGTACAATGGGTACAGCACACCGCAAACCCGCTATTTTAAGCCATTCTTGTGTACCCGTTTTAGCTTTAAAAGTGGGTACATAATTTTAAAAAATGGGTACAAACTCAAATTTCGTCCGGAATTTCATCAAAATCATCAAGATTATCCTTCCATTCAATATCAAAAACTCGAATTGGCTTCCCACCAGGGATGATTCTTACTGATCGATAGTTCCTGTTTTTCTCATGTTTTATCAGTCCCTTCGCATCAGCCCATCTTGAAAAGGACTTTGGCGAGTATCCGGCATCGCGAATGATCCGTTCAAACGTGCTTTGAATGATATATACCCTGTTTTCCCGTTCCGAAATGCGCCCCCAGACCTCAGGGTAGGCACTAGAGCTCTCATCGGTCACGAAGCGACCCTGATTCTCCACTATTTTCCCGTACAAATATTCCAAGCACTTCTCATCCTCAGAGATGTCAGACTCTTTTTTAATAAATTTAGCCACATCTTCAGTTGTTAGAGCATTACTATCTTCAAAAATATACCCAGAAGCTAGTGTATCAGCCGTTAAAATGAGACTCATGGAAATGCACTGCTTTTGCAGTCGGTCCTTATCTTCCATGAGCATTTTTTCGTAATATCGTTGCATTTCTTTAACTTTATCAATTCCGGCATCCTTAATGGCATCAACAAACCGACGTCCGGCATGTCCATAATGGCCCTTGAAAAATTCCGCTGCTGCATGGCCGTCTGGAAAGATTTTGCTCATTTCTGTGGTCACCTCAATCACTCGGTTAATAGCCCCACCCTGGGCGGTATCGCTTATTATCGGGTGCTCCCCGGATGTCAGCGCGCAATTTGTCCAGTTGTTGGTGCGCCTAAGCCCAAGGCTTTGATTTGAGCGATCTTTTCCCGTGCCATTGCACAAAGTATAGACTAGCTCAGAAAAGTCGTCTTGCATCCGCTTTGACACTTTGGAGGTATCATCTAATATCATTGGCAGGTGGTTAAGCAAGTCTGCCCTGGCCTCGATGGCCACCGGAGTGGTCAGGAAATCCCCCATGTAGCCGCTGTCTTTATCTGGGTTGCCCCAAACCGAGGCGGCCAGCATGAGCGATACGGTTTTTCCACCCTCTGACAGGCCGTGCAGATTGACGATGAACGGCAACGCATTGCAGATACTGACCAGCACACTGGCGAATGATGCCGCCAACATGATGCGTGGCTCCAGACGGCCATCCTCCCGAATATTCTTGACGTAATCCACCCAATCGGCATACTCCCCAGAGCTTGAGACCGACTCGAACACATTTTTAAACTTCTCTTCGCCGTCAAATGTGATGTCATCATCGTAGGGAATAAACTTCAGCTCATCCTGGTATTTCATCCACCCCAGCTTCGTGGTGGAGACCTTCACCGGGATCCCGGAAGCGTTAAGGCCCTCAAGGTCCGATAGATACCGGACTAACGCCCGGGATGTTTCCGATGTGACTGACAGCCCAGCATTCGCCAGGCTGACAATCTTGCTATTGGAGGAGATAACGTCCTTATTCGGCGTGATTTCCTTCCAACGCCCGTTTCGCTTGAAAGCGATTCGGACCTTTTCTTCCCCCGTTTGGGCATTTTCAAAAAAATTGACGATAGTAATCGGATGATAACAAGCTAGGGTTTTCCCCTTCTCTGAGTAGGTATATACCCCATTTTTATCGGCAATCCAAACCCCGCTGTAGAGCATGGGGTATTTGTCGCCAAAGTTGGTCTTGTAGCCCTTTTTTTTGTTGTCATTTCCAGCGGATTCGGCGATTTCCTTTTGCTGTTTGTTATATTCCTTTTGGTGTGCTGTAAAAAGCCCTTTAAACTCCGTTAGGCATTTGTAGCCCCGGGCCAGCTCCTCCAGAAGGCTTTTTGTGCGGAAGCGCTCGACTTCATCATCCATATCGAAGAGCCAGTAAAATACGGCATCATTTAGGATGTTATCTTTATCAACTTCGCTGATATCAACGATTTTTAATTCTTCGGATTCAACATCCACTCCGTCACCACCTTCCCATGCTCTCTGCTTGATAGATTGCGCCATCCAGGTGATGGCATGCTTCCACGTACCGTTCATCAATCCCGTCCTCCGGGGTTTTCGGGGCAAACCTGATCTTGTTCGCATCCAGGCGCGCAACTTCCAGGCGTGCTGTCTCCCACGCCTGGACCCGATGGTCTTTCAATGCTTTTTGTATATTGCGTTCTTTTATCTTTTTTTGCCGCTTGCGGATATCCGAATAGGTCAGTGGCTTATCAATCTCCTGGCCCCACAGCCTAAATTTGCGGTTGATATCCGCCAGGGCATCCTCAAAGCTACACTCCAGGTACTGCTCAACAAAATTGACTAATCCGCCATTGGCCCCGCAGGTGAAACACTGCCATCCAAAGTCAGTGAAGCTGAAATTCTTGTCCGTCCCGTTGTGAATCGGGCATGGTATCCGCCGATGGCTGGCATTTCCGTCAAGCCCGTAGGCCGTCAGGATGTCCGCCATGGTCAGTTCAGCCTTGATCAAATCCGCTTGCTGTTTCGTTGTGAGCATCTTCGCCCACCTCCAATAGTTCTAGTATTCGCCTCCCGCTGTCGGCCGGAGTACAAAACTCAAAGCGTACGCCGTAGCGCTTAACCATGGTGTCTAAAGTCTTATAAAGCGTCTCTCCCGAAACCTTGCCACGCTTGTTTTTCCAGGCCTTTGCGTCCTCGATGCAGGTGGCCGTCTTGTCAATGATTAAAAAAACAAGCTCTGTCCCCATGTGCTTGGCCAGCATGATTTCCCGCTTGACTCTGTCCCTATCTTTACTGCAAAAGTTGCCAACCACCTCTTCAAAGCCTTTTTTTGTGTCCACCACCCGGGATGGCGGGGAGGAATAATCCCCCACCGCTAATTTTGACCGAGTCACTGACACATCGTTGAGCTCAAAGTATGCGTGGGCCGCATCATACTTGCCGACATGCTGTCTTGTGTCCTCTATAATTACTGCCATGGTTTAAAACGGCACGTCATCGCTCATATCACCGTCCGGCAATGCTGTAAACCCGCTCATCGGCTTGTTATATTCATTCACCTTTAATTCCGGGATTTTATAGTCGCCATTACGGATGGATTGGACGCTCAGCGTTAAAGCAACATTGATCCGTGTCTTTTCTTCGCCCTTCTGATTCCAATACTTTTCGTGGCCGATTACAAGGCCGATACGTTTATTCTCGAGCTCTAGGGGGTTGTTCGTAAATTCGTCCGCTTTGAAATTTTGGTTCGATTCCTCAATTGCCGTCAGCATCGATTTGAAGAAGCGCTGAGCACTCTGTTTATAGCTTTTAATAAATGTCCCTGGCCAAAAGTTTAATCCTGCTGCCTGGTTTGTGAAGTGGTCCGTGTATGGGCCTTCTACGACGTCAAATTCGATTCCCAAATATTCTTTACCTTCGTTGTCTTCCACTCTCAAAATCTGGCAAATATATCCTCCAGGGGGTAGTAATTCAAATGGCTTTGCGCCTTCAATATCTTTCCAATTTGTGTTTTTCATTTAAAATTCCTCCATAACTTTCAATACTTCGGCCATATCGTTCGGGATTTCCAGGGACTCAAAGGCCCCCATCGGTGTTTTGGCCGTACTGTTTTTAGCCTGTGTTTCAAAGACATACTCATGATTTTCAGCGTCCTTGCACCGGCTCATAAGCACTGTGCCAAACATGCTCTCTACGCAGACCTTATCCAGTTTCTTTCCGCTGGTCTTCATCCTGGTATACATATACCCCGACTCATCACGTTCGGTCTGTGTGTGGGCGGTAAACACTACCGTGATATCCTCCCTGAGCTGCTGAGCCATTGCGATGACCCCCCGGATGGAAAAAGCCAAGTCTAGCCATTTGTCGTAACCCTTCTCCTTCATCCGATTGAACTCATCATCCAGCATAATCCAATTGAGGGTGTCGACGATAATCACATGGATGTCCTCTCGTGTGTCCGAGATGCCTTTCAAAATCTGCATGATTTTATCCGAATCCGAGGTGGCACAATAGTTTTTATTTTCACTGTTATACTGCTTGCGCCATCCTCTCCAGGACAGCCCTTTTTTATCGCAGTCAATATAATATGTACCCTTCGGGTCAAGATTCCGCATTGATGTGGTTTTCCCGCTCCCGGAATCGCCCATTACCAAAATAATATTGCTCATGTTTACCTCACTTGTAAGCTTAAATTCTCAACCATTCGGGCCCCATCAATGATTTCCCCGTCCTCAAGCGCTACTTTAATTTCCGTTTTATTTGGCTCCTTCTTGATGCGTAAGAATCGTTCCTCAAGGGATGCCTCATCAAACACTTCAACGGATTTAGTGCTTCTAAAGCTAATGGTGTTTCTTGCCGTTTTAATCTTTTCCTTTCCTGCAAACAGCATCTCGTTCTTAAGGTATTCCTTAACATTCTCAAGCTTTTTATTGATTGATTTCTTGCGCTTGTCCAACGCCATCATTTCGGCCTTTACCGCATCCTCCTCTGCCTTTAGGGACTTAACCAGGCAGGCAACGTTGTCTGCTTTTTCCTCAAACGCCTCTTCAATATCATTCAAAGCAACAATGGTTTCTTCGGACTCAAGGTCTTCATTATCTAAAATTCTTTGGTACTCTTCTCTGATTTCGTAAAGTTTCACTATTTTTTTCCTTTCAGAAATTTCTATCCCTGCGGGCCTCTTCGATGGCCTCCCACCAATCCGTGGATGATGCTACGTCAATGCAACATTCGCAACCCACTACCTCGCCATCATATCGCCGGTAAATCGTGTAGCACGCCTCGCCGCAAACCGGGCAAAGCGGAAGCTCAGTCGGTGCGCATCGCGGGTACCCCGTAGCTAGTGCGGCTGTAATATCAGGATGCTCAATCATATTCTTCATCCGTTTCCTGTCTGAGTTCAAAGAACTCTACCCCGTCGACGTCAAAATAAGCTTCTCTGTTATAAAATGAATCTTCCCGATCTCTTTCCTTCAGTTCTTCACAAAAAAAGTCAGCCAGAACTTCGATCCCATGTGAGACGTGCACAGTAAAGTCAGAAGCTAGTCCAATAATACGCACATCATCTAAATCTATTGCATTAAGAGATCGTGCTTCTTTTGAGCAGTCGATGAGTCGCTGCGTTAACGCTTTCAATTCACAGTTCATTTTTTAGTATCCTTTCGATTCTCTCTCGCTTCAGTTCGCCGTGCCCAGCATTGTCCGGGCAGCATCAGCTTGCCATCAAGCGCACCACAGCGGTTCATCTGATTTCTGGTGTAGTTGAGGCACTGTACATCAGTGCACCGGAGTTCCGTGTATTTGTCTGACATTAGAGCGCCCTCCCGCAATTCCAGCAAAACTTATGTCTTCCTGATATAGCCTTCGATCCGCAAACAGGGCAAGATTGATAGTTGATGCCAACTGTCAAAAGAGATTCCAGTGACGCATATGTATCAATCATCGTTGAGATAGCCTCCAGCGCAATGCGGTCATCCCGCCGCCGGAACCCATCTGAGATATCCCCGTCTTTTTTGGACATCTTGACCCTGCCTGCAAAAGCATCCCGGGCCATCTTGTAATCATCGAGTGTGTATTCCATCAGTGACCCGCCACCTTTCCTTTGGGGATAAAATGCTTCTCCCGGTTAACCATAAGCACCTTCGGCACTAACCGTTTGCGATACCGCTGCACATCTTCCATCCGTTCTACACCAGATCGGCAATCAATGACAACCCCGTTCTGGTCGTCCTGGATGATACGGCCTTTCTTATTCTTCATTTTCATCCTTTCTTGCCAAAACCACCAAAAGGCGGTATAATGACTTTAATCTAATTCCGTTGCACCTTCGGGAGTCCTATGTCCCGGGGTGCTTTTTTAATCATGCTCAATGATGATGATTTCATCCAAATCAACACAAAGGCCATTAGCGATTTTTATCGCTGTTGCAGGCCGACAGCTCTTCCCGTTAAAAATCGCAGAAATGGTTACCCTCGATATCCCGATTTTTTCAGAAAGTTCTGACTGGTTAAGTCCAGCTTTTCCAAGTGCAATCTGAAGCTTTGATTTAATAAATCTCACGTACCCACATCCTTTCTTAATGCGTTGCATCCTCCCATACCCACACCCCACCGGGTGCCATCAATACCATCAGCCACTCCCCGCCCATCGCCGGGGCCGACCGGGTCCACATGACCGCCAGGGCGATGAGGAGAGCGGTGGCTGTGGCTAAAATATACTTTTTCACTACTTCCCTCCAATCAGTGCTCGACTCAGGTCTTCGCCAGTGATATTGGTCATCCGGCAATATAGTGGCAAGATCGGCACTCGCCCAAACCCGCTCTCATTGTTGCCATTTCTGGATACCTGTCTTCCGCCAACGGCATAAGGGTTTGTCCCTCGATACGCCGCTGTTCTAAAGCATTCCTTGTCCATCCCGATGAGCTTTGCCCCTGTATTGAGATCGATGCTGTGCTTTCCATTTGCAACGGCATCATTGACCGTAGAGACGAGTTCGTCATACAAAGCAAGTATGCTTTCGGGTATGTAAATTGATTTTTCTTCCATTACTACACCTCCTTTCTGAGTTTTAAGGAATCATATCAATCCGATTAAACCGTACTGTGTCTTTTTAAGACACTAATTTTGTAAAAAAAATTTCATCAACCTCTACAGCTGTCAGGTTATACTTTTTTTTAATCTTAGAGATTTCTGACTGCGTAAATTCCGAACCGTGCGTTTCGTTGATTTTTGCGGAAAATGTGGTTCGACTGATTCCAATGTATTTAGCCAAAGCCATTCCAGTATCGCCGTGCAAACGCATCGTAGATTCAAGCCGATTCTTATTCATGATGCACCTCCTTTTTATTGTGTCTTTTTAAGACACTTACAGTATAAACCAATCTTTAATTATTGTCAACGCAAATGTTTATTTTTAAGACACTTTTTTAAAAATATCTTGCAAATTCTGCCAAGATGTAGTAAAATTAAGACACTAACAGGAGGTGATTGTCTTGGAAATGAGTGACTTGATAAAATCAGAACGAACAAGGTTGGATATGACGCAACAAGACCTTGCCGATCGACTTGGGTTAAAAAAATCGGCTATTGCCAAATATGAGAATGGACGCGTTGAAAATTTAAAACGTTCTACCATTGAAAAAATGGCAAAGATTTTTAATTGCAGTCCAGCTTATCTCATGGGATGGACGGACAACGTAAAGCCAATGAAAACTCTATCTCAAGAATCATTTATATCTATTGATATTCTGGGGTCAGTCCCAGCAGGAACACCGATAGAAGCGATTGAAGATATCGTTGGGCAAGTAAGGATCCCTGAAAATTGGACGGACGATGGAAGTGAATACCGAGCACTAAGAGTGCGTGGCGATAGTATGTATCCCATGTACATCGAAGGCGATACTGTCATCATTAGAATACAGCCAGATTGCAATAATAGACAAGATGCCGTTGTATTTGTTAATGGATATGATGCAACACTAAAAAAAGTTATTAAAAATCATGATGGCACCATCACGCTTCAGGCGATCAATCCAGAATGGCAAAGCAAGACATATGGCCCGGACGATGATGAAATAAGAATTTGGGGCGTAGTCGTTAAATTAGAAAGAGATTTTTAGTGAAGTAGCCGCACTACAAGCACATGGTGCGGCTAATACTCAAGTATAAGTTTAAAAATAGCGGATTGCTAGATTTAATAAATAAAGTCTGCGGACGTAAAAAGAAAGGGAAGTATTATGAACCAAAGATTGACAGTGAAAGGTAACCTTGATGATTGGATGGAAAACAGCGTCACAGCTCTAGAAGGCTTAGGATTTACAGAAATAAGGAAGTTCGCAGATGGGATAACGACAAAAGCAAATGGAGCTACACTTTCGATTCGTTTTAGCAAAAGCGATGATAAGATAAATCTTGAATTAAGTGGAAGCGACAATTTAGTGCAGACCTACAGGGATGCAGTTACTAAAGTATTTAACGGCAAACCGGTTGAGAGAACTAGCATCGAAGAGAATAGTTCTGGGCCAAATAACGAATCAGAAAAAATTGAATTCATCGCAACATCACGCGTATACAACAAGTTCGAGGTGGACGAAAATCACAAGTTGTGGTTGGTGCGTGTCGCATCTAACGGGAAATTAATCCAGTCAATCTATCATTACGACGATATTGTTAGTTACGAGCTGATGGAGGACGGAGAATCTGTTGTATCTGGTGGAGTTGGTAGGGCTGTAGCCGGAGGTATTCTTTTCGGCGGAGTTGGCGCCATTGTTGGAGGTGTAACGGGAAAGAAAAAGCAAAAGGATTTTTGCAGGGCACTTCAAATAAAAGTGACTGTTCGAGACTTAAACAAACCAGTTGTTTATATACCGTTTATCAGCGGTAAGACTAAAAAGAGCAGCTCCAAATATAAAGAAGCAATTAATCAAGCTCAACGCTGTCTGTCCCTGATTGAGATAATTTGCAAAGAAGCTGATTCACCGCAATATCAATCCGAAGAAAAGGTACCAATAAAAAATGTACAAGTTGGCAAATCCCAAGTTAACGCAAGCAATAAATCAAGTGTGTGCACTTCGGATGTTGCGATTTCAGATGTAAAGTGGTACAAAAAAACATGGTTTACAGTAGTAATGCTAATCTTCTTTTGGCCTGTTGGCTTAGTATTGATGTGGGCTAACAAGAAATTCAACATGGTAGCACGCGTTATTATCAGCGTTATTTGTGGATTTATTCTTATCGGAATGATAACGAATCCTACTTCGACAAAGACAACAACCACTACTTCGTCAACTACGCAAACAACGGCATCACAACCAAGTGCAACAGCAGCACCGACCCCAACTCCAGAACCAACGCCTGAGATTACCACCTCACAGAAAAATGCGTTGCGATCAGCAAAAAGTTATTTGGGATATACTGCATTTTCATATTCTGGGTTAATCAGCCAATTAGAGTATGAAAAATATTCTTCAGAAGATGCTACATATGCAGCAGATAACTGCGGCGCTGACTGGAATGAACAAGCAGCAAAGGCAGCCAAACAATATCTTGATTACACTTCTTTTTCCAGAGAGGGGCTAATCGATCAATTATTGTATGAAGGCTATACTGAAGAACAAGCAGAATACGGAGTTAATTCTGTCGGATTATAAATAAAAAACGCCGCCCTAGTGCTACCAACACTAAGACGGCTTGACATACCGGGACCAGGATGGTCACAATACGCCTTATACAAGCATAATTGTACCATCCTCCCCGGGTTTTTACAATAACCCCGGGTATTTTTATGCCCAAAATTAAGCAGGAGGTACACACATGGCAAAAAAGAAGGTAAGGAAAGAACGTAAAGTGACCGTTGGGGTGGATCCAATCACAGGGACATCAATTCGGAAGAGCTTTTATGGCTACACCCCGGCAGAGATTGACCGAAAAGTCCAAGAATATTACAGCAACATTGGAAAGGCCGAAATACTCAAAGAGGATTTTTGCGATTACGCTGAAAAATGGATGGAAACCTACAAGCGCGATGTGGTGTCTGACATCACCTACAGACAGACTTATCTGAGGTGCCTGAAGGTATTCCAAGAATATTTTCACGGCCGGCGGATATCCGACATCACTCAGGGTGATATCCAGATGTTTTTTGTCAAAAAGAAGGACCGGGACCAGTGGGACGGCAAGAAGTACAAATATATCCTGGATAATATTTTTAAATCCGCAATAAGGGAAGGCCTTGCCACTTCATCCCCTGTGTATGACATCACCATCTTTAGTAAGGAATCGAAGCAGAAACGGTCTTACAGCCTTGAAGATTATGAGAACCTCCTGGACTATGCCAAACAACATCCAGACGGCCTAGGGTCATTTTTGGCTTTAAAAACGGGTATGCGCCGTGGTGAGTTGTGCGGACTCATGTGGGATGACATCGACGCCGATAATCTAATCATCTATGTCAATCGCTCCGTCACCTTTGTGGATCACCGGGCGACCATCAACCCGAAGGGCAAGACTAAAAATGCGGTCAGGCCAATCCCGGTCGACCAGGAAACCATTGACCATTTATCCACAATCGAGAAGGTGGACGATTATATCCTGGGATGCGGGCACAATATCCCCGTTGACCCCCATAATTATGCCAGCCGGGCCTATACCCGATTTATGGACGATGCAACAGCAAAATTAGGCATTGAACGCCTCACAATGCACGAATTGCGACATACCTATGGGACAATCCTCTACAAATCGGGGACCGGACTAGATGCCATTGCCAAGGTGATGGGCCACGCCAGTATCGAGACAACCCGCCGGATATACGTCCACGAGGACATTGAGGACATCCGCAGCAGAATACAGCTGCCAATACTAAAACAGTAAAATCATGCTATTTTTTTACGACAAAAGTACGACAAAACGACCAAAAACGGCCGAAAAATACCGTCACACACAAACAGCGGTGTAATAATCACGGACACTAAAAAACCAGCCATAAACCGGCTGGTTTCCTTTATTTATGCGGTTTCCCGCAACTTTTCCAGTGGAGCCTTTGAGCGGAT
>NZ_FNOU01000011.1 GCF_900107125.1 Eubacterium barkeri
GATTTGGGATATAGCACCCATGCAACGCTTGTCCAAGAGCCAAAGGCGATTGGCAACAAGCGACTGCTGGGGTCCGGGGTGAATCTTTTTTATCCGCTCCCTGACCGCGCGACACCACGTTGTCTACGCCCTGAACCGTGGCCCTTCGCCACGGTTTTTTACGTTAATCCCTTTTGCGCCACCACGCTATGCAGCTTATTACCTTTAAAGTAATAAATCACGAACACCACCGAGCGGACGGCCCAGTCCAGGATCATGGCCAGCCAGGTTCCCCAGACCCCCAGGCCCATTCCCTGGGCAAAAACATAGCTAAATACAATCCGGGCAAGGACCATGGAGAGGATGGACACCACCATGGGGAAGGCTGCATTGCCCATGGCCCTGAAAGCATTGGGCAGGGTGAAGGAAATGGGCCAAATGAGCATATCCATCATCCCGTGGGTCCACAGAATTCGAGTCGCTGTTTCCGCCGTTTCCGGGGTAAGGTTATACAGTATCATAATCCCTGGCAGCACTGCCAGAATCAGGATAGTCATCACCCCCATGGACAGATAGGTCAACCCCATGAGCCGCCGAATATAATACTTCGCCTGTGCCCCATCCCCGGCTCCGGCGCAGCGGCTGACCACGGTAACCATGGCGTAGCCCATGGACATTCCCGGTAAAATCATGAAATTGGCCACTGCCATGGAGACAGCGTTGGCTGCAATGGCAGAGGTCCCAAAGGTTGTAATCAGCCCCAGTACCACCAGCTTGCCAATTTGAAACAGGGAATTCTCCACCCCACTGGGGATACCGATGCGCAGAATCCGCCGAATCATGCCGCCATTAAATCGGAAATGCCGGATATGGTCGAGATACACCGCCTTATTGGGATGCCGAAGAATGACCAATCCGATAATGGCGGCCACCACCCGGGAAGCCAGGGTCGGAATGGCGACCCCTGCGGTACCAAAATGCAGCCCGTAAATCAGGAGGGCATTCCCGCACACATTGATGGCATTCATAACGATGGCAATACGCATGGGCGTGGCGGAATCTCCCTGGGTCCGGTAAATGGCCGCTACCCCACAGTACAGGGCAATCCCCGGAATTGCCGCTGAGCAAATGAGCAGATAGGTCCGGGCATGGACGTACACATCATCTGAGATCGCACCAAAAACCCCGTGGAGGATAAAGTCCTGACCCAGATACATAAAGGCCGTGATAGCCAGTGAAAAAACAAATAAAAATCCCATAAGCTGTTCTGCGGCCCGCCGTGCTTCTCCGGCACTGCGGCTGCCCAGATACTGTCCAATCACCACTGCGCCACCGGTGGCCAGCGCCGTCAGCACCTGGAGGATGAGGATAAACACATTGTCCACCAACGATACCCCGGAGACGGCGGCCTCCCCCACACTGGCAATCATAATAGAATCCGCCATCCCCACCAAAACAGTGAGGAACTGCTCCATCATCAAGGGAAGGATCAAGGCGATTAAAGCCTTTCGGGTAAATAAAAGCTTACTTTTATCCACCGTTATCCGATTAATCATTAAATTCTGTCACTTCCTTCTTTAAAGTATATTTTTTATTATACCATAGGCCCTCCCCCGGGAAAGCCAATTGCTCTGGGAATCTAAAAAAGCCACCGTGTCGGGGGCTCCAAACACTGTGGCTTTTTTACGCTTATCCTTCCATATCTGCCTTGGCCTTTTTCTGACCATAGGAATTATGGAACTTATCAATCATTTTTTCCATTTCAGCTTCATCCAAAATCACCGGAGTACCGATGGCTCGGGCATAAACATAGACCTTACAGCATTGTTCGATTTCTTCGACAATATTGAAGGCATTGAGAATATCCTCTCCACCGCCAATCAATCCGTGGTTAGCCATAATGGCCGCATAGCGATCCTTCATAGCTTCAAAGGTTACTGTGGCCAGCTCCGGTGTTCCGAAGGAAGCATAATCCCCACAGCGCACATCCAAGCCTGAGAAAGCAACCAGGTAACTGGAAGCCGGCAATCCTTCACGGATGGTCCCTAACACCGTTGCGTAAGTGGAATGGGTGTGGACTACCGCATCAATGTCATTCCGGTCGGTGTAGAAGATCCGGTGAAGGCCATGCTCGCTGGAGGGCTTCCGTTTGCCATCCACAATATTCCCTTCAAGGTCCATGACCACCACATCCTCAGGCTCGGTTTCAAAATAATCGATTCCCGAGGGGCTAATGGCAAACAGTCCCTTTTCCCGATTTAAAATACTGATATTCCCGCCAGTTCCCTTGGTCAAACCGGAGGTAATGAGTTTCTGACAATATTTTACGACGTCCTGACGTTCTTTTTCTAATAACATAAAAGTTTCTCCTTCACTTTTTTAAATTTTCCATTCAAAGGCAAATCTGCGGGCAACTACGCACGATACTCGTACAACAGCCGTCCGCCATCCACAAAGCGCTGTACATCCTCTACGAATTGACGGGTATGGTTCGTCAGTACCGCATCGGTGGCTCCGGCAATATGAGGGGTAATGACCACATTATTGAGTTCCGTAATATAAGGATGGTTACTGGCAATGGGCTCTGAGGCATAAACATCGAAGGCGGCGCCGGCAATGCGGTTTTCCTTCAGGGCATCCACCAGGGCGTCCTCATCGAGGATGGCGCCCCGGGAGCTATTAATAAAATATGCGGTGGGCTTCATTTTAGCAATCATTTCACGACTGATGATTCCCGTGGTTTCCGGGGTAATCTTCATATGACAGGTGATGAAATCGGAACCCGCCATGAGATCTTCCAGCTTTTCCACCTTTTTAATACCCACGCCTTCAATATCAATGGGACAGCAAAAGGGATCGTAAATCAGCAGCTCCATCCCGAAAGCACTGGCGATTTTACCGACTCTCCGACCAATACTGCCGTAACCGACAATCCCAAGGGTACTCCCCTTAAGCTGGGTCCCCTTAAAGACCATATAAGGCGCACCGGGCTTCATATCCCACACCATATCGACCTTTAATCCATCCTTGGTTTCCTTCACAAAATTGGGATCCGCAGTGAATTGACCCTCTTTAAGGGCCCGGTAAGCCATGGGAATCCGCCGTGCCACAGATAACATTAAACCAATGGTCATTTCCGCTGTGGTATCGGAATTACGCCCCGGGGTATAAATCACTGGGATGCCCCGTTCTTTCGCTGCTTCCATATCCACATTAACCGGGGTTGCCCGGGTCACAGCAATGAGCTTTAAGTTTGGTGCATTTTCAATGACCTTACGGGTGACATCGTCGTAGCTGGTGATGATGATATCCGCATCCCCTGCTTTTTCGGCAAACTCATCCTCTGGCATTTTGGCCAGGCCAATGGCCCAGCCGTCCTTGACCACTTCACCAATCTCATATAATGGGGTCAGTGCTTCCTCGTCGTACTCCGCTGTAAAAAAAATCTTCATGTCTTAGTCCTCCTGGATTGAAAATTCGCCGTTTTTAATCCGCTTTAACAGGCGTGCCCGTTCATGCCACAAATCGGCATTGGCCACGCGAATCGCCTTGTAAAGCGCGTATATCTCTTGGTAAATCGCCGTGTTTTCTAAATTGGGGAAATACACCTGGGTCGCCCGGCAGCATTGTCTGGCGGCATCAATATAATTCTTGTATTCGCCTGCCGCAACCCCCATCATCATGGCTGCTCCCTTGGCACCAAGCTCCGCCCCATCAGAGATAACCACCTGCATTCCCAACACATCGGCAATCATCTGCGCCCAAATGGCACTCTTGGCACCACCCCCGGCCAGATAAACCTTGGCGTTGGCATCCACCGCCACATCAGCCAGACAGTCTTTAATGGAGAGGGTAATGCCCTCATACACCGCATGGGTCAGCTCTGCCCGACCGGTTTTAGCGCTAATGCCGAAGAAATTAGCCTTGGCATCGGGATTGTAGAATGGAGCCCGTTCCCCTGCCGCACTGATGTAGGGATGGTAAATCACTCCGCCGCTGCCAGCGGGCACATCGGCAATCATAATGTCAATTTTAGAGAAATCCTTGGTCATGGCGATTTCTTCCAACACCCAGTCCAGATTGGGGGTCCCGTTCATGGTTGGCATAAGATTCATAAACAAATCTCCCACTGCGTGCTTTTCATAGCGGGTGCCTTCTTTGCCAAATTCACAACGTTCCCGTTTAATAAAGCTTTCATTGGCACAGGTCGTTCCAAGAATGACGCAAACATCGTTTTCCCCAACAGCGCCAATCCCCACTGCACTGGCCACCACATCGATGGCTCCGGTGATAACCGGTGTCCCAGGTGTCAGTCCCAGGAATTCTGCCATGTCAGCGGTCACACCGCCAGCAATGGTATCGGAGGTACTAATTTCCGGAATATAGGAAATATATTCTCCCAATCCCAGGGTTTCCAACAAATCTTCTGCAACGACACCTTTATCGGAATCCATCAAAGAAGTTCCGGTATCACTTAAATCGCCTCCCAGGAGACCCGTAAGTTTATACCGCACCCAGTCCTTACAGAAGAGCATATGGCTGGCTTGATCCAAGACTTCTTTTCGATTGTTTTTCATCCAGGATAACAGCATCAGCTGAGTGCCGGTTAGTGCTGGTGTTCCCGTAATCCGATGAATGAGCGCCCCTAACTGGGGGTCATCTTCAGTCACAACCCTGACTTCCTCTGTCGCCCGGCCATCACACCATAGAATTGCATCCTGGACCGGCTGACCGTCCCCATCAATGAGCCAGATTCCTTCCCCCTGGGCTGTTACGCCAATACCAAGGATTTCCTCTGCCTTTGCCGGGCCGCTGGCTACCAGATTTTTGATGCACAGGGCAACCTTATCCCACAGCAGATTCATGTTCTGCTCGACTTCAACATCCCCAATGTAGATTGGCTCGTTTTCCAGGCTTTCCACCGCCAGTTCTTTCCCTGCCGTATCAAACAGCACTGCCTTGACGTTGGACGTCCCGGCATCAATTCCAATGATATACTTCATCAGACCCTCCTCCTGAGTGTAGAATACCAGCTCCCCCCAAGGGTCTGATATTCCCGTTTAATTTATATCATCCACTACAGTGGAATCCATCGAATTTTGTGATAATGCGCTCACAATGGCGCTCGCTGTACAATCGTCCAAAATCAGGGTGTCAATGGCCCCGGAATTGAGACAGGCCATTATCGCCTCTACCTTGTCCAGCCCTCCCGCAATGGCGGTGACATTCGGAATGGATTTAATTAAATCCATATTCGCACTGACAAAACGTTTCCGGGCCGTACACCCCGTGTAGCTCCCATCCTGTCGAATGGGATTAATACACAAGTCTCCCACAAACCCCTCACCTCGGATTCTGTCAATATCCTCACTCCGCATAATGCCCCGGCTGTACATTGTGGCATTGTGGCTGAGCTGCCCGATTCCAAAGAGTGCCATATCACACTGGCGCATGATTTCAAAGGTATGTCGAATCGTCCGCTCCTCCATCAGGAGCTTCTTTGTTTCTTCTTTTTCCAGCATGGCTGGAGCGTAGAGCATGTAGGATACACAATCCAGCTTATCCGCCAAAATTCTGGCAATTTCATCGGACTTAACCATATCCACATCAATATTCTGAGCACCCACCATCTGAACCACTCGACAATCTCCGCGATTCATATAGGATAGCCGGGAGATGGTCCCTGCCAGGGTTTCCCCCCAGGACACCCCAATGGTCATCCCCTGGCCGATTTCTTCCTCTAAATAGCGGGCTGCCCGTTCAGCCAGAGCCGGTCGGAAATCTTCTTCACCATAGGTTTTGGCGATGATGACGCGCCGGAGGCCATAATGCTCCTCAATGGCCGCTTCTTCCTTTACCTTCCCACCATTAAAGCCATTGACTGTAATGGTCACAATCCCCAAATCCAACAGGGAATTGATAATCCGGTTAACCCGCTGCCGAGTTGTTCCCAGACGCTTTGCGATTTCATCCTGGGTGAGGCCCAGGGTGTAATACCAATGTGCAATTTTAATATACAAGCTGCGATCTTCCATAAAAACCTCCGTCAATCGTTATATTACCATTATGACATATGGTTTTTATCTCAACAACCGTAATACATTTGTATTTTTAAATTACTTTTGTATCGCATGGTCATTATACGACAGAATCGTTACATATGTCAAGAGCAAAAACATTTTTCTTCTCTTTCCTGCCCTAAGATTCCTAAAACTCGTCATTCACGCCTTACCCCCCCAGTTCAAATTTCCGGCTGCATCACCCATCCATCCCATTTAAAAAGGATCTGGACATCGACTTTATCGATGCTCAGATCCTTTTTGCTCGCCTTATTCTCTTTCTTTTTTCTTTTCTGGCAAATCCAGGAGCATGCCGCTAAAGGCTGGCAAATCCAGGCTGAGGGTAAAGGTGCCATCCTTGTCCTGCTTGTAGTGAAGCCCCCTTTGCCTCTCAGGTGATCCTCCGCCATAGATGGCTTCCTCTGTTCTGAATAAAATTTTCGGACGGCCGCCCGTCAATCCCCCCAGGGTATAGTCCGACTGGGCTTCCTCTCCAAAATTAAAGAGGGCCAGCAGGGCTTTCCCGCCGCCCCGGCGGATAAAGGCATAGGTACAGGTCCCGTCCGCCTCACAATCCAGCCATTCAAAGCCCTGGCGATGGTAATCCTGGGCGCTGAGGGCTGGATGCTCCAGATAGAGTTTGTTTAAATCCACCATAAAATGGTAAAACCCATCGTGAAGGGGGTATTTTCGCAGGTCCCAATCCTGCTCCCGCTTTTCATCCCATTCCCTAAACTGGCCGATTTCGTTCCCCATGAAATTCAGCTTTTTCCCGGGATGGGCCATCATATAGAGATATAGGGCCCGGGCCTGGGGGAATTTCATGGCATAATCGCCATACATCTTGTTAATAATCGTCGCCTTGCCGTGGACCACCTCGTCATGGGAGAGGGGGAGGAGATAGTGTTCATTATAAAAATAGGCCATGGAAAAGGTCAGCTTATGGTAATGGTCGATCCGCTCTTTCGGGGTCTTTTTAAAATAATCCAGGGTGTCATTCATCCAGCCCATGTCCCACTTATAGTCAAAGCCCAATCCCCCCTGGTTCACCGGGGTGGTTACCTGGCCATAGCTCGTGGAATCCTCGGCAATGAGCATGCAATCGGGAAAGAATGTCTTTAAGTCGCTGTTCATGGTTTTAAGGAATTCCACCCCATTGGCATTGACCCCCCGGGCTTCATCCCCCTGCCAATAAATAATGCGGCTAATGGCATCCATCCGCAAACCATCAACGTGATAGATGCGCAGCCAATAGTCTGCCGCAGACTCCAGGAAGCTTTGAACCTCTCCCCGGGAATGCATAAAGTTACAGCTTCCCCATTCGCTGACCCCCACAGCCTCGTGGGGGTATTCATACAGGGCGGTGCCATCGTAGTGGGCCAAGCCATAAGCATCCACGGCAAAGTGGATGGGGACAAAGTCCAGAATAACACCAATGCCATTTTGATGCAGCGTGTCCACCAGAGCCATCAGCTGGGTGGCGGTGCCGTAGCGGGAGGTTGGGCTGTAAAACCCCGTGTTCTGATAGCCCCAGGATTCATCACAGGGGTGCTCGGATAAGGGCATGAATTCCACGTAGTTATACCCCGATGCCTTGAGATAAGCTACCAGGGGTTCTGCCAGAGCATCGTAGGTGTACCAGCCATTTTCATCCTCGGCATTCCTCCGCCAGGAGCCCAGGTGCAGCTCGTAGATATTAACGGGCTCAACCAGCCCCGTCCCCCGGGCCGCCATCCAGTCCCCGTCCCCAAAGGTGTATTCCTCCAGATTCCGGATGATGGAGGCGTTCGCCGGGCGCAGCTCCATGCCGGTGCCGTAGGGATCGGCGTGGTCGATAATACTGCCGTCGGCCCCGGTGATTTTATATTTGTACATCATCCCCACTTCTGCCTCGGGGACAATGACCTCCCAGAAATTACCATCGTGGACCTTCTCCATGGGGATGGGGTCCCACCCGCTAAATTCCCCAATGAGGCTAACATTCCTCGCCATGGGCGCAAAGGTTCTAAAAACGTGGCCCGCCCCAGTGGGATGAACGCCGAGATAAGTATACGCATCAAAGCATTTTCCAGTATAGAAATTAAAAAAATCCATGGTGACTTCCCCATTTCTCTAAGGTTGTGTGTTAACCCTATTATATAATGGGAAAGTCGCCATGGCTATGGACAATTCAATTCTTTTGGTTACTTCATGCCAAGCTACTGCTCTTTTCCATAGCTGTAAAGAAAGCGATGGCGCTCTGATTCAACGTATTTCTCGGGAATGGTGGTCATTTCCACCCCGCCACAGAGGGCCAGATAACATTTTGCCGCCTTCTCTGTGACCTGACTGCACAACAGTGCTTCTTTTAAATCCCGTCCCACGCACACCGGGGCATGATTTCGAATGAGTACGGCATTCTTATTGCCAAGAGCTGCCACTGTCACCTCACCCAATCGCACATGCTGTTCGGCATTGACGTATTCATCGGTGATGGGGATTTCACCACCAATCATCTGGCTCATTTCTTCAAAAATAACGGGGATGCCGTGGGGTGCTGCACACATTGCCGAGGCATAAACCGGATGGCAATGAACAACCGCCCCCACATCCGGGCGATGAACGTAGATCAGACGGTGGACATGCATTTCAGAGGTCGGATTATTGTGACCTTCCAGCTTTGTACCCTCAAGATCCACAACGACCATATCCTCTGGCTTCAGGTCGGAATAATCAATACGACTCGGTGTCACCATGATATTCCCGTCGGGCAAGCGCATGCTGACATTGCCCCAGGTCCCGATAACCATTCCTGCCTTTTCAAGCCACAGACAGGCTTCAATAATTGCATGACGTCTTTCTAAATATTCCACAGGTTATTTATCCTCCGCTGTTTCTGCGATACTGCCATTCATTTCTATATTCCCGTCGCACGGATAAAGGACCGGAAAAGCCTTCTGGAGCAGGCGTCCTTCTCAAAAATCAACTCGGGATGCCATTGTACCGCTAAGCCATAAAACGATGTCGTCACACGAATGGCCTCAATCAGGCCATCGTCGCTTATGGCCTGGACCTCCAGGTCCTTTCCCAGGATATCGATGGCCTGATGATGAAGACTATTCACCCCCATTTGACCACAGCCACAAATCCGTTCCAAAAGCGTCCCCGGCTGTACCTGTACCCGATGATGATAGATCTGCTCCAGATGATCCCCTTGCTCATGGCAAAGGCCCAGGTTACTGTCCTCGGGCTTCAGGTCCGAATAAAGGGTCCCCCCCATGACCACGTTGATGAGCTGGAGGCCTCGACAAATCCCCAGAAAGGGTTTATTTTGAGCCATGACCTCGTGGAGGAGCTTCACTTCAAAACGATCCCGCTGACTGATGTCCTCTGGATCTGCTCCGGGGACATACAAGCCCGGGCCAATATCCACCCCACCGGTGAAAACGAAGCCATCCATGGCATCCACTAGTTCGATAATATCCTGGGCTTCTCCCGCAAAGGGGAGAATGACGGGAATCGCCCCTTCATCCAACAGGGCTTCCAGATATTGGGGAAAGAGACGCACCACCTTGGCATCGACCTCAAATCCCTTAAGCTTACCGACCTGGGGTGTTACCCCGATCAGCGGTTTACGCCCCCTCATTGCTGTGTCCCTCCTTGCCTCACACCGACTATTCGTATCTGTTCCTTCACTTTATCCTCGACCATTTCCTCGTCCTCTTAAATTTTCAAAGTTTTTCATATTATATCCTGTTTTCCTGCATTTTGTCTATGTTTATTCCTCCCATCCAGAGATCCCGACCAAAGATGATAAATTTTTAACAATTTTTCCCCTTTCATCATCTAATCTTGGCTATTTCTTTAGCGAGTATTTTCCCTTGTTTCTCCCAGGGCCTTGTCGTATAATTCTACTTGTAAGCATTTCGTTAATCATTTAACAAACAATCGACAATACAAGGAGGCTATTATGAATCGATTTACATTACCCCGTGATTTATACTGGGGCAAGGGTGCCCTGGAACAATTAAAAACACTCGATGGGAAACGTGCCATTATCGTCCTTGGCGGCGGCTCCATGAAACGCTTTGGCTTTGTGGACAAAGTCCAGGACTATTTAAAGGAAGCCGGGATTGAGACCCAGGTTTTCGAAGGGGTGGAACCTGATCCATCTGTGGAAACTGTAATGAAGGGGGCGAAAGCCATGCGGGAATTCCAACCCGACTGGATTATTGCCATGGGCGGCGGCTCCCCCATTGATGCGGCAAAGGCCATGTGGGTCTTTTACGAATACCCCGAAACCACCTTTGAGGAAATTATCCAGCCCTTTTCCTTCCCCACCCTGCGGCAAAAGGCAAAATTCCTTGCCATTCCCTCGACCTCTGGTACCGCTACCGAGGTAACGGCCTTTTCGGTCATTACGGATTACACTAAGGGAACCAAGTATCCTCTGGCTGACTTCAATATTACCCCGGATGTGGCCATTGTTGATCCGGAACTGGCTGAAACCATGCCAGCCAAGCTCACTGCCCACACCGGAATGGACGCCCTGACCCACGCCATTGAGGCCTATGTCTCTACCCTGCACTCACCCTTTACCGATCCCCTGGCCCTCCAGGCCATCGTTATGATCCGGGAGTACCTTAAGCCTTCCTACAACGGGGATATGGCTGCCCGGGAACAAATGCACTATGCCCAGTGTCTGGCGGGGATGGCCTTTAGCAATGCGTTGTTGGGTATTACCCACTCCATCGCCCATAAAACGGGTCCGGCTTACGCCGTCGGACATATCCCCCATGGCTGTGCCAACGCCATCTACCTGCCCTATGTCATCCGATTCAATGCCAAGGATCCCCAGGCCTGTGCCCGTTACGCTGAAATTGCCCGTGCCCTGGGACTCACCGGTGATGATGATGAAACCTTAAAAGAGGCCCTCTGTGCACTCATCGAGCAATTCAACCTCGCCATGGATATTCCCAATACCATGAAGGACTTTGGAATCCCTGAGGATGAATTCCTTGAAAAACTGAACTTCGTGGCCAGCTTAGCTGTGGAAGATGCCTGTACCGGTTCCAACCCCCGTGCCATTGATGTCCCACTCATGACACAGCTGCTTAAGGCTATCTATTACGGAACCCCCATCGATTTCTGAGTGATCTAAACCTTATAATTTCTGTTGATCGACCAAGGGACCACTCCGATACTCGGGGTGGTCCCTTAACTTTTATAGAATTTGGGGAAATCCTGGCAAATGCCATAAAATGTCTAAAGCATTCTTCAGTAATGAAGGCTATACTGGTATGAATGAACAGCATGAGAAAGGATTGTGATTAAAATGGCAGATAAAACGGTAAAGGAAACCATCAAGGCTTCTGCTGTGAATGTAGCACTGAATTATTTAGATAAGGACCCGGAAAAGAACCTTCCCAAGCTGCTGGATTGGGTGGATCGTTTTGATCGGGGGGACATGTTCCTTTCCTTCAGAAAGCTCTTTCGGGAGGTCCTTGACGACCCCGACAATAATTGGTATCAGCTGATGATGAGTCTCTGGAATGATGTGGACACCGACGTCCGCAAGACGACCTTCAAGAATTTTATTGTGAACAGCGCCCTTATCGGACTGCCCCGGGGAGATGCCTACCGTGAAAAATACCAGTGTAATATTCCCTGGGCCATCCTTTTAGACCCTACCACCGCCTGTAACCTCCACTGCATCGGCTGCTGGGCCGCAGAATACGGCAAGAACACCAATATGGATTATGCCACCCTCAGCGACATCGTCCGGCAGGGTAAAAAAATGGGTACCTATATGTATATCTTTACCGGCGGGGAACCCCTGGTACGAAAAAAGGACATCATCCGTCTCTGTGAAGAACACTCGGACTGTCAGTTCCTCTCCTTTACCAACGGGACGCTCATTGATGATGCCTTTGCCGAAGAAATGCTTCGGGTGAAAAACTTCGTTCCGGCCATCTCCGTGGAAGGCTTTGGGGAAGCCACCGACAGCCGCCGGGGTGAAGGGACCTACGATAAGGTCATTGCGGCAATGGAAATCCTGCGCCGGCATAAACTGCCCTTTGGTGTTTCCTGCTGCTACACCCGGACCAATACGGAAGTCATCGGCAGTGAAGCATACATCGATGATCTCATTGCCAAGGGGGCTAAATTCGCCTGGTTCTTTACCTATATGCCAGTGGGTAAAGATGCCGTCCCAGAGCTTTTGGCCACCGATGAGCAGCGGAAATTCATGTACCATCAAATCCGAAAATTCCGAAAAACCAAGCCCATCTTTACCATGGACTTCTGGAACGATGGTGAGTATGTCCGGGGCTGTATCGCCGGGGGAAGGAACTACCTCCATATTAATGCGGCCGGAGATATTGAACCCTGTGCCTTCATCCACTATTCCGACTCCAATATCTATGATAAAACCCTTTTGGAAGCCTACCAGTCCCCTCTCTTTATGGCCTACAAAGAAGGTCAGCCCTTTAATGACAATATGCTGCGTCCCTGTCCACTCTTAGACAACTACGGTGCCCTGGCCAAGATGGTGGATACCTCCGGTGCCCACTCCACGGATATGGAAAGTCCCGAGGATGTCCATGACCTCTGCGATAAATGCAAGGCTGTCTCGGAAAAATGGGCCGAAACCGCCGATGCCCTTTGGGAAGAAAATCCCCATTGGAATCGGACGGAACGGGAATTTAAGTATTAGGGGAACCTTGACACCCTCCATTCCCACCGTTATAATGACAGTACAACCATATATAAAGGGGAGCTTGTACACAGGCTGAGAGGAAGCGTGACGCTTCGACCCACACACCTGATATGGGTAATGCCATCGTAGGAAATAATATACGAACCGACTAAGGGAACACCCCATACCCATGGGTGTTCCCTTATCAATTTTTTGGAGGAAAATAATGTTAGAAAATTATCTTAACCAGGTCCGAAGCACCACACCTTTGGTCCACAATATCACCAACTACGTCACCGTTAATGACTGCGCCAATATCCTCATCGCTTGTGGGGGCGCCCCCATTATGGCCGACGATATAGACGATGCCGTGGAAATCACCGCCATTTGCGGGGGGCTGAACCTCAACATCGGCACCTTGAATTCCAGGACCATCCCGGCCATGATGGCCGCTGGTATTCGAGCGGGCGAACTAAACCATCCCATCCTTTTGGACCCCGTGGGAGCAGGCGCTTCGGCCCAGCGTACCCAAACGGCCCTAAACCTCATGGAAAACCTGCCCCTCACTGCTATCCGTGGCAATATCTCTGAGATCAAAACCCTGGCCACCGGCACCGGGGCCACCCGGGGCGTCGATGCCGATGTGGCGGATACCGTCACCCCGGAAACCTTAGACGCCGTTATTGCCTTCGCCCAGGAATTCGCTGCCAAAACCGGAGCCGTCATCGCCATCACCGGGGCCACAGACATCGTGGCCACCGGAGATCGGGCAGGAATCATCCGAAATGGAGTGCCCATGATGGCAGATATTACGGGCAGTGGCTGTATGCTGTCCGCCATGGCCACCGCCTATCTCACCGCCAATCCCGGGGATTCCTTTATGGCCATGGTTGCGGCAATCTGTGCCATGGGCGTGGCTGGAGAAATCGCCGTGAAAAACATGCTTCCCTCAGATGGGAACGCTACCTTCCGCAACCGCCTCATCGATGCCATCTACCATCTGGATGGGGATACTCTGGAAGGACGGGCCAGCTATGAATTGCGCTAAGGACCTCCTCCTCTACGCCGTTACCGACCGATACTGGCTGGGGAACCACACCTTGTCCCAGGATGTGGAAGCCGCCCTCCAGGGTGGTGCCACTATGATCCAGCTCCGGGAAAAGACCCTCTCCCATGAGGATTTTCTCGCCGAAGCCAAGGTTATCAAGGCACTGTGTGCCCAATACGACGTCCCCTTTATAATCAATGACAATGTGGCGATCGCCCGGGCCTGTGATGCCGACGGCATCCACGTGGGGCAACGGGACATGGAAGCAGATGATGTCCGGGCCCTTATCGGCAACACAAAGCTCCTGGGAGTCTCTGCCCAAACCGTGGAACAGGCCCTTTTGGCCCAGTCCATGGGGGCCGATTATCTGGGTGTCGGAGCGGTATACACCACCGGAACCAAGGCTGACGCCGACCATGTCTCCATGAATACCCTGGCCGATATCTGCGCCGCCGTGGATATTCCGGTGGTGGCCATCGGCGGCATCACCCGGGAGAACCTCTCTGGGCTTTCTGGTACGGGGATTGCCGGTATCGCTGTCGTCTCGGCCATCTTTGCTGCTGAAGATATTAAAGAGGCTACCCAGGAGCTGCTGACCATGACCCGGGAAATGATCCATGACCGCTAAGTCCATTTCCCTGGGGGACATTGCCATCCCCATCACCGGGGTCATCTTTGATCTGGATGGGACGCTATTGGATTCCATGCCCATCTGGGCCACCATCGCCTCGGACTACCTTCGCTCCCAGGGCATCCCGCCGGAGCCCGGTTTAGATCAGCGTTTTATGTCTTTGAGCATGGCCCAGGGTGCCGCCCACTACAGAGACCACTATGGCCTTGATAAGCCAGTGGATAAGATTATCGCCGAGGTCTGCGCCATGGTCTACGAGGCCTATGCCACCCGGGTCCCCCTAAAACCCGGGGCCCACGACTTTCTCACCACCCTCCATGCCGCCGGTATCCCCACGGTTATCGCCACGGCCTCGGAGAGGGATCTCATCCATGCTGCCCTGGCACAGCATCAACTGACCCACTGCATCGACCACATCCTCACTTGCTCTGAGGCGGGGTTTGGCAAGGATCGCCCGGAGATTTTCGAAGCCGCATTGGCTCTTTTAGGGACATCTAAAAAAAGCACCCTCGTCTTTGAAGATGCCTACCACGCCATAAAAACCGCTGCCGGGGCGGGCTTTACAGTCATCGCCATGTCCGATGACAGTGCCGCTGCCGATGCCGGGGCTATTGAGACCCTCTGCCCCATGACCATTCACACGTTTAAGGAGCTTTTATGAAAACCGTTTTGACCATCGCTGGATCGGACTCCAGCGGCGGTGCAGGTATCCAGGCGGATATCAAAACCATCGCCGCCCATGGGCTATACGCCACCAGTGCCATTACCGCCCTCACAGCCCAGAATACCCTGGGGGTCACCGCCATTCAGGAAACGACCCCGGATTTTCTGGCTGCCCAGCTGGATGCGGTTTTTACAGATATTCCCCCGGATGTCGTTAAAATCGGCATGGTGGCCAACGCTGCGTTGATCGCAGTCATTGCCGAAAAGCTGGTCCAGTACAGGCCCGCCGCCATCGTGGCAGATCCGGTGATGGTGTCCACCAGCGGCTCTGCCCTCCTGGTCCCAGAGGCCCGGGAGACCTTAATCCATACCCTCCTGCCTTTAGCCACTCTCATCACGCCGAATATCCCCGAGGCTGAGGTCCTTTGGGGACAGGCCATCCCCAATAAAAAGGCCATGGAGACCGCCGCTCAGGCCATCGCCCACCAGCTTAAGGGGCCGGCAGTTCTCATTAAAGGGGGACACCGGGTGTCTGATGCCACCGATCTTCTCTACACCCAGGACACCCTGACCTGGTTTTCCGGCCAGCGTATTGCGACGGAAAATACCCACGGTACTGGCTGTACCCTCTCCTCGGCCATTGCCTGCCAGCTGGCCCTCGGTGAGGATGTGCCCACCAGCATTAAAAGGGCCAAGGCGTACCTCACCGGCGCCCTTAGGGCGGGGCTTAACCTCGGTCAGGGCTCTGGACCTCTGGATCACGGTTGGCAAAGGGGTAATTAAACAGACAATCCCATGCTAAAAGAATCTTGACGATGCCCTTGCTGCGTTATACAATAAAAATATCAAATCAAAAGGGAGATTCCCATGAAAACCTATGAATTGGTCACCGATCTGATCAACCAATGCGGTGGCGCGGCCAACCCGGTCACCACCTTTTCTGACATAGAGGCCGAAAGCCCCGAGGCTTATCTCCAAGCCAAACATCCCGTGGATTACGCCGACTTCAAGAAAACCACCTTCGACAATGGCGATGTTCAGTTCGTTTTAGATAAATACGCCTTAACCTACCGGTATACCTTCAGCGCCTGACCCGACTGCTTCGGGTGGCAAAAACACCCCAGCGCATGGTCATTCACCACCCCCACAGCCTGGAGAAAGGCGTAGATAATGGTACTGCCCACAAAGCCCATCCCCCGACCCTTCAAATCTGCAGAAATGGCATCGGACAGGGGGGTCTTTGCCGGCAGAACATCATCGTTATTTACCAAAGTCTGACCCTGGGTAAAGCCCCAAAGATAGGTATCGAAGCTACCGTACTCCTCCTGGATCTCTAAAAAAACCTGGGCATTTTTAACCGCTGCATCAATTTTCCGGCGGTTACGCACAATCCCAGCGTCCTGCATCAAGGCTTCTTTTTTAGCCGTATCGTAGGCCGCCACCGCCGCCGGATCAAAGCCATCGAAGGCCTTTCTAAAATTCTCCCGCTTCTTTAAAATGGTCAGCCAGGACAGTCCAGCCTGGAATCCCTCCAAAATCAGCATCTCAAAAAGCAGGCCATCGTCATGGACCGGCACCCCCCATTGATTATCATGATAATTGATATATTCGGCAGATTTCAAATCCACCCAGGTACAGCGTTGTAAGATCACCAGTGTGAGTCCCTCCTCTTTTTTATCGATTATAATCGCCATCACTTCCTTTCACAACCCCCTTTTAAAATTTATCCCTCAATTCTAAAAACCCGCCCTTTGATTATGGTATAATAAAATTATTATTATTGTAAAAGGAAGGTGTAATGGACGATGGAATTAAAACAATCCACCCTTATGTATTTCAGTCCAACCGGCTCCACCGCCCAGGTTATCCGGTCCATGGCAGACTACTCTGCGGCCCCGGTATCTGAAGTAAACCTCACCCCGATTCAAGACCCCTGCAGACGATCCTTTGATGATCGAGAGCTCCTGATTATTGGGGTTCCTGTTTTTGGGGGACGCATTCCCCCGGTGGTTAAGGACCGTCTGGCCTATATTAAAGGCGCGGACACCCCTGCCGTCGTCGTCGCAACCTACGGAAACCGCCACTACGACGATGCTCTCCTGGAGCTTTCTGATTTCCTGTCGGCGAAGGGCTTTGTCACCATTGCTGGTGCCGCCGTGGTCACACGCCACTCCATTGTCCCCACCATTGCCGAAGGCCGTCCGGACGAGGGGGATTTTGCTGCCTTCAACGCCTTCACCCGCCAGATCTTCGAAAGGGTTGCGGCCATGGAACAGGGGCATCCCAAGGCGGTGACCCTGCCAGGCAACCCAGAATATAAGGATTTCAAAGGGATTCCCTTTAAACCCATTACCAATATGGACTGTGTGGCCTGCTGTGCCTGTGTGGATGTCTGCCCCATGGGCGCCATTCCCATGGATTCCCCCAGCAAGACCATTAAGGAAAAGTGTATCACCTGTATGGCCTGTGTTTGGGCCTGTCCAAAGGAAGCCCGGGCCCTGGGAAAGATGGATATCCTCTTTACCAAGCAGCATATCGGCAAAACGGCTAAAGTTCATAAAGACCCCACGTTTTTCTTATAAATTAAATCAATACAAAGGAGATGGAAGTATGATTGATGTCCGACTAGAAGGGGACAAGATGATTACCCCTGAAAAAGCCCAGTCCCATATTAAAAAGAGAATGGATTTTGAAGATAACTACGGTGCTACCCCCGACGCCCTTTGGGATGCCTTAAATGATATTGAAGAACCCACCGCCATCACCCTGTATGATACCCAAGCCATGTTAAATAACCTGGGACAATACGGCTATGATCTTTTGGATACCTTCCAGGATGCGGCAAAGGTCAACGGCGATCTGTTATTTGAAGAAGACTAAGGTATCCAATTTGTCAGTGCCAAACGCTATACCGATATCCCTCTTTAAACGCCTGGGATCAAACAATCTGGATAATATTCTTCCAGTGGATAATGCGTATACGAGGAGATAAACACAATGCCAAAAAATTCTCATCATAGGCCATCTGAAAAAAGTATTCATACCCTTGGACTGACCAGCGTGGATAATGCCCGGGATCTGGGCGGCTATTGTACGACCCATGGTCAGACCGTTAAATACAAAAAGCTTCTGCGCATGGGCAAGCTTTCAGCCATCAGCCAAGAGGATATCCAACGCCTGAGGGCTGAGGATGTCACCCTGGTATTGGACCTGCGAACGACCCAGGAAATTACCGATTTTCCGGACATTCATATCCCTGGCGCCCAGTATCTGAGCCTCAAAATCCTTGATGAAAATGCCAAGGATGAAAGCCGCCTGATGTCCAGCCAGTATGTCAATGCGATCGACTCCGTCCAGGGATTGGTGGATCTGATCGCCAGTGGCCGTCTCACCGACAATTTATACACTGGGATTCTATCCTCCACCTATATGCAAACCCAGTATCGTACATTTTTTAAACAGATCCTGGCCAATGCGGACCACAGTACGGTGTTCCATTGTACCGGAGGAAAGGATCGCACCGGGATTGCTGCGGTGCTGCTCCTCACCGCCTTAGGCGTGGACCAGGAAACCTGTTTGGCAGACTTCGCTTTAACCAATCTTTTTTATCAAGAAAAAATAGAAGCTGTTCTGGCTCAGACGAAACATCTCACTGAAGAGCCCAAAATTCTTGCTGGAGCCGCCGCCCTTATTGGTGTAGATCCTATCTACATGGAAAAGCTCTTTAATGAATCCAAAAGCCAGTATGGTTCAATGATGAATTTTCTTGTCCAAGGTATTGGCTTAACCCATGATGATTTTATTTCCCTTCGAAAGAACTTCCTCGAATAGTACCCAAAAGGGCCATGGCCCTTTTTTTGATGCCATATTGCTTTATAAGGCGCGCCCAGAGAGATGGATGGAAAATTCGTAGCGGCTGCCGTCCACCACCATACGCACAACCTCAATGGGATGATCCTCCATATAGGTCACCCGATTATTAATCAGTAAGGGGTGCCCCACGGGCACATCCAAAAGCTGGGCCTGGGTAAAATCCGCCACCGCTGCCCGGATGGTATCATCGGCATCGGTTATTCTGACCTGATGTTTTTTCTCTAAATAGGCATATAAAGAGGTAATCTGATCCTGATCCTCTAAAATCCCCGGGGCAATGTCCGGGTTCAGGTAATTCGTCATAATGGCGATGGGTCGGCCATCTGCCATCTGGATGCGCTGGATGCGGATCACTGCCGATCCCTCCGAAAGCTTGAGGGCCTTCAATACTAAAGGTGGGGGAATGATTTCATCAATATAAATCCCTTTGGAGGAAACATCATGCCCTTTTGCCCGCATGGTTTCCGTAAAAGAGGTCACCTGGTTGAGGCGCTGGGTGGCGGTGGCATCGACCACCTCGGTACCCCGGCCCTGCTGAACGTGGAGAAGCCCCTCCTGCTCGAGCAAGGCCACTGCCTTACGGATGGTGGTTCGGCTGACCTCAAATAGGCTGCAAAGCTCTGTTTCTGTGGGAATCAAGGTTCCCGGTGGATATTCTTTATTGGTGATACGCTGTTTTAATGCATCGTAAACACGACGATAGCTTGGATATCGGGACATGGCAAACCTCCTCTTATTTTTTAGAATAGCATAGCCCAAAACATTTGTCCAACCCTTAAATTAAACATCACTAAAACATTTCTATTGACATTCAAAAGATAACTATGTATAATCAAAAACAAATCCGGATAGAGGGACTTATTCCCAAAAAATCATTTTATGGAGGAAAGATCATGTCAGTTTTAGATATGTTTAGTATGAAAGGTAAGTGTGGGTTTGTAACCGGCGGCTCCAGGGGGATTGGCTATGCCGTGGCAAAGGCATTGGCCGAAGCCGGGGCTGATGTCGCCCTGGTCGCTACGAATATGACCATTGCCGAAAAAGCGGCGGCGGATATTCGCACCAGTACCGGGCGAAACATTACAGCAATCGGCTGCGATGTGACCAAGCCTGAAGAGGTAGATGCCATGATGGCGATTTTCCTGGAAACCTACAAAACCATTGACTTCGCTGTCAATAACGCCGGTATTTTCAACGGCTTTGCGGTGGAGGATATCCGACCCGAGGATTTCAAAGCCGTACTGGATGTCAATTTAAACGGTGTTTTTCTGACCGCCCAGGCGGCCGCCAAGGCCATGTTAAAGGAGGGGAAGAGCGGCAGCATTATTTCGACGGCCTCCATGTCCGGGCACATCGTCAATGTTCCCCAGACCATCGCCAATTACTGTGCCTCTAAGGCAGCCGTTATCCACCTGAGCAAGGCCATGGCGGTGGAATGGGCCGAACGTGGGATTCGCGTCAACACCGTAAGTCCCGGGTATATCACGACCGAGCTGGTGGCCGAACTCACCGATATGCACCCCATCTGGAATGAGATGGTCCCCATGAAACGCCTTGGGACTGTGGAGGATCTGGTGGGTGCCTACCTCTACCTCGCTTCCGATGCTTCCCGCTACACCACCGGCTCCGATATCATCGTTGACGGCGGCTATTGCTGCCGATAGGAGAAGCAATGACGTATTCAAAACACGATATTGCTCGGATGATTGACATCAGCGCCGTCCAGGCCCAGTCCACCCAGGCCGATGTGGATGCCATTATCGCCGCGGCCAAGGCCCATCGCTTTATTTGCGTTTTTCCCCTCCACGGCTTCTTAAACCGGGCCCTGGATGCCATGGCGAACGAACCGGATATTATGGTTGGCGGGGTCATCGGCTTTCCATCTGGTGGTGAATTGACTGAATTCAAAATCCATCAGGCCAAAATCTTGACCGCCATGGGTTGCGGTGAGGTGGATATGGTCCTCAATGTGGGGATGCTGAAATCTGGGCAGGACGGTGCCGTCGCCCGGGATATCCGCCGGGTCGCCGACGCGGCAGGGAATACCCCCCTAAAGGTCATTATGGAGGCGCCGCTTCTCACCAATGACGAAATCGCCCGGGCTGCAAAACTGATCTGTGACAACGGCGCCAGCTTTATTAAAACCGGTACCGGCTGGTCCGGCACCACCACTGACCACCATATCGACGTGATTAAAAAAGCGGTAGGGAATACCCTTCCCCTTAAAGTAGCGGGTGGGGTGCGCAATCTGGAAACCGTTCTGCGGATGGTGGATATGGGTGTCAGCCGTTTCGGCATTGGTTATGCATCCGCGCTGAATATCCTCAATGAAGTTAAAGAATAATGGAGTATCCTTCGATGAAAAAAACAGTGATTGCCTACGATTTAGGAACCGGAGGGATTAAGGCCTCCCTTTATGCCTCAGACGGAGCACCCTTAGCCAGTACCTTTAAAGCCTACGATACCACCTTTCCCGATGAATCCCGCCACGAACAACGTCCCGAGGATTGGTGGGATGCGGTGGTGGCCACCAGCCAAGAGCTCATCGCCACCAGTGGCATTGATGTAAATACCATTGAAGCCCTGGCCATTTCAGGCCACAGCCTCGGTGTTGTTCCCATTGGTACAGATGGCCAACTGTTGGCGGATACCACGCCCATCTGGTCTGATAAACGAGCCACCTGCCAGGCCGATCGTTTTTTTAAAAAAATTGATTACGAAGAATGGTATAACCGTACCGGCAGCGGCTTTCCCCGGGAATGCTACTCCCTTTTTAAAATCATGTGGTACCAGGAAGAACAGCCTGACTTATTCGCCAGGGTCCATAAGATCATTGGAACCAAAGATTATTGCAACTATCGTTTCACCGGACGACTGTGTACCGATTATTCCTACGCCTCCGGCTGCGGTGCCTTCGACCTGAAGACCTGGGACTATATCCCGGAATATATGGCTGCCGCTGGTATCGACCCCAGTCTCTTCCCTGAAATTTTAGAGTCCGACGCCATTGTCGGGACGATTACTCCGGAGGCGGCTGCCCTCACCGGTCTGCCCACCACGGTAAAGGTCATTGCTGGCGGTGTGGATAACGCCTGTATGGCCCTGGGTGCCCGGGGAATAAAAGACGGTCGGGTTTATACCTCCCTGGGAACCTCGGCCTGGATCGCCTTAACCTCCCAGGAACCTGTTTTGGATTTCAAATACAAGCCCTATGTCTTTGCCCATGCCATTAAAGGGATGTATGCCTCGGCAACGTGTATCTTTTCTGCCGGTAACAGCTACAAATGGGTTCGGGATACCCTCTGCCCGGATTTAAAGGCCGCCGAAGAGGCCGGTGGCCCCGATGCCTATATGGCCATGGATCAGCTGGCAGAAGCCTCACCCATTGGCGCCAATAAGCTCCTCTTCAATCCCAGTCTGGCTGGGGGATCTATGATCGAAGCCAGCGACGATATCGTCGGGGCCTATGCCGGGCTCAAGCTTTCCACCACCCGGGCAGACCTGATTCGATCGGCCATGGAAGGTGTTGCCATGAATCTGCGCATTGCCCTGGACATTCTGTGTGCCTATGGCAGTGAAGCCCTCACCGAAATGCTCATTGTTGGTGGCGGCAGCAAAAGCCCGCTTTGGCGTCAGATCTTTGCCGATGCCTACGGCCTGGATATCCTAAAAACCAGCGTGGATCAGGATGCTGCCTCCCTGGGAGCTGCTGCCCTGGCCTTTAAAGGCGTCGGTCTGTGGGAGGATTACTCCCCCATTGATGGCCTCCATACCCTGGAAGCCCGAACCCCGGTAAACGCCGAAAACCAGAAACAATACGAAGCCCTGCTTCCGATTTTTAAAACAGTTGCCCAGGCCATGGCCACTGCAGGGGATGCACTAAAGCAACAATGAGAATGTGATGATAGTGTTATTTTATAGCATTCCGGGTCAGCTTTTGATATTGGGAGTGGGGCAGTCCAGTACCGTAGAAAACCTGATAATATTCGGAAACTTTTTCTTCCAAATTATACGGGCACTGCTCCGGGTAAAGAATCGCGGTTAACCAGAGGAGCCCCAGATATCGGTTAACGGTTGGCGGATAACCCACCCAGCAATAGGGGCCTACCGGCGTTTCATAATACCGGCCGCTGCCGATGGCCGATAAATCCTGCCATTGGGGCAGGGTACCCACCTCACTATAAAGACTATCCTTTAAAAATAAAATGACATCCGGGTTCCAACGGTGGATTTCCTCCACATCCACCGTTCCGCTGTTTCCAGTGACATCTGCTACATTGGTGGCAACCATGTCCAGAATTTGAGAATGGGAGCGCCCCTTAACGGTAACTGTCGTGCCATCCGGACCAGAACACAGCAAAACCCTCGCTCGTTTATCCTGGGGGATGGCCGCTAGGATTCGGTTCACCTCTCCATTGGTTTTTTCACAATAAACCGCCAATTCTTCGCCGCGGTCCGCCCTGCCAAGGAGCTGGCCCAGGGTCCGAAAAGCCATTGGTGCAGTCTCCAGCGTCGAATTGATATGGATGGTCGGAATACCCGACTGGGCCTGAATTTTATCCATGTCCGACGCCGCATCAGTCTTGGTATCCCCCAAATCGATGATGACCTCGGCTCCACTGCCGGCCACTTCTTCCAAATTCAGATTCCGCTGGCCATAGTATTGCCCCATTACAGGAAGACCGGCGTAATCAAAATCCATATAGTCTCTGGCATCCACCTCGATGCCAGCGTTAATCCCCACCAAAAGCTCCGGAGCTAAGGATAAAAGCATACATTGCCCCGTTGTCCCCAGAGTCGCTACCCTGGTGAGGGTTTTCGGCAGGGTTACCCTTCGTCCCAAGTCATCGGTAAAGGACTGTGTCGCTCCGGATGTTCCCCCTGACCCGGGATTGATGCCACAGGCACACAGGGTGCATAATAGCAGGCTCACTAAAAGAATGGACAAACCCCTTTTAAAACCAGAAAATCTTCGATCTTTCATTTTTTCCACTCTCCTTTATTGACTTTTTTCCATTAAAACCTGCGCTGGAATACACACCTGCACCCGGTCACCGTAAAGGCGTTCAATCTGAACATCAATCTGGTAAAGCCGTTTCAGCAGTGCCGCATCCATCACCGCATCCGGCGGTCCAAAAGCTTCAATGCGCCCCTGCTGAAGGGCCAAAACCACATCAGCAAAAAGAAAGGCCTGATCCGGGTTATGGGTGGATTGGATGATGGTATAGCCCTCTGCTGCCAATTGCCGCAGGCGCCCCTGCACCATGATCTGATTGCCATAATCCAGATTTGCCGTGGGCTCATCCATCACCAGCACCTTCGCCCCCTGGACGATAGCCCGGGCGATGCAGACTAACTGCTGCTCACCGCCGCTGATTTTCATAAAGCTCCTGTCCTTTAAATGACTGATCTTCAAGTGCGCCATTACGTCATCAGCACGCTTCCTCTGAGCCGAACCAGGAGCTGCTACCAAATGAACCTGGGCAGCGGTCCCCATTAAAACCATATCGTAAGCACTGTAACTAAAGGCCGGTGCATTATTTTGGGGGATATAGGCCATTTGCCGAGCCCGCTCCTTTATAGACAGGGCACACACATCCCGTCCCGCCACTGTCACCTGACCAGACTGCCCCCGACTTAGCCCAAGAATGCACCGAAACAGAGTGCTTTTACCCACGCCGTTAGGTCCCAGCACGCAGAGCAGCGTCCCCGATGCCACCGCAAAGGTTACATCCCGGAGGACTGTATGCTTACCATAAGCAAAGGTTAAATGGCTGACCTCAATGCTCATTGCAGTCCCTCCCTTCGAAGTAGCAAATAAATAAAGAAGGGCACGCCGATCACCGCATTTAAAATGCCCAGAGGAAGCTCCGTGCTCAAAAGATTTCTTGAGATATCATCAACCACCAATAAAAAACATCCTCCCAAAAGCATGGTCACTGGAATCAGACTACGGTAATCATTGCCCACCAGACGTCTGGAAAGGTGGGGGATCACTAAGCCGACCCACCCAATCATGCCGCTGACAGCCACACTGGCCGCGGTCATCAATGTTGAGCAAACAATGACGATAAAGCGGACCATCCGGACATCCACCCCCATGGTCAGGGCTTCCGTATCGCCAATGGACAGCACATTGATACGCCAACGGATGAGAAAGAGGGGAATCATCCCCAAAAGCATTGGAAAAGCAGCAAAGCGAACATCCGCCATGGTGGATCCGTTAAGGCTCCCCATGAGCCAATAAGTAATGGCCGGCAGCTGGGTCTGGGTATCGGCAACCAGCTTGATGAAAGAAGTTCCCGCTGAAAATAACGAGCTAATCATAATTCCCGACAATACCAGCCCCAGGGTCTGATCGCCCTTAGCCATTCTGCTGATAATATAGACGACGAGAACCGTCACCATGCTGAAAAAAAAAGCACTTAGCATGATAAGAGCACCATTCCACCCATTAATAATGGCTAAGGATGCCCCAAAAGCGGCTCCTGCAGAAGCGCCCAAAATATCCGGAGCGGCCATGGGATTTTGAAATATTCCCTGATAGGATGCCCCGGCTGTTGACAGGCAGGCGCCTACCATCACCGCCAGCAAAATCCGCGGCAAACGGCTGTACAACACGATACTTTCCTGCTGCGCTGTCCAGAAGGGTGAGGCCCCCGTGAGGGGAGCACTTAAAATACCCAGGAGCTGCTCTGGCGTGATGGATAAGCGTCCCAGAAAAAATGATATGAACATCACAGCCAGTAAGGTGATGGATAGGCACAGGATACTGCGATGCGACTGCTTTAGTTTTGCTTTCAAACAAATCCCCCTTTGCGCTTTCAGTGCTATCCGGGATAGCATGTTCCGCTTTCTACAATGGTTGTTCTAACAACTTTTCAAAGGCTATTCCAACCAAAGTAAACGCTCCGGGTCCAAGCCCAGGATCACTGGCTGGCCAATGCTCAACCTGGACATTTTGCTTTTTTCCACCGCCACCACCAGACGTCCCTTTTGGGCCCCGGCCACTTCAACACGAACCACGGCGTTGCCCTCAAAGGGTAATTCCAACAGGCATTCAATCTTCCCTTTTATGAGAATGGGCGCTGATGATTCCGTTCTGCAAAGTATTTCGATATCATGGGCACGGATACCCAGATGTGCTCGTCCGTCAATCTGGGGAATCAGGGAAACCCCCCATTCCGGGCAGTCAACCTGTCCCCCCGGGACAGGTTCCACTGTCGCAATATTTTTACATCCGGTGATGTTGGCCCCAGACACAGTAATAGGGTCATGGAAGACGGCTTCCTTAGTCCCTACCCGTTCCATTTTTCCCTGGCTGATGATCCCCATCCGGGAGCATAGGCTATAGACCTCGTCCCGGTTGTGGGAAACAAAGAGCATGGGGGTGTGATATTTTTCAAAGACCTCCAACACCTGAAGCTCCAGGGTCATTTTCAGATTATGGTCCAGGGCAGAAAAGGGCTCATCCAGCAAAATCAGCTCTGGCTTAGCCGCCAGCATCCGGGCCAGGGCCACCCGCTGCTGCTGGCCGCCGGAAAGCATCCGGGGATATTTCGACTCCAGGCCGTCCAGGGAAAAATCCCGGATGAAGTCCGCCACCACCGCCTCCTGTTCACCCTTGGGTACCGCCACTCCAATGTTAGCGGCCACGGTCATATTGGGAAAGAGGGCATACTGCTGGAAAAGGTAGCCCACCCGACGCTCCCGGGGGGGCAGATCAATTCCTTTCCCGGAATCGTAGAGGACCCGGTCATTTAAGCAGATCCGCCCCGAATCCGGCTTCTCAATTCCTGCAATACATTTTAGGGTCAGGCTCTTGCCGCAGCCGCTTTCCCCCAATACCGCAAAGATTTCCTCCCCGGTTTCAAAGGCAACCTCCAGGGTAAAATCTCCGAAGGCTTTGACAATATTCACAGATAGACCCATTTAGCTCCTCCTTCCATCCAGCCGACGCTGTCTGCCATTGACCCAATTCATTCCCAGGATAGAAATCACGGAGATGGTCACAATAACGGCCACCCATTTGTAAGCTAAAGTCCGATTGCCGTTTTGTACGGCCGAGTACACCGCCACCGCCACGGTCTGGGTCTTCCCGGGAATGTTTCCCGCCAGCATGATGGTGGCCCCGAATTCTCCCAATGCCCGGGCAAAAGCCAGGATGGTCCCTCCGACGATCCCTGGCAAACAACTTGGAAAAACGATTTGCCAAAAGATCCGAATATCCGATAGTCCCAGGGTCTGCCCCGCATAAATGAGGGTTTCATCCATTTGCTCAAAGGCCCCCCGGGCGGTGCGGTACATCAGCGGAAAAGCCACCACCGTGGATGCCACCACCGTCCCCAACCAGGTAAAGACCACCTGGATACCAACCTGGGATAGCCAGACCCCCACACCACTGTTTTTCCCAAAGAGGACCAACAGAAAAAAACCCACTACAGTGGGTGGGAGCACCAGGGGCAGGGTAAAGAGGGCGTCAAACAACCCCGATCCCCGCTTCAGGCCAACCACCTTCCAGGCGGCCAGGGTCCCCAGTAAAAAGGTAAGCCCCGTGGCGATAAAGGCGGTTTTTAATGATAAGAATAAGGGTGACCAATCCATAAATGCTCCTTTCAGAATATACAAAACAGGGCTGTGTGCACACAGCCCCCAGAGCGTAGACAAAGTGCCTTAGCGCGGTCAGGGAACGGATAAAAAAGATTCACCCCGGACCCCAGGCGCTGACGAATGAAGGGAAAGCCCTCATCCGTCAGGGCGCAAAACCTACGGTTTTGATTGGGTTGTAGGCAGGTTTGCTTCCTTAATGTGATAAAAATCGAAAACGCCAGCCCGCAGGGGCGCCGGGGTTCTCGTATTTTTATCAGCTCCCCTCCCTGGGTTTGTCGACAAGCTGAGGGCTGTGTGCACACAGCCCCGGCTCACCAGAACCTATTTTTCCTGGTAGATGGTAAAACCGTACTTGGTCAAAATATCCTGAGCTTCTTTAGTTTGCAGGAACTCCGTAAAGGCCTTGGCTGCATCCTTTTGGGTGGAAGCCTTCACAATTCCCATGGGATAGATCACCGGGTCGCAGCTGCCTGCTGGTGCTTCAGTAATGACCGTTACATTATCTTCAATGGCGGCATCCGTGGCGTAAACCACACCGCATTCTGCATTGCCCGTAGCTACCCAATCTAAGACCTGACGAACGTTGGTGGCCAGATTCGCTTTAGCTTTGACAACATCCCAAATCCCCAAATTTGTAAAGATAGTTTCTGTATACTGCCCCACCGGCACATCCTCATTCCCAATGGCAATCATTTTCACCTTATCGGTTCCAACATCCTCAAAGGATTGAATGTCCAGGGTGGAATCTTTCCCCTTAATGAGGACAACTTTGTTCTCCAGAAGCTTGGCAATGGAATCGGAATCCATCAAGCCCGCATCATTTAAGGTATTCATCTGCTTCATGGCTGCAGATACAAAAACATCGGCATTGGCGCCTTCCTTGATCTGTTTGGCCAGGGTTCCCGAGGAATCAAAGCTGAAGTTCACCTTGACATCCGGATATTGTTCTTTAAATTTCGTTGCAATTTCAGTAAAAGCATCCGTTAAACTGGCCGCTGCCATAACGGTAATTTCACCCGTCTGATCACTGGTCTTTGCCTTGGAACCACAACCTGCCAACACACACACCATGGCCAGGATGGCCACCATCGCTAATACGATTCTCTTTTTCATTGTTTTTCTCCATTCATTTCAGTTGCATCACTTCGATCCCAAAATCCTCCAACACCCCTTACTTTACCACCGCCTCTATCCGCTCGATGGGATCCCCCACGGCAATTTCCCCACCGTGGATGACCTTGGCGAAAACCCCCTGGGTGGGCATAATGCAGGTTCCCATTTTTTTATGGATTGCACAATGGTTATGGCATTCCTTGCCGATCTGGGTCATCTCCAGAATCACCTCACCACACATAAAACGGGTCCCCACGGGAAGGGTACTGAAATCAAAGCCCTCTACCACCAGGTTTTCCCCAAAGGCACCATCCACCACATCGGCCCCCTGGGCATTAAAGGCAGCAATCCGCTCGTAGGACAGCAGACTGACCTGGCGATGCCAATTACCGGCATGGGCATCCCCTTCGATGCCATGATCCACCCGAAAGGTCCCCTTTCCCTGATTTTTCTTTTGAATCCCCTTACGCTCACTGGTACAAACCGCTCGTACAACTCCCATGATCATCCTCCTATTCCCACCATCCGGCGGGTTTCTTCATCCTCCTGTCCCTGGATTTCAAATCCATGGCGCAGGGGTTTGTTTAAAATAGCCGTTGCTAAGGCCTGGGTAAGGGCCCCATCGTCCCCACCGTCACGCAGCAGCTTCCGCAAATCCACATGCCCTGCCCGATTGAGGCAAAGCTTCAAAATCCCATCCGAGGTTACCCGCACCCGGTTGCAGGTCTGGCAAAATTCATGACTGACCGCACTGATAATGCCAATTCGCCCTAAATAGCCCGGAATTTTAAAGTACTGGGCGGGGCCATTCCCCAGTGGCTCTGACACGGCCGTCAAATTAGGATGCTTTTCCTTGAGCATGGCCATGACCGTATCCCCGGTACAGCCACTATAATCCCTGCCCATTCCGATGGGCATCATCTCAATATACCGCACGTGTACCGGCCAAAACCGGGCCAAATCGGCAATCCCCAGCCAGTCCTTCCGGTTCTGGGGCATCAGTACGGTATTGGTTTTTACCCGGATGCCCGCATCCACTGCTTTTTCCAGGGATTGCAGGACCCGGTCTAGGCCATCCCGTTTGGTAATCTCCCGGAACCGCTCCCGATCCAGGGTATCCAGGCTGATATTAATGCCATCGATCCCCAGCGCTTTCAGAGCTTCCACATACTGGCCCAGGACATATCCATTGGTGGTCAGGGTGACCTGCTCCACCCCAGGAAGGGCCTTCATCCGGGCCAAAAGGTCCACCGCCCCTTTACGCACCAGGGGCTCTCCTCCGGTTACTTTAAACCGGGTAATCCCCAGGTCCACCGCACTGCGGCAGATCCGAAGAATCTCATCAAAGGTAAGTATCTCATCGTGGGTGATGGGGGCCACCCCATCCTCCGGCATACAATACACACATCGAAAATCGCAGCGATCTGTAATGGACAGGCGCATATAGTCGATGTGACGTCCGTACTGATCCTTCATCGCATCACCAATCCTAATGGCCAAAGCCGCAATTGGGGAAGGTACATACATCGCAGAGAAGACACAGCCCGCCTTCGCCAAGGCGGATGAAATCCTCAGCCACAAGAACGTCATCTGCTAAAATCCGGGGCAGCACCAAATCAAAAATGGTGCGTCTGGCGTACATCACACAGCCCGGCAGACCCATGATGGGCACCCCGGCTTCGGTATAAGCCAGCATGAACATGGCCCCCGGCAGCACTGGCGCCCCATAGGTAATAATATCCGCTCCGGTATTTTTAATGGCCAAGGGGGTCCGATCGTCGGGGTCCACACTCATGCCCCCGGTACAAATAATCATTTCACAGCCCCTTTTGAGCATTCCCTGGATGGCCTCGGTAATGGTATGGGGATCGTCCCCGCTTAAAACATGCTCATCCATGGACAGCCCATACTCTAAGAGCTTCTCCACAATGACCGGGGTAAAGGAATCCTCAATGCGTCCCTTGGAAACCTCGCTGCCCGTGGTAATAACCCCAACCTTCTTCTTTTGAAAGGGAACAACCTGAAAAATAGGGGATTCCCCCGCCACCCGCTGGGCCGCTTCCATTTTATCCCGGGCAATGACCAAAGGAATGATCCGGGTCCCGGCAATTTTATCCCCAGCCCGGACCGGGAAATCCCCGTGCCGGCTGGCAATCATCATCTCACCCAGCCCATTGACTGCAACCAGGGCCTCCCGATTGATCTTAAGGAGCCCATCCCGATCTGCAATCAATTCGATTTTCCCCTCCTTCACCTCCGTGGGGTGCATTCCTTCCCCCTGGCAAATTCTGCGCAGAACCTCCGCCCCATCGTTTTCGTGGAGCATGGTTTCATCCGCTTCCCAAACGTAGAGGTTTTCCTTCCCCACAGAAAGCAGCACAGGGATATCCTCTTTTGTCACCACGTGACCCTTGCGAAACACCGCATCCTTGGTCACACCCTTAATGATCTGGGTGATATCGTGGCAGAGCACGTGCCCCACCGCATCCTCAGTTCGAATACTCTTCATCTTTCACTCCTCTATCTACAATTCTTTAATGCTAATATCCAATCGAAGGATGCCCTAGGCCCCGGCTTTTCCGGCCCGATGGGCAATGAGCTCCCCTGCAATACTAATGGCAATTTCATCCGGGGTTTCTGCCCCGATATCCAGCCCAATGGGATTATGGATTCGGGCGATATCCCCGTCCCCAAATCCCGCAGCCCGTAGCTTCTCGTGGGTTTTCGCAATCTTCCGGCGACTGCCAATCAATCCGATATAGGTGGCCGGCGTACGCAGTACCTGTTCTAGCACCGCATAGTCTGCCATATGGCCCCGGGTCATAATAATGGCATAATCCGATGCCTCCAGGGTGATCTTATCTCCAATTTCCTCAAAGCTCCCCTGGATGGTGGCCAGGGCCCCGGGAAATAAATCCAAATCACAAAACCGCTCCCGATCCTCGTAGACCACGGGCACAAATCCGATTTTTGCGATGACAGGAACCAGGGCCTGGGAAACGTGGCCCCCACCAAAGAGGTAGGCCCGGCCCTTCCGGGACAGGGGTTCGATGTAATATCTGATTTTCCCCGGAATATACAAAGAGCCGGAGCCAAACCAGTTGCCGGATTCTTCCAGGGCGATACCCTGACCAAAGACTAACCCGCCATCAGCATAAATCCCCATGGCCCCCTGGCCATCCTCTGCGATTTCTGTAATCAGCCAGGCATCCTCATTGGCCTCCACCTGCTGAGCCGCCATACGGGCAAAGGCCAGGGCCTGGGGATCATCACAGGCAAAATATTGGAAATACACGGTGGTATTTCCGCCGCAGATCATCCCAAGATCAGCCTTGGCGCTGTCGGATAAATCAAATTGCTCCACAAAGGAGCCCTTATCCTGATGAACCCGGGTTGCCAGCTCCACCGCCCGATGCTCCACGGCACCGCCACCAATGGTTCCCGTGGCACTGCCATCGGCCAAAACCATCATCTTCGCACCTGCTCCCCGGGGGGTCGATCCGCTGGCGGCCACAACGCTGCACAGCACCACATCCTGGCCCTTTTCCAGGAAATCACAAAGGGCTTTTATCGTATTTCTCATTTTTTCCTACCTTTTCATTTTTATCGGTTTTCACGAATTATTTTTTAAAGCAACTCGAAACCGTAACGTTACCACCGAATTCTTTTTTCAAGACACTCGATGGTAAAAATTTAAGACTGAAAATAGTCTTTGTATATTTCTTCCACCCGATCCTTGCATTCCCGTTCAAATCGGGTAAAGCGCAGGAGCAAATCCTCTCCCCTGGGAGTCAATTCTGCCCGTCCGCCGCTCTGGCCTCCCTGGAAGCGCTTAACCACCGGTTCGCCCATTTCTTTTTCCATCTTTCCAATCATCTTCCAGGCTTTGCTGTAGGATAAATGCATCTGTTCACAGGCAGTCCGAACCGATCCGGTTCTTTGGATGAGATGGAGCAGCTGAGCAGTCCCAGGGCCGAAGAACACCTCTTCCCGGGCCAGGCTCACCTTAATGAGGGGTCGAAGAAACACCTGATTATAGCTTGCAATCAAGGCTTCGGTTTCCGTCCCCAAGGGCTTTCCGATGCCGTCATCCATGATCTTAACACCTTTAACGCCGCATCTTTTAGCCAGGGCAATCAGAGATTCCGGGTCCTCTGCCGCCTCTACCGCCATCATCCCCGCCTCATCCATGCACAGGGGGTAGGGACAAGATCCCTCTTGGGTATCGGCCCAGGCAAAGGGTCTGGCCGCTGCCACCAGTTGTTCAATGGTTTCGCCCTTGAAAAAAGGGGTTTGTACACTGGGGACGACAATTCCATCACACTGATTTTTAATTTGGGCGATTCCCTGTTTAAGGGTTTCCAGCTCGGATGTGGATTCATAATCCACATCCCGCATGCAAATCACGCCAGTCCGCTCAACGTGCCGCTCCAATCGATCTGCCTCATAGCCTGTCATGACGACAATGGGCGAAACCTTTGCCTGTTGGAGGGTATAAATAATACGTTTGATGACAGAAATACTTCCTGCCTGGACCAGTGGGGCAAAGGACCCCGACGGTGGAGGCTGTTTTCCGGCAACAATCACGGCACCAAATCCCATAGCGGCCTCCTTTGTTGTGAATAATAACTTGTTCTCTTCCTAATATTTTTTTATTATAAACCATGTTGACAAGGGTTGCAATCCTTTTTAAGGAAGATCCTCGCCATCACAAAAATTTACTGTTTCTTCACGCCGGTCATCTTCCCCTTGTTTTTTATGTCCCTTGGCTTTACAATGAAGGTATTACTGAAATGGAGAAATCGATGAACGATCAACTTACCCATCTGGATGACCAGGGCAATGCCATTATGGTCGACGTGTCAGCCAAGGCAGCCACCAGCCGGAAGGCAGTGGCCCAGGGCTGCATCCAAGTCATCCCGGCCATCCTCTCTGCCCTGACAGCCGGAGAAAATCCCAAGGGGGATGTCTTAGCCGCCGCCCGGATTGCCGGCATTATGGCCGCTAAAAACACCTCGGGGCTCATCCCCCTCTGCCACCCTTTAATGATTACCCACTGCACCGTGGATTTTACCCTTGATGCTGTGGCCTCCACCATCACCGCCACCTGTACCGTCAAGGTGGGCGGGAAAACCGGGGTGGAAATGGAGGCTCTCACCGGGGTGTCCGTCGCCTTGCTAACCATTTATGACATGTGTAAAGCCCTGGACAAGGGAATGGTCATCTCCGACATCCACCTCCTCACCAAGAGCGGTGGAAAAGGCGGTGACTTTGAATTCGGAAAGGAATAAACCCATGAAAAAACGACTTGCCATCATCATCGCCAGCGACAAAGGTGCCGCTGGCACCCGGGAGGATCAAAGCGGACCGGCCATCGCCGCCTACATGGAAAACTTAGGCTATACCCTGGTCTCCACGGATATCCTCCCCGACGAACGCACCGTCCTGGCCGCCCGCATGGCAGAAATTGCCGATGGGAGCCAGGCTGAACTGATTCTGACCAGTGGCGGCACGGGCTTTTCTCCCCGGGATTTCACTCCGGAGGCCACTGCCGATGTCTGTGAGCGTATGGCCCCAGGGCTGGGGGAAGCCATGCGGGCTTACAGCATGCAGTTTACGGGACGAGCGATGCTTAGCCGGGCCACCGCCGGTATCCGGGGGACCACTTTGATCATCAACTTGCCCGGCAGCCCCAAGGCCGTGGTAGAATGCCTTAGCTGCATTGCACCCCAGCTGGACCACGGCATTGAGATTCTCACCGGTGCTGGCGGAGAGTGCGCCAGATCTTCTGAAAATCTTTAAAAAAACAATCAATATCCTTGACAGGCTAGCGTTTACTAGCTATACTAAAAGAAGCTAGTGAATACTAGCCTGTTCCCTTTTCGGATTTCACAGTATTGAATCATCGAGGATATAATGGAAGATCTCACACTACAGCAGTACTTAGAGGACGGCATCCGCCACCTCTCCCAGGATATTGTAAAGGCTACGGTAAAAAATCCCCAGACCAGTCTGGCCATGGCCCGATTTGCTAAAGGCCGGAGAGCTGCCGAGGCAAGGCGGGAGGCCTGCCAGGCCCAGGGTATCCACGTTCCTCCCTTTCTCATCGCCAGTATTACCAGTCGATGCAATCTGCATTGTAAGGGCTGCTATGCCCGGGCCGAGGGGACCTGTGTGGATGGGCCAGAGGAGCAGGGAATGGATGCGCCCCTCTGGAACCGCATTTTTGGGGAAGCCACTGACCTGGGGTGCAGCTTCATCCTCCTGGCCGGTGGCGAGCCCTTCCTCCGCCAGGATGTTCTGGAAGCAGCCGCCACCCATCCGGAGATTCTGTTCCCCATTTTTACCAACGGGACCCTTTTAACGGATCCGGCCCTAGATTTTCTAAAGAAACATCGCAACCTCATTCCAATCCTCAGTGTGGAGGGAGACGCCACCCTCACCGATACCCGCCGGGGTACCGGGATGTACCAGCGCTTGGTGGGCAGCATGACCACCCTCCATCAGCAGGGTCTCCTTTACGGTGCTTCGGTCACCGTCACCCGGGAGAATCAGGCTGTTGTCACCTCCTCGGATTTCCTGGATACCCTTACAGAGCGGGGCTGTCGGGTGGTTTTCTTTGTGGAATACGTCCCCATCTGCAAGGGTACTGGAGGCCTGGCCCCCACCCCAGCGGATCGAAGCCGCCTGATGACAGCCATTAATAACCTGCGGAGTCATTACAACGACTGCATCTTCATTGCCTTTCCAGGAGATGAGGCCCGAAGCGGGGGCTGTCTGGCGGCAGGCCGGGGCTTTTTCCATATCAATCCCAAAGGCGATGCCGAACCCTGTCCCTTTTCCCCCTATTCAGACACCAATCTGAAACAGGCTTCCCTTCTGGAGGCCCTGCATTCAAAGCTCTTTACCCAGCTGCAATCCCAGGGAACCCTCACCCAAGACCACGATGGCGGCTGCGTCCTCTTCGCCGAGGAGGCACAAGTGAAGGCCCTGCTGGAGGCTTAATGTGAAAACCCGGAATAAAATCATCTTCGCCGCCCTGGACCTTTTTTCTGTAGGGGGATACAGTCGCGTCAGCGTCAAGGATATCGCCGCCGCGGTGGGCATAAAGGATGCCTCTCTTTACAAGCATTTCAAGGGAAAGGAGGCCATTTTCAATACCATTGTCACCGAGATGGAGGAACGTATGGCCGAGATGTCCCACCGCCTCGCCCTCCCAGATGCCAATACGATCAATGTCGCTTCCTTTTACGCTGCGCTTAATGCCGATACCCTGATAGCCCTCAGTCGACAGGTTTTCCTCTTCTACTGGAAGGATGACTTTGCCGCAAAATACCGGCGAATGCTTTCCATGGAGCAATTCTGTAACCCTGAGGTCTGCACCATTTACCGAAGGACCTTCATGTCCGATGCCATCGAATACCTGACCTTAGTGTTCACCCAGCTTATCCAATGCGGCGCCTTCATCCCCGGAGACCCCCAGGTCATGGCCATGAATTTTTACGCCCCCATTTTTCTGCTCCTTAGCCGTTACGATGACTTCCCAGAAAAGGAGGACGAAGCCCTGGCCCTTCTGGATGTCCAGGTCCGGGAGTTTTATCGGATTTATCGGCGGGGTCCAAACACCCCACATATCACAAAAGCGTCGGAGCTTTAAAATAGCCTTCCGACGCTTTCATTATTTTTTAATGGTTTTATTTTGCCAATTCCAGCACCGCATCCTTGGGGATGGCCCCAACACTGCGGTTGACTAAAACACCGTTTTTAAAAACAACCAGGGTAGGGATGCTCATAACCTGGAACCGTCTGGCCAACTCCGGTTGTTCATCAATGTTTACCTTAGCGACCTTCAGCTCCTTTTGCTCTCTGGCAATCTCATCCACAACGGGGGAAAGGGCCTTACACGGTCCACACCAGCTTGCCCAGAAATCCACTAAAACGGTTCCCTGATGCATGGTCACTTCCTGTTCAAAATTATCATTGGTTAATGTCGTTACACTCATATCCATACCTCCAAATTTTATTACTCTCATTATACGCCCCAATCTTAAACTTATCGGTGACATTATCACATTGACACAGGGCGTATAATAAAATAAAAGAAACATTAAAGGAGTAAACCCATTATGAAAGTACTATTCGTGAATGGCAGCCCCCACAAAAATGGCTGTACCCACACTGCCCTTAATGAAGTGGCTTCCACCCTCGAGTCCCAGGGAATCCAAACCGAAACCTTCTGGCTCGGCAATCAGCCCATCTCTGGCTGTCTCGGTTGTGGGGCCTGTAAAAAAACAGGCCGATGTTTTATTGAGGACTGCGCCAATGTTTTCGCAGAAAAGGCAGCCTCCGCTGACGGCTTCATCTTTGGCTCCCCGGTCCACTACGCCGCGGCCTCTGGCGCCCTGACATCCTTTATGGACCGGGCTTTCTACGGGGGTAAGGCTCCGGTGGCCGGTAAACCTGCCGCAGCTGTGGTCAGCTGTCGCCGGGGTGGTGCCTCTGCGGCCTTTGACCAAATCAACAAATATTTTACCATCAGCAACATGCCCGTCGTCGGTTCCCAATACTGGAACCAAGTTCATGGCAATACCCCGGAAGAGGTCCGTCAGGATGCCGAGGGGCTGCAGACCATGCGGACCCTTGGCAATAACATGGCCTGGCTGCTGAAATGCATCGCAGCTGGCGCGGCTGCCGGAATCACCTTCCCTGAGCGGGAGCCCGGCATCCATACGAATTTTATTCGATAGAATAATCGTTCACCCAAAGAAAAAGCATCGAAGTCTTCTTTCTTCGATGTTTTTTCTTTAAGCCCTGAAATCTACTGGCGGCGGGCCTTGGCAGCGTACAGTGCCCGATCCGCCTTGGCAATGAAGTCCGGAATGTAGGAATACCTTGGAGTAAAACAGGCGTAACCGATGCTTACCGAGATGGGGAAGGGGAGACATTCTGCTTCGGCTTTCAGGGCCATATCAATCTGATCACAGAGTCCTTGGGCTGCGACTTCATTGGGAAATTCCCCAACCATGACGAATTCATCGCCCCCGTATCGGGCAATGAAACAGTTATTCTGATAGCCAATATCCTGAAGGACCCGGGCAACATGAATCAAGGCAACATCTCCCTGGACATGCCCGTAACGATCATTAATGGATTTAAAACGATCAATATCCATGATGAACAGGTACAGCTCCTGGTCATAACTACGAATTTTCCGGGCCAGATGCTCGAACAATTGACTTCGGTTATTGAGCTTAGTGAGGCTGTCTGTCGAAACCAGCTGTCCCTGGAAATCAAGGAAAACCTGAAGGAGCGCCAAGGTAATCCCCATACACAACAGTGGTATATTTGGACTGAAAATTTGCGCAAGACCACCAAGAAGCGGAAAAATGACGAATGAAGCCAAAGCCCGGTAGCGGGCACGCAAGGCATACTTTTGCTTCTGAAGTGATTTCCAAACCGCACGAATGGACGTCACAATGATATAGCCATAGGACAGCATCAATTGGAGAAGGAGCAGCTTTCCTTTCTGATAATGTCCAGTCTCATCAATATAGAAAAGCCATCCGGTCTGGACGGACAGAAGGGATAAAATGACAAAAATAAACCAGGGAATGGCACACAGCCATTTCTTCTCTGGTTCATTCACCCATGCACTCTGCTGGGTGGATTCAGAAAACAAGAACCAGAGAAGGGCCATGAGACCAGCTGCAGAAAAATAAAGACCTTTAATAATTGCACTCGTCTGATAGGCTACCTGAATATAACCAGAATCCATCAGTCCCCACAATAAATCCAGAGCCATAGTCGCAATCCCAACCACCACTGTTTTAATGAAAACAGACCACACCAAATCCTCTGTGAAAACTCGCTTCATCTGCTGAAGAACGATAACGAGCAGTATCATACAAAATAAATTGATTTCTGAATAAAGTAATTGTGGCATAGGAATCCTTTCTGCCGCAGCGGGAAATATTTGTGAATCAACCTGCAATGTAGTCGTATCTCATCATTCCTTTATTTTTATTATAGAGTATATAACTCTATAAATCAATAGAGTATATTCCTCTACGCTATGATTAACAGAGGAAAGGGGGTAGCCTATGCAGTATTTAAAACGAATTCGCGAACTGCGGGAGGACCATGATTTACGCCAATGCGACATTGCAGCGCTTCTCCATGTCGGACAAAAAACCTACTCGGACTATGAATTAGGAAAAACACGTATTCCCTTGGATTGCGTATTAATTCTTGCAAAATTTTACGACGTTGATGCCAATTATATTTGTGGGATCTCCACTATTAAAAGCCCATTTCCCCGGCGATAGGTAAGCTTCGTCAAAAGATCACCCCTCATTGCCATTCCGGGCCTTATACCCCTTTCCCCATATCTCCAGACTATCCAGGATGGGGTTGAGACTTTGGCCAAGGGCTGTGAGGGTGTCGTGGAGAAAAAAGCGGGGCAGAGCATTCGTCTTCAGCGAGCTTTGATTATACCGGAAAAGATACACCATGTATTTCTTGGATTTTACAGTAAAATATGGTTTCCGGGATCTGTACAGCGGCGGTTTCTATCCCTAGGATTTCCTGGACGATTTTGGGGCTATAAATAATGTGTAAAGCGAGCAACCATCATGCAGTTGCTCGCTTTACACTTATTTTGAATTGATTTTTTCCTTGTATTTTGCAATAAGCGCACCGAATTCGGGAGCCTGCTGAAGAAATGAATACTCTGGATTGCTTTCCAAATCCAACAATAGTGCCGGAAGAAAAGTATGCCACATATTGTTTGAACCTTCTTTGCGCGACTGATGAAGATAAAGCGGACACGCAGAAAAATCCCAAGTTGTCACTGTAGTCTCAAGCATTTTTCCAATTACAGTAATCGCCTTAGAGGTATCTTGCATCGAAACGGCCAATTGCATAGGAGCGAGATAGGCACTGTATTGCCATAATCCAAATGCTTCGTATTGTAGCTGACATGCTTTTGCAAGCTTCTCTGCTTCTGATAATTTATTCTCGTAGACCAATATGGGAATGAGTTTCGTAACTGCCATCAATGTTTCCTGTAAGCTACTTAAAGCCATGCGTTCTAAGATTACTGCGACATCACTGCTTTTTCCTTGCATTGAAAGGAGATTTGCTTGCAAGCTTTGTTTGTCAGGAATATCAGATTTCTTGGGTATTTGGTCTAACAATGCTTGTGCTTTATCATATTCTTTTCGTTTCAAGCATTTTGATGCCAACATGAATTTTGCGTTGTTGGCTAAATTTTCGTCATCGCATATGGCCACTTCCTCTTAAAGCCTATCTATTTGCAAAGTGAATTTTTGGCACTCATCTTCTGTTAGGTTAGCAGTAAGCAGGCCACCTTCCAAAACTAAAGCAAGGCTATGCTTTAGTTTTCCGCAGCGAGGATATTCCCTTATCTGCTCCATCGCCAAGAAAAATCCACGCTGAAAGCTATCGCTTTTGATAGCTGTACTCACTTCGTTTAGAAACACTCCAATCTCCTGATCAGACAGATTTTCTTCAAAGCACAGCAGAGTATTCGGATCTGTTTTTAGCAGTCGTGCTAATGCGGGCAATAAAGTAATATCGGGGCAAGATAAGCCCTTTTCCCATTTGTTCACGGCGGGGGCGGTAATACCAAGATAGCTTGCTACCTGCTCTTGTGTTAAATTTAATGCCTTGCGTTTATTACGCAGAATATCGTTCATATTCATAAAATCACCTCTGAGTTGAAATTCTTTATGTCTTTATTTTAGCATGGAGCGATTTGAAATACTATTGAGCAGTCGTTAAACCAGGGGTGTGTTTTATTTACCATCAGTTAATATCGTAAAACCCACCGTCTTTTTGCAAGGATACCCTGGACGATTTTGGGAATGTAAAAATCAAAAGCTGCTGCATTGAAATATAAATGCAACAGCCTTTTAGAATTTTATTCGTTTTTCGCCTTATATTGCAGGCCCCAGTCCCACATGGAGTCCAGAATTGGTTTTAAGCTGTACCCGGTCTCCGTTAATGTATACTCCACCCGTGGCGGCACCTCGGCATAGACTTTTCGATTTACAAGGCCGCTTTCCTCCATGGCGCGGAGCTGGGCGGTCAGCACCTTCTGGCTCACGCTGCCGATGGATTTCTTCAATTCTCCAAAGCGTTTTGTGCCGCCCATTAAGTCCCGCAGGACAAGGACTTTCCATTTGTCGCCAATTAAAGTCAGTGTTGTTTCCACCGGGCAGGCAGGCAGAACCTTCTTTTCTTCCATGATGTAATCCTCCTAAAAACGTCGTAATTGCACATTAGTTTCTTTTAGGTAACTATGCCACAATATTGTGCTTACTTTACAGCTTGGCTGTATGGATTTATTATAGTCTCACAGGCAAGCGAACGCAAGCCCCAAAATTAAGGAGGAACCCCTTATGGGATTTCTAAAAAACCTGTTTGGCAAAGGCCAGACACAAACAAAAAAATTGGAGGATAACACCATGAATGAAGTCGTAAATTTTTTGCAGGAGAACCCGGTGCAGTACCTGGCTACGGTCGGCCGTGACGGAAAGGCCAAGTGCCGCCCCTTTATGTTCTGCTTTGAGCAGAACGGAAAGCTGTGGTTCTGCACCAACAACACCAAAGATGTCTACAAGGATATTCAGCAGAACCCCAACATCGAGGTTTCCGTTTCCAGCCCCGCCTACGCTTGGATTCGTCTCAGCGGCAAGGCTGTGTTTGAAAACAACATGGCCGTCAAAGAGGGCTGCATGGATAACCCCATCGTCAAGGGCCAGTATCAGACCGCTGAGAACCCCATCTTTGAGGTGTTCTATCTGGAGGGCGCAAAGGCGGTGATCGCCGATTTCTCCGGCAATCCTCCCAAGGAGTACACGCTGTAAGCAAGTAATCAAATCTTCAGGGCGGGGTGCAACTCCCCACCGGTGGTAAAGGCCACGAGCCATAAGGCCGATTCGGTGCAATTTCGAAGCCGACAGTATAGTCTGAATGAAAGAAGATATGACAAGAGCGCCCGACTTGTTAAGCCAAGTTTGGCGCTCTTAATTTTTCTCATATCTCAGTAAGGAGCAACATGAAATCTCAAAATAAAACCCGTACTCTCGTATCCGTAGCCATGCTTTCCGCCGTGGCCTACTTGCCGGCATTTATCGAAATTCAAGTACCGCTGTCACCGACCTTTGCAAAATGGACATTTCCGATCTACCAGCACTCATTGCCGCATTCGCCTTTGGCCCCGTGTCCGGCGTGTTGGTGGAGCTGATTAAAAACGGCTTGCAACTGATTTCCACCAACACGGCAGGCGTTGGTGAACTGGCAAACTTTTTGATGGGCAGCGCCCTTACTTTTACAACGGGTTTAGTCCATCAGAAGCGCAAAACGAAAACGACAGCCTTATTCGGTTGTATAACCGGCAGCGTGGCAATGGCTTTTGCGGCCTTTATCCCTTTTATCCATACGAAGCTCGTTTGGAACGCCGTGCCGTTCAACCTGCTGAAAGGATTGGCAATCTGTCTTGTCACGATGCTGATTTATAAGCCGTTGACCCCTATTCTGAAAGGAGGATATGCGCATGAACGCAAAAAAGTATCTTCAATATCTGCAAAATGAAATCCACTCTACCGTCTTTGCCACAATAGATGAAAATGGTAATCCCACCACCTGCGTCATTGATATGATGCTGGCAGATGAAAACGGCCTGTACTTTTTGACCGCAAAGGGCAAGGCATTTTATACCCGCCTGAAAGCCCACGATGCAGTTTCCATCACAGGCTTTCATGGTGAAGATACCATGTCCTCCAAGTCTGTTACAGTACGCGGCCGAGTACGGGAACTGGGCAGTGAACTTCTGCCGGAGATTTTCAAGGTAAACCCTTATATGGCAGAAATCTACCCCGACGAAAAAAGCCGTGCCGCCTTAACGGTATTTCAAGTTTATGAGGGCGAGGGCGAATTTTTTGACCTCTCCGCAAAGCCTATTTTCCGAGAGAGCTTTTCTTTTGGCGGCGCTGCGGAAACCGTCAGTGGTTATCTGGTGACGGACAAGTGCATCGGCTGTAAGCGGTGTTATTCCGTTTGCCCGCAAAAGTGCATCGACATCACCACAAAGCCGGTTGTCATTGAACAGGCACACTGTCTGCACTGTGGGCGCTGCTCGGAGATCTGCCCGGCAAGCGCCGTTGAAAAGAGGACTTGATATGACACGCTTCAAGCAAATTGCATTTTTGAATCAAATACTGTTGGAGGAAATGCCCCAGTATCGGCAGCAAGCGGCGCAGTTTCCCTCTGAGGAAACCCAGCAACGGCGGCTTTTGCGCAGTCTCATGAATCTACGCCCGCCCATGCCGCTGAATACGAAGTTTCTCGCTGTGCAAGATTCACTGCTTTCTGCCGAGCGGGAGGAAAAGGGTGTTGTGAATGCTGACGCCCTGCCTGCAACGGCTGACCCACGTATCATCCTTTGGCAGGGCGACATTACCCGCCTTGCCGCCGATGCCATCGTGGACGCAGACAACAGCGCCTTACTGGGCTGCTTTTGCCCTTGCCACGGCTGTATCGACAATGCCATTCACTCGGCGGCGGGCTTGCAGCTTCGTGATGAGTGCAATCGGCTTATGCAAGCACAGGGACACGAAGAACCCACGGGGCAAGCCAAGATTACAGATGGCTACAATTTGCCCTGCCACTATGTGCTGCACACTGTCGGCCCCATCGTCCGTGAGGCACTGACGCCCAAACACCGTGATGAGCTTTCAAGCTGCTATCGCTCCTGCTTGGAGCTGGCAGCAAAAAAGCAGTTAAGTAGCGTGGCATTTTGCTGTATTTCCACCGGAGAGTTTCATTTCCCGGGTCAGGAGGCCGCCCAAATCGCCGTGGCGACCGTCAAAGAATTTTTAAGCCGGGACGGCAGCGGCATGAAAGTGATCTTCAATGTTTTCAAGGATATTGACTACCAAATCTACCATGAACTACTCTACACCGATTGAACGGCTGCAACAAGCCTTGCAGGATGCGGATGCCGTGGTCATCGGCGCAGGGGCGGGGCTTTCCACCTCGGCAGGATTCACCTATTCCGGTGAGCGCTTTGAAAGGAGCTTTTCAGATTTCATTGCCAAGTACCACTATTCCGATATGTACTCCGCAGGATTTTATCCATACCAGTCTTTAGAGGAATATTGGGCCTATTGGAGCCGCCATATCTTCCTCAATCGCTATGTGCCGATTCCAAAGCCGGTTTACAGTGATCTGTTCAATCTGGTACGCGACAAAGACTACTTTGTCATTACCACCAATGTTGACCATTGTTTTCAAAAATCCGGATTTGACAAAAAGCGACTGTTCTACACGCAGGGGGACTACGGCCTGTTTCAGTGCGTAGACGGATGCGGCGGCAAGACCTATGACAACGAGCCTGCTGTTCGGCAGATGGTGGAGCGGCAGCACGATTTACGCATCCCCTCGGAGTTGATCCCCCGCTGCCCGCTGTGCGGAAAGCCTATGACGGTTAATCTGCGCTGCGACAACAGCTTTGTGGAGGACGAGGGCTGGCATTTGGCAAAGACTCGTTACGAAGATTTTCTTCATGCACATAAAACTGCCCGCGTGCTGTATTTGGAGCTTGGTGTGGGCGGCAACACCCCGGTCATTATCAAGTATCCATTTTGGAGGCTGACCGCACAAAATCCCAAAGCAATCTATACCTGCATCAATCTGGGTGAAGCGGTAGTGCCGCATGAAATACAAAGTCAATCTATTTGTATGGATAACGATATTGGTACAATCATAAGCAGCTTGCGGTAAAAGTAAGAGCCTTCTTGATTTTAATATCAAAGGGCTCTTACTTTTTAGCATGATAAAGGAAACGATTCAAACGAAAAGCCAAAATCCGTTCACCCGCCTTTTTGCAAGGACGCTCTGAACGATACTTGGCCTGTAGAGAAAGTAAGAGCCAATGCACCGTTAAAAGTGCATTGGCTCAATTTAGATAAAGAGGGCTACAAATGCTGCTTATTTGGAACAAAACACCTCAATCGCAGCAGCCATAAACTCAGCTGTTCCTTTTCCATTTTGGTCTATTTTTTGGGTAAAACGCTCATCACCAATATACATCAGACCCAGGCAAGATAAAATCTCTTTTGTGCAATTGTAAAAATTAGCGGTAATATAATCTTGCCATTTCTTTACGAGAATCTGCGCTTCATTGCTGTCCGGCTGAATATTACGGTTTTCGCCAAAAGCTTGTAAAATTGCTTCGCCCTCACCGGATAGCATTTTCCACTGGGTTTGGTCATAACTGCTTGTTTTTTCCTCACTTTCAGCATAGGCGGCAGTGTTGCCCCAACGTTCCTTTACCTCGGTGGCATACTTTTTCTTAGTTGCTTCAAATTCGGTGTTATCAAATTGCTTGAAACTCATATCACGTTCTCCTTTTAATGTGTTATCCAGAAGGCCTATTAAATCGTCTATACGACTTCGCTTTTGCAAAAGCAACTCCCGATGTTTTGTTAAGGCGTTTGCCTTGTCGTAATTTGGATCGGTCATAATTTCTTTAATATCTTTAAGAGAAAAATCCAATTCTCTAAAAAACAGAATTTGCTGTAAGGTTTCCAGTACGGTGCTATTATAAAGACGATAACCTGCCGCTGTGGTTTCACTTGGCTTTAATAAACCAATTTCATCGTAGTAGTGCAGGGTTCGTACTGTCACACCGGTCAGCTTTGCAACTTCATTTATTTTCAATTCCAAAAATCCTCCGTTTCCTTTAAGATATCCGTGGTAGACGTGATGGTTGCCTCGTAAATTGATTTGCCTGTCTTTTTCAAATAGTGCGCAACAAGGGCATAGCCACAGGCGTATCCGCCGCAATAAGGCATCCCCACCGATGCCCCCCCACGCATCGCCATAATTTCATCTCCATAAAGGAATGATGACAGTTTATTGAAGTCAGACTCCATTAGGTTTTCTTTAATCCTTGGCTTTATAACAGTTTCAAGCATTTCGGGGCTGGTTTCAGTTACCCATTTTCCGATTTTATCCTCTCCAAACATGGCGGCAGAAAAATTCTCTGCAAGACCCTCGGAAACAATCATATCTGCCAGTGTGATATTGGGATTCCACTGCACAAATTGCCAGCGTACATTGTGATTTGCTTCATGTGCTAAGGCAACCGGCAACATTTTCAGAGATTTTTCATTTGGGATAATTGTTCCGATAATGTATCCGGGAATACCGCCATCGCCACAGTAATCATCCGTCATAGCAGACATCGGATTTTTTGGATTGTTCAGTATAACAGTGAAAACATAGTCCTGTGTCGGTAAGGTAATACCGTGCACCTCAAAGCCTTCTAATGTATTGTGAATACTGTTTTCGCAGTCATTCCAAAAGGCATTGTCGCTGATTTGCTCAATTTCCCCAAGGCGTTCATTTGTGATTTGTGATGGTGTATAATCGCCGCCCATTCCGGCAGCTGACACTACATCATAACCTCCCATCTCTTCAGCTTGCAATGGAATCCCGATACATTGCCACTTGAATTCAAATGGTTTCATTAGCTCATAGCGATAAATGCTTTCTTTTTCTTCATTTGTTACGCTCATCATTTTTGTGTAGATTTTATCAGAACGGATTGCTTTTATATTCATAATCAAATTCCTCGTTTCGTATTTTTAGTGCTGTGTTCGAACCACAATTATACTGTACACTATTACGCAACGTCAGAGTCAATCGTTTTTTGAAAAAATACTGTACTCAATTAAGATAGGAATATGCCTGCTTGTAATTATCCAGATTTTATTGTGCAGGTGAAATTAAGTACCGGTAGAGGCTGTGTTCATTATCTCTCCAAGAAGATTATCTGTTCGTCAAATTACCTGTTCTTCTTTGCTGTTCTTCAGAATTTTGCCGACAATTTTGCAATTTCTTAATTCATTTCATCTTTGTCTATCGTAAAACAAGGCCTCCTATCAGCCTTCCTCATGTTTATTGCAAACATAGGCTACTTTTCTAAAAGTACAGCAATCGTTTGGCTTTCCTGGGAATATGTAGTACCTGCCACATCAGAGAAAACACCGCATCGCTTAAAGCCTGCCGCCAGCGCTTCTTCTATCAAGCTCTCCGGTGTGAAGTAAGTGGTCCACAAATAGTAGACCGATACTTCACTTTGCGTGAGTACCACAATCTGCTCCAGCGTTACGTTGTCACAATAGCGGTAATTGCCGTTTATCACAGTGTGTGGCTGTTCCGTCCAAAAGCCGCCATCGGGGCATCGTTCCCATGTTTGTCTCTCTGCAAAAGCCGCAAATTTTTTCATGGAAAACACATCAAGCAAGAACCTTCCACCTGGCTTTAAATGCTCATATATCCTTTGTAGAAGACGCTGTCTGTTGCTTTGAGAAAGTGCCCCGTAATCGCAATAAATCATCGCCACAAGATTAAAGCGCTCCCCCAGTGCAAGTTGCAAATAATCTTGATAGTGGTATGTAATATCAAGCCCTTGTTCTTCGGCTGAACTGACTGCATGTTGGATCGACCGCTTGGAGAAGTCCACTCCCGTTACATGGTAACCTGCCTTAGCGAAGCGTTCCGCGTAAAGTCCGGGGCCACAGCCCACATCCAGAAGTTGCGGATACTCGGCAGATGGTACCAGCGCCTTAATCCATTTTACAGATTGGTCAATAAAAGCAAAGCTGCGGCTGGCTCCCTCATATTCAGAATTCAGGTGTGCCTTAAGCATCTGCTTTGAGATATGCTCATCATCCCAAAATGGTATGCCGGTTTCTTTATAAAGCTCCGGCTTTTTCAGTATTGTGTTTATATCATAGGGCATTACAATTCCCCCTCCCGTCTGTGAAATAGTTTTATATGGCAGTGGCAGCGTAAAATCACAGCATAACGACAATGCCCACAATGAGAAATACAAGGGCGACACATCTTACCACCAGGATGTAGGCATCAGAAGGAGCCACCTGTTCTTTGTTTTTCCAAGATTCTACCACCTTCCAAATCTGCTTTGGTAATATCAAAATGACAAGTGCAATTAGAATCATTAAAATACCGGCAATTTGTTCTTGTGTCATAATCTTCTCTTTACTTTCATAGGTAACACCCTGTAAATTTATTTCTTCTGCAAGATAATCGCTATAAAGTTAAGATATTTCCCGGCGCCGGCTTCCATTGCCTTTCTATCGTTGATGGCGTATTCGTTGTCTTGCTCCAGCCAATCACTCCAGACCTCATCATTGCTTTGCATTTCATGAACGGAAAGAATATTCACCTCGTCAGTTTGCTCAACTATGTTTCTCCAATACGTCACATCGTGCATATAGTCGAGTTGTTCCGGTGTCCATGAAAGAAGCAGTTCTGGTGGCAAAGCATCATGGCAATCCTGTTTCATTCCTGGAATCGCAATATAGATATATCCACCATGTTTTACGAATGGCAATAGCTTATTTCTCAGATAATCTGCATCACGTCCAAAGTAGTTGTAGGAATCTGTGCTTACAACCGCATCAAAGAATTCCTTCTCAAACGGAAGTGCGGTTGCATCTGCTTTAAAAGGGATGATTTGTGTAGAATTAAGCCCCATTTTCTCAAAAAAGGCTTGATTCTCCACAGGATCACTCCAAAGGTCGGCAGCATATACCATAAAGCCGTATTCCTTCGCCAAAAACACACTCGTCACCCCTTCCCCGCTGCCAAGGTCGCATATAATGGCCTTACTTGGGATTTTGTGATTGTTTAGCAATTCCTCTTGTATTTTTAGTGGGTTTGGCCCCATGATTTTTGCCTGTACCTGTGACGTATTGTATTTTTCACTATGTATATATTTCATTGTGTGATTCCCCCTTGTTTTAAGATTTTTTATTTGCTCATTTCATTTGTGAAATGAGCAATATGTTTTTGCAACAACGCAAAAACTTGCCCTTTGTCGATTGCGCCATCATAAAGGCTATAAAGTGTAAAAACAGGTGCATAAAAGTGTAATGCGCGCAACTTTGCATTCTCCGTTCCGTTCGACATCTTGTTAAATAAGTCCTCCATATATTGTAGTGGACCCGACACGAAGTATTGCTGATACAATTGTGACATCTCTGAATTTCGATACTGCTCAAGTGTCATCATCTTACGAAAATTTGACGAAAATTCATCCTCCGTCCAGTGGCGAAATTGCGACTCAGTATATATTTTAATATTTTCAATCGGTGTCCGGTTATACACTTCTTCCATTTCTTCAAAGGTTCCTTCCGGCATATCGTAGTGCTTTGCACCTTCGATATCCATTTGGCTCATCCGAGCTAAAATATTATCAAAAATATCTCGTTTACTCTTGTAATGCTTGTATAAAGCACTTTTAGTCATCTTCAGTTCCTTTGCAATCGCACTTACCGATACGGCTTCGTATCCATCTCTTGAAAACAAGTCAAGTGCTATCCGCAAAATGCGTTCTTTTGTATTAACCATCTCATATCCTCCCAAGCATCAATAAAGTGACCTATCGTTCACATTAAGTATAGTGATCTATCGTTCACCTGTCAAGAGTAGGAAAGAAATTCTTAAAACGACGCAATGTAAACCACCGGTTCAGAGGAAAATAAGCCTGTATGGCAAGGGCGGCATTATCGCCTCCGGCAGCGTTTTGACAATCCATCGAATCGATCAAGGCTATTACTGATTGATTGTAATAATTTTGTTCATCATAATAATTCCTTTTGCCTAAATCGAATTTACAAGCTTTCCGCCTGTCTCTTTCCCATGCGTTTCCAGTTGATAAATCCGTAAATATCATTGATTAGAAATGCCATAAAGCATACGACAACAGAGATATAAGAAATATCTTCCCGCATTGCCAGAAACCATAAGACCACTAAAACAAGGTCATTGGCAGTATAACCCAGTGCAAAAAGAGGGCTTCTGCGAAAGGTAAGATACACCGCAATAAAGCTGGTTGTTACGGAAATGGTGCTTGGGACGATATTAACTGTATTAAAATATTTTAAAATGAAATAAAACAATAGTGTAACGATCGCTGAAGCAAAACACATTACGACAAGCTCTTTTCTCGATAGATGATTGACTTTTACTTCTGCTTTATTCCCGTTGTAAGGGTTTTTCATCCAAGAAATCAAAGCAAACATCGCCATCGGCATTGTCATTCCAAGATAAGTTATCATCTCTCCATAGTAAGCGAATTTTAGGGAAATCAAACCGTAAACCAAGCTAAATACAATCATCAAAAATTGACCTATGGGATTTCCCTTTGCATTAAAAATCAGTGATGTAACACCCACAAGAGAGGCAAAAAGTGTCAGAAAATTATTCCTGTCAAACAGTACAAAGAATACCACAATAATCAATGCCGAACCCATCCATAAAAACAATTCTCCCTTGGTAAAGTATTGTGTAAACATCCTTGTTTTTTTCATATAACCTCCAAAAAATAAGCACCCATACACACATCTTCCATGACCTAACGATGTGTGTATGAATGCTTGTGCATTCTTACCCGGTGGTAATTTTTAACTTATTATACACGCTTATGTTCAAAAAATCAATTCACGAATGGCTTAATGGCATTGACTTTCCTTCGACAGGGATACATTGGAAGAGCAGTTGTTCTCGTCCATGGGTGTCGCCATCCCACAAGGCCAAACACCCGATAGATTGAATATCCTCCGTGGAATCCTTTCCTTCCAATGGTACATTACCAGGTCCTGTATCCAGCCCCTTCCTTTGATTTTTAAGGTTTTTATATTAAAATAAACACCGTTCATAAAAGGAGCAGTGAATGCTATCCGGGGTTTTATACCGGGCATTCCCAGGTCATCCTGCCGAAACAGCGCATCGAGAGCTGCCAGGCCATGGCCGCCTGTTTCCAGCTGATGAAAACGGACTTATCGGCCCTTACCACAGGAGGCGACTGCCGCTTTCTGTATAAATTGCTGCAGCGGTCCCTGCACTGACGGCGCAGCCCTTGGGAGGTATTTATGACCAATTCTTTAAAAGTACACAAACACACCCTTTTGCTCATTGGCGGCATTGTCTGGGGTTTCGCTGGCTTTAATATCCTGCGTATCGGCCTGTTGGCCTATCCCCCTTACGTCAGCATCATCAATATCCTGCTGACCCTTCTGGTCTATGCCGCCTTCCAGTTTATGGTCTTCGGCAAGATGGTACGCAAGCATACTATCCGTATCACCCAATATGCGGAGGATCAGCAGTTTTTTATGAAGTTTTTTGATGTCAAGGCCTTCTGCATTATGGCCTTTATGATTATCTTCGGGGTAAGCCTGCGATACTCGGGCTGGGTCCCTGAGGTCTTTATCGCTGTTTTTTACACAGGTTTGGGCGCCTCTCTGGCCACGGCCGGTGTACTATTCATCGTCAATTATGTGAAGGAATGTCGGGAAGCCCGACAAAATGGAGGAGTAAAATAATAAAAGTGCATGCTTCAGTAAAAACCACTTTGTCAAAGGATTCTTCGATGTGATATAATTAAATAAATTTCTGACTTGGAGGAAAATCATGTCCCTGCTTTACATCGATGCCTGCATCCGAGGCGATGCCTCCCGCACAAAGCGACTGGCCACAGCCTTCTTAGACACGTATTTTGAAACCCATCCCGGGGATACTTTAATAACCCGGGAAATTGCCAAACATCCTCTCCCGCCCCTAAACGCCAAGGACTACGCCAAACGTGAAGCTCTCATGGCCACGGGGAAGCTGGATGCACCCGTCTTTGCCCCAGCCTTGGAGTTTGCCGAGGCAGAGCACATTGTCATCGCAGCCCCCTTTTGGGATTTAAGCTTTCCCGCCGTGGTGAAGGCTTATCTGGAGCAGGTTTCCGTGGCGGGGATTGCCTTTAACTACACCGAAACCGGCAGCATCGGGCTCTGTGTGGCAAAGGATCTCACCTTTATTACCACCCGGGGCGGCATCACCACCGGAGATCTGGCTTTTCTGGAGCAGGGGGCCCGCTATCTGGAAGTCCTCAGTCAAATTTACGGTATTGCGCGTTTCCAGTGCATTGCGGCAGAGGGGTTGGATATCGAAGGACTGGATGTCCCGGAAATTATGGCCCAGGCAGAGCACCAGGCGAAGGAAGCTGCAGCGGCGTTATAGCCACAGGGTTAATCCCCATATTCGATAACGGAGACATCAATGACAAAAAAACGTATCACAATTTTAGCCACTGGCGGTACCATCGCCGGGACGGCACCGTCCGCTACCCAGACCAGCGGCTACACTGCCGCCGATTTAAAGGTGGAGGCCCTGGTCGATGCCATCCCCGAGCTTCGGGAACTGGCCTGTATCCATATGGAACAGATTCTTCAAATTCCCAGCCAATCCATGGACCCCACCCGCTGGCTCATTTTGGTTCACCGGATTAATGCCCTGCTGGCAAAACCGGATGTTGACGGCATCGTCATTACCCACGGTACCGATACCCTGGAGGAAACCGCCTATTTTCTAAACCTCACGGTAAAGAGCAATAAGCCCGTCGTCATCACCGGAGCCATGCGTCCAGCCACGGCACTTTCTGCTGACGGTCCCATGAATCTCTACCAGGCCGTCCAGGTGGCTGCTGATCCCCAGGCTGCCGGAAAGGGTGTCCTCGTCGTCCTAAATGATACCATCCACGGCGCCCGGAATGTCACCAAAGCTTCTACCCATCACATTGAAGCTTTCGAAGGTGGTGAGCTTGGGATTTTTGTGGGGGGACGCATCCAGTTTAACTGTGCCTCCCTTAAACGTCATACCCTCCTCAGCCGTTTTGATGTCGAGGGACTCACCAGTCTGCCCACCGTGTCTATCCTCTACGAAGCCGCGGGTCTGGGGGATACCCTCTGGAACTGTGCCCGGACATCCTCCCAGGGTATTGTCATTGCCGGTATGGGTAACGGCAGCCTGGGAGAGGGTCTGACCCGAAGGGTTTCGGCCGGAGTGGATATCCCCGTGGTACGCTCCTCCCGGGTGGGCTCTGGCGCCGTCATCCCCGGCGGTGAATTTGATGACGACCGCTACCACACCATTCCCGGCAACGACCTCAATCCCCAGAAGGCTCGGGTCCTTTTAATGCTGGCCCTTACCCAGAGCACCGATCCCGGAATTATTCGGGAGTGGTTTGAAGAGTATTAAGGACATCATCATTAATTTGCATCAAAATTGTAAAATTTGCAGCCAATGTAAATTTTACAAAATAGCTCTTGACTTATTTTTCATACGGCTGTATAATAAATTTGTATCAGCCGAAGGGAAGCCTTCGGGGGAAGGGAGCGATTCTTGTGTTATTCTATAGCTATATCGCTGCAGAGTTAGCCGCTAAGAGCATGTCTAAATAATTCGACTTGACATGTCTAAAAATAATTTGATAAAATAGTATTACCGAGTTGCGAGAGCGTAAGTCCAGGAATGGACCTGCGCTCTCGCTTTTTTGCGGTGCTGTCCAAATCTTGATTTGGTCAACAGCACCCATGAAAGGCTGGCCCAGGAGTCCGAGCCAAAGGCGACAGACCCGGGATATCAAGTCCTCATACATGGATAACCTGATCATTTTCAATAAAATATTATCACAATCAATAATATTTTATTTTTTCTCTTCCCATCTTCTCACAAAAATGCTATGATAATCAAAGTTAATAAAATTTTATCAATTGGAGAGAGAAAATTATTATGTCTAGGTTGAGTATCATTACGAAAAGCCGGGCTCAGCAGGTTGTGGAAGGGTTGTATAAAAACCTGGAGCAACGCATTGTGGCCAGTCCTCCGGGGTTATGCCCTGTGGATATTTCACACGCCTTCCTTCAGCTCTGTCACGCACAGACCTGTGGAAAATGTACCCCCTGCCGCATCGGGCTGGGACAAATGGGGAATCTCATGGTGGATATTTTAGAGGGCCGGGGCTCCATGGCCACCATCGACACCCTGGAGAAAACCGCCCGGGTGGTTTATGAAACGGCAGACTGCGCTATCGGCTATGAAGCGGCCCATATGATTCTAAAGGGATTGGCTGGCTTCCGGGATGATTTTGAGGAGCACGTCACCCATAACCGCTGTATCTGCCACTTAGACCAACCGGTGCCTTGTGTGGCCCTGTGCCCTGCCGGTGTGGATATCCCAGGTTATCTGGCTCTGGTGGGCGAAGGCCGCCACCAGGATGCGGTACGGCTCATCCGAAAGGATAATCCCTTCGTCACGGCCTGCGCCATGGTCTGTGAGCATCCCTGCGAGGCCCGCTGCCGCCGGAATATGGTGGACAGCTCCGTCAACATCCGGGGGATCAAGCGCTATGCCATCGATCACGCCGGGGATGTCCCCGTGCCGGATAACGCCGCATCCACAGGGAAACGCATCGCCGTCATCGGCGGTGGTCCCAGCGGCTTAAGTGCTGCCTATTATCTCCAGCTCATGGGCCATCAAACCACCGTCTTTGAACAGCGGGAAGCCCTGGGGGGAATGCTGCGCTACGGTATTCCGGGCTACCGGCTGCCGGAATCCGATTTGGATGGGGATATCAATGCCATCCTCTCCACTGGCGTGGAATGCCATTTAAATACCCCCATTGGCGGCGGGAAGGGCATCACCCTGGAGGCTCTTCAGAAAAATTACGATGCGGTTTACATTGCCATTGGTGCCCATAAGGACAAGAAAATCGGCATCGACGGTGAAGAGGGACCAGATGTCATTTCCGCAGTGGATATGCTCCGGGATATCGGCGAGGGCCGGATGCCCGACTTCACCGGGAAGACCGTCATGGTCATCGGCGGGGGCAATGTGGCCATGGATGTCTCCCGGACGGCCATCCGTCTGGGGGCCGACCAGGTGGGTGTGGTCTACCGTCGCCGGAAGGCAGATATGACCGCCCTTCCAGACGAAATTGAAGGGGCTGAAGCCGAAGGGGTTCAGATTTTAGAGCTCCATGCCCCTAAATTTATTGAGCGGGATGCTGCGGGCCACGTCAGTGCCCTTTGGGCCGACCCCAAGGTAATCGGGCTGATGGACGCTGCCGGACGTCCCCGCCCGGCGGATTCCACCGAGGATGCTCGGGCTATTCCCTGTGATACCATCATTGTCGCCATCGGTCAGGAAATTGACTCCAATCATTTTGCTGAAGGCGGACTCCCCGTCGCCCGGGGCAGCCTGGTGACCGATGCTGCCGGTGCGGTGGTGGGCTTCCCTGGTGTCTATGCCGGAGGAGACTGTGCTACCGGACCTGCCACTGTCATTAAAGCCGTGGCCACCGGTAAGGTGGTGGCCGCCAATATCGACAATTACCTGGGCTTCCACCACGCCATTACCTGTGATGTGGAAATCCCTGCCCCCCGTATGGGAGATCTGCCGGCCTGCGGCCGCGTAACCATGAAGGAACGCAACGCCAATGCCCGCCGCCAGGACTTTGAGCAGGTGGAATATGGCATGACCTGCCAGGAAGCGGAGCAGGAATCATCCCGCTGTCTGCGGTGTGATCACTTCGGCATCAGCGCATTAAAAGGAGGGAGGGTTAACCAATGGTAAAGGTGACCATCAACAATAAGGAAATCGAGGTAGCTGAGCACTCTACCATTATGGAGGCCTGCGAAAAAGCGGGCTGGCCGGTGCCCAGCCTGTGCTACCTAAGGGATATCAACGAAATCGGGGCCTGCCGCATCTGCGTCGTGGAAATTGACGGGGTGGACCGATTGGTGACTTCCTGTAATAATGAAGTGTGTGAGGGGATGGTGGTTTCCACCAACTCCCCCAAGGTACGGGAGGCCCGTCGGACGAACCTGTCCCTCATCCTCTCCCAGCACGACGGCCACTGCCCCACCTGTGCCCGTAACGGCAATTGCACCCTCCAGAATATCAGCTACGATTTAGGAATTGAGGACAGCCTGTATAAAAAGGATGTACCGGAAAATAACTGGCCCCAGGACTTTCCCCTTATTCGGAATGAATCCAAGTGCATCAAGTGTATGCGCTGTATCCAAATCTGTGATAAGGTCCAGGGCCTGGGGATTTGGGACATTGCCAAATCCGGTTCCCGGACCACCGTGGATGTCTCTGGTGGCCGGAAGATTACCGAGGCCGATTGTGCGGTCTGTGGCCAATGCGTCACCCACTGTCCGGTGGGCGCCCTTCGGGGACGGGATGATAAGCCCCAGATTTTCGCCTGGAACAAGGCCGTCAGTAACCCCGATGTCGTCGCTGTGGTCCAGGTGGCACCCTCGGTCCGGGCTGCCTGGGGCGAAGCCCTGGGTATTCCCCGGGACAAGGCGACCCCTGGCCGTTTAGCTGCCGCACTGCGCCTCTGTGGCTTCGACTACGTGTTCGATACTAACTTCGGGGCAGACCTGACCATCATGGAAGAGGGCAGCGAATTCCTGGCCCGCATCGGAAGTGGCCAGACCCATCGCTACCCCATGTTTACCTCCTGCTGCCCAGGGTGGGTGCGCTTCTTAAAATCCCAATACCCGGATATGGTGGACGATTTATCCACTGCCAAATCTCCCCAGCAGATGCAGGGAGCGGTGATTAAGTCCGCCTTTGCTCAGAAGGCCGGTATCGATCCTGACAATATTTTCTCTGTGTCCATCATGCCCTGTCTGGCGAAAAAAACAGAGTGCGATATTCCCAGCATCAATGATGGGGATGGGGATAAAGATGTGGATCTGGTGTTGACTACCCGGGAGCTGGTGCGTCAGCTGCGATCCTTAAACATCAATGTAGCCGATCTCCCAGAAGAATCCTTTGATTCTCCTCTGAGTAGCGGAACCGGTGCCGCCGTCATCTTTGGGGCCACTGGGGGTGTTATGGAAGCTGCCCTGCGCTCCTGCTACTTCCTGGCCACAGGCGAAAACCCAGGGCCTGACGATTTCCGGGATGTCCGGGGTAACCGGGGCTGGCGGGAAGCCACCTTCGATGTCAAGGGCACCTTGGTGCGCACCGCCGTGGTCAGCGGCCTGGGCAACGCCCGGGAGCTGATCCGTGCCCTGCGCCGGGGTGAGGTCGCCTATGACTTCGTAGAAGTCATGGCCTGCCCTGGGGGCTGTGTCGGCGGTGGGGGGCAACCCATCCACGATGGCTTGGAGCTCGCTGAAGTCCGTGGGCGGAATCTGTATAACCTGGATAAAATGGCTGCCCGACGATTCTCCCACGAAAATCCGGAGGTCCTGGCTCTGTACAAAGACTATTTGGGAGAACCACTTTCCCATGAAGCCCATTGGCTCCTCCACACCGACCACCACACCTGGGATCTCCCGATGACACCCCATCCGGACCCTGACGTCCTTCTCTAAACCCATCGTTATTTTACTGCATTTACCAACAACTATTTAAAAGAAACGCCGCCCACCCCAGAAGGGAATGAGCGGCTTTTCTTTTCTCCTCCTCCATGATAAAATAAATCCCATAAAATTTCAGGAGGAACAACTATGCTCGGTGCTATTTTAGGGGACATCATCGGCAGTCCCTACGAATTCGATCACAACAATATCAAAACCACGGAATTCCCATTGTTTTCAGAGGCATCTCATTTTACAGACGATACCATTATGACCCTGGCGGTGGCCCAGGGACTGACCCGGGGCTACCAAAACCCGGAGAAAACCGCCCAGGAGATTATTACTGCCATGCAGGACTGGGGAAAGCGCTATCCCGACGGCGGGTACGGCGCCCACTTTGGAGACTGGCTGTACGCCCCGGACCCGAAGCCCTACGGCAGCTTTGGTAACGGCGCAGCCATGCGGGTCAGCTCTGTATCCTGGCTGTACAACACCCTGGATGAGGTGGAGCACTACGCTGCCATCTCTGCCGGGGTGACCCACGACCATCCCGAGGGCATTAAGGGAGCCCAGGCTACTGCTGCCGCCATCTTTTTGGCCCGCAAAGGCACACTCAAGGATGAAATCCGCCGGTACATCACCGATACCTACGGCTACGATTTAAGCCGCACCTGCGACGACATCCGGCCCACCTACCATCATGTGGAATCCTGTCAGGAAACAGTTCCCCAGGCCATAACAGCATTCTTAGAGGGTGAGGATTTTGAATCCGTCATCCGTCTGGCAGTTTCCCTGGGGGGAGACAGTGACACCCTGGCGGCCATTGCCGGATCCATTGCCGAAGCCTGCTACCCCATCCCCGATGCCCTCGCAGATCAGGGTATGGCCCGTCTGGATGCCGATCTCGAAGACGCCTTGTATCAGTTCTATGCCTTTGCGGTGGCGGCGGAGGTGGAAGCCCGGGAAGCCAAACCGGTGACCTCCTAAGCCCCAGGTTCTGGTCGCCCCACTACCCTACTTCTGTTTCCCGGGGAAGGTCAAAATTTTACCCGGCTTTCCCATTTGTTGGCGCTCACTAACCACCGGACCACTTAGCTCATCGGGTGTAAATCCGCGGTTAGAGTACATCCGTGTGCTGTTATGGAAGGCCATCAGAAGGGGGGCCAAACGTTCCATGGCGGCATCATCCAGGGAGTCTTCCAGCTCCTGGGTGAAGGCGGAGAAGGTATCCCTCAGGGACAGCCCGATCTTCGTCCAAAATTGGAGGCGGGTACACATCTCCCGGGCCTTGTCCTGATGAAGATGATGGCGATGGATCAGCTCCTGGACCAATGCCCAGGCCTGGGGCGTCTCCTGGAGGATATCCCCGGAAAAACGGGTTTCCACCTCCTGGACCGTCGGCATGTAGTAGGGCTTGTCTCCCTGCTCCTGAAGCAGAGAATTGGCCATATCCCGTTCCGCAAAGAACCAGGGCATCCAATACCCATCCTTAAGACAAAGGGCTTCCCGGAGGAAGGAGCAGCGGGATACGAGGTGCTCAAAGCTCCAATATGCTACGGATTCTCCGGTGCAGGTCGCCATGACCTTAGCGGGCTGCTCATAATCACAGATACCGTAGAGATTCAGACAGGTTTCCAGATATTCCCGATATCGGGATTCCTCTGCACGCTGTTTCTCAAAGGACGCGCTTTTGAGGGTCTTCTTCAAAGCCGTTGCCACTTGCCGGGGGATGGCGATGCCATCTTCCTCTTCATAGGCGTAGCCGTTGAAGACCAGCAGTGCCGGAAAGTCCGATTTTAAAGGCAGGTTACCGGTTTTCATCCCTTGCAGCAGATTATCGATTTCCTCCCGATAAGCCACACTAAAATCCCAGGTGATTTGCTGGGGATCACATATTTTTGCAGCGATGGCATCAATCAGCTCGGCCTTACGCAGCTTGTAGGGTTTCGCAATGCTGAGCTCCTGGGCGTATTCCTTCAGCTCCGGCACGGTAAATTGCCAAAGAACGGATTCCGGGGTATCCCCAAGGATCCGAACCGGCATTTCCCCCTCAAGGAAGGGGTTGGGCAGGGCATTGAGAAAATCATCGTCACCCCCCCATAATTCATCATCGTACAGGATGTCTTCATCCCATTGCCCACCCTCCAATAATTCCGCGTTAACCGCCTCCAGGTTGTAGACTTCACCGTATCCTAAGTCCCGGGCCCAGGCTAAAAGTTCTTTACGCTCAGGGTCCTTTTTGTCCTTCAGACGGCCCACCAGCCCGTAGTAGCCGCAGACCCCCCCGCAATCTTCAATAAAGTTATTCCCCCGATAGGCCGTAACCTTGGGGTTATCCTGAATTTGATGGGGGTGGTAGGCCTCAATGGCCACCTCATGGATCCAATCATCTCCAAAATCATAGATATAAAGAAGGGTTTCCCCTGGCTTTAGCCATTGATGGAGGGCTTCTTCTGCTTCGTCTAAGCTTTCAAGCCCCAAATCTGCCATAAGGCCCTCCTCATCCGCCATATCGATGTGGATATCCCTTTCTGGAAATTCAAAGCCATGGAGATGGTACCCCTTCCACCCAAAGGCTATATTAATGACCTGGGCCAGGGTCTGGAAGGTTGCTGCCTCGTCAATCATCAACCGCCGCCATACCACTGGCTTACTTCCTTCGATTTTAATTTTAAGCTGATATGCTCCCATGGTAGACTCTCCTTTACCACCCTTTTTTTTAATTCTATCATAGCCCATTTAAAAATGGAATCATCCTCTTTTTATCTTTTTAAAGGGTTGATTTTGAATGCGTATTGTTTTTTTCGGGGATTCTATATATAATGGACTCAAAATCTTAGGGGGTGGCCCAAATGAAGGCCCATTATCAACGTCAAATGATGATATCCCAAATTGGTGAGGCGGGCCAGGGCCGACTGCAGGCGTCCAGGGTAACGGTCATTGGAGCCGGCGGACTGGGTAGTCCGGTCTTAACCTATCTGGCTGGCGCCGGGGTGGGGAAGCTGACCCTCATCGATGGGGATACCCTGTCGGAGAGCAACCTCAACCGCCAATTTTTATACCCTGCCGATGCCCTGGGATCCCCTAAAAGTGAATTGGCCAAGGCCCGGATTCAGTCCTTCAACCCCAATGTCCAGGTGACCTGCCACCAGGCCTTCCTGGGGGAGGATAACCAGGCGGCTCTCATTGGGTCCCCGGATGTTATTGTGGATTGTGTGGATAATATTCCCACCCGTCACCTGGTGGCACGTTACGGCCGAAAGCAGGGAATTCCCGTGGTGGAGGGGGGCGTTATGGGCTTTTGGGGCTGGCTGTTCTGTAGCATGCCCGAGGGCGCCTGCTTCGGATGCCTGGGCTCCCAGATCCCTGCCTCTCAAAAAACCCCGGCATTGGGGGCGGTGGCCGGGATCATCGGCAGCCTTCAGGCAACGGAGTGTCTCAAGCTTCTTCTGGGCATGGGCACCGCCTATCCCGGTACCCTGCTGCAATACGATGGCCTCCACGGGGACTTTGACACCCTCCCCATCACCCAAAATCCAAGCTGCCCCTGGTGTTCTCCCCAGCCTTAACGTAAAATAAAAGATAGGCCCCGGTCCCTGATTTTCCAGGGAACCGGGGCGCATTTTTTATTCTTTACCATCGATGAGGAGGACTTCTCCGGAATGTTCAAGGGCGTAACCTCCGAGGGCCGTTAATTTTTCCTTTAAGGCATTACTTTTTAAAATCGCAATGAAATGCTTGACCTCTGGCATCTCCAGATTTTCCTGGGGCAGGGCAAAATCATAGGATTCTTCCCCCACAGGGATGAAATCCAGACCCATGGCCACCGCCGCAGACTGAACCCCCATGCCCACGTCGGCTCCGTCACTGCCCACAGCCGCCGCCACGGCCATATGGGTGGTTAATTCCTGGCTGTAGCCTGAAATAGAATCCGGGGAAATGCCCCTTTTCTTAAGATTATAGTCCAGGAGCAGGCGGGTCCCCGCTCCCCTCTGACGATTCACAAAGCGGTGGGCCCCAAGGTCCTCAAATCCCTGAATCCCCAGGGGGTTCCCCGGCTTAACCATCAGGCCCTGAACCCGGCCCACCCCCCGGATAAGGGCCATGGGGTTTTTAAACAGGCTTTTAACCGCCTTTACATTGTAGGTGCCATCAGACTCATCCAGCAGGTGAATGGGAGCCATATGGGCCTCACCCCGTTTCAGGGCCATGAGCCCCCCCATGCTGCCCACATGGGTGCTGGATAGGTATTCATCCTGATAAATAGCGGGGAGCATATCGGCCATAAGATCCAGGATGAGATCGTGGCTGCCGATGACCACCAGGGTCTTTGCGATCTCCGTAAGCGCCTTGTAAAGCACCACCTCCACGGACTCTCCGGCACCAATGCCCTCACTGTTTTGGGGGATGATTAAACACCCATCAGCCTTGACCATGGACATGGCCGCCCCAGCTCCCCGGGCCAGAGGTGAGGCCACCAGCTTGTCATTTACCACCCCCAGTTTGACCCGAACGTATTCCCGGTGCTTCAGGCTGGATACCAGACGCTTGCTGACCACTGCCTTGGCCCGTCTGGCCTGGGTGTCCACCTGGCCGGTCAGCTTATTCAGCACCGGCACCACAAAGCTTTCGTAGGCCATATAGGCGGCCACAGGATACCCCGGCAGGCCAATGACAGGTTTTCCCTCAACGACGGCCAAAATCACCGGCTTCCCCGGCTTCATGGCCACGCCGTGGACCACCACCTCCCCCAGTTCCCTGAGGACCTGGACGGTATAATCCTCCCGACCAGCACTGGAGCCCGCATTGATAATCACCATCTCGTGGGTGGAAATGGCGTGGACCAGGGTCTCCCGGATTTTTTCATAATCATCGGGAATGGCAGGGAATCGGTGGGGGATCCCGCCGCCCTCAGTTACCCGGTTTTCGATAACCCTGGAATTGGACTCGATGATATCTCCTTCTCCAGGGGTCTCAGTGGGTTCAATGATTTCGGTGCCCGTGGGATAGATGGCCACCCTGGGCTTTTTAACCACCGGGATGGTGAGAATTCCGGCGGAGAGCAAAGCCCCAATATCCATGGGGCGGATGTTATGGTTACTGGGCAGAATCATCTCTCCGGTGACAATGTCCTCCCCAATGGGGCGGATGTTATCCCAGGGGGCCGCCGCCTGGAGGATGGTGTGCTCCCCGGATTCCGTCTCCACAATATCCTCGGCCATAATCACCGCATCGTAGGGGGGATGGATGGGATCGCCGGTATCCACCACCACGTAATCCCGACCCGCTTCAAGGGCCACCGGCGTCTTTTCCGATGCCCCCAGGGTATGGGCGGACACCACGGCGATGCCGTCCATGGCCGAGGCATTGAAGAGGGGCGAGCAGTACTTTGCGATGCTGGCCTCCCTGGTAATGCGATGGAGGCTGTTTACCACCTCAATCTCTTCATACTCCACCTTGAGACTGGACCCCAGCTTTTCCATAAAGCTTTCCTGGGCTTCTTCCACGGAGACGGTTTTAAGGTATAGGTTTCGTTTTCCCATGATGGTCACACCGGCCATACGGTGACGGTGTCACCGGCCTGAACTCCTTCCAGATTTTTATCCAGCAGTACATAGCCATAGGCCCGGCTGAGGATGCTGATCAGCCCGGATTTCCCCAGGATGGGAATGGCCAGACAGCCCCCATCCTCCTGACGAAGGGCTACCAGCACACTGGTGGTTCGCCCCGGTGCCCCGGCCACGTTGGTGGCTATTTTAGCGGTAATAGGGACTACGGGCTGTTGTCCGTACATTTCCCCCTCCAGCCACTCCATGAGAAGCCGAAAAACCATCATGGCTGCCACAGGATGCCCCGGCAGTCCGAGGAAAAGGGTGGCAGTGGGGGCATCCCACCCCAATATAGTGGGTTTGCCTGGCTTGAGGGCCAAACCGTGGGTGAACACCCCTTCACTGGCCACGGTATCGATGATGGCTTCGGTCATGTCCTTTTTCCCCTTGGAGCTGCCCCCGGAAATCAGCACGAGATCAGCCTGAGCCATGGCCGCGGCAATGGCCGCCTCGATGGACTCCCACACATCGGGCACCAGTACCTGGGAAACCACCGCCATTCCCATCTCCTGGGCCAGGGCCGCCAGGGCGCTGGTATTGACATCCCGGATTTTCCCTGGTTCCAGGGGAGCGTTTCCCGGAATCAGCTCATCCCCGGTGGAAATAATGGCGACCTTAAGGGTGGTATACACGGATACCTCCTGGATGCCCAGGGCCGCCATAACTCCGATTTCCTGGGCACGAATCCGGGTTCCCCGGTGAAGGCCCCTTTCGCCTTCCCCAAAATCCTCTCCGATCTGGACCACCCCATCTCCTGCAGCGACGCTGGTGTAAATGGCGATTTCATCCCCGGAGAAGACCTCGCTGTACTCCACCATCACCATGGCATCGGCCCCCTCTGGGAGCATGCCCCCGGTGGGAACATAGGCACAGGTCCCCAGGGTCAGGGTACACTGCGCTTCGGCCCCCATGACCACCTCCTCTATACAGGTCAAAAGAGCGGGAATGCTTTCACTGGCCCCTTGGATATCCTTTGCCCTAACGGCATAACCATCCACCGTGGACCGTCGGAAGTGGGGGACGTTATTCCGGGCATCAACCCCTTCTCCTAAAACACGCCCCAGGCTGTCTGCCGCCGGAATTTTCTCACAGCGCAGCAGATGGCTCCCGAAGCGTTCCTTTATTTTTTCCCGGGCTTGGCCCAAATCGTCAACAGTTAGTAGCTGCATGGTTTTTCACTTCCTTTCTCTATGGGTCATACCCGCTGGCATTGCATATACCGGCTGACCGCTTGGGTCTGGGGATTAAAAATAACCTGGTCCGTTTCCCCGGATTCGATAATTCTTCCCTTTTCCATAAAATGTACCTGATTGCACAGATTGTTAATCTGGGCCAGCTGATGGCTGATGATCAGCCAGGTGATGGGCTCTTTCTCCTGCCAGGCGTGGATAAAATTCTCAAATTGTACAAGGCTCTCGGGATCCAGGTTTGAGAGGGTTTCATCGATGATGACGAACCGGGGTTTAAACACCAGGGCCCGGATAAAGGAGAGCTTTTGCCGCTCCCCGCTGGATAGCCCCGGGGCGTATTGATCCCGCTTCTCCCAAAGGCCGGCTTGCCGAAGCCACCCTTCCAGCTCCCCTCCCTCCGGTTTTAAATGACGGATGGTGAGGGGATAGGTCAGGTTCTCCAAAACCGTGCGTTTGAGAAGGTAGGGGCGCTGGGCCATTAAGGTGATCTCCCTGGGCCCCAGGCCCTCCCAATCGATCTGTCCGGCATCTAGGTCCATGGCGCCCATGAGCAGTTTGGCCAGGGTCGATTTACCACAGCCGTTGCCCCCCAGCAACCCGTGAATTTTACCCGGCGCCAGACGCAGCGCCGGGATGCTGATGGTCAAATCCCCGATGCGTTTTTCTAAATTAGTAATTATCAATTTCCCGTTTATCCCTTTGCAAAAAATCAGCCCCCCATTGGAGGAGAAAGGCCATGAGGAGCAGCACGACCCCCAGGGTAATGCCCTCGGTAAAAATCCCCTGGCTTTTCAGCAGGGAGATGGCGGTGGTCATGGTTCGGGTGTGGTATTTCATATTCCCCCCGACCAGCATCACCGCCCCCACCTCACTGATAGACCGCCCAAAACCAGTGATGATGGCGAAATAAATTTCCCGTTTCAGCTCCTTTCGCACCAGGCTCTGGGTTTGCCGGGGGGATGCCCCAATGCACTGCCCAAAGAAACGAATGGCTGGTGCCTGCCTTTCGGCACTGGCGTAAACCGTCCCACAGATGATGGGAGTGATGATGATGGTTTGGGCGATAATCATCCCAGGCAGCGTGAAGAGGAGGGACAGAAAGCCCAGGGGCCCATTGCGCATGAGCAGCATATAGGTCAGAAGACCCACCACCACTGGCGGAACCCCCATGAGGGTGCGGTTGATCCGGATGACCAGGCTCTTGCCTTTAAAATGATGGCGCTCCAGCTTTAGCCCCAGCCAAATACCCAACAGGGCAGAGATGCCCGTGGCACAAATGGCAAGGGTAAAAGTCACCCGGATGGCGCTCAAAGTGGCCCCATCCCATAAGAATTCCATGATATCCTCCTATAAAAGAGGGATGCCGGCGCATCCCTTTACCCCTTAATTATCCGTCCCAGCGTTGGGCGTGAACAGAGCCTGTCCGTAATCCGACACCCCGTATTCACCAATGAGCTTTTGGACTTTTTCAGAGCATATCCATTTGATAAAGGCGTTGGCCCCATCGATGTTGGTATTCGGGTATTTGTCCGGGCTGACGGCGATGACGCCGTATTGATTTAAGAGGTTTTTGTCCCCTTCACAAACAATATCAATATCCATGGGGACATCCGCATCCTTGGACATCTTAAGCCAGGTTCCCCGGTCCGTTAAGGTATAGGCCTTCTGCTCATTGGCCATGGTCAGGGTTGCCCCCATGCCCTGGCCGGATTCCACGTAGTTCGGATTCTGGGTGGGATCCAGGGACAAGGTCCTCCAAATCTTCTTCTCCTTCTTATCCGTTCCGGAATCATCCCCCCGGGAAACAAAGGGGAGCTGCTGATTTAAAACCGCCGTAAACACCGTGTTAATATCCTCGGTCTTGGCGATGGGTGACGATGGACCAACCACCACAAAATCATTGTACATCACCGGAAAACGCTCTACACCATAGCCCGCTTTCACAAATTCATCCTCGCTGGCCTTGGCGTGGACCAGTAAAACCGCCACATCACCATTTTCACCCATTTTAATGGCTTCGCCCGTTCCCACAGCATCCCATTTCAGGGTATAGCCCGTATCCTCCTTAAAGATTGGCGCCAGATAATCCAATAGGCCCGTATCATCGGTGCTGGTGGTGGTCGCCATGAGCAAATCGCCCTTATCTTCCACTGCTTTCTTCTGGGTTCCGCAGCCCGAGAGCATCAAAACCATACTTAAAATCAAAAAAATCCCTATCCATACTTTTTTCATAACACACCTCTCTTTTTTGATTCATACTTTAAAATCCCTTGACCTCGGACATCTGCCCCCTTAATCAACACTCCTTTCCAGGGCCTGCTGACTCTTTTGCCATTGATTTGATGGCTCCACCCCGGATCACCCGGGTATAACACATTTCCTGCTGGAGGGCACAGCGCTCCATTCCCACCGGGCAATTTTTAAAAGGACATCCCTTCCCCCTTTGGGTAATGACCACCTGGGCCTCCCCAAGGGTCAGAACATCCCCTTGCTCCAGGTTGGACAAGCTCCCTTTAAGGATTAAGTTTGCCTTGACCCGGGGAAAGCACAGCCCAGGTGGGTCCTGCTTTTCCATCCAAGCCTCTCCGGCACTGCCCATAAGGGTCAGCTGTTTATCCCCACCCACGCTGTGGAAATCTCCCTCCAGACCTTTGCCCTCAACTAAAAACCCCTGGGATAGGGCCTTTATGGGACTGCCCTTTTCCCACTGGCACTGTATTTTTTCAATTTGATATCTTTTCAAATGCGGTTTCTCCCTTATTCTATTCTATATCTTATTATACACGATTTCAATCTAATTCGTACCCTTTTTCTTTCGCCCCGGTGCTTTCTAAAAATGCTTCTGGTCTTTTCCAGTGAAATCGGCTAATATAGAACTATGACATCCGCCCGAATAAACATAAAAGGATACTATCGATAACGAGGAGATAATAAGATGATTAACCTGACCATTGATGGCCAATCAGTGTGTGCATCCCCTGGAATGACCATACTCCGGGCCGCCCAAATCGCTAATATTGAAATTCCAACCTTGTGCTACTTTAAAGATTTTTCCCCGGAGGGAAGCTGCCGGATGTGCCTGGTGGAAGTGGTGGGTGCCAGACGCCTTGAAACCGCCTGCTCCACCCCGGTTTCCGAAGGGATGGTGGTCTATACCAATAACGCCGCCGTTCGCCGGGCCCGACGCTTCGTCCTGAAAATGCTGTTTTCAGAGCACAAATTTGACTGCCTGACCTGCTATCGCTTTGACACCTGTAAATTTGTGGAATACAATGGCAATTGCATCGAATATGACGAGGAAAAATCCTTTGGCCAGACCTTCGAAAAAAATGCCCCCATTGACGATTCCAATCCCTTCTACACCTATGACCCCAATAAATGCATCCTATGCAATCGCTGTATCAAGGTCTGCGAACACCTCCAGTGCAACCATGTCCTCTCCCGGAGCGAGCGGGGCTACGAAACCGCCATCGGCCCGGTCTTCAAGATGCTTCGGGGGGATAAACGTAGCCATTGCGTCAGCTGTGGGAACTGCATCGCCGAATGCCCCACAGGAGCCCTGGCCCCTAAGAAATACGTTCCCCTGCCCTCCACCAAAACCGTGGAAACCATCTGCCCTTATTGTGGCGTGGGCTGTACCCTGAAGCTTAAGGTGTACGATAATAAAATCACCGATGTTATGAGCGTGCCCGGCCATGTCAATGATAACCTCCTCTGCGTCAAAGGGCGATTCGCCTACGATTTCGTGGGGAGTCCAGACCGTCTGAAGACCCCCCTGATCCGCCGAAATGGCCAATTGGAGCCGGCGACCTGGGCGGAAGCCACTGCCCTGATCACCGAAAAGCTCTCCGCCGCCGTGGCCCAGGGACCCCAGGCCGTAGCTGGCTTCTCATCGGCCCGGTGTACCAATGAGGAAAACTACCTCTTCCAGAAATTCATCCGCACCGTGGGCCAAACCAATAATGTGGACCACTGCGCCAGACTTTGTCATGCTTCCACCGTAGCGGGTCTGGCCCGATCCTTTGGCAGCGGTGCCATGACCAACAGCATCGATGAAATCCCCCTCATGGACGTCATTTTAGTCTCTGGCTCCAACACCACCGAAACCCATCCGGTCATTGGGGCCAAGATCAAGCAGCGGGTCCAGGCCGGAGCAGCCCTCATCGTCGCCGAGCCCCGGCACATCGAGCTGGCCGACTACGCCGATGTCTTCCTGCAAATCCGGCCAGGCACCAACGTGGCCCTCTTTAACGGCCTGATGAAAGCCATTTTAGACGAGCATCTGGAGGACCGGGCCTTCATCGATGCCCGCACCGAGGATTTTGAAGCCTTGGAGGCCTACTTAAAGACCCTCACCGTAGAGGAATGCGCCGCCATCTGCGGCGTAGACCCCGAAGACATGCGACGTGCCGCCAGACTGTACGCCACCAAGGCTACCGGGGGAATCTTCTACTCCATGGGTGTCACCCAGCATGCCACCGGCACCGACGGGGTAATGAGCACCGCCAACCTCGCCATGATCACCGGAAAAATCGGACGTCCCGGCTGTGGGGTCAATCCCCTCCGGGGTCAGAACAACGTCCAGGGGGCCTGCGATATGGGTGCCTTGCCCGGGGATTACACCGGCTACCAAAAGACGGCCAACCCCGAAGTCGTCGCCAAATTTGAAAAAGCCTGGGGAGTTACCCTGCCCACCAATACTGGACGCACCGTCACCGAGATTGTAGACGATGTAGAAGAAGGCATTGTGAAATTCCTCTACATCATGGGGGAAAATCCCCTGGTCTCCGACCCCAATACGGGCCACGTCAAAGCCGCCTTTGAAAAGGCCGAGTTCATCGTCCTCCAGGATATTTTCCTGACCGAGACAGCGGACTACGCCGACGTGGTTCTGCCCGCCACAGTTTACGCCGAAAAGGACGGTACCTTCACCAATACCGAACGCCGGATTCAGCTCCTGCGAAAGGCCGTCACCGCCCCAGGGGAAGCCCGGGAGGACTGGCGCATCCTCTGCGATCTGGCCCAGGCCATGGGAGCCCCAGGCTTTGACTTTAACAGTACCGCTGAGATTATGGACGAAATTGCGGCCGTTACCCCCAGCTATGCCGGGGTATCCCATGCCCGTCTGGATCGGGGAGACCGCATCCAATGGCCCTGTGCCCATGCCGATTCACCCGGAACCCCCTTCCTACATCAGGGGAAATTTACCCGGGGCAAGGGCAAGTTCAATATCGCCCAGTATCTGCCCCCGGAAGATCAGCCTGATGATGCTTATCCCATGATCCTCATGACCGGACGGATTCTCCAGCACTACCACACCCGGACCATGACCATGCGCACCCCGGGCATCCAGCAGCTCGTTGGAGAAGCCTTTGTGGAAATCAATCCCCAAACCGCCCAGAACTACGGCTTTATGGAAGGCCAGCTCCTCCAGGTGACCTCCCCCCGGGGCACCGTCCAGGCCAAGGCCGCCTTTAACCAGGGCATTCAGGAAAACACCCTGTTCATGCCCTTCCATTATGGCGATACCGGGGCCAACTGCCTCACCGGGGGAAGGGTGGACCCCATCGCCAAGATCCCGCCCTTTAAGGTCTGTAAGGTCAACCTCCGGCAGGTGGATTAGTGGTCCCGGAGCATCAGCGTGACCGATTTTAAAACCGCTGCTATTCTGGTGGGAGGCAAAAGCACCCGGATGGGGCTGGATAAAAAAAATCTGATTCTGGGGGAGGAAGGACTGCTTCAATCCATCGTCCACCAGCTATCCCCCCTCTTTGAGGATATCATTGCTCTGGGCTGCCCCCGGGAGGCGGTGGCTCCGGTAGCGGGCATCCGGGCCTTTTATCCCGATGCCCTGGCCACCGCCGCCTCCCTCACCGGGATTTACACCGGGCTGTGCCATACCGAATCCCGCTATCTCTATGTAACGGCCTGCGATATGCCCCACTACAATCCCCGGTATATCCGCTATATGATGTCCCGACTGAAGGAAGACCCCACTAGTGGCTGCGTCACCCGTTACCAGGAGTGGATTGAGCCCTTCAATGCCTTTTACAGCCCCTCCCTTCTCCCCACCATGGAGGCTTTCCTTAACAACCGGCGAAAAAGCATCTTTAAATATCTGGAAGGGGAATCCATGACCTATATCCCCGAAGCCACCGCAAGACGCTTTAGCCCAAACTGGGAGATGTTCTGTAATTTGAATACTCCCAGGGACCTGGCCACCCATTTAGGAGGACCCCATGACTATTTATCGTGAAGAAATCGAAAAAATTACTCCCAGGGGTATTCTGCGGATGGAGGACCCCATGGTGCGGGAATATCCTGTAGCCCTGACCCTCAACGGCCAGGGGATTATCACCCTGATGACCCTTCCCCGGGACCTTGAGGAACTGGCCTTGGGTTTTCTCTCCCTGAAAGGATTGATTCCAGGGATGTCTGCCGTCACCGATCTCACCATCACCCCATTTCCGGATTCACCCGGTGCCACCATCGCCGTCACCGCCACCACCACGGGATCCCATCAGGGAAATTTTTTTAGTCTCTCCGAGGAGAGCATTGCCTCACCCCATAAAAAAAGAGGGCACTGCCCCCTGACGACCTCCTTCGAGGCTGCCATGGATCGTGCCCACATGGATGCGGATGCTTTATTTCAAATGATGGAGGCCTTTAGCCGAAAATCCGAGGTCTTTGTTCAAACCGGGGGCGTTCACAGCATCGGCCTGTACAAAGACGGGCAGCCCCTTTTATTCTACGACGATGTCAGCCGCTACAATACCTACAATAAGCTCTTCGGGGGCATCCTCCGCCATGGGCTGTCCACCCCGGGGACAATGCTCCTCACCACCGGCCGTATCCCCTCGGAGGTCATGGGCTGGATTATCGCCCGGGGCATTCCCTGGGTATTATCCATCTCCGCCCCCACCCAGGGCAGCGTCCAGCTGGCCCGGGAACACGGGGTCACCCTGATGGGCTTCGTCCGGGGAGACCGGCTGAATTTTTACGCCTAGACTTCCCCATAGGCATGGGCCAGGGCATCACTCATGGCGGCCTGGCGGCAGTGGGTACAGAGGGTCTCCCCGGGTTGTCCTGCTTTTTTAGCGGCGTATTGCAGCTCTGAATAGGTGCCCAGGGGGGCGCCACATTTTTGGCAGAACACCAGGGGGAAGCGCCGTCCCCATATTTCCCGGTCTGTGGGGTTTTCGGCAAAGCGGATGGCCCCGGTGGGGCAGACCTTGGCACAGGATAAGCAGCCGATGCAGGCATCACTGGGCTCATCGTAGGGGGTGGCTATTTTTTTCTCCGTCCCCCTTCCGACAGTGGCAATGGCCCCGGTGCCAATGGCACTGCAGGCTTGGGCGCACAGGCCGCACATCACACATTTTTCATTTTCAATGGCGGCAAAACGGCTGCCGTCCAGGGCGCCGTATTTTTCGCACAGGGCTTTAATCTCCGGGCTTTCCGGTGCCCGAAGGGCCAGGAGCATCAGCACCGCCGCCCGATCCCGCTGTACCCGCTCGCTATTGGTGTAGACCTCAATGGATTTATCCACAGGGTAGACGCAGGACACCACAATTTTGCTCCATCCACCTTCCACCACCTCCACAATACACAGCCGGCAGCTGGCCAGTCCATCCATTCCCGGATGATGGCATAGGGTCGGAATATCGATGTGGTTCCGCTTGGCAATATCCAGGAGATACTCGCCCTTTTCACAGGTATACACCTTATCGTCAATTTTAATTTCAATCATCTCGAACCCCCTACAACAATTCCACGGCCAGGGAATGCGCCGTTTTCTGATGCCCTGCCCCTTTTTTCACGGTGATGACCGCATCAAAGCGACAGGCTTCCCGACAGCTTCCACAGACGATGCATTTGGCTGGATCGATGGTATGGGGCTCCTTCTTTCCGCCGGATATGGCATCCACCGGACATTGGCGACTGCAGGCACCGCAGCCCACGCACCCATTTTTATCGATGGCAAAGGCTGTCAGCACAGTACACACCCCCGCCGGGCAATAGTGGTCCCGGATATGGGCCTCGTATTCCTCCCGGAAGAATTTAATGGTGGTCAGTACCGGGTTGGGGGCGGATTTCCCAAGGCTGCACAAGGAGGCGTCCTCCATGGCGTGGCCGATGGTTTCCAGGAGCTCGATATCCCCCTCCCGGCCCCGGCCTTCACAGATATCCGTCAGGATTTCCAGCATCCGTCGGAGTCCCTCCCGACAGGGGGTGCATTTTCCACAGCTTTCCTCACAGAGAAATTTAGTGTAATACCGGGCAACCTCCACCATACAGCTTCGGTCATCGATGACGATCATCCCACCGGAGCCCATCATGGCACCGTAAGCCTTAAGGGTGTCAAAATCCACCTCTAAATCCAGCATGGACTCTGGGATACAGCCCCCGGAGGGCCCTCCGGTTTGGACAGCCTTAAAGGGACGGTCCCCCAGGATTCCCCCGCCGATATCGAAAATCAAGTGGCGCAGGGTAGCCCCCATGGGAACCTCTGCCAGACCAGTTCGTTTGACCTTCCCCACCATGGCAAATACCTTGGTGCCTCCGCTTTTTTCCGTACCCACCTGGGCAAAGGCAGCACCGCCATCCCGGATGATCACCGGGATATTGGCCAGGGTTTCCACGTTGTTGAGCACCGTGGGATGATCCCAAAGGCCCCGCTGTACCGAGCGGATATATTTTGCCCGGGGTTCTCCAACCCGGCCGGCAATGGAGGCCATAAGGGCTGTGGATTCTCCACAAACAAAGGCCCCGCCTCCCCGGACCACAGAAAGCTTCAGCTTACGGCCGGTGCCCATGACAGAGGCGCCTAAGATTCCCCGGTCCTCGGCAGCGGCGATGGCCCCCCGCAGCATCCGTACCGCCAGATCGTATTCATCCCGGACGTAGAAAAAGCCCTCCTCGGCACCAATGGCGATGGCGGCAATGGCTAGACCCTCCAGCACCACATGGGGGTTCCCCTCCATGAGGGAGCAGTCCATAAAGGCACCGGGGTCCCCCTCGTCCCCATTACACACCACATATTTCGGAAAGACATCGTACCCCGCCGCCGTGCGCCATTTGCGCCCGGTGGGGAATCCAGCACCACCCCGACCCCGAAGGTTGGAGGCTTCCACCTCATGGATAATAGCCCCGGGTGTCATGGTGAGGGCCTTCTGTAAGGCCTGGTATCCCCCGGCCTCTATATAGTTATCGATGCTTTCAGGATCCAGCCAGCCCAGGTCCCTTAAGGCAATCTTGTGTTGGTTGGCGTAGAAGGGGTGTTCCTGCTGGGTTTTTACCCGTTTCCCATCGTTGTCCTTCCCCAGAAGGCCTTCGATGATTTCTCCCCCTTCAATGGTCCGCTCCACAATGGCCGGGACATCCTTCACCTTTACCTTATAGTACATAATACCCTGGGGAAGAATCTGGACCACGGGACCGCTTTCACACAGGCCGCTGCATCCGGTCTTTTTGATATCAGTCTGGACTTCGGCGGAAAGGTTTTTTTCAGCAATGATCTGCCCAAAGGCCTCTGCTACAGCCATGCTGCCATTGGCCCGACAGCCAGTCCCGCAGCAAATCAGGATTTTCTGGTCCTTCATCCTTCATCCTCCTCTACACATTCCTCTAAAATAGCCTTTAGCTTGTCCAGGGTCACCTTGCTGTGGTAAACATCATCCACCACCACCACGGGTGCCAGGGCACAGGCCCCCATGCAGTTGACCGTTTCCAGGGAAAACAGCCCGTCCTCGGAGGTTTCCCCCGGGGCCAGTCCCAATAAGCGCTTAACCCCATCCACAATGGTTAAGGATCCCCGGATATGGCAGGCGGTGCCATCGCAGCATTTGATGATGTGCTTACCCTTTGGCTTTAGGCTAAGGGCCTTGTAAAAGGTGGCCATGGCGTAAAGGCTGGCCTCCGGTCGGCCAAGGTATTCTGCCAGGGCCATAAGCCCGCTCCTCGGAATATACTGGAAGGTCCGCTGCATATCCTGCAGTATGGCCAGGGCAAACCGCTCATCCCTGGGATAGGCCTCCATAATTGTTCTGATTTGATTCGGTGTGATGTCCAACGCTGTCCTCTCCTTTCATCCCCCGGCCACCACCGGGAAAATTGCAACGGTATCCGACGGCACAAGGGGCGTGTGGATGCCGTTCAGATGCTCCACATGGCGGCCATTGACCAGAATGATGATTTCATCCCCCAGGGTCTCCCCACCCGGAGCCAGGGCCACTCCTCTAAAATCTTTTCCATAGCGGTCGCTGAGCTCGTGGATTAAGGTGTAGACATCCGGAACAGCTTCCATATCGATGGCCTTGGTGCCGGTGTAATCCCTTATATAGGCAAAGAACTTTACTTTCATGGCTCCCCCTTCTGCCGGATATCGGCCTTCTGTACCCAAGGGGGGCTTTCCGCCATCCACCGGACAGCGTGAAAGCCCCATTATTTTTAAAATTTAATCCCCCTTAAAGATCCAAGGCGGTCTTCTTTTCCGGCGTCGGCACACCATCGCCATCCCATCCCCTTAAGGTATAGTATTCCTCAAGCATGGTGTAGAGCTCGTTCACCCGTCCCTTGGCAGGTCCTGCGGGCAGGGCTTCCCGGAGCAGCCGTGGCGGCAGGGTATCCTTTTCCACACCAGCGGCAATGTTGAACATCTTTTCCAGGTTCCAGACCCGTTCCCCCTTTAAGAGGATGTCTTCGTCGGATTCATCACTGCCCACTGCCTGGCGATAGGCTTCGGCGTACTCGGGCAAGCCCAGGCTAAAGGAGGTGAACAGACACATCCCCATGGAATCGATGAGGGCGGTGAGGTCCTGGAAGGCTTTAAGCATTCCGGCCTTTCCCTCGGTGACCAGGGGGTCCATCTTAACGGGGAGTCCCAGGATTTCCGGAGCGGTCATATACCCCCGGACATGGCACCCTCCACGGTTAGAGGTCGCGTATTCCAGGCCGATACCCTGCTGGGCACGGCCGTCGTAGGCCGGCATTTCCTGCTTTTTCACCGTCATGGACAGCTCCGGATGGCCGTACTTTTCAGCCATGCGGTAGGAGCCCTGAGCGATGAGATGGCCAATGCCTTCATCCTCACAGACCATTTCCACCAGCTTAACCACGACCTCCGCATCCCCGAAGCGCACTGGGAATCCGATATCCTCTTCAGGGATATAGCCGGCTTCGTACAATTCCATGAGACAGGCAATGGTAGAGCCCAGGGTAATGGGGTCCATGCCGTATTCGTTGCACAGGAAGTTGGCCTTGCACACCGCGTCCAGACGATCCACACCACAGGCCGCCCCGAAGGACCAGCCCGCCTCGTATTCCGGGCCTTCTCCAGCAGACTTAAAGGGGCCATCCTTCACATGAACGATCCGTCCGCAGCCGATGCAGCAGCCAAAGCAGGCCTTATCGCGCACCAGGTATTCATCCACTAAGGCTTCCCCGGAGATGGCTTCTGCCTGTTCAAATACCGCACCGTCCCGGCCATTATTCACCGGCAGGCTCCCGCTTTCATTGAGGATGTTCACCAGGATTTCCGTTCCGTAGGCAGGAAGACCACCACCGGTGACGGGATGGGCCAAAAGCTTGGTCCGGCAATCCGCCATGGAGGCCATAAAGCCTTCGTTATTGGCCACGCTCAGGCCACCGCTGCCCCGAACCGCCACAGCCTTCAGGTTTTTACTGGCCATAACGGTCCCCAGACCACCCCGGCCGGCTGCCCGATGCTTGTCATTCATCACCCCGGAGTACAGGCATCCCTTTTCTGCCACGGGTCCCACACAGGCAATGCGAAAGCTTTCGCCGCATTCTTCATTGAGCATATCCGTGGTTTCAAAGACGGTTTTCCCCCAGAGATGGTCTGCATCCCGGAGCTCCACCACATCATCCTTGATGTAGAGGTACACGGGTTTTTCGCTGGCATTTTCAAAGATGATGCCGTCATATCCTGCATATTTAAGCTCGGGGCCAAAGTATCCCCCGGAATTGGCCGCGCCGATGGTCCCCGTCAGGGGCGCCTTGGCCACCACCTCATAACGGCCGCCGCAGGCTGCGGCAGTCCCGGTCAGGGGGCCGGTCATAAAGATCAGCTTGTTTTCCGGGCTCAGGGGTTCGACCTTGGGATCGACCTCATCACAGAAATACTTGGTGCCCAGACCCCGGGCCCCCACATAGTCCCTGGCCAGATCCATTTTGAGGGGCTCTGTGGCAATGGACCCCGTGGCCAAATCGATTCTCAATAGTTTTCCAGTCCATGCGTTCATGAAATCGCCTCCTCTCCATATGCGTCCCGCAGTCCATCGGCCACCGCTTTTTGACGGTTTTTATCCTCGGTGGCGTCTGCATATTCAATGGCCCCCGTGGGGCAGTATTTTGCACACTGGGGATCGCCATCGCATAAATCGCATTTGTGGAGTCTGCCGGTGGCGGGATTGATGCCGATATTCCCCAGGGGGCAAGCATTCAGGCACATCTTACACCCAATGCACTTGTCCTGGTTCAGGGTGACCAGGCCGTCTTCGCCCTTGGTCATGGCCCCCACCGGACACACCGCCACACAGGATGCATCAGCACACTGCAGGCACATCACCGGGACCGAAATGGCCGCCGCCTCATAGGCAAAAACCGTCACATTGGACAGTTTTGGATTAAAAACCTGAAAGTGCCCAAAGGAACATACCGTTTCGCATGTTCGACAGGACAAGCATTTCTCAGGCTTGATCAACAATTGCTTCGCCATAAAATTACCTCCTGGAAATAAAATAACACTACTATAAAAGGGTCCGTCCCCTTTATAATAGTGCCTCCTTTGCAAATACGGCAGGCCCGGCTGTTGCCAGTCAAACCCATGGTTCCACCCATCCCTGTGGGATGCAATGGACTCGGAGTTATTTAATTGATTTCATTATACGCCCATCTTCTTAGGATTGCAAGTCCTTTGCAGAATGAAGTTGGAACCATTGTGGACCTTCCCCAACCTTACGCTGTTCCCAAACTAACGGCATTCTTTATTCCATAATTTTCAGCATTCAACCCCATCAACTTCGTATGATGTGTCTATTCTTCCTTTATTTAATTGACATTGTATACCGATCGTAGGAAAATAACCATGAAAGGAGTTGATAACAATGGCAACAACACCAACCCAAATTCGAATTGACGCCCAGATCAAAACCCAGGCTACCAAATTATTCAACGATCTTGGCATGGATATGTCCAGCGCCGTTAACATCTTCCTGCACCAATGCATTCTCCGTGGTGGTCTTCCCTTTGAGGTTGCCCTACCGAGCTATAATCAAAAAACCCTATCTGCTATGACACAAGCCCGGCAAATTTCCAGAGACCCCGAAGTAATGGGATATACGACCCTGGATGACTTGAAAAAAGCCTTAGATGCCGACTAGATGTATACCTTAAAATTTACCACCGCCTATAAAAAAGGCTATAAGCGGATTAAAAAGCGCGGCCTTAGCCTTGCCCGTCTCGATGCTGTTATGGAAATGCTTCCCAAGGGCCAGCAACTACCGGATAAATATTATGATCATGCCCTCAACGGTTCTCTGGAGGGGTTTCATGAATGCTATATCCAACCGGACTGGTTACTGATCTATCTTATTGATGATGCTATTCTGACCTTAACCCTTGTGGATACCGGCAGCCACTCCGATCTTTTTAATCTATAGGATAGGAATTATCTGAAAGTCACCCGCTGAGGGTGGCTTTTTTGTCTTGCCCCGGATTTACTCTGAAACAAACATCTTTTCCAGTAGGGATTGCCGTTTAGCGCATCAATCCTCTGGGACAGACCTTTTTCAGTTTCCTGGATTTGTGCTTCAATATCGAAGAAGGTAGTGTCATAATTTTCCGGGTCCCAGAGGTATCACCAAGCTTGCTTAACCCGGTTTGCAGGGTCGTGAATACACCATCAAAGACTTTTTTTATGAGTACTCGAAATCAAACGGCCAAATGTGGAAAGGGCATCATGAACATCGGCTAATCAAATCCTCTGTATCGTCATTATCTATCAGGAATCACAGCTCCCGGTCTTTATAAAATCCGTACATTAAAAACACCTCCCCACCACAACGATGAGGAGGTATTTTTCGTGAATACCAGCTTATTTTTTAATGGCCTTAAAGGCTTCGGTCTGGGCTGTGATGCCCTTTTCTGCGGCAAAGCGTTCGATACTGGAAGCGCCGAAGAAGCCATCGATACCTTCGATACGTTCAATGACATACTGGGCATCTGCCGGTTCGGCGATGGGGCCACCATGGCAGATGACCATGATCTCCGGATTGACAGAGCGGCCGGCTTCCATAATGGCCCGAACCTTTTCCACACAGTCGTCCAGGGTCAGGGCTGTTTTCGCCCCGATGGTTCCCTTGGTGGTCAGCCCCATATGGGCCACCAGAATATCCGCACCAGCTTCCGCCATGGCCTTCGCCTGATCCTCATCAAAGACATAGGGGGTGGTCAGCAGGCCGATTTCATGGGCCTTGCGAATCATTTCAATTTCCAGACCGTAGCCCATATCCGTTTCTTCCAGATTCTGACGGAAGACCCCGTCGATGAGGCCGACGGTGGGGAAGTTCTGTACCCCGGAGAAGCCCATATCCTTCAGCTCTTTGAGGAAAACCTCCATAACCCGGAAGGGGTCGGTACCGCAAACCCCGGCTAGAACAGGGGTGTCTTTAACAACAGGCAGGACCTCGCTGGCCATTTCGCAGACAATCGCATTGGCATCCCCATAGGAGAGTAAGCCCGCCAGAGAGCCCCGTCCCGCCATCCGGTAACGCCCGGAGTTGTAGATAATGAGCATATCCGCCCCGCCGGCTTCGCTGCTCTTGGCCGTAATCCCAGTACCGGCACCCACGCCCACTAAGATTTCCCCGGATGCCACCTTAGCCTTATAGCCCTGTACGATTTCTTCCCGTGTTTGTTTGTTCATTGCGATTCTCCTTTTTTTAATTATTTATTTTCCATTAAATCAATGAGCTGCTGGGCTGCTGCCTTGGCAAAGTCCACATCATTGATATGGCAGTCCATTTCCCGAAGGGTCACCTTATCCTGATCCAGACCATCCCGGATGGCATCGAACAGGGCCGCATCCTCCTCGGGTCCGTAGAAGGGTTCCCCCTCTGCGTCGATCATGGAGACCCCTTTCAGGGGCAGCATAACCACCGTCGGGCCAGTGGTATCCCTTAGCTTCTCCGCAATCTTCTGGCCGATGGCCTGATTTTCATCCACAGTGGTGCGCATGAGGGTAATCATGGGATTATGCTTGTAGAGGTTCCGCCCGGCAAATTTGGACGGTACACTGTCCATGGGTCCAAAATTCACCATATCCACCGCCCCCACGGAAACCACCTGGGGAATCCCAGCCCGGCCAGCGGCCTCCAGACGGTGTTCCCCAGCCGCCAGCATACCGCCAACCAGCTCGTCCGCCCACTCGGTGGTGGTGAGGTCCAATACCCCTTCAATGAAGCCGCCATCAATTAAGGCTTCCATGGATTGTCCACCGGTTCCTGTGGCGTGGAAAATCAGCACCTCGTAGCCCCGGTCCTCTAAGTATTTCTGGGCCTCGGTGAGGCAGGGCGTGGTCACTCCGAACATTGTCGCCCCAATGAGGGGCTTCTTTTCAATCTCATGGGTGTCCTCAAATTTCACCATACCCGCAATGGCAAAGGCGGCATTGGCAAAAATTTTAGTGGAAATGGAATTGAGTCCCGCCACATCCACCACCGAAGGCATCATCACAATATCGCTGGTCCCCACGTAGCCAGAGACATCCCCAGAGGCCATGGTGGATACCATGACCTTAGGCACCCCAATGGGCAGGGCCCGCATGGCAGGGGTAACCAGGGCCGTGCCGCCGCTTCCCCCAAAGGAGAGGATGCCGTCAAACCGACCGGCCTCGTACAGCTGGGTTACCAGAATTTCCATCCCCCTGGAGAGGATCTCCGTGGCGTAGGCCCGATCCCCCCGATGGACAATTTCCTGAATATCTGCTCCCGCAGCCGCCGCAACGGCGGCATTGGACACATCCGGTTCGAACACAGGTTCAAACACGCCGGTATTAATGGTCAGGGTCTTCAGTCCCAGGCCCTCAATGAGGTCCTTGACGTAAGCGTACTCCCTTCCCTTGGTATCAAAGGTTCCTGCAATGGCAATTGTCTTCACATTCGTCCTCCGTTTCCGATACCCCTCGGTATCAACACCTTTCTATGGCCATAGAAAAAACAGTATCATTAAGATCTACCCTAATCATACTGTCATCTGCGGTAAAAAGCCATGTGTTATTGTACGGCGGATTTGTCTTTTTGTATTAATGACATTTATACGTTTTCGGTGAAGCTCCCATGGTCTTTTTAAACATCTTACTGAAATGGGCCACATCTGGATATCCCACCATGGTTCCGGCCTCAGCCACCGTTACCCCGCGCTTCAGAAGGGAGGCAGCCTTCTTCATGCGATAACTCAGCAGATAATCCTGGAGGGTGCAGCCCACCTCCTGCTTGAAGCGGGTGCTTAAATGCCCCCGGCTCACCCCGCAGAGCCGGGCGAGGTCTGAAAAGGCGATCTCATTCATGTAATTCTGCTTGATGTATTCTTTGACAAAGGCTGGATAATCGTAATATTTGGTAATACCGGTGAGCATTTTCTGCATAAGGGTATCCTCAGTAAAGCGCTGGGTGGATTTAAAAGCCTGGGTGATATTGAGGAGGGCCTTTTCCGTTGGAATCCGGTCAAAGGACGATCCGCCGATGTAGCCATGGGTCTGGGTATTTTGATACATGTATTGAACGTCCACCGGGTCCTTTAAAGGCCCGCCGTAAACCATCTTTAAAATCCCTGGCCGCAGGGTATCGCAGACCTCGAAAATGGCGTTGATTTTATCCTTGGCCGCCACCAGGGAGAACACCTTGGAGGCTCCTAAAAGGCCTCCCCCAGTCAGCCCTAAATGGACGCACAAAACATCCGCCCCGGCCCGGATCATCTCTTTGGCCTGGTCGACATTAAAGGCAAAGGCAACAGTGGCCATGCCCAGCTTATGGGCGTAGGCAATGGCCTGGACCTCCGCTTCATAACACAGACCCGAGGCCTCCAGGGCATCGTGGAAATCCCCATCGTAAAAACCGATGGTGGGGTAATTATTAATCCCGGTGAAGCCCCAATTCCGGATGGCTTTGATATAGGTCTTGATCTCCAGGGTGGGATCCGTGGCATTTAAGCCAAAGAACACGGGAAAATCCCTGGTCATGGGAAGTAGCTCCCGTTTAGCAAAGGCCGCCACCATCTCGTTGCTGTTGGCGTAGGGCATCAGTCCCCCCAAGGATCCCCGGCCCATGCTCCGATAAATGCCAGAGCTCAGGGCCAGGATAAAATCCGCCCCTCCCGCCATGACATACTTGGCCGTCAGACCGGAACCACAAACCGCCCCGATAATATGCTCCCCTGCATCGGAAGCCTCATACAAACGCTTTAGGAAAACCTGTCGTCCCTCCATTGGCCACCCCCTCTATTTTTTCAGTATATCACGTTTTCTCCGTCTTTCAAGAAATTCAAGGATAAAATGAACGGTGAGATTAACGGTAATGATTCCAAAGACAATCCCAAAGATCATTTCTGACATTAAGCTGACATTGCTCCAAAACCGCTGTTGATCAAAAATAACGATATAGTAGGTGCTATAGTAAAAGTACTTCCCCGGGAGCAGAATGGTTAAGATGGGGAGCAGATAGGTATTTGTATTACTGTCCTTCACAATTTTAGAGAAAATCATGGCATATCCGGTGATAAAAATGGAACACCAATAGGTATTGGCAATCACCCCCATGCCGGTCTGCTGCAAAAACACCCATAGCCCCGCAGTGGCCAATCCCCCCAGAATAATGGGGACAAACCGCTCTAAGGAGGCTTTAAAGACAATGGCGTAACCCAGAACCCCAATTCCCGCTGACAGCACAAGCTTGGGAACCGGTGTCACCATGGCCGTCTCATTGGGGGCAAACTTAAAGACGAGCATGGCAATCATAAACCCCAGGGCAATGGCACTGGTGGTCAGCATGGCCTGGAGGATGCGCAGGGTCCCGCAGACAATATCCCCCCCAAATAATTCCCGGATACCATTGGCCACCTGAAGGGTGGGGATGAGCAGCATAATAATCCCAATGGCAATAAAGGAATAGCTGACCACAAACCCAAGCTTGAGGAAAATGGCCGCTAACATCCCCGAAAAGGCCGATAGTAAAATTGTCGTGGCCATATTGTTAAAATACTGAAGAATGTGATCCTTACAAAAAAGCAAAATAAACCCGATGAGTCCCGAGCATAGTGCATCCAAAAGAGACCCATCAAAGTAAAGACACCATCCAAAGGTACAGATCAGGCCGCCCATTAAAAAGACGGCTCTCGGAAAGGGCTCTGCCTGGCAAGCCGCTTCATAAAGGGCCCGACGCTGTTTCTCATCCGGTTTGTCCTGGATATAGGTCTCTGCAATCTCATTCATCCGCTGCAATCGGAAAAGATTGATATTACTATCGTAAATCCGTTTACTCAGGGAAACCTCTAAGCCACTGGGCATCCGCATCGTCCCCTGGACCACACTGATAATCGCCCACACATTGACTTCCTCAGCACCATAAGCCTTGCAAATTCGAATGACCATCGCCTCGGCGTCCGATGTTTCCCCACCGTTAACCAAAATACCCTCTGCGATATCCAGGGCCGAACGTAAAATACCCATCAGCTCCCGATATTCTGTCAGGCTGGTGCTGCCCGGTGGCGATATCCGCTCCTGGGCCCCCCTTAATATACTCTCTTTTGATTTCTGATTCATGATTGCCATCCCATCTATTCAATTCCAGTGAATCGGCCTTTTTGCCTTTATTTTTGTCTGTATTTAAACATAACAAGTTGAACGCTGGCTTAATGGGTATTCAGGATAACATGTTTTCTAATCGTTCATCACCCATGGCCTCTGCCGCTTCAAGAAGCGCCTGGGTATGGGGGAGACAAATATGATAGTGGGTCTGGATTCCCACCTTTTCACTGTCAATAATGCCCGCCTCCCTCAAAATTTTTAAATGCTGGGAAAGGTTCGGCTGGGAAAAGTCCAGGTGTTCTTTCAATTCGCAAACACAATGGGGCTTATCTAACAGGAACTGAACAATTTGAAAACGGATGGGGTGACCCAGAGCTTTTAATATTTTTACGGATCGGTCAAAAGATGCCATAGTTTACTCCTAATTAATACAATATTTATTCTATCATTATTATAAAGCAAAACCCTGTATTTTCAATCCCCCTTGACAGGCTTCCAATCAATATCCAGGATTTGCCGCCATTGAGTCACATCGTTTAGAAGTGAAAAACACCAATTCATAATCAGCACATAATAATATGCTTATATATTTATTAATTCCTTGACAGTCCTTTTCTTATGTTTTATTATATGAATATAAAGTAATATGATAAAAATAAAGGCACCGAGTCTTATGATGACTCAGAAAGAGGATTCCCATGGAACTAAAAACTTATGCCCCGGATACCCCGGGCTTAACCAAATATCTATTTTTTACCGGGAAGGGCGGTGTGGGCAAAACCAGCACCTCCTGTGCCACTGCCATGGCCCTGGCAGATGCCGGGAAGAGGGTATTTTTAATCAGCACCGACCCCGCCTCTAACCTCCAGGATGTTTTTGAAACAGAACTGGATAATAAAGGCAAAGCCATCAACCATGTCCCGGGACTTACCGTGGCCAATTTGAATCCGGAGGAAGCCGCTTCTGAATATCGGGAATCGGTGGTGGGGCCCTACCGGGGAAAGATGCCCGAATCCGTTATCCAAAATATGGAGGAACAGCTTTCCGGCTCCTGTACTGTGGAAATTGCCGCCTTTAATGAATTCTCCCATTTCATTACCGACGAAACCATCCAGGATGCCTACGATTATATCATCTTTGACACCGCCCCCACCGGGCACACCCTGCGGATGCTTGCACTGCCATCGGCCTGGAATTCCTTCATTGATGAAAACACCACCGGAGCCTCCTGTATGGGGCAGCTCTCGGGGCTGGGGGAGCAGAAGGCCATGTACGAAAAAGCGGTGGCCACCCTCTCAGATCCAAAGATGACCACCCTCATGTTGGTGGCTCGACCGGAAAAGGCCCCACTCCAGGAAGCCATGCGAGCCTCAGCGGAACTACGGGATATCGGAGTCACGAACCAGCAGCTCATTATCAACGGTCTGCTGGATGGTGAGGTCCTGGGGGATCGCATCTCGGAAAGCTTTTATTGCAAACAACAAAAGGCCCTGGCGTCCATGCCCCAGGGTTTAAGGGAATACCCCATCTCCATGATTCCCCTGCGCTCCTACAATATCAGCGGCATTGCCAATATCCGCCGGATGCTTCAGCCCGAGCCCCCCATTACAGTCCTGCCGAAAACCAGGGCTGTGGATTATCCCGGACTCTCCACCTTGATTGAGGATTTGAACCAAAGGGAAAAGAAGGTTATCTTCACCATGGGTAAGGGGGGCGTGGGGAAGACCACCGTGGCCAGTGCCATTGCCCTGGGCCTGGCCCGGATGGGCAAAAGGGTCCACCTGACCACCACGGACCCTGCCGGCCACATCAGTGCCCAGTCCCTGAAGCATCCCAACATCACCATCAGCAATATCGATGAATCCCAAGAGCTGGCCCGCTATCGGGATGAGGTCATTGGCAAGGCCCAAAAAAACGGGCTATCCCAGGCCGACATCGACTATATCGAAGAGGATCTGCGGTCACCCTGTACCCAGGAAATCGCAGTATTCCGGGCCTTTGCAGAGATTGTGGAAAAGGCTGACGACCGGGTGGTGGTCATCGATACGGCTCCCACGGGGCATACCCTCCTGCTCCTTAATTCCACTGAAAGCTATCACAAAGAAATGGAGCGCTCCCACGCGGAGATTCCCGATTCCGTCCGCCATTTGCTGCCCCGACTTAAAAATCCAGATGAAACCGAGGTGGTCATCGTCACCCTGCCAGAAGCCACGCCCTATTTTGAGGCAGACCGTCTTCAGGCCGATTTGAACCGGGCTGGCATCAATAATCGATTTTGGGTGGTTAACGCCTGTCTATCCGCTACGGATACCCGAGATCCCTTCCTCCTGGCCCGGGCCGCCGCCGAAGAAGGATGGATTTCCCGTATTGCCAAGGAAAGCCAGGGCAACGCCATTGTGATTCCCTGGCAAGCGTAATTTGAAAATAATATTAGAAAGAGGTTGTTAAAATGAGTAAAGTAGAAATTTTTGATCCGGCAATGTGCTGTTCCACTGGGGTCTGCGGTCCTGGAGTGGATCCTGAGCTCCTCCGCATGGCCACCATGGTCACCAATCTGGTGAAGCTGCACAAGGATGTCATCCGCCACAATCTGTCTGAGGAGCCCCAGGTCTATGTGGACAATGCTGAAGTCAATACCGTCCTGTTAAACGAGGGTGCCGATGCCCTGCCCATTACCCTGGTGGATGGGGAGGTCTACCGAAAGGGAAGCTACCCCAGCAATGAAGAACTCATGGAGTGGACAGGAACCGACCGCTCTGAAATGGCCATGGCCATGCTCCAGGAAAAGCTCTCCAAATCCTCCTGCTGCTGCGGTGGTGATAAAGGCGGAGACGGTGGCTGCTGCGGCTGAACATTTTCCATGACAAGCCCCCGAAAATGGGTTAAACTAAAAGGACGACGTGAAAGGGGAACACCATGATCACCGACATCCTAAAAACTTTATCGGACCCCACCCGGCTGCGTATTTTAAACCTGCTCTCCCACGGGGAAATGTGTGTGTGTGAGTTGGAATACCTTCTGGGCATCAAGCAGTCCAATCTCTCCAAGCATTTAGGCATTTTGGACCGGAATCATTTGATCCGCCGGAACCGGGTGAATAAATTCGTATTCTGTCAGATTAACGAGGAGGGGCTCCATCAGTACGATTTTCCCAGAGAAATTCTGTCCCTCATCCAATGTGAGGAGCCCTTTTGTACCGATGAGCAAAACTATCGGGACTATCAAGCAGGCCCCCTCACCTGCGACTGCCTGCCGATCCTGCTTCTGGAGGAACGGCTGACGAAAAAAAGAGGATAAGGTATTTTAAAAACCGCCAAACCCCTGCAGCCTGCCATGCGACAGCGCCTTGGGGGTTGGCGGTTTTTTAAATGTTATCGGCCCGGGGATACAACAACTCCCGTGGCGTAAAGATAATGATCGATTAAATCCTTGATGCGGTCTTTAATCAGGGCCTCGGCCCAGGGTTCCAGGCTACCGGCACAGACCCGGTCATACTGTCTTGGCATATACTGACTAATGAGTGCCCGGGGGAGGGGTTCATTGTTCAGATTTTCCATTAATTCGGCCAGGGCCTGCTGTACGGGCGCTTCTCCAAAGACGTATCGCACCCGGTCAGAGTAGCTGTACTTCATTTTGAGGGTCAGATGATCTTCATCATAATATCGCTTCCAATATTTAGGGGTATGATAAAGGGTTTTTAACAGCGTGCTCTTAAATTGGGACCGCTTCTCCTCGTCCCGCACCACCTCCTGCTCCATGGCTTCCAGGGCAAAGCAGGCCTCCCGACAGGCAAAGGTAAGGGCTGGCCCCACCTTTAAAATGGCGATGCCATCCTCCACCATCTGTCGAAGGTTCCTGGGGGTTTGATAGTCAGTGGAATGTCCTTCGAACACCAATCCGGGATGATGGGTCAGACTCTGGCAAAGGGCTGCCGCCCGCTTCCGGTCGTAGGCCTCCACCGCATTATCCCCAAACTCCACACCGGGCTGGACCACCACACCAATAATCCGTGTGTAGGCCTCAGATGCTCCGGCGGCCTCAAAGGCCGCTTTAAAATGGGAGAGGGTGCTCTCAAAATCCTCGGGTGTGGTGACGTGGATGGATTCCTCTTCCTGGGCACCACCGGGAATGGGTACCTCACTTCCGACAATATACACCGGCTCGATGGCATCCGGATGCTGTACTAAAACCCCATTTCTGAAGGTGTCTTCACAGGCAGCGGCCAATCGGGCGGCCCGGCGGGCGATGGTGGTATCCGCCAGGGGGAGGGTCGGATCATCATCGGCCAGGCGCATGCTGGTATCTAAATGGATTTTGGTAAAGCCTGCCGCCACAAAGGCACGGACCAAGGCCTCGGCCTTATCCATGGCGGTGGCTTCCCCTTCATCCTGCCAGGTTAGGGGGCCCAGG